>DASYYZ010000076.1:0-1706 GCA_035946735.1 Terriglobia bacterium
GCGGCAGAGCAGCCTCCCAGTCATCCATCTGCAGCAGCTTCATCCGCCTCGCAGAGCCAGCCTGCATCCATCTGCGAACCTGCCATCCTCGGCTCGCCCTACATACCTGTCGATAGCTGGGTTTACCCGGCGGTTTATCGCCTCTTTTCGCTTGGCTATCTGAATCATGTCTATCTCGGGATGCGGCCCTGGACCCGCGCCAGCCTCAGCCACATGCTCGAAGATGCGGAAGCCAACATCGAAGACGCTGAAGACAGTCCGGAAACCGAACAGGCAAAGCAAATCTACGGCGCGTTGATGCATGAGCTTGCGCCCGACACGCAAGGTCCGTGTGGGGCGCTGGAGGGGCAGGCGCGCATCGAGTCTGCCTATACCGTGTTCCGCGGCATCGGAGGCACTCCGCTCGACGACAGCTTCCACCTCGGCCAAACCATCATCAACGATTACGGCCGTCCCATAGAGAATGGTTTCAACAGCTATAGCGGGATCAGCGGTTATGCCACCGCCGGCCGCTTCACGCTCTACGCGCGCGGCGAATTTCAGCATGCGCCTTCCGCGGCAGGCTACTCCGCCGCGTTAGCTTCAACGCTCTCCTGTGTGGTGGATCAAATCAATGTTTCGACCACACCCAACCAGACATGCGTCCCCTATTACCCTCAGGCAACGATTCCCCTCGGTCCCATCGCTTCTCAAAACAACGGCCGATTGCTCGAAGCCTATGTCTCCTTTCAGTTGTTGAACCACGTGTTCTCATTCGGCAAACAGGATCAATGGCTCGGTCCGGCCAAAGGCGCTTCGTTTGCGTACTCCAATAACGCGCAAAACATCTACGGATTCGAGATCAACCGCATCGAGCCAGTGTACGTTCCCGGGCTCTCGCACATCACCGGCCCTTTCCGCTATGAATTCCTGATCGGCCCGCTAGGCGGCCACACTCTGGTGCCCAATCCCCTTTACACGGGCGATCCGGCGACCCAGCCCAATGTAATTACGCCCGGTAATCCCTGGATGCACCTCGAGAAGGTGAGCTTCAAGCCGACCGATAACATCGAATTTGGCTTTGAGCGCACGGCGTTGTTCGGCGGCAAAGGCCACGAACCGGTCACCCTGCACTCCTTCCTGCGCAGTTTCTTCAGCCTCACCGCAACCAACCAAACCAAAAAAGACGGCAACACCGACCCCGGCGCGCGCTTCGGCTCATGGGACTTTTCTTATCGTCTTCCGTACGTTCGCAACTGGCTTACCCTTTACGCCGACGGCGAAGTGCACGACGACATCTCGCCCATCGACGCGCCCCGCCGCGCCTCGTGGCGGCCCGGACTCTACCTCTCCCATGTGCCCGGCCTGCCGCGACTCAGCTTGCGCTCGGAGGTCGCCTGGACCGACCCGCCGGTCTCGACCAGCAATGGCGGCCGTTTCATGTATTGGGAATACATGGAGAAGCAGGGCTACACCAACCAGGGCCAGATCTTCGGCGACTGGGTAGGCCGCGAAGATAAAGGCGGCCAGGCATGGGCCACGTGGCACCTCAGCGGTGACGAATGGATTCAGGCGAGCTGGCGTCACCAGAAAGCCGCAAAGGACTTCATCCCCGGCCCGGGCACGACGCAAACCAAGTTTGTGCCGGGCGGCACCACGCTCAACGACCTCAACGTGCAGGTTGTTAAACGCATCGGCCAGAATTTCGCAATCGACGGCAACTTCAA
>DASYYZ010000077.1:0-14247 GCA_035946735.1 Terriglobia bacterium
AAGTCTATGAGCTTCAAAGAATTTCATAAGCTCCAGCGCGTTGATTAGCCCGTATGAATTTGATTCCCACGGTAGGACGCCACGGGCCTCTCGGCCATTATGAGCGCCCCCGCTTTGTGCGTCAAGTAAGTAATTACCCTATTTTGCTCCGCGATAGAAGGACCCGAAAGAAGGACTCGACGGCGAGCGAGGCAGACTCGCGCCTCGTTTCGAACTGGCGCTCTATTTCACTGAACCAGTTTTCAGGCCCACAGGTGTTCAATCAGGTCTTGCAGGTAGGCTTTCTCATGCTTGAGGTCTTCCATCTGCCTGGGACCGGAGATCTCCCGCTCGATCGTGATGGCGCCGCGATAGCCCAGACTTTTGAGGCTGGCAAGCACGCGCGGGAAATCCACGTGGCCCTGTCCGATCGGCACCTCCTCACCGAGGTCGCGTGGGTTGGTAGGATAGCGGCCATCTTTGGCGTGAACGCCCTGCACGTGCCGCCCGATTATTTCGAGCGCATCCAAAGGATTCGCCTTACCGTACAGGATCAGGTTGGCGCAGTCGAAGTTTACGCCTTGGTTGTCGAGCCCTACGTCCTCAATCGCGCGCAGCATGGTGATCGGCGTCTCCTGCCCGGTCTCGTAGCGGAACTGCTGGCCGTTCTCGCGGCAGAATCCCGCCACCTCCTTGATAGCGTCCACAGTCTCCTTGTACACCGGATCGTTTGGGTTCTCGGGAATAAAGCCGCAATGAGATTGAATGGCCGGAATGCCGAGCTGGCGAGCGAATTCAGAGCCGCGCTTCATATGCTCGACGCGGGCGGCCCGGTATTCACGTGGCACCAGGCCGATCGTCAGTGGGCCGCGGTAGAAGCTGTAATCCTCCGGGCCCGGACCTGTCACCACCAGGGCCGTTGCCTCGAGCCCGTATTGCTGCAGCGCCGAGCGTAGTTTCTCGGCCGCCTCCGGCCCGTAGGTGTTGGCCAGTACCTGGCAGGTGGGCACGCCCAGCTCGTGGACCTTGGCGAGCGCGCGCTCCGGGTTCTGGTCAACATCAACGATCAAGCCGAGCCGCATGGGCCGAGGCGGCTTCGCGTTGGAGGCCGTCTCGTGACCGGCGGCTTGCGCGTTTGCGCTGGCTTTCAGGCCGGCAGGCGTCGAGGCCAAGCCCGCCGCCACTGCAGCTGATATCTCCAGAAACTCCCTGCGATCGAATCGATTCATCTCTCACCTCCGAGTAGTCGCGGGACAGCCATCGTACACCAATTCAGCCCTCTTTGGGCCCCTTGCGCTGGCGCCAGAGTTGGGGAAAATGTATGGGTGATGACGGCTCGAGTTCGGGTGCGATACGCGCGGGTCGGGTTCCGTGCCGGACGGCTGCCGCACTTGATTCTCCTGGCGTCGGCCGCCATAGCGCTCCCGCCTGCTGTGGTGGCGCAACAGGTTCCCAGTCGATCGGAAACGGCGGCGCCCGCAGGGCAGTCTCACGAGACCGCCGCCAGCTCGTCCCAGGCTTTGGCTATAACGGTGCTCGATGAGAACGGAGTGGCCGTGCAGTTCGCGCAAGCTTCGATCACCGGGGCGGGCGGCCTCTACAGATGTGAAACCGACTACGGCGGCCGTTGTGAGATCGGTGAATTCCCGCCCGGCATTTATGAGCTTCGCCTCGAGAAAGAGGGCTTCTTTGCGACGATCGAAAGGGGTGTGGACACCAGTGCGACGAGCAGCGTCGAGGTGACGCTCAACCATCAACGCGAACTGGTAGAGCATGTGAACGTTGTCTATTCGCCGCCCGTCATCGATCCGGAGAAGACCACGCTGAGCAGCACGCTCTCAAGCCAGGACATCATCGATCTGCCTTACGGGGTGCCTCGCGACTTGCGATACGCGCTGCCGCTGCTGCCGGGCGTTCTGCCCGACGCCACCGCGCAGATCCACGTGGATGGCTCCAACAGCCCTCAGACGATCTATATGCTCGACGGATTCACGCTCAATGCGCCGGAAAGCCGCGATTTCCTCACCCGGGTGAGTGTGGACGCCGTGCGATCCATCACCCTGCAGAACTCGCGGTATCCGGTGGAATACGGCGGCGGCACAGGAGGGGTGCTCGATCTCGCCACCGGCATGGGCGATGACCACTTCCGCGTCACTGGCACGGACTTTCTGCCTTCGCTCAACAGCTACCGGGGACTCCACATCGGAAGCTGGACGCCGCGGTTCTTGTTCACCGGCCCTTTGCGCCGCGGCAAAGCGTGGTTCCTGGTCGCGCCGGAGGGCGAGTATGACCAGAGCCGCGTCGCCGGCCTGCCGGGCGGACAGGATCAGGTGAGCTCATGGCGTTATGGCCAGCTTGCCAAAGCTCAGGTGAATCTGACGCCCTCGAATATCCTCACCGGAACTGTGCTGGTCAATGGGTTCGGCGAAGATCACGCCGGTCTATCGATCTTCAGCCCGCTACCGACTACGGTCGATCTGCGCCAGAGCAATCACCTGATCGCCGTCAAGGACCAGATCTTTCTGGCGGGGGGCTCGCTTCTGGAGGCGGGTCTCGCCGAGACCGGCTTCTACTCCCACGAGCGGCCGCTCGGCGACGAAACCTATGTCATCGGACCCACGGAAACCAGCGGCAACTACTTCGAGTCGTCCGTCGGTCGCTCGCGCCGCATCGAAGGGATCGCCAATCTGACTCTGCCACCCATCGAAGCCGCCGGGCGGCACGAGGTCCGGTTTGGCCTGAATCTCGAACGCATCGCTTTCAATCAGTCTGTCATTCGCAATCCCTTCGAAATCGTGCGCGCGAACGGCACCCTGGACCGGCAAGTCAGTTTCACCGGACCCTCCGATTCCGAGCGGGACAATTTCGCCGCCGGAGCCTACGCTCAGGACCGCTGGTCGATCGGCGAGCGTTTCACTCTCAGTCCCGGAGTGAGGGCCGACTGGGATGAGATCGTGCGCGACGTGCTTGTGTCGCCTCGGGTCGCAGCCAGTTACCTGGTCGAGCGCGGAGGCCAGACCAAACTCGTGGGCGGCGCAGGCCTCTACTACGACGCCACCGACCTTGACGTGCTTTCGCTCCCGCTCGAAGGCGCGCGCAGCGACGTCTTCTACGATCCGAGCGGCAAGACTCCCCTCGGCGCGCCGGTGCTGACGTTATTCCAATACTCGCCGGGAGCCCTCAAGGAGCCGCGCGTGTTCAACTGGAGCGCCGGCCTTGAGCGCAAGCTGCCGGGATCCGTCTACGCCGATTTTGAATACATTGGAAAACAGGGGCGGGATGGCTTCGCGTACTTCAATTCCTGCCTTGCCATAATGAACTGCCTGAGCGGCAACTTCAGGCTTCTCAACGAACAGCAAACCCACTATGAAGCGGCGCGCGTGAATCTGCGGCGGCAGTTCAAGGGAAATCACTTCGTCTTTGCCTCCTACACGCGTTCGCGAGCGCGCTCGAATGCCGCCCTCAGCTTCAGCCTTGAAAATCCGGTCTTTGGCCCCCAGGTGGCTGGACCGCTGCCTTGGGACGCCCCCAATCGCCTGATTGCCTGGGGGTTTTTGCCGCTTCTGCGAGGCTACGATCTAGCTTATATCCTGGACACCCGCAGTGGTTTTCCCTTCGATCTGGTCAATCAGAACCAGCAGTTGGTGGCTGCGCCCGGCGCCGGGCGCATTCCCGCCTACTTCTCTCTCAATTTGGCGGCCGAGAAGCGCTTCCACCTGTTCCATTTTGAGTGGGCTCTGCGCGCCGGCTTCAACAACGTGACGAACCACAACAACCCCGTCGCGGTCGATAACAATGTGAATTCGCCGCAGTTCCTGACGTACCAGGGCAGTGAAGGACGCGTCCTTACTGGTCAGATTCGCTTGCTGGGCAGGAAGCAGTGAGATCGAAGGACGAGTCACGGAGGTAGCCAAAAGGCTGCGAAACCGCGACGGAAGATGGCTCAGGCCTTTCCGAGCACGAGCCTGTCGAATCGGTGGCTGAGGTCGCGCAAATAGGCTTCATCGCCGCCCTCGAGCTCGGTGGTTGCGGTGCCGGAATAGCCCACCTCAGACAGGGCCTTGCGCACTTCGGCCCAATCCACGTCGCCCTCGCCAAGGTTCACCCAGCGGTAGCCGTCCTCCAGGCGCTTGAAGTCCTTGACGTGCATATCCACGATTCGCGGACCGAGGGTGCGGATCCAGTCCTGCGGGTAGCCGTATAACACGACATTGCCCACGTCAAACCAAGCCTTGATCGAGGGGCTCTGAAACTGATCCAGGTAGATGGCAAACTCAATGGGGCTCAACAGAAACTTGTTCCATACCTCTTCGATCGCGATCACCACGCCCAATTGCTCGGCCAGCGGAATGAGTTTTTTGATCTGAACCTGAGAGCGTTGCCAGGCGTCGCGATAGCTGGTTTGAGCGTTCACCACTGCCGGCACCAGCAAAACGTAACCTGCGCCCCAGAGCTTCGCGTTGTTCAGCGACGTGCGCATGCCGTCAAGACTCTTCTCCACCACGGCCGGATCGGCCGAAGAGAGTGGATACTTCCAGTGAGCCATGTTCATCACGGAATCGATGCGAATGCCCGCCGACGCGGCGGCTTGTTTGATGTCCTCCGCCTCTTTGGGGTCCGGCGTGGTGTTCACCTGAAGCGCTTCGAAGCCCACGTCGCGCGCCAGCTTGAATCGATCGGCGTATGAGAGCTGCTTCGGAAGCATGTCAACCAGCACGCCCTTCTTGATCCGAAGAGGTGTGGAAGCAGTTGACGACGATGACGTCTGCGCGGCCTGCCCGATTGCGTTACGGCTGCCGAGTCCGGCAACGCTGGCGGCCGCAAAGGAGGACTTCAAGAAGTCTCGTCGGATCGTGTTTATCGCCATGATGGCTATTCCTCAGATTCGCTTCCCGTGCCGGGTCTTCTTGCGCCCGACCTTGTTCAGTTTGCATCATCGGCCATTCCGGCGAATCGATTTGTCCACGATGTCGATCAGGCCGTCCAGCTTGTCTTCGATTTCGACCAACTGCTCCTCGCTTTTCGCCTGCGCCTTGGCACTTCTGCTGAGACACTTGTTAATCCTCCGCATTGCCCGGTGGTGAAAGCGTGCGTCACTGACCCAGCAGCGGGTTAATCGGGTCACCATGCTATTGTTCGTCGCCACCACCCGCTCGATCCGGCTCATCCGCTCGGCGGCTTTGGCGAACGTCGCCTCGAAGCGCGCGTCCATGCGACCCTGGTTCTTTAAGAGAAAATCGATCGTCTTTTCAACGTTCACTTCTTGACTCCACTACTCCGGTCCTGTCTGGCGACTCTGCCGCTCACCCGCGATAGTTAAGCTTGTTCAGATCGATGTTCGATTCCCACACCTCCGTCGATCCCATCAGATCGTCCCACGTCGTCGGGTTGCCGCTGTAAGCCGCCGTGCGCGCCATCATGCAGGTCAGGGCCGTCAACGCGCCTTGCTCGGCCTGATTGTGGAATTGCCCGCTGGTGATGCTGTCGACGAAGTTCTTCTTCTTCGTCGGATCGGCCTCAGCCAGATTGTCTGAGAATTTGCCGGTTGCGGAGAACTTCTGCCCGCCGGAATCCGGCTTAGGCTCGCTCTCCGGATGCCAGGGCTCGTCTCCCCAGATGCCGAGCGGTCCGGCATAAGGGGACTGGGAGCTGCCTTTGGTGCCAAAGAAGCGCTCCGTAACATCCCACCAGCCCTTGTTGAACTGGGTGGAGCTGAAGGTGACGGCGACGTCCTTGGGATAATAAAGCACCACGTTGTAGTGGCTGTAAGCGGTATCCTCGGGGGGCCGCCCTTCGCGCCCGCCGGTGGCCGCCGCCTTCACCGGGTGGTCCCGCAGGATCCAGTTGCAGATGTCGATGGCATGGATGTTCTGTTCCACAATGATGTCGCCCGAGAGCGTGCGGTCGTGCACCCAGTTGCGCAGACGGCGCTCCTCCGGGGAAGCATTGGGCCAGGCCGGACGATCGATGTAACCCGCGATGTAGTGGGCCTCGCCGCTCGCAATCAGCCCCAAGGCTCCGGCATGGATGCGGCGCACCATCTCAACAAAGATCGGGCAATCGCGGATCTGAAATCCGACGTCGAGACTGAGCTTGCCCTGAGCGCGCTGCCCGATCTCCATCACCTTTTTGGCGCCCGGCACGTCCACGGCAACGGGCTTTTCACAATAGACATGCTTGCCCGCCGCGACGACGGTCTCAAGATGCTGTGGGTGAAAGATCGGCGGGGTGGCGATGACGATAGCGTCGATTTCCTTGGAGTTCGCGATGGCGTTGTAGGCTTCAGGTCCCACGAAGGTCTGCGACTTATCGACGGCCGCATATCCCTTCGCCTGCTGCAGACCGTCGAAGTGCTTACAGGCGCGATCGAGTTGATCCTGGAAGAGGTCGCCCAGAGCCACCACGCGCGCTCCGCCGGTATCGACGAGGTTCGTCGCGTCCTCAGTGCCGCGTCCGCCGCAGCCGAGCAGACCCACCCGGACGGCAGAGTTCGCCTGCGTTCCGCGCACGAGGCCGGGTTTGAGAATCATAAAACCCGCTGCGGCGGCTGTGCCAATAAACTCGCGCCGGCTGACTCCGCGAGTGCTTTGCGATTCGTTGCTTGCCTGATTTTCAGCCATCGAAACCTCCATGGGAAAGGCTTTGCCACGCTTGGGACGCTACTGGCCGCCCAGCCAGAGCATCGCAGGGGTCAGCGTACACCCCGATATATCGAGTGTCAAGAATGGGGAACCCCGGAAACGATGGCAGCGGTTTAGAATCGTGATCAGTTCCATGGCGCGGACGGGAGTGGCGGTGACACCTCTACCATAAACCGGCCCCTGGAGGCGGGCTCGCCGTCTCGTCTCGAC
Organism: Terriglobia bacterium; assembly: GCA_035946735.1. Classification (GTDB taxonomy): domain Bacteria; phylum Acidobacteriota; class Terriglobia; order UBA7540; family UBA7540; genus Gp13-AA77. Next base: position 6,831 of record DASYYZ010000077.1, read on the forward strand.
AAGCTGCGGCCCTTAATCGGGGAGAACGTCCAGGGTTTCAACGAGAGGTTCCGAAGAGGAAGCACGTGGACCACGCCGGGAGCGGCGGAATCGTAAACGCTGCGCGACTGATCGGGCGGAATCGGCCGATGCGGATATTGAGATGACCAGGCGCAAAGCACTTCCGGCCATTCTACGACTACGGGACCCTAGCTACCAGAAGCCACGCGACCAGACCAAGGGCCGCACTGGGCTCTGGGGCGCAGGGCGCAGAACCGAACAGCACGGTGTGCGCTACTCGCTCCCAGTGCTCCTTGGCAGTGGCCTTGCAACCGGCGCGTTTGAATCTCTCGCCCTTGAAATCGCACAGCTCTGCTGTGCGCCAGCCGTCGCTCTTTGAAAACCGCGGGGCGTGGAGAGTAGACTATCTATGCCGCTCTATGAGGAGCACTCCGATGACCGTCATGCTCCCAACAGATCTTGAGTCACGCGTTGCCGAAAAGGCGCGCGCCGAAGGAATCTCACCGGAAGCTTACGTGGAGCGGGTGATCCGACAGGCCACGGCACAGGGAACCGAAGGTGCGGCAGAATTGCCGCTGTGGCCCGGTCGCGCCCTAAGTGACCTACGCCGCGAGGACCTGTACGACGATGTCCGGTGACCTGGTCGCGGTCGATGCCAACGCCCTGGTTTATGCGCTGTATCGGGATGCTCCTCAACATGCCGCCAGCCGAGCCTTCCTCGAGCGTGCCGGGCGCGGCGAAATCACGCTCTGCCTCACTTCTCAGGTGCTGGCGGAGTTCTTTTCCATCGTGACCAGCGCAAAACGGGTGTCGAACCCCAGGACTTCGGAAGAGGCCATCGCCGCCATCGAAGCGCTCCTGGCGATCCCAGGCGCCATGATGCTGCCGGTCCCTCCTGATGTCACCTCGCGCTGGCTGGATATGCTGAGGTCGCATCCTGTGCGCGGCGGAGCTGTCTTCGATTTGCAGCTTTTAGCGACCATGACGGCGAATGGGATCGAGAGGGTCTGCACCTTCAATCGCAGGGACTTCGAAGGCTTCCCCGGCTTGCAAATTCTCACACCCTCAACGTAAGCCGCCGTCTTCAGAGGACCGCGGCTGGCGTTGTGCGCCAGTTGGACCTCAAACCCGGCCGCCCGATGGATAAGCCACTGCTTTGATGGCCCTCTCGCGCGAAAGCGCGGGGCTGGCGCTCTGCGCCAGCCGGCCACCCTGGGTGGCTAGAGGACCCACGGTCAGGACGTAGGCTTAAACTACCCAAGCATAGGAGGAGATCTAATGGGTACTGACGTCGCAGCGGTAAAGGGGCCAGAAAAAGAAATCCAGGAGTCTAACCGCAGCAGATCGGACGATCCTGGACTGCTAAACAGCGCCGTCCTGAAAGAGATCTTGTTGAAAGACGCTGTCAAGATCATCTTGGGTGGGATAACTATCTATGCCTACCTTGTCGCTTTCTTATATCAGACGTTATACCTTATATCATTCGGTATTCCCGTGGAGTTAGTCAGCCTGACTAATACAACGATCATTCGGTTTTGGTTGCTCTTCGGATTTCTGGGCTTGGTGTGCTTTTCCCCTTGGCTTATGGTGATGAAAGCGCGTCCTGTAGGTCCGGTGTGGCGCCGACTGGCTGCTTTTCTACCATTGGTTGGCTTCGTGTGTTTCACATTTCTCGTATACACCCTTTCCTGGCTAGGACCACTACTGTTCGCACTCCCCGTGTTCTACTTCTACTGGGCTGTCGTGTATCCCCTCCGGCAGACGCGTGACGTTAAAGGCTTCAAGGCGAGGCCTCAAGAATCTGCCGAAAAGGTACAAACCTTCCCCAGAAAACAATTAGACTACGTTTCACCAGTAGTTATAATTCTTCTTCTTCTTTATATTCCTTATGCCGCATGGCGTGTGGGTAGAAACATCGCCCGAACCCCAGGGCCGCGCCTGGTGTTGCAGTTGCCTTCGCAGCCTGAATTGGTCGTCCTTTACACAGACGGAAACTTGTTTGTGTGCGAGCCGCTTCGGGAGCCGGGACAACAGCAAAATCAGGCGGTCAGTTTAGTGTTGCTCGACCGCTCGGCGCTGAGTCAAGGCAACATTCCTTTAAAACTTAAAGTGGTACAATTTAGGGAGCTTTGCCCTCTCTTATTAGTTCCGGAGCTGAAGCAGTGACCTATCTTGGCGAATTGAATCGCGAGCGCAGACCGCGCCTTTCGGTCTGCGGCCTGCGCCTCAGAGCCCACTGCGGCCCTTGGTTTCGTCGCGTGACTTCTGGCGCTGGGGCGGCTTTTCCCTCCTAAAATCCTCGGGTTCCCGTTCCCGGGCAATCGCACTCGATCGATCACCAATCCGCACCGTTCTTGCTGTTCCGCCGTGCTCACGCCCGCGCACTCATGATAACTCGACCATTTCCAATCTCCTGGTTGCCGCGCCGGGCCTCGCTGAGATCCTTCCAGTCGCGGTTCGCCCACTCGATCAAGGCGATTTTCTTCATTCGGCCCCAACTCTTATTGGGGATTGCAAAATATAGTGACGACCGCTGCTGTAGCGCCGGTGTCCCCACCGGCGTATTCGGCGCTGAGGACAGCGCCGCTACAGCGAACGTGGTCACTATATTTTGCAATCTTCAGTAATTTGCTTCTCGCGGCCCGATGGCCGCGACGACGTCACCAAACGTCTCGAAATAAACCAGCCGGTTGATATTGTAACGCGCCGTGAAACCTGGCAACAGCTTGCCTCGATGCCGCAGCACCCGGCGTTCCAGGTTACTGGTCACGCCGGTGTACAACGTGCGAGATTTGCTCGCCACCATATAGACGTAATAAGTCTTCACGGGCGGGCCTCGGACTCGTGCGCTCGAGCCTGCTTGCAGTCACGTCAGAGCGAGATTCCTCCGCCTGGCTCGGCGTCGGAATGACATCCGACCCGGAGGGTGGACTGTGTGTGACCTTCGCAGCCGGAGAAAACTCGCTTTTGCCTTTGGAGTTTTCCGCGCTCTCCTCGGGGCGTCATTTCCACGGGTTCGTCTGCCCTTTTTTGGGCACAAACATACTTGACTCAGACGCGTGCCCTGAATTATCATCCGGGCATGTCGAAAGACGATAAGAAAGCAATTGGGTTTACCATCTTGGGTGCAGGTCTCAGCGTTATTCTTCGTCCGGTTTTGGGGGGTATAGCTGTCCTTGTAGGAGTGGTAATTATCCTAAGTGCTCATGTGAGTCAGCCAAACAGTCCAGCCCTTAATCGTGGTCTTGTGGACTCTAGCGGACAGCCAATCACACTTATCACAACCTCGAAACCTTGGATGCTGCCAGCAATACTTATAGCAATGGCATTAATAGTGGTGACAGGTATGGTATGGGAATTGGGCCGAACGTATTACCCTAATCTATCCATTACTTTGGTAATCCCTCGCCCGCCAGATCCACCGGATTTTGTGTGGACGCAGGGAGGACACCATCAGAATCCCATGGCTTCATATTTACCCCCAATTGAAGTATCGTTTAATTGCTACTTTGATCCTGATGTTCTTCCAATCAAGGTTCCCGCTGGACGTGTCGCATATGTATTTCTTCTACACAAAGAAGTCAATGCAAGCCGGCACCAGGTGCAATTTTATGAGATTCCTAATTTCAACGGTGACGTCGCGAAAATGTGGCCCGATCCGCACCTTGTCCAAGAAGAAAGACAAAGAAGCGATCAAGGTGTTTCAGCATTACGATGTGACGTTAAAAACCATGGGCAACAAGACATTCTAGAGCTTACAATCCCAATAGACACTTTGTACGACCTTGATCACAACTCTGGAACGTGGCGCACAAGGCTCCAGAATACAATTGTGATCAACCCACTGGACCGAGGCGACACGTTTACATTCTATGTCGTGAACGAATGCCCAGTCGAAACACAAACGCTCATTCCACATTATGCGGCAGCTAATCTAGTGGGCGAACGTACACAGCGCCGGTTTCAAATTGAACTAGAAAATCCTTACGCCCCAAGCCAAGGCTTCGGTATAGGACAATCAAAAGTCTATTGGGCGGGAATGTCTTGTCCATAGGAGGTATGACACATGGGAGAACAACAAAAGCAGCAATTTGAGAAGTTCACAAAAGTAATGGGTGGCCTCATGGCCGTTTCTTATAAAGAACTTCAGCAAAAGCTGAGCGAGCATAAAGAAGAAAAGGCAAAGAGAAAGCGGGCTAAGCGGCCCGCTTCCCGCGTCTCGAAGCGCGTAGAAAACTAGTTCGGCAATTGCCTGTCCTTCTCCAGTGCCGCTTTGCCGATGAGTTCTTTGTACATCAGCCGCTTGCCCACGATCTGCGAAAGGGCAAGGCTAGTGCGGCCAGCATCATCAAGGTCTTTCCGATGGTTATAGCGAAACGCTTGCTCGTCAAGGTAACGGAAAAGATGGAACGGTTCGACACTGACATAGGTTCCCTTGAGCGCTCGTTTTACGAGACTCCAGAAGTTCTCAAGGCCGTTCGTGTGGACGTTGCCGCGCACGTACTCTACCGCGTGATCTACCACTTGATGAAAGAACTCGCCGTCCAATCCATCATAGGACGCCAGCGCATCGGAGTAGAGGGCCGCGCCTGCGGATACGTTCTTGCGCACCTCATCCTGAAGGAGCGCCTTCTTGCGATTCTCTACAATCGTCGTGCGAACTTCTCCACCACGCTCAAGAAAACCCATGACGGCTACCTTGTCGTTTCCGCCCGTTCCGTGGATGCGTTGCGCCCGCTTACTGATGTGCATATTGCGGGCTTTTCCGCCGATGAAGGTTTCGTCTACTTCTACTTCACCGGAAAACTTCTTGAGGAACGATCCCGTTTGCATAGCCTTACGCAAGCGATGGAGCATGAACCATGCGGTCTTTTGCGTGACTCCGATGTCCTTTGCCAATTCATAGGAACTGATACCGTTTTTGTCGCTGGTAATCATCCACGCAGCGGCAAGCCACTTGTCCAGACCAAGGGGGGAATCCTCAAAGATCGTTCCGATCTTTATAGAGAACTGCTTCCGAGGATGCTTTGTGTTGCACTCCCACAGTCGCCGCGTCGGTATGAAGTGGACGCTCTTGCTACCGCACGTCGGGCAAACCACAACGCCATCCGGCCAGCGCCGCGCTATCAGGTACGCAAGGCAGCGGTCGGGATTAGCAAAGTACAGAATTGCTTCTTGCAAAGTCGTCGGCTCGGTCATGATCTTGTCTCCCATGAGCTAAATTTGGTAAGAATATATTTGGCTAATCCATGCGACAGAGCTAAAGTGAAAGAGCGTGACAGGCGCGTTTAAGCGTGCTTTTTGGCTCGCTTGTTTTTTCGCACCCGCTTGAGTCTGGCTTCTTCTTTCAAAAGCTGCTCTTTGGGAACGGTTATGACCGTGCGAAAAGCGCGGTCTAGCCGATCCCAGCCTGTTTCTCGCGTGTCAGTTTCGGGTTCAGATTTCATTTCACTCCAGCTCGTCTTGGAATCTTGAAACAGTCGCAAAATCCCTCTAACTGGGAAGCCGTATATCCTGTGTGCTTGTGGACGATGGCCCCTTCGCCGAGCGCCTTCATTGATGCGCGATACTTGTCATGCGGAGGGTCGGGGCCATGATCCACGACGGCCTTTCTCAATTCATAAGCTAGAAAGTCAGCGGCCTGCAATTGAAGGATTCCCTTTTCGAGATACTCTTCCCCACTTGGCAACTTTCTCATTTTGTCCCGACTAGGGCGAGAGATCGGCTCAGGAAATTCCTTTTCCCTCGCAAACTGTTGGACACTTCCCCAACCATCATCGCCTTCATCAAACACACACTGCACCGCTTGTCTGGAAAGGCGAGCTGCCCACGCTGTCATTTCGTGGACGCAATCGAAGGCGCAAACTGCGTAGGGAGTCCTCAAGCTCTCCTTGAGACAAAACCGTTGGTTGACGCTCTCAAAGTCGCGGAAGCTAAGAGCCGTTGAAAAGGCGCGCGGAGAGTAGTCTGTTATCACCTTGGCGAGCGTATGCAAAATGTGTGCTGTTTGCTCTACTTCGCCCTTGAGATGGCAGTACGGGTCTTTGTAATGAGCGAATGCCTTCATGTGAACATAGGGGATACCAAGCGCGCTTAGCGCGATGCGCCAATCCACCGCGAATCTATCCCATAAATCGAAGGATGAAACAAAGCCCGCCACCACGACAAAGCCGTGATCCTTGCCACCAGCAGCGTCAGAGTAGGCAGTAAACATGCCCCAAATGCACCTCGGCTCATAGTGGGATACAGCATGAGCTAGATGGGTTAGCGCCCCATGTTGACTTTCGACACTCGGCATGGCACACTCCTAAGTGCCGTGCCGATCCCGCGAAATCACTCATGCACTCTGCCAGGAATGCCCGTGAGTGAGCCAACGCGGTTCCGCCGAAATCCCTGAAACAAAAGTTTTGCGGAGCGGGCTTATAATGCCCGCTCTGAGACTTTCCGCTTGCCTCGTTTCTGCCTTCGTCTAATTGAGGCAGGCAGTTTCATAGTCCAACGTTTTACCCGTCAATTCGTCATAGGTCAGACGCTTGCCCACGATCTGACGCACTGCCAGATCGAACCGCTCTCCGTCAGTAATCTTGCGCGCGTTGAAGCGGAAAGCCTGTTCGTCAAGGTAACGGGCTAGATGGAAGGGCTCGACACTGACGTAGGTTCCACGGACCCCGCGCTTCAAAAGACTCCAGAAATTCTCAAGACCGTTCGTATGGACTCGCCCATCAACGTAGGCTACAGCGTGGTCGATTACTTGATGCGCGTAGTCCCCCGCAAGACCTTCATACGACAGAAGTGCGTCACTATAGAGCGCCGAACCTGCCTCGACGTGCCTTTTCACTTCGCCTTGCAGGGTATGCTTACGACGATCCTCAACGACCGTGGCGCGAACCTTGCCACCGCGCTCCAAGATACCCATGACAGCGGTTTTGTCCTTGCTGCCGGTTCCAGTGATGCGCCGCTTGCGTTGCGCGACGTGCATAAATCGCGCCTTACCGCCGATGAAAGTTTCGTCAACCTCGACTTCGCCCTTTGCCTTTTCAATTGTACCCACGCGAAGCGCAAACCTGATGCGGTGATCCATGAACCACGCTGTTTTCTGCGTGACTCCGAGAGCGCGGTGAACTTCGTAACTACTGATGCCATTCTTGCAGTTCACAACCTGCCACATCGCAGCAAGCCACTTAGAGAGAGGCAAGGGCGAATCCTCAAAGATCGTGCCGGTTTTTGTGGTGAACGTCCGCAGCGGGTGATGACTGACGCACTGCCAGCGGTTATACTTTGACTGCCACGTCACGTTCTTGCTTTCGCACCGTGGGCACGTAACGCCATCGGGCCAGCGGCGCTCCATGACGTACTGGCGGCAGTTCTCAGAGTCGTTGAAGTAGACGATTGCCTCTTGGAGAGTGTCGAGTTTTGG
>DASYYZ010000078.1:0-21085 GCA_035946735.1 Terriglobia bacterium
CTCCGGCCAATATCCGTCGCACCGCCCTTTCCTTGAAACCCGCCATGCGATGCTCTCGCTTTCGCTTGCTCCTCAAGGAACACCTCCATTCACTGTTAGGTGTCCCTATTTTCCGTGTCTCAGTTTCGGGGTGCACTCCAGACTCCTGTCGAATCCTACCTTCGCGCCGTGAGCGAGATTCACGCCTCGGGCTCCGGCGTTCCTGAGACCAGTTATTACACCGCTCTGTCAAACCTGCTGAACGAAGTCGGGGCTAAGCTCAAGCCGCGCGTGCGCTGCATCATGGGCCAAGCGAACCGTGGCGCGGGCCTGCCGGACGGCGGTCTGTTCACTCCCGACCAGTTTCCAAAATCGCCGGAGCGTGTGCCGCTCAAGGGTCAAGTTCCTTCCCGTGGCGTTATCGAAGTCCAATCACCGAAGCAGGACGCGGGGATCACAACGGACGGAGAGCAGGTAACGCGCTACTGGAACCGGTACAAGCAAGTGCTGGTGACGAACCTGCGAGATTTCGTCCTGGTGGGGCGGGATCCCGAGGGCGGCGCGGTCAAACTCGAGACGCACCGCTTAGCGGACACCGAAGGCGCGTTTTGGGCCTTGGCAGCGACTTCCCGTAAAGCAGATCAGGAACGCGGCGCGCATTTGGTGGAGTTTCTACAGCGCGCCATGATGCACGCGGCTCGGCTCTCTGAGCCCGAAGACGTGGCTTGGTTCCTTGCTTCGTATGCACGGGACGCAAAGGCGCGCATCGAGGGCGTGGACCTCCCGGCGCTGGGCAGCGTCCGGTCTGCTCTCGAAGAGGCCCTCGGCTTGAAATTCGAGGGCGAAAAAGGCGAGCACTTCTTCCGCTCGTCCCTGGTGCAAACCCTCTTTTACGGCATCTTTTCCGCCTGGGTGCTGTGGTTCAAGCAGCATCGGCGGACGGGCGCGGACCGCTTCGATTGGGCGAGCGCAGCGCGGTATCTGAGGGTTCCGATGATCTCAAGACTTTTCTACCTAGTCGCGGACCCGAACCAGCTTGACGCTCTCCGGCTCTCGGAAGTGCTGGACTGGACTGCACAAGTGCTGAACCGCGTTGAGCTGGACTTCTTCGCCAAGTTTCAGGAAGAGCACGCGGTCCAATACTTTTATGAGCCCTTCCTTGAGGCGTTTGACCCTGAACTCCGCAAGCAGCTCGGAGTCTGGTACACCCCGCCCGAGATCGTCAAGTACATGGTGGAACGCGTTGACACGGTACTCCGGCAAGAACTCGGCGTGCCGCTCGGTCTTGCGGACAAGAGCGTTTACGTCCTTGATCCGTGCTGTGGTACCGGCTCGTACCTGGTCGAAGTGCTCGACCGCATTTACCGGACGCTTAAGGCAAGGGGCGAAGATGCGCTCCTGGCGAGTGACCTTAAAGACGCGGCGCGTGACCGCGTTTTTGGGTTTGAGATTCTCCCCGCTCCGTTCGTTGTTTCTCACCTCCAGCTCGGTCTGCTGCTGCAAAACCTGGGCGCGCTGCTCTCCGAGTCCAAGAAAGAGCGGGCGGGCGTTTATCTGACAAACGCGCTCACGGGCTGGGAGCCACCCAAGGGGCCGAAGCAACACTTGATCTTTCCAGAACTCGAAGAAGAGCGCGACGCTGCTGAGCACGTGAAGCGCGAAGTTCCGATTCTGGTGGTTCTCGGCAACCCGCCTTATAACGGCTTCGCTGGCGTGGCCGTTTCCGAAGAGCGAGACCTCTCGAACGCATACCGGACAACGAAGCGTGCTCCCGCACCGCAGGGGCAGGGGCTCAATGATCTTTACGTCCGATTCTTCCGCATGGCCGAACGGCGGATCGTGGACGCCACCGGGCGCGGCGTGGTCTCCTTCATTTCGAATTACTCGTGGCTCGACGGCCTCTCCTTTACAGGTATGCGGGAACACTACCTGGACGTTTTCGACCGCATCTGGATCGACTGTCTGAATGGAGATAAGTATAAAACGGGCAAGCTCACGCCGGACGGTAAGCCGGACCCGAGCGTGTTTTCGACTGAGTTTAACCCCGAGGGAATTCAGGTGGGCACCGCTGTTGCCGTGCTTCTGCGCAAACCAGTGCGGGCGAACTCCTCTTTGGGTGGGTTGCGATTTCGAAACTTTTGGGGCAGAACCAAGCGGCAGCAGCTCTTGGAATCCGTAGCGGGCAGCCCGGATACGCCGTATCAGCCATTAAAGCCCGCCCTGGACCTCGGCCTTCCGTTCATGCCTGCTGAGGTCGCTTCGGGCTATCTCCTGTGGCCGTCGCTGCCTCTGATTTTTCCGGCCTATTTCCCTGGTGTTCAGACTAAAAGAGACGATCTCTTGATAGACATCGACCGGGATCGACTCATCAAACGGCTGGCGCTGTACTTCGAGAAATCTGTAAGCGATGAAGAAATGCGTACCGCTTGCCCAAGGGCGATGGAGTCTAACGCCCAGTTCGACGCAAGGGGGGTCAGGCAGCAACTCGTTCGGCGTGGTTTCCTTCCAGAGTATGTGGTCCAGTACTGTTACCGACCGTTCGACTTTCGGTGGCTGTATTGGGAGCCCGAAGGCGGGCTCTTGGGCCGCCGATCCCCGGATTACTTTCCGCAAGTGTTCAAAGGGAATGTCTGGATCGAAGCTCGACAGCGGCAACCGATGGAGCGTTTTGATCGCGGGTACGTTGTGCGCGCTCTGTCGGACAATTTCGGGAACGGATTTTCGAATTATTTCCCGCTTTACCTAAAGCGCCTGGCCAGCCCGCTCATTGCTGCCAATTCAACGACATACTCTCTGACTCCGAATCTGAGCGAAGAGGCGGCGGCATACGTTGATCGCCTGCGCGCAACTCCCTTCGATCTGTTTTGTCATGTGGTGGCGGTTTTGCACTCTTCGACGTATCGAAAGGAGAACGGTGGAGCCTTACGACAGGACTGGCCGCACATCCCGTTGCCACAGACGCAGGGAACCCTTTGCGCATCCGCCGAATTGGGTAAGGAGGTGGCCTCCTTGTTTGAGACTGAGAGTCGCGCCCGCGCAGTGGATGACCCCCGCTGGCTGGCACTGGCGGCGTTCAGGCTGGGCGGAACGGGATCGCTCGACGAGAGCAAACACTTTGCCGTAACAGCCGGGTGGGGACATGCGGGCAAAGGCGGCGTTGTGATGCCGGGCACGGGCCGGACAGTCGAACGCGATTTCACGGCTCAAGAGCGGGAGTCCCTGGGCGAAGCCGTCAAACTGCTCGGGGACCGCACCCTGGATGTCTACCTGAATGAATCGGCATATTGGGCGAACATCCCCGCGCGAGTGTGGGAGTACACCATCGGTGGGTATCAGGTCATCAAGAAATGGCTCTCCTACCGCGAACAGAAGCTCTTGGGCCGCCCACTCACGAAAGATGAAGTGCGCTACGTGCAAGAGATGGCCCGCCGGATCGCGGCGATTCTGTTGCTTGAACCAGCCCTCGACGCCAACTATGAGGCGGTCAAGCAGCGTTTGTTTCCCTGGTGAATGGCATGGCCCTAAAGAGACGAGACGACCTTCCGTCACATGTGATCAAAGCTGCTGGACGCGCGGCGCGCTGGTTTGTCGGAACCACTCAGGAGTGATAACGTGAACGCTTATGAAAGATCGCGGCATCCGGCTGATCATTTTGCTTTGGCTGGGCTGGTACTTGTCCGGTCCGGTGTGTGAAACCCTGGACCGCTGGGACGGGCCAAGGCAGGAACTAAGCGACATACTGTTTCACGCCGGCGGGGGCCTGGTTGTTCTAGCGGCCGCGGCATTGGTCGGGCCGCGCCTGCTTAAGAGGCTCCGCGAGGCCGTGGTGCAGTCTTTCGCTCCGAACCAGCTCTGGCAATTTTCCGCTTGTCAACGCGCTGCCCTTCTACTCCTCTCCGACTTGCCTGCGCCAGCGCCCGCCAATTCCCCTCCGGTACCTCTGCGCATTTAGTCTCCTCCCCCACCAGTTTGCGCCCGGACACGGGCTCCGTTCTCGAAGGCTGACGGAGCAGTCCCGGTAGCCCGTCTCAGGGACATTCACGCGAAAACGTGGAGCTTCGCTGTCTCCTAAACCCTGGCAGCCGCCTTTTTGCTTTCCAAAAGGTGGCCGAGGACTTTGATTATGCCGTGGTCATTTCATCGCGTCACAGATTCGCGGCGCTTGCGGATCTGCATCTTGATGACCGCCGGGTTGCTAGTGGCCCGAACCGCATTGGGTCAGTCGTTGGGCGGCGGCGCGCTGGAAGGAACCGTGACGGACTCAAGCGGTGCTTCGGTCTCAGGCGCGCACGTGGAAATGCAGGCGGTCGCCACGCACTATCAGCGCAGCACGCAAACGGACGCGTCTGGCTTCTTCCGTGCGAGCGAGCTTCCGGTCGGCGACTACGTAGTGCAGGTTACTCATGCGGGCTTCGCGCCCTACAGCCACTCGGAAATGACCTTGGAGGTCGGCAAAACCGCTCAGTTGACCATCCTCCTCAAGCCCTCCAGCGTCACGACCAGCGTCACGGTCAGCGGTCAGGGGCCGCCCATCGACGTTTCGCGAACGAGCACCGCCACGATTGTGGATCACGAACGCATCGAGGAGCTTCCCGTGCGCACGCGGAACGCCCTCGACTTCGTGCTGATCGCCCCCGGCGTCTCGCCCGCACCCCCGAGCCTCGGCTCCGGCGGAACAGCCCTCGCCGCCAGTGGATTCAGCTTCGGTGGCTTGCGAGCCCGCAGCAACAACGTTTCCATCGACGGCCTCAGTAACAATGACGAATACACCGGCGCGGGCCGCACCGAGCTATCTCCCGAAATCGTCCGCGAGTTCCAGGTGGTCAACAACGGCCTTTCCCCAGAGTACGGCGGTGCCTCCGGAGGCTCCATCAACGTGGTCACTCGCAGCGGTGCCAACCAGATACACGGGGACGCCTTCGTATTCGGAGAGGGTGGCGCACTCGATGCCCGCAACCCAGTCGAGCATGAGGCTGTGCGGCCCTATCTCCACCGCTACAGAACCGGGCTTTCGAACGGCGGTCCCATCGCAAAGGATCAAACCTTTTATTACTGGGCTTTCGAGCAGGAGGCCAAGCACACCCAGGATGACTCCATCGTGGACCCGAGTGTGGCCGCAGCAATCAACCAGGAGCTCGCGGGCGGCGCATTTCCCCGCCTTGCGACGCGACAGATCAACACCGGATTCTTTCCCGTGGCTTTTGCGGAGACCGAAGCGTCAGGGAAGATCAACCACCAGTTCAGCAACGGCGGTTCAGCTTCGCTGCGGTACGCCTACACCAACGGCCGCGAAGCCAGCGATGCCTTCAACATCGACGGCCTGACCGACGCGAGCGCACGCGGGTCAGCCTTTACCAAAGATCAGGCCTTATCCGGGTCGCTCGTTTCCGTCCTGACGCCGGAGGCGCTGAACAGTTTTCGGTTTCAGGTCTCAACGCGGCGGGCCACGCTGCGCACCAATGACGCGGCCGGCTCGGAGATCGATATCAATGGTCTCGTCAACTTCGGGCGTCCCTACGGCGGAAACAGCAACCGCAGGGAAGATCACGTTGAGGCTCGCGACACGTTCACGCTGAGCCGGGGGCCGCACTTGCTGAAGACGGGCCTTTCCGTGGACGACGTTCGGCTCAGCGTTCAGCAACCAGACGGGTTTGGCGGGGTTTATGTTTTCTCTACACTGGTTGATTTCCTTGCTGGAAACGCTGATACATTTCGCCAGGCCTTTGGCAATCCGCATACGCGTTTCGGGGTAACGAACTGGGGTGCATTCGCGGCTGACCATTGGTTTGTCACCCGCCACCTGACGGTTGATCTCGGCCTCCGCTACGACTTCGAGCAGCTTCCTTCCGGCTTCCAAGAGGACTCGCTGGACTTCTCGCCGCGCATCGGCCTCGCTTACAGTCCCGGCTCCCGCTGGGTGCTTCGGGCGGGCTTTGGAACCTTCTATGACCGCTACGTGCTCGCCAGTATCAATCGGGCGCTCGAAGAGAACGGTAGCCAGGCCTTCGAACAAGTCGTCGACGGGCCAGCAGCCGCTGCCGTCTTCCGAGGGGCGGAAGGTGGACCACGAATGCAACCCGAGGCGGGAATCATGCCTTCTATCTTTCGACCAGACCCGAACCTCCGGCCGTCCTACAGCGATCAAAGCAGCTTTGAGATCGAGCATGAGTTCTCGCCGAACCTCACACTGAGCGCCAGCGTCCTCTTTGTGCGGGGCCTGCGCCTATCGCGCACCCACAACACCCACCTTGCGCCGCCATTGATCCTGACCCCGGAGAACGCGCCCAGTCTCGGCATTCCAAACCCAACAGCACAGCAGCTCGGGCGCGACTTTTTCAGCCCCGCGCGGCTGGACCCGGCCTACAACGATATCTGGCAGATTGAGGATTCGGCGCACTCAGCCTATCGGGGGCTGACCGTCACTCTGAATCGGCGCCTTCAGAATGAAATCGAATTTACGGCAAGCTACACCTTGTCGAAAGCCACCGACGATGCTTCCGATTTTGACGAGCAGCCCCAAGACCCTTACAACCTCGCCGCCGAGCTTGGACCCTCACTGAATCAACAGGAGCAGCGTTTCGTCGTGAGCGGAATCTTCGATCTGCCCTTTGGCGAAGACGAAGAACAGAGTTCGAGCACGCGCGCCCGCCGGGAAGATGGCTTCGGCCAGCGGTTCCTCGACAAGCTCCTGGGCAACGTCGAACTGGCTCCAATCATTTCCGCCGGAAGTGGCCGGCCCGAGAACGCACTTATCGGCGTCGACTCGAACCACAGCGACGCGTTTCCACTCGCTGCCCGCCCGGCCGGCTTTGGGCGCAACGCGCTCTCAACCTCAGCCCAGGCGTCGGTCGACTTCCGGGTGGTCAAATACTTCCCGGTCGGCCGGCAAGCTCACCTGGACCTCGTAGCTGAATCCTTCAATCTCCTGAACCACACGAATATTTTGGGCATCAACCGCTTCTTCGGAACCGCCCTGATGCCGATCCGCGGCTTCCTCCAGCCGACTGAAGCAGCAAGCGGCCGGCAGATTGAGTTCTCGATTGACTTCGAGTATTAGACTTCCCGAAGGTCTGCCTTTATTCGAGCTCGCCATCGATCATCTCGCGGGCTCGCTCCCAGGCTTCCTTGGTGGTCTCATCGCCGATCAACACGGATTCCAAGCCGCGCCGAACGGCGGACTCCAACTGGCGCGTAAAATGGCTGTCTAGGTACTCCTCGCGGGTAATCTCGTCCTCGCGCAATAGCTCCAGCATGTAAGTGTTGATTTGGGCGAGTCCGTCCGTGATTAACTCGGCTTTGCGCGCCTGCCGTTCCTGCTCGGCCTGTCGCTTGTTGATCTCCCCGCAAGCTTCCTTGACCGTTGGCTCTAGTGCCTCCCTGCCTTCGGGCTCTGAAACGTCCTGGGGCATCTCCGCGAGTATTTCCGCACATTCCCGCCGAATCCGCGCCTCGTCTCGGTCCGTACGTCCCGCCGGGAGTGAACGTAGCGCCCAATTGATGAGCCGCTCGTCAAGCTGGCGTCTTTCGATGGCTTGGCGGAAGGGCTGGACGGCTTCCTTGGCCGCTACTCGCATTTCGCATACGTCTGCAAAGTTGTCGAATCGGGCGAGGGCTTCGCGGATGGCTGCTGTTGCCTTCACCTTCTCGGCATCGGTCGCGGAATAGGGGAGACTCCACAATGCCTCCGTGGTGAGCCTCTGGCGGCGCTCCTGCGAGTCGCGCTCGGCTTTTAGAGCTTCGACTAGGGCCGCTAGGCTGCGGGCGATAATGCCGAGAAACGCCTCAGCGGAATGGATGTGTCCGAGCGATTCGCCCTAACTACAGGAGGCACCAAGGCCGCGAAGGGGGCGATGGCCGGATCAAGGCGCAGACGATTGATGTTTGCGCTCCGCAGCGGCCTACGGATGGACGACCTCGATCTCGAGTGTGTTCGATCGCAGCTCACCCATCTGCCAGTAGATCTTGTGCCTGCCCGGCTCGGAGAAACTGTAGTGGGTGATGTCGTAGTTATAGTCCACGCCGGGACTGTCCAGCACGCGCCCATCATAGGCCTGCGCCGGATCGGCGCTTGCGGCCGTCGCGAGGCGGTCATCGACATACTCGCCGTAGACAGCTTTGGGCCCCATCACGAAGAGTTTCTGCCCAGGCTTGAGCGCCTCCAGAACGTGCAGCACCCGCACTTGTTCGCCCACGCGATACTTGTCCGCGCGACACATGATCGTGATCCTGCGGTCGCCCACCACGGCGCCTTTGTTCGCAAAGGCGGGATAGCGCTTCGCCACTTCAACGTCTTCCGGAGGCGCGTCCACGATGCGGTCGCCTTCTCTTATAAAGAGTCCCGGCCACTGCTGCAAATAGTCCGGTCCGTTTGTGCGGTCACTGCTTGCACTTTTTTCCATCTGGCTTGCCTTTCTTTGACGGGCCGCTGCGCTAGCGGCTTTCCGGGCCCAGCTCGTCCTTGCAACCAAGCCCGCACCTGCAATAATGGCCGTCGAGGCAGCACAACGACGGACTGAAAAAGGCGACGCATTACGTTGCGGTCAAAGCCTCTACGCCCGCACCACCACGGTGTCCGATTGCGTTGCGGAAGGACCGGCCGTCGAAGAGAATCCGCCGACGCTCACGTCTGCGGCGCGCTTGCTCGTTTTTAGCGAGATCGCGGTGCCACCTGTGGAGCTGAATTCGCGCTTGATGATGTAACCTGACGACGGGATCGCCGTAGGCGTGGTCACTCCGCCTGCTGCGTCGGTAAAGACATCGAGTTGCTCCTTCTCGAAGCTGCCCGCTCCGCCGTTGTTGTCGAAGCGATCGATGACGGCTGCTTTTGACCACCCATGCTGATCGTCGGGAATGGGGAAACCGGCCATGAATCCGCTCTGGCTCGAAGGCAATGGAGCCATACCCACCATGGAGCCGGTGTGATTTTCGGACAGGCCGACTTTTTCGCTATCCTGAATGCCCGCCATGTCGGCATCCACACCCGATGAAGAAGAAATGGTAATGGCGATCGACATGCCAACCCTGTCGCCGGAATCGATGGGAGCGTGAGAGGGGCCGTTTCGAACATTGATCGGTTTGGGCCGGGCAGGCGCTGCCGGAGCGGGAGGCGCGGCGGAAGCAGGAATGGCGCCATCTCCACCATCGCCGCCGTCGCCATCCTGACGGGCGATGACCCCAGCGTCGCGCTGATCCAGGAGATCACTACCGTCATCTTCTCCGCGCGCGTCGTTCACCGACTGCGGGCGATCGAACCATGCCTGGGCGCCTGCCGGCAACTCTCGCTGGTCATCCGCCCTCGCTTGCAGCATGCGCTGCACGGCTCGGTTGCCAAGCGTACGTTGGAGTCTAAGGACTGAGTCCGCCTGGCTGCCGGTCCCAACCTCTTGCCGCTGGTCGTGCGCAGGCCCAACAGCTGCGACTTGCCGGGCGGCTTCCGGCTGCTTCTCAGCGTAGGTTCTCATAAATCTCTCCCTCCGGGCACGTGCCTTCTATTCGAGCCGACTGATTTCCCAACATTCTGCCTTCGACCCTAGCACGGCGTGGAAGGCGGTGCAACACAACACGTCCTAGCCCAGCTTGCGCACGGTGATTGCGCCCGGCGCCGACTTTCCGGGCTCGACGCGCACGACGCAGTATTGATCAGCGCCCAGAGAGAGAACGCTCCCGGCAAACACTCTCTCCACCCGGGTCTGCTGGGAGGCGACGTCCCGAATCGTGACGGTTGCGCTGAGGCGAGACGCGACCACGCCTTGACCGTCCGGCAAGCTCCGTTCCCAGATGTTGCTGACCCCAACCAGGTGGCCGGAAATCGCAGGCTGCGTGGTTTCTTGGATCGTTATCTCGTCGCTGCTCATGTTTTCCCCTGAAGTGCACGTCAAGACCTCATTTGAGGCAGCCGGTCCGGTTACCGGCGAGGCGCGCGGGGCGCGGCAACCGGCGCCCGCAGCCGCCGCAAGCACCCAGGCGGCCAGGGCTCGACGCGCGACCTGCCCGTCAATCATTGATATCGATCTCGATGAAGAATGTGCGCACCTGTTCGATGTTCATCCAACCGTCGCCGTTGGGGTGATCGTGACCCCAAGGGTTGAAAAGCTTGATCCGGTTGTTGTCCGAATCGACGTCGATGATGGCGTAAGTATGCCAGAAGTGGAGCCCCGGTGTGTGGTCGGCCAGCGCCTGCTTGTCCTGGGTGGTGCCTTCCTGTTTGGGCGAGAGAATTGTCATCGGCCACTTCTTTTCCTTGGCTTTCGCTAGCTTTCCAAGAATGTAGTCGGCGGGTTTCTCTCGCGGATCGAAGCGGCTCGGTCCGTCGTTCAGCATCTCGTCGAGCGCGGTTCCGGCATTGCCACCTTTGCCCAAAGCCTGAAGTCCACCCTTCTGCTGCGCATAGGCCTTCTCGATGACGAGAGGCCACAGAGCCTTGCGCGCCGTCACGTTGCCGTGCTGGCCCACGGTGAAGTCAGCCGATACGGTCTGCTCAGCCGAGGAGAAGAAGCCGATCCCTCTGAACGTTACGGTATAGGTTCCATTGCCGTTGTCCTGAATCATGTTAACGATCTTCTGGGGATCGGCACTAACGATCGCGGACATGGCAGCGAACAGAAAACAGTCGTTGACCCCGCCCTGGGAGATGTCATCGAGGCTGGGAGGGAGAGTCTTGCCGGACGCGTCCGTCGCCCAGAGTGTACCCGCCGGGCGCTCCGTGGGCGCTGCAGGCGCGGCGTCGCCGCCTGTAGCATCTTCTGACTCGCGCTGGACGGTTCGGCTAATGGGTGGGGCTGGCGTCCGGACCTCTGCCCGTGCTGAGATTTGTCCGTCCGCACCGTCGCTCCCCCACTCACCTGGACCGCGGCTGTCGCGCTCGATGGAGGGTGCAACCACCTGGCTGCTTGCGCGCTCGGCACCCTCGGTCCTGACGGCTGCCAGCACACGCTGAACACGACGGTTGCCTTGCTGTTGCTGGAGTTGAAGCACGTAGCGGGTAGCGGCGGGCAGCATAAACCGAGTAAGGCCGCTCAAAGCCGCGGTTGAAGCGGATGAACCGGTTGAAGCCGAGGAAAGCGATGCGGCAGCCTGGTTCGCAGCCCCGGATCGTCCTACAGTCGTGGAGGCCCTCGACTCCGGGGGCGAATTCACTTCAATATCGCGCATCGTGGTAGATCTTTCTGATCTACAGATGCCGGAACTGCCGATGCCGCCAACTGTCTCGAACCTTGAGCAGCCTGCTCAGATCAAGAGCCTGCAGGATCCGGCACTCACTACCTCAGTCAGGAATATACACCCGCGAAGGCAAATAGGGTAGCGCACCCTCCAGCCGGTCGCGGCCAAGTGGCTTGCCGAAAGACCTTCATCGCGGTAGAGGCCGGGGCGGGGAAGCTGTGCGTGAATCGAGGGTTGATCGCCCTTGAGGTCGAACAATGGAATGGGGGCCAAGAGGGCTGCGCGCATGTCATCCCCGGTCGCTCGAACTTGGGCCAATTCTCCATGGGCCATTTCCCTCGGGCATCGCCAAAAGAATCCAATGGCTTATCCGAGCACCGCTTCAGCAGAAGGCGACCGCGCGTTTGGGTGTTGGTCCAGTATTCGCCGCATCCTGGGGGCGTGGTGCTCGTCCCCACTCGGACCCGAAAGCGCTCGAGGTCGAGGCTCGGGAGCATCTGGAGGATGTCCTCCGGGAACCCTCTCTGGCCGCCCGTCCGACCGCCGAGTACCAAGATCTCCTGGAAGAGACGGAGCCCTCAACTCCTGAGGGCGAGGCAGAAGACGATGCCGAATCTACGTGACCGCTGTTTAGCCAATTTCGCGACGCTGAGTATTCTGCTTTCCTATTGAAGATTGCAAAATGCAATGACGTCATTCTCTGTAGCGCCGCTCTATGAGCGGCGAAAGACGCCGGTCGCAGACCGGCGCTACAGCAGCGGTCGTCATTGTATTTTGCAATGCCCGATAGTGTTCGCCAAGGGCCTTACAACGCTGCTTTCAACAAATAGAGGCCGAGATCAGCCGACGAGTCGAACACGCCCAACTCGCCGCGCAAAAACTTGACCCAAATGCAATAAGTTCAGCGATTCAAGAGCTCAGGCTCACAGCCGGGCCGGTTCCGGTACCGGTCAGACTCACCACCTGCGGACTGCCCACGGCGGAGTCCGTGATGGTGAGACTGCCACTCGATGCGCCGGGCACCGTCGGGGTAAAGGTAACACTCACGCTGCAGCTTAAGCCGGCGCCGAGCGAACTGTTGCAGGTGTTGGACTCCGCATACGGCGCCGCGCGGTGGCAATGCTCGTCACGGTTACTGACTGGGAGCCGATGTTGGTCAAGGTGACTGTCTGAGGCGCGCTGGTGGTTCCCAGATTTTGGCTGGCGAATGTCAAGCCGGTAGGCGCCCACAAGATTGTCGTTTCAAGCATCACGGACACAGATCCGCCATTGAAGTCGGCGGCCGCCAGGTCAAGTTTGCCGTCGCCGTTGAAATCACCGGTGCTGAGCGACGTGGGTAGCAGTTCGGCAGGAAAGTCAACCACATTCTGGAAGCTGCCGTCGCCGTTCCCGAGCAGAACCGATGCCGAACCGAGAGCGCTGTCGGTGGCAAGCGCCAGGTCGAGCAAGCCATCGCCGTTGAAATCACCCGTCGCCACAGATTCAGGATAAGCGCCGGTCATGTAGTCGACGGCATTCTGGAAACTACCGTCGCCATTTCCCAGCAGGATCGCCACGGAGGAAGATAGGAGCCCGGCTACCGCCAGGTCCAGCTCGCCATCCCGATTGAAGTCACCGGTCGCCAGGCCCGCGGGCTCTGCGCCGGTGGCGTAGTCGACGTGCGACTGAAACGTACCGTCGCCGTTGCCGAGCAGAATCGAAATGGTATTCGAGCCTTCGTTGGAGACAGCCAGATCCTGCTTGCGGTCGCCGTTAAAGTCCGCCGTTGTCACTGCAAGCGGGTTCGATGAAACGGTGGCGCTGGACGCACTCAAGGAGACCCGCGTTGTGGCGGAGGTCACCTGAAAAAACGCCACGTTCGAGGTGCCTCCGCCGGGCGCCGGATTGACGACCTTGACCGACGCCGTGCCACTGACAGAGAACAAGTTCGGGGTAATGGTTGCCGTTACCTGAGTGGAGCTCACCAACGTGGTCTTTCGGAGGGTAGAATTCCAGTAGACCACGGAGCCCTGGACAAAGCCGCAGCCATTTATGGTGAGGGTAAAGCTTGCTGCGCTTCCAGCGGGAGTGCTCGCGGGCACCAGAGGCTGGTTGATCTGGGGTACTGGATTTGTTCCCCAGGCATTCGCGGAGACCATCGCCAGTTCGGCTAACAGGACCAAACCTGATATGAGCCCCTGACCATTCCGTCTTCTAGTAGTACTTGACATATGGTTACCTACCTCATGATGTAGAATAATTTATTTGATAGTTGACTGGAGCCGGTTGGCGAGCCCGCGCTCGCTCGCAGCGCGACTCTTGCCGGCTGCGGCGAGCGTCCTCGCAAGTGATTTAGGGATTTAATCCGAGAAGCAAATGGAACCTAGCAACCGCTTCGCCCTGATGCCGCGGTCTATTTCTCCTCAGGGGATGAGGTTAGGAAGGCCGTGGTCTCAGAAAGTTGACTTAGACAAGCCCATCGCTGAAGCGATCGGGACCGAACTAGTTTCTAGGCTAGTGGGCCGCCCTCCGCTAGCTCCTTGTCACATCCCTTCTCTTTGAACACACCAAACCAAAATGAATCAAGCTGTGGTTGAAGTCAAAAAATTCTCATCTGTGGCGGCAGGTTTACCCCGCCATTTGGGCGGCGTAACCCCGCCTCTGCTGCAAACTCACCGCTACCAAACCTTTGCGCTTGACCTGAACCCGGTCTCGAAGTATAGCCTGAACTGTACTGATCTTGATCGAGCTTCCATGCAGATCCGCCAGGCCTTGCGCGCAGCCATTGCCAGCCTTCGGGAGCAGAATATCCCCTCGGCGGAACTGGCGGCCGAGCTACTCCTCATGTATGTCCTCGGTTCCGACCGCAGCTATCTTTACAGCCATCCTGAGTCTGATCTCGTTTCGGACGTGGCCGAGCGGTATTCCGGCCTGATCGCCGAGCGTGGCACCGGCAAGCCGACCCAGTACATTACCGGCCGCCAGGAATTTTGGGGACTCGATTTTAATGTTACGCCGGACGTTCTCATCCCACGCCCCGAGACCGAACATCTGGTAGAAACCGTACTTCAACTCGCGCCGTCGCCGCTGAGAGGGCAGGGAAGCAGCGCTGATGAGGGCGCCCGCCGGTCCGAATCCCTACTGCGCATCGTCGATGCCGGCACGGGATCGGGTTGTATCGCGCTCGCGCTCGCATCCGAACTATCCGAGGCTCAGGTGTTCGCCACCGATATTTCGCGCGCCGCCCTCGAAGTTGCTCGACGCAACGCCGTGCGGCTCGGTCTCGCGGACCGCGTTCGATTTGTGGAGACCGATCTTCTCTCCGGATTGAGCGCTGCCGCTCAATTCGACTTTGTGGTATCGAATCCCCCCTATGTATCCCTTGACGATCTGGACTCGGTCCAACGCGAGGTGCGCGAGTTCGAACCCCGAATCGCTTGGGCCGGAAGCGGAGAGGGCGAGGCTATTTATCGCCGCCTGTTTTTCGAGAGCCTGCGCGTCCTCGGTCCGGGTGGATACGTTGTTGTCGAGGTCGGGTACAATCAGGCCGGGAGAGTGCTTGCGATGCTCGATGAGAACTGGAGCAATGCCGAAGTCAGGCCCGACCTTGCAGGGATTCCGCGGGTGGTTATGGCGCGAAAGCGAGCGGCCAGTTGTCCGCCGTCAGTGGTCAGCTAGCCGATGGCCGTCTCTGCCCGTCGTCGGTGAGAGGTTTGTGGAATTGATCCCGTTGGCTGAAAACTGAGAACCGGAAACTGCGCTCAAAAGAATGGAAACTCTGCCATACCGTCAGATTCTGCACGTCGACATGGACGCCTTTTACGTCTCAGTGGAGGAAATCGCGAATCCATCGCTGCGCGGTAAAGCCGTAGTCGTAGGCGCGGACCCGGGAGGGCGCGGCGTGGTGACAGCCGCCAGCTACGAAGCCAGGAAGTTCGGCGTCCATTCCGCGCAGCCCATCGGGACTGCCAGGAAGCTCTGTCCCCACGCCATCTTTCTGCGTGGAAATTACCCGAAGTACTACCAGTACTCGAAGCAGGTCGCGGCAATCTTTGCGGAGTTTACACCGGTGGTGCAGATGGTGTCGATCGACGAGGCTTATCTGGACCTGACGGGCTCGGAACGACTGCACGGGCCCACCTTGCGCGCGGCCGATCGCCTGATTCGCACGGTGAAAGCAAGAACCGGGCTCAATTGTTCAGTGGGCGCTGCCACCTCGCACGTGGTGGCCAAGATTGCATCCGATCAGGCAAAACCGCACGGCATGCTCTATGTTGTTCCCGGGCAGGAGCCGGCTTTTTTGAGGCAGCTTCCGGTGCGGCGAATGCCGGGGATCGGGAAGCTCACGGAGCCGCAGCTCGCTTCGCTCGGCATCTGGACCATCGGCGACATTCAGGCCTTCGGGCTGGACCGGCTGCGGCGGCAATTCGGCAAATACGGCGAGTGGCTTCACCAGAAAGCTCTCGGCAACGACATCGAAGCTTACCGCCCGGGAGAGGAGACCAAGCAGATCAGCCACGAGACGACCTTTGACCAGGACACCGACGAGGTCGTCGAGCTCCAGCGCACACTTTCACTGCTCGCTCAGAGGGTCGCCCGGCGCTTGCGCGAGCATGGTTTTTATGCGCGCACGGTGGGCCTGAAGATTCGGTTTGCGCCATTCCGTACCTTTACCCGCGACGTAACGCTGGACGAACCCACCGACCTTGACACGGTAATCTTCAGGCATGTTCTCGATCTCTTTCAGAAGACCTACCAGCCCAACCAGAAGGTACGTTTGCTGGGCGTGCGCGCTTCGCATCTCGAATCCGTCGTTTTCCAGAAGAACCTGCTCGAGGCTTCGGAGAGGGAGCGGTTTGGCCGCGTGGCGCGAGCCGCCGACCGGGTTCGAGACAAGTTCGGGTTTGAGTCGCTGCGCCTGGCGCGATCGCTTGAGCCAGTGACGGAGGGGCGTTCGAAGCCAAAGTCATAATCTGGAGCTGAGGAGGAAGCTATGCCAAAACGTAAGACCCGAGCCGCTCGACCCGTCAAGGCTAAGAAACCTGCCCGAAAGCCTGCCGCCGCCAGTCGCAATGCTTCGCATGACGCGTCGCTGCGGGAGCATCTGCTTTCATTACTACGCGGCGGCAACGCCCATGTTGATTTTGAAAAGATCATCGCTGACTTTCCGCCCGAGCTCCAGGGCAGCAAGCCGGCCGGATTGCCACACAGCGCCTGGCAGCTCCTGGAGCACCTGCGGATCGCTCAATGGGACATCGTCGAATTCAGCCGCAACCCCAAGCACGTCTCGCCGGAGTTTCCCGGCGGGTACTGGCCCGAGTTCGAGGCGCCGCCGAATCCTCAGGCCTGGAGTGAGAGCGTGGTGGTCTTTCGTCGTGACTTGAAGAGGATGCAGAAGCTGGTCTCAGACCCGAAGGTCGACCTCCACGCCGGAATACCTCATGGCGCTGGCCACACCATCTTGCGCGAGGCTCTGCTGCTTGCCGATCACAACTCTTACCATCTCGGCCAACTCCTGATTCTGCGGCGGCTGCTCGGAGTCTGGCCGGACTAGCCGGCGTGGCTCTCGGCCAGCGGTTCTCGCCTAGCAGGCTGCGGAAAAGTACGGGGACGCGCCATTTAGAGGCCCGACAATTCATTTTTCTGCAGGCTGCTAGGCTAGACGAGCGGCCGCGTCTTGGGGCTTGGATCCCATTCACTCCCGCTGCGATGAGAACTCTAGGTCTCGCGATCGTGTTGCTTCTTGCTCTGGCGGCGCTGGCCGACTGGCTTGTGGTAGTCCGCGCGCCAGTGGATCCGGTGCGCGTAGGCGCACTTCTGGCGGCGACGGCCCTCATGCTGGGAGCCTTTGTGGCGCTCGCCGATGGCGCCGTTGTGCGAGCCTTGCAGCAGCGGGCAGGGAAGTCAGCGGTCGCTGCGGCTGCCCTGCCACTGCTCTTGCTCGCGCCCTATCTCCTTTACGCCGCCGGCGCCCGCAGCTTCTCGTGGTCCGCACTGCTGAAGCTCACCGCTTACCTTCTGGCTCCGACGATCCTGCTGCTTCCAGACTACCGGCGTCACCGCGCAACCGCTAACTGGCGCGATTTCGCGGCCATGGCGGTTATCGCCATACCGATACCGGCCGGATGGCTGCGCGACATCTGGACGTGGCCGGAGGATTTGTATTTCCTGCTGCCTCTTACCGCCGTCTGTTCCGGCGTATACGCCTTCGTGGTGGTCCGGCACCTGGACGGCGTAGGCTACTGCTTGCTCTGGCGCAAAGCGGACGTGCGCACCGGTGTCGCCAACTGGATCCTTTTCACGCTCATTGCCATACCTCTCGGCTACGCCCTTCACTTCATCCGGTTTCATCCAAGCTCCGTCTCCTGGTCAACTCTGGGCCTCCAGTTTGTCGGCATCTATCTAACCATCGCTGTCCCTGAGGAGTTGATGTTCCGTGGAATTCTTCAGAACTTACTCGAAAAGAGTATCCGGAGGGGGCCGGCGGGCCGCGGTGGCCTCGTGATTGCCTCCGTGATCTTCGGCGCCTCCCACTTTCATCATCCGCCGGTCCCGAATTGGCGTTACTGCATCATGGCAACTGTCGCCGGACTCTTTTACGGGGTTGCCTACCAGACCCGCCGGCGGATCTCATCCCCAGCGCTTACGCACGCCTTAGTCGATACTTTGTGGCACTTCTGGTTCTAGCCTCTAATCCCAGCCTGCGGCAAACGATCCGCGCCGTTGTGTCCGTCCTGCGCGTCTTTCCGGTGGACGCGCTCGCGTCCGCCGATGTAAAATCAATCGCCACAAGAAAAACACTTGCGGGCTCCGACTGCATGCCAGCGTGGTCGCGGACGCTGCACAAAAGGAGAATTTGCATGAAACGCGCACGCATTGCCCTTATGTTGTGCTTTACCATCCTTGGCCTCGCGGGTTTCGCCGCCAGCCAGGATGCCAAATCGCAGGACAGTAAATCCAAACCTGCCGGACCGCTGACCGGTACCTGGCAATGCACGGCCCACGGCGGAACTAACGGCGACATCGGTTTCACGCTCTACTTGAGCCAGGATAGCGAAAACGTAACGGGATCCATCTCGTCGCCGCTCGGCGATACCGACATCAGCACCGCCAGCTTCAAAGATGGAAAGCTGGAGATCCACATCAACGGCGGTGACAGCACCTACGTCCTCAGCGCCAAACTGGATAACGGTCAGCTCTCCGGCGGCGAGTGGTCGTCAGACGGCGGCGAGAAAGGCACCTGGGAAGGAAAGAAGGGTGCCGACCAGCAGGGCAAGTAGGCCCTTCCAACAGCCCTAGCCCGGTCAAAGGCGTCGGCTCGCGACCTGGCCACGTGACGCAAAAACTTGTATCGGCGCGCTTCTAATTCACGAATCCAGATTAACATAATATGCCTTATCAGACATTGATGGTCCTTTTGGAAGTTGTTGCTTTTCTGAGAATCGCAGCATTGCGTTAAACAGCTTTACAGTCGACCCCTGCCCGAAGCACCTCGAATGCTTCTCCGGCTGCCGCCATTTTTCCGCGAGCGGCCTGCCTGAACACCGTAACAATCTAGTCCAAGTGGAAACTCAGCTCAAAGTTGCGGTCGACTCAATAGGTGCGAGCAAATCCAACAGCATCGGACAAGAGAATCAGCTTGCGCATGCACGGAGGCGATTGGAGGCAGTGCAGAAGATTCTCGCTACAGCACGGGGTCAGCCGGTATTTCCGGATGGGCCCGACTTGTCACGCGGCCGCTCAATAAACAAAGCGAGGGTCCTCGATGGAAACGACTGATCCGCCAGAGCGGCCGCTACACGGCTCCGACTCGGAGATCGTGCGCGTTCTCAACGGAATGCTCGCGGCTAACGTGACCATCACGCCGCGCGCAGTCGCGAAGAAACATCCTTCCATCCGCCACGCGTCCTCCATCACTCGCCATGCGGTTCGCTCGGAGCTGCTCCGGCAGTACCAAACCCGGCAGCGAGAGTTCCGAAGCTGGGCAGAAGGCTGCCCAAGCTTTCTCGGGCGAAAGTCGCCGCTGAGATGGCTGACAAGGACCAGCGCATTGCTGATCTGGAAAAGCAGATTGAATCCTTCGGGCGTCGCACGTTGCAATGATTCGCGTCGTGCGTGAGCTGGGCGGAATCAGCAAATGGCTCCGATTTTTCGGAGATTCCCACGACGCTTTGGAAGAGTTGAAGAGAGTCGGCGCGCTGCCAGGCGGAGGCGTCAAGGGGCCTATTCCTATCGGGAGCCTTCAACCTTAGATTAGCCGTCAGCTCGCGCCTAGCGAACGACATGCACCCAAAGGCGGAGGAAGACGAAAGAGGAGATTCTGATGGAGATTCCCCTAAATGAGGCGAACGCCGCCGTGTTTTGCGGCACGGCAGTGGGCGGCAGGCAAGTGGAGCGACGCCACTCGGGCACGGAAATCGGGGCCGCGAATGTGCAACGGCCCAGGAGTTACCTGGACCAGCTTGCCGCCACGGGCAGTAAACTACCCTCACGCAAACGGCAGGGTGAATACCTCAACAGTTGCTTTCGCATGTGGCTTTGATCGAGGGGTCTTCTATCAAAACCCAGCGGCTGGTGAGATGCTTCAGGAAGCAGCCATCAAGCTGGGATTAGACGCCCAAGTCTTTCGCGAAGCTGTTTCCGTCGATTGTCGTGATCAGCGAATCCTTCAAGCTGGAGCAGGAGAACGCAACTCTTAAAGCGGAGATCTTCGAATTGCGCCGTAATCTGCGGAGATTGCAGTACGTTAAGGAAATCATGATTGAGACCGGTAGGCGGGTGCTCGCATGAGCCAACTCACCCGTGCCGGACTTCCCCGCCCCTTTCAAGCCAGGCCGGATAGAAGTTTCTTGCTGGCAAGGTGGTTAAGCAAGCGACCCGGATTTCAAAGGCATCGGTCCTGCGACCGCGCGGAAACTGGCGGGGGCCTTCGGCGCTAATCTGCATTCGGTTCTGATGGCCCGAGACCCGGCAGCCCTAATAGGGACCGTCAACGTCTCCCGATGGTGTCGCTAACGCAGGTCCATCGCCAAACATCAAGCTCCACAATTCCTGGCGGTCGCAAACGCGATTCGCGAGGGGCGAGTTCCCTGCCTCGGTACCTACCCAGGGGCGAGCTGACGGAGTCTCATTCATCGACGCAAGGGGTGACCGCATGCTGGGGGTGCTGCCGGCGATCATTTCCGCTCTCGGCGCTGAGGCGTACCAGATCATCACCCCGCTCAAGCGTGGAACTGCAGGGACGGAAACCATCCACACGTACTTTCATCAGTTGGTCACACCTGGAAGACTTACAGTCGCCGCAGGGCGGATCTGCGAAGGGGAGCCCATCATATGGACCAGAAACGACTGGACACGAGGATTCATGAACGGCTCTCTCGGTCGGGTGCTTAGAGTCGACGCCAAGTCGAACGCGACGCGGGTAGAGTTGGACGGCATTACGGTTAATCTCGGTCCGTCGGACTGGCAATACGTTGACCTGGCTTTTGTCATGGTGAGGCGGAATCGGGGCTTCTCGTGGTCTTGGTCGATGGCGGCAACCAACGCGTCAAGGGGCACCTGGCTCGTGGGTCGCACGTCTGGTGTCTGTATCTTATCCACCAGGACGCTCGCATTTACCGAAACGGGAAAGAGGAGATTGTGCCGCCAGAGGGCGCTCTCGAAGAGCAAATTTTTCAGGAACAGATCCCTCTTACGTTGGAGTCAGCCGAAATGTGGAACAGCTTAAGCCCTAATCAAATCAGGGATCGAGTCCCGATGCACAATCTGTGCTCACAGCGATTTCGCGAGGTTCTCAAAGAGGTACAGCCCGCTCTTCCCCGCCACCACGATGTCCATATCGCCGTCGCCGTCGATATCGACCACTGGAATCTGCAGCCCCGCTCCCGTCCTCGTGCTGTAGTCGATGATATGCCGCCGCCACTGAATGCGTCCTGGTGAATTAAAAGGCTCGTACCAGTAGAGGCCC
>DASYYZ010000079.1:0-3100 GCA_035946735.1 Terriglobia bacterium
TCGAATCAGTCACTGCCAGATATCTGAGCGTTGTTTCGAGCTTGCTGTGCCCTAATAGGGACTGCAGCGTGCGGGCCGATACCCCGCCGATCTCGTGCTGCAGAGTGGCGTAGGTCCGGCGGAATTTATGGAGCGTCCAGCGGTAGCACACGGCATGCTCGCGGCATGACTGGCCATCCGGGGTGATGCATTCCCTGCAGTTGAGCCCGGCCCGGAACGCTATCCCACGAAGCCGCCTGATGGGATACGGCAGTCTGTTTCGCCCATCGCCGAAAATGTAGAAGGCATTGGGGTGCAGCCGCCTACGCTCCCGTAGTCTCTCGACTAGGGCATCTGGTAGAGGTACCGTGCGCTCGTCGCGGTCCTTTGGCTTCCAGTTGAGGGTGCGTGTGCGCTTTGCCCTCACCGTCGCCGTGCCAGCGGCAAAGTCAACATCCGCCCAGGTCGCATAGCGTACCTCACCACCGCGATAACCAGAGGCGAGGAAAAACTCGAAAAGCAGCCGGTCGTCGTCGTCATCACAGGCAGCGAAGAATCTGGTCAGATCATCCTGGTGGTAGCTGTCAGCCGTCTTCGCGACGAACTTCGGCAGGTCCCCGGGCGGGAGCACATCCTTAAACCCGTAGTGCTTCAGGAACGTGCCAATCTCCACCAAGTGGTGATGGATGGTCGAATCTGCATAGCCTTGGTCTCGCATCCGTCCGCCGAAGGTGATCAGGTCCTCAGCGGTGATCAGGTGCAGAGGCTTGTTACACTCGCGGGCGAAGTGCCGCAACGTGAATGCGTAATTTTTGGGGGTGTTTTCTGCCCGTCCCTTGTTTGCGACATGCTGTAAATAGGGCTCGATCGCGCGGCTGACCGTCAGGCTGCTGCGGTTGTCCTCGGGGATGGTGTTGCCAGCCTGGACTGCGGCCATCCGGGTGGAGATGCGCTGCTGCGCAGCCAGTGCTACACCAGCATCGCAGCCTACCTGCTCCCAGACTCGTTTCCCGCCCTTGAGGTAGCGGACATAGTATTCAGCATTGGGGACCTGTTGAGGATGACCCTGCACCAGGGCGTACCCTTCGCGGAGCTTGCCGCCCCGGAGGTATGCTGGTCGAAGGTATGGGCGTGAACCATCCGACAGAACTGGCCGGATGTACAGAGTGACTTTCTTGCTTGCCATTTTTCCCTCTCCATGTGGTCAATACCCACGCGGAAAGGGCTTCCATCCATACTTGTATCCAGAAGTGTATCCACACTCCTAATGCATTGATTCCAAAGGGGAGAAAAACTTTCGGCAAATCGGCTCCGGAAATTGTGCGTTCATTTTCAGCCAGTTAGAAAAAATCTGAAGCTGAGGGGGTTGACTGCGCACCGACGGCCGCGTGAACCGATTCTGAATTCTCTCTTCAGACCTAAGGATTTTTGCCCCAAACGAGCGCGGGCCTCCACCGCGGCGGAGGCCCATCTGGTAAAACTGTCGCTCTGGCTACTTCTTTGCCGGCGCGGCCTCGCTTGCCTTGGCATACTTGCGGCGGAAGCGCTCGACGCGGCCAGCGGTGTCGACCAGGCGCTGCTTGCCGGTGAAAAACGGGTGGCAAACCGAGCAGATTTCCACGTGAATGTCGCCCTTGTGGGTCGACCGGGTCTCAAAACTGTTGCCGCAGGCGCACAACACGCGCACTGTGGCGTAATTGGGATGAATCTTTTCCTTGGGCATCGTGATGAAAGACAGACCTTTCCTACAATTCTCCTCCTCTATTATATGGGGATCGGTCGGGTTCAGCAACGCAGAGGCCTCTCAGTAACCGGTGGCAAGAGATCATTGGCCGGTCTGAAATCACGGCAACTTTCACAAGATCGCAATCCCGGTTACCACTTCCCGCTACTCCCTGGTTTTCATCGCTTTCTGAATCCCCGCTTCGGCCAGCGGCGCCATGATTGCGAATCCGGCCGGCGACGGATGTACGCCGTCCCTGCTCAGGTTTGGCGGCAAGCCGCCCTGCGGATCCTTCATCGCGTCATAGTAATCCACGTAGACGTAGTGTTTGCGTGCGGCGTAGGCCTTGAGCCATTCGTTGAGCGCGGCGATTTTGGGCGCGGGCTCCATGCCGCGGTGCCACCAGAATTCGGTCGAAGGCAGAATCGAGCACAGCACCACCTTGATGCTGTTGGCCCGCGCCAGTTGCGCCATCGACGCGATATCTCCCTCCGTTTGCTCAGGCAAGATCGGACCGGTGTTTTGGGCCACATCGTTGGTTCCGGCGAGAATGACAACCACCGCGGGCTTGAGGTCGATCACGTCCTGGCGGAAGCGAACGAGCATCTGCGGCGAGGTCTGGCCGCTGATGCCGCGGTTGATGTAGGGCTTGCCGGGAAATGACTGATCGAGATGCCAGCCCTCGGTAATGGAGTCGCCCATGAATACAACACGCTTTTCGCCGGCCGCGGGCGGCCCGAGCTTCAGGTCGGCATCATGGAAATGTTCGAGGTCGCCGAAGTCGGTCATCAGCAACTCGGCGTGGTGGACCCAATAAACGCCCGATTGCCATGACGGCAAAGCGATCGTGGGCGGCGGAGCCTTGGTTTCCGGGACGCCGTCAGGAGATTCCTGTGCGGCGAGGCGCAAGGACGGAACGGATATCAATGCCAGGGCCGCGACGCAATTCAGAACAGCGCGCAGATGCTTGTGAAGCATGCGATTGTCTCCTGAACTTTCAACTGGAGTTTTGGCGCGCGCAGCGAAAGCCGCCCGCCTTCCCATGCGATTGTAGGCAACTCGCCCGTTGTCAGGCCAGAACGATTCGCGTCCCAGACAAAGTCACTGCATCATGTCGAGCAAAACAAAAGAAGCGGCCGATATTTAGCCGGCCGCCTCTGAGAAGTTGGGGGAAGTCTTATGGAGCGGTGAAGTAGGTGGAGCTTTGGGCCTGGTTACCGCTGCTGTCGGACGCGCTGATCGACCAGTTACAAGTTGAACTGGGTGCGATCGTGGTTCCGGTGCTGAGATTGTTGCTGGTGTCGCCAGTGGGATCCACGCCCCAGGTAATAGTGCCCGTGGTCCCGCTTCCGCCCGAGGTTTGAGCGTAGGTGAAGCCGTTGGAGTTGGAGTTATCGC
>DASYYZ010000080.1:0-3020 GCA_035946735.1 Terriglobia bacterium
GAGCAAACGCCAGGCGGACGAGATCTTCGAGGGTTCTCTCGATGCGCGTCCAGTCGCGGTCGCTGCTGAGTTCGAGACCATTGTAGACGTTCACGGTCTTGGCTCTCAGGATCAGGTATGTCTGTCCGGCAGAGAGGAGACTTCCTAACACCTGCAGATCCAGACCTTCTGCTCCGCGAACCATGCCGATCAGCTTCAATCCTTGCTCCTCCCGATAGTGTGCGAGGGCATCCGTCAGTTCATTCCTTTCGAGCAATTCCCAGCGCATAATTTCCTGCGTAATCGGCCGGCGGCGGAGCGCCCTTCCGAATTCAATCAGGAGCCCGGTGGCCAGTTCCGCGTCACTCGTTGGCAAGCTGCCACCGAGCCCAGCCAGGAGTTCTTCTGCAGAAGGCCAGAAATCTCCTTCTTCCGCGTAGGCCCGCAGCAAATCCCGCATCCCACCGAAGTAGCGATAGATCAGGACCTTGTCGACTTTCGCCTCACGCGCGATCGCGTTGATCCCGATATTGCGAAATCCCGATCGCGAGAGTAGCCGCCCGACTGCGCGGATGATCTTTTTGCGAGTTTGTTGACTGTCTTTGGGCACTAGATATTCGCGATAACCACCATTCTCTTGGCCACCACTCTTCCGTGTCGCGCTAGAAAATGATCCCGAATTTTAAGGAGATTTCGGGAGTGAAACGCGGCTGCTCATAAGTCTTGCCAGAAACATTGATCCTGCGGTCACCGCCCACCACGACGTGCATCGCGCTCCACGGGTTCACGTAGAAGTGGTTCGACAGTTTCCAAACGTAGCCTCCGCCTGCCGTGAGGACGGTATTGTTGTAGCCGGTGAAATTGGAAGTGTCTTCCTGACGGATGCGGCTGCGCCAGACTTCCACACCCCCGCCGCCCCAAGGGCCTTCGAGGCGGTCTTTCTTCCTTCCGACAAAGCGGTCGACGAGAGCAGCGTAGGCATCGGTTCGCTTCTTCTCGAAGCCGTCGCTGACCAGAAAGCCGGGAGCCTCACTGCGCGCAGCCACACCACGAAAGCGCCAAG
Organism: Terriglobia bacterium; assembly: GCA_035946735.1. Lineage (GTDB taxonomy): Bacteria > Acidobacteriota > Terriglobia > UBA7540 > UBA7540 > Gp13-AA77. The sequence goes on from DASYYZ010000080.1 coordinate 1,043, forward strand.
CGCCATGAGCGGTGAAGGCGGACGCATAGTAACCGTGCATGACGTAGGGTAACAGGTCGATCTCGGTGCCGAACTTCCAGCACGGGGAAACACTGCTCTCCGTGCTATTCGATGTTGCAGGGGTCTGCGCAAGCAGCGGCGAAGTGAGAAACGTTATGGCTGCGATCGCTAACAGCCGATAAGAGCAAAGCCCGCGAAGCATACGAGTTTCCTTTCTTATAAAGCAATGTCACTGTATGGTGACAGTATATGTCACTACATGGTGACATGTAAAGCTCTCTATTCCCCGTGAAGTAAATTCAGCCGGCAGCTTATCGGTGGGTCCATCCTCGATGACTCGTGGGCGAGCTGTCTACAGGGCGGCTCCTCCGTATATTGGTTCGTTGGCGGCGGGAGTTCTCTACTACTTCGAGGAAGCCCAAATCAGGAGCATATTGAGCAAACTCGCTGACCGAATGAAATCAGCGCATCAGTTTTCCCGATGGATACCCGATCTTTCGTGGGCTGAAGAGCGCTCTTGGCTTGAGAGATTGGGGGACATTTCTTTGTGACGCCGTGGCGAACCACGTTGATGATCCATTTGCGCATAAGAAGAGAGCGCAAGGGCGGTACAGATATCGACCTAGCTGCAATACTGTTGAGTTAACGGAGGAAGAGGGTACAGGGCCAGATCAACGGTTCATACGGCCTTGTGTACCGACTCCTCGACAGTCGGGAGACCACTTCTGTCCGATAGAGCGGCTCAAGCCCTGCCGGTTGCCCCCTCACTGTTCTGGGCGGGGTGCGGTCCCGGCAGTCCCAGCCAGCGGGAGTTGCGGCTTGCGTACAACAGATACTGTGTCCCCAGCCGTTTCCGCAAAAACTCCTCTTCCGGTAACACAAATCGAATGTGCAACCAAATGGCGAGCGCGGCTGGCGCGCAAAGGTTGAGATAGACACCCGTTATCAAGGGAACAGCCGTGCTTATAAGCACCATACCGAGGTACATTGGATTGCGGCTGAGCCGGTATGGCCCGTCGCTTATCAGTTTGGGCACGATGCCAAACGGGCAGACCGCCACTCCGTTCCTTTTAAACAGCCGGTCAGCCCAGATGTTCAAGACCACACCTCCGGTCAACATCGCGGTGCCGAGGAAGACCATCCTGCCTGCCAGATGGGGAGGCCAAAGCAACAAAATCAACGGACCTTGAACCAGCAGGCTGAGTAGCAACCCTCTTGGAGGGAGCAGTCGGCTCCGCGCAGACGAACCGGATGGTTGTTCACACCTGTTCATTTTTCGATCTCCTTCCTCGCTGCGAGCTCACGCCGTAGTAACCCAAGTAGATCGGTCGTGGTCGCCACACTATCCCGGGGAAGGCGCCTTGCGAGCTTGCTCAGAAGCCTGCGGTCAACTTCTCGAATCCTGTTCCAAATCCGTCGCCCCTTTGGGCTCAAGGACAGCAGGACGGTCCTGTCGTCGGACGGGTCGCGAGTCTTGTCCACCCAATCGGGATTCGGGAGGTTCCGCAACGTTTGGTGAATGTGCTGCCGGCTGACCGAGTATTTCCTGGCCAGATCGGACAGCGAGACAGGCCGGCTTTCTCTTGCCAAGAACTCCAGAAATGCTCGGTCTCCCGTCCGAATTCCGACCGTCTGGAGTTCCTGGTCGGCAACCGTTGTCAATTCGCGAAATACTCGCCTCAACTCCCAGATCAACTGCTCCACCGATTCTGGATCCGACCTCATATCGTCAATTATGTTGACAATCTTAATAGTTTGTCAACTAGATTGACAATACCCTCTTGGACGGCTTGTTGTGTGGAAACTCAGACTGGGTCGAGAAACGGCCTCAGTCCACAACTAGTGCGGAGCGCTTACAAATTCACTGGCCGGTTTTTCGTTTACGATGAGAAGCGCCGATTCCAGGCCGTCTTCAGAGCCGTCGCTGCAATCGCCAAGCCCATCGTGGCGCCGCCCAGGATCCAGCCGCCGAGTCCGT
>DASYYZ010000081.1:0-1957 GCA_035946735.1 Terriglobia bacterium
GCCGCCGCCACCACCGGCGTCCTCCCAGAAAACTAAGGAAGCTCGCAATGAAAAGTCAGGTCTCGTCAATTCTAATAGTCTTAGGCCTCTTGCTGATCTCGCCCGCCACTTCCGCGCAGAAACTCAGCAAGGTTGGTGCCGCCTCCCCGCTAGATACGAGAATGCCGGACTTCACACTGGACGACAAATCGATCTTGACCGGCGTAAAGATGTTAGAGAAGGAAAGCCTGGGGATTCATTTTGGCTTTGAAGAGATTCTGACGCACAAGTTCTCTGATCCTAAGGCACCTTACCCCAAGATAACGGTCAGGTTGGAGCACCCGACTGCACGTGACGTTCTCGACGCTTTGTGTGCGGCCGACCCACGGTATATGTGGTCTGATGATGGCAATGCGACCAACATTTACCCGCGAGCAACCGTAGGCGACCCGTCCTATCTTCTGAACCGCGAATTGGAGGTCTTCCAAGTGCAGGACATCACGCAGATCGACCAGGGACTCCTCGCTATCGTTCGGCAGCTGCCCCCACCTGTTGAGCAAGTAGCGCACGTCCAGATTGGAGGAGGGAGTGGCGAATACCCGCCAGTACCGTGGACGGCAGTCTTCAATAACATAACGGTTCGGCAAGCGTTGAATCGGCTGGTCGCCCATGTAGGGCCGAACGCCTTGTGGGTCTTTTATGGCTCCCAAGAGTTTCGGGAATTCGCCTTCTGCCAAGGACCTGCCCCTCACAAGATTCGCGTCAACGTAGAGCATTAGTAGCTCCGGCAACCGCCTATCTGGGCGCCTCGCCCAGGCTCCAGTGTTGGTTTCTCGGGTGCGCCATGCTCGTTTTGTGAGCGTGGGGCTTTTTCTCACAATGGATCTTCCCTGACGCTTGAAGCCATCTCAACTAAACGGGTTTCCTTTGTTGTTAACTCTTTGAACAACTTAACTGACAGGTGAGTCTAGTATAACCGCTTTTTCAACCCCCCCTAAATCATGGTTTTTGCAGCCGGTTCTCACCCCAGGAGTTGTTGTGCGCAAACCCATTCCCTATACTCACAGCTAAGCCTGAATCGCGGCTGAGGCGTCTCCGAATCGATGCAGAACAGAGAAGCTGCGCGCTACGCCCGCTGGTCCGCCGGCGTTGCCATTGCCATCGCGTTGATTGTCGCTGGAATTTTTGTGCGCGGCCGCTTTGCTGACCGCGCCGCGCGAAAAAATTTGCCGCCGTCCGTGCCGCCGAGCGTCACTCAACAATCCAGCGACTTCACCTACTCAAAGAACGTGGGAGGTCACACTCTCTTCACGATTCGCGCCTCGCAGGCCACGGAGTTCAAAGACAAAAATCGCAGCCTGCTCGAGAACGTGGCTATTACGATTCATGGCCCCGAAGGAAAGAGGAACGATTCGGTTCGCGCCAACGAATGCAGCTACGAACCCGCCACCGGAAGCATTCGCTGCCAGGGCACGGTGCAAATCGATTTGCGCAACGCCACAAAGAATCCCGTGGCCAACGCCAGTTCAGCGGGGATGCATTTCGAGACCAGCGACATTCTTCTCGATCGCGACAGCGGCAAAGTCTCCACCAAGAATCCGGTCACGCTGAAATTTCCCGGCGGCGCGGGCCGAGCCACCGGCGTCCTTTACGATCCGCAGACCGAAGATGCGCGGCTACAAAGCAATGTGCAATTGACAATGACGCCGCCCGCAAATTCCCACGCACTACCTGTAAATCTAACCGGCAGCGCACTCGAGTTCCGCAGGAGCGACGGAACGTTGCGGCTCTTTGGTCGTGTTCACGCCGCGCAAGGGCAGCGCGTTTTGTCTGCAACCGCGCTCGAAATCGATTTGGATGCGCAGATGCATCCGCGCGCCGCGATCGCGAGCGGTCACCCGGAGGTGACGGCGACAGACGCGCGCGGAACAGCCTCGCTCATCGCAGATAAAATGGAAGCTTCGTTTGCGGGCGGAAC
>DASYYZ010000082.1:0-42115 GCA_035946735.1 Terriglobia bacterium
CACAGCCGCTCCATCCTTCACCTGCAGGCTGTCGCCGCTGAAGATCACCGTGCTCGGTACCAGCGCCTGACCCCCAACCGTAGCATTCAGGCTGCCTGCCACCGACCCCACTACCGCTGAACCAGCATACAACGGAGCCGCCACGAGCAGAGCCGCCAGCACTACTGTTGCTGTCTTGAGCTTTTTCGTCATCTGCATTACTCCTTAATAGGGATATTGACTTAGGTTCTGGGTAACCGCAACTTACTGTCTTGATGACTACACCGAAGAGTAATTCTATGGCCGCCATATCATGCTGTCAACCCCTTTTTTTTGAATAACTACTTTCCGGGCCGGTTGGGTTGGCCCGCTTCCTGGACGCTTTTCAATGGCGGGTTGACATCTCAGGTGGTCCAGCGCCAAGTCCGGAAGCCCTTGCGGCTCCTAATCGGGCCTCCGGGTGGGCAAGGAACAGGGCCACCGGGTCGACTAGCCCGGGATGATCTTGGGCGTGACGATGAAGATAAGTTCGTTCTCCAAGTCCTCACGGTTGCTAGACTTAAAGAGGTTACCGAGCACCGGAATGCTGGCGAGGCCCGGGACCTGGTTCAATGACTTGGTATTCGAGGTCAGCTTGATCCCGCCGAAGACCACCACCCCCCCGTCCGGGACCAGCACCTGGGTGGTCGCGGACTGCGTATTGATTGTTGGGTTCGTTGTTCCGGGAGGAACCGGACCAAGCGAGTTATTTTGTGCCTGGATATTTAGGAAAACGTGACCGTCTTCAGTGATCTGTGGTGTAACAGCGAGTGCTAATGTGGCGCTAACCGGTACCGATGTTACCGTATTATTGATGACTGTCTGTATATAAACCTGAGTACCCTGCTGCACGATAGCGGGCACATTGTTTTGCGTCATGATGGTCGGCGCCGAAATGGTCTTGGCTAAGTTGCGGTTCTCGGCGGCCGAGAGCGTGACGTCAATAAGGTATTTCGCTCCCTGGTTCATAAGGGTGAACGTCCCAAAACCAGTTGGCGTAGTGCCGGTCGAACCTGTTGTTGAGACGGAGCCCGAACTGTTCTTGAGTGAGCCACTCAACGAAGATTGCAATTGGTGCACCACATCACTGGTGGTCAGAACGATGCGCGCTTCGATCGAGACCTGTTTCGATTTCCGATCGAGCTTATCGACCACCGCCTCAATGATCGGAACCTGGCTGGGAATGTCGGTGATCACCACTGCGTTGTCGCGCGGGTCCGACGTGACCATCCCCCGGGGGCTCATGATCGCCGCTCTCATTTTCAGAAGAATAGAGGCGACGCCGAAGATGGCGGTCGCAGCCGTGATGCCGCCCCCGGAGGCGCCGGAAGCGGCGCCGGTGGCTTCTACAGTGGCATTGTTCAACGTGACGTCGGCGGCGGTGGCGTAACTCAAGTAACGCACTACCGTGATCAAACCGGCCGCCTCGGCCTGTGCCCGCGCGAGTTTAGTCCGATTCTCGGCCTCCGCGGCCAGCGTATCCATCCTGGCAATGCGCAGGACGTTACCGTCGAGAGATTTGTCCAGGTTGTTGTTTCGCAGCACGATGTCAAGTGCCTGATCCCACGGCACGTTGTCAATGGCTATAGTTAAGGTGCCGGAGATGTTGGGGTCTACGACGATGTTCAAACCGCTGATCTCGTGAATGAGGCGGAAAAAATCCTTGAGATCAACGTCCTTGAGGTTGAGCGAAATACGCTCGCCCGTGTATTGCACGGCGGCTGGCTGGGCCTCGGTTGACGTCTTAAGGGCAGGAGAAAGATCCAGTGGTGGAAGGGAAGTGACTGCCGGAGATTGAGGTGTTCCGGCCTGCGCTGGGGCGGCAGTCAGCAGGCCCGCTCCTTGGAATGGTCCAACGCGTCCTGAATGAAGCATACCCAGGAGCAGGATTGAGGCTGTAAGGATATACGCTCGCGCGCGATTCATGGTTTGTCTCCCGGCTCCGGCTGCAAGCGAAGCACGACCGAGTCCGTCGTAGGGTTAGCGCCTGAAGGCATGGCCTTTCGGCTAAGATAGACGGCTGCAGGTGTGATTCGCGTCACGGTTCCGTCATAGAGCTGATCGCTCTCGTGCAAAAAATAGGCCAGCGTTCCCCCGCTTGTGACTACGGCCACCATCCTGTGGCTAGCCTTTTCCTCAACGAGGCCGCGAAGTTGAAGCTCCCCGATAATGAGGCCGGCGATTCCTGGTAGCCGTTCGGCCTTCCCAGACAGGGATGGATTGTGAAGAGGCCTCGGGGGATTCGACCGAAAAGGATCCCGCCAGCCAGCGAACGACAGGCGGTTAGCGGTGGCCTGGCTCCGTAGCGAGTCTGCACTCGCGGGTTTAGCCTCCGGCGCCTCTGGCTTTGTCGTCACTTTTGTTGGCGCCTTCGATGCAGCTTGAATGGTGTTATGTTCGGCAAAGATCGGGGTGAAAGGAACCCCGGCCAGCATCCCCGCGCAGAGCAGGCGGCCCATGGAAACAAACAGAAATCGTGCCGGAGCACCTCGAAGCCGGGCCGGAAAAAGTGGATCGAGTCTCATCACAGGACGCTCATGGTTTCTTCGTAACCGGCTTCGCGCCGGGCGCGCGGTTGTAATAGGCGGACAAAACAAAGTCTGTTGCAACGGTTTCGGACGGATCAACCTTGAAAGAGCCGCGTCCGGTCGCCGCAGGCGCAACCAGGCTCAGTCCGTTGACGTTGACGATCCGGGTAGAACTCGCCAAGCGATCGAGGAAGCCCACCATGGCGAAGTACGTGCCGTCGACGTGCATTTTGTACGGGAGCTCAACATACTCCTCCGCCGGGACCGCAGGCTGGGCGACAAAGGATCGGATGTGTACGCCGCTCGCGCTCTCCGCTTCCCGCAGAAGAATGACGAGATCGTCGGCATTCGCTTCGTCGGGAACCATGCTCTTGATCGCTTCCAGCCGTGCCTCCGCCTCTGCGACGCGCTGCTGAAGAAGTGCACGCTGTCCCTCCAGGGCCCTGCCGGTTTGGTTCGCCGCCCGGAGCTGGGTGACCTGCTGGCTCAGCGACGAGCAATTTCGGCTCACGGGCAAAACCAATAACCAGAAGGCTCCGGCGCCAATCGACAGCGCCAGACCCAGCAGTACGGCTGCCTGAACGGAACGCGAGTAGCCACCGAACCCCTTGCCGACCAATTGTGCTCTCCCTCCTAACTTCCACGCGAAGGCCGCACCGCAGGGGCGCTTTGATTGACAACAGCCGGAGCGGCGGCTGCAGTCCGGGTTGTGGTGGGCGCCACATAGGAGAATTCCAAACTGAATTTGTAGCTCACCCTGCCGTCCTTCTCGTCGTCCTCGTAGTATTCACGCAGTTGAACATCCCCGAAGCCGTCGCCCGTTTGGAAGCTCCTCACAAATGTGGCGATGGACGTGACGGAATTCGAAACCCCGCTCAAAGTGATACGCCCTCCCTGCGGCGTGACGGACATCAGGAATAGCTCCGGAGCGCCGTTCACCATGCCGGCCAACTGCGTCATGAGCTGCTCCGGGCTTCGCCGGCCCGCCTCCAGGAGCTGGAGGACGTCGATACGCCGGTTGATATCCTGCAACTCGGTAGAGTAGCGGCTGTTAGCAGCCTGAATAACAGACAAGCGCGCGGCTTCACGCCTTTCAGCTTCCATCTGCTGGTTGATCCGGTCCAGGCGCCGATTGAAAACCCAGTACGCTGCCGCGACCAACAGGGCTGAGACCATTAACCCTGCCACCAGGGTTTGAACCACAAAGGCCGCCGGCGAGGCCGGCTCGGAGGGGGCCTCCTCCACTTCGCGCGCTGCGACTGCGAGCAGGTTGATTCTGATCTTGGTCATGCCGGGTCAAAACTCCTGAGCGCTAATCCCACCGCGATGGCCAGCCGCGGTGCCATAGTGGCCACCAATTGAGCGTCAAACTGCGGCGCCGGAATGCGGATTCCGCGAAGAGGGTCCAGAGTCTCGACAGGAATCCTCAACTCGTCGTGCATCTTTTTCGAGAGGGTGGAAAGCAGCGACGTACCGCCCGAGACGAGGACACGATCGATTGATCCTGCTCCAGCCATCTGGCGGAAAAAGGTGATCGTTCTTTGAATTTCCGCTACTACGCTGGCGGACACCGAATCAAGCGTGGCATCCCGTTGCTCCGGCGTTACCGTTTCATGGGCGGCGCCGGCCTTGACTCCCTCGGCCTCCTCGAAGCTGAGGGCGTACGCCTTACGCAGGGCCTCCGTGTAGAGATTGCCGCCCACCGCGAGGTCCCGGGTAAACAACGGTATGCCATCCCGGATGACATTTACGTTGGTCAGGCTGGCGCCGATGTTGAGCAGGGCAACGGTGCGGCCCGGTTCTCTTGGGTAAGCGGTTTCAAAAGCGTTTTGCACCGCAAGCGCGTCGACGTCGACGATGACCGGGACTTTTCCTGCCTGATTCAGCAGCCCGGTGTATTCCGAGACCTTCTCCCGCCGCGCGGCCACCAGGAGTACGTCCAGTGCTCGCATGGCCGCAGCAGGGCCCAATAATTGGTAAGTCAGGTTCAGCTCGGAAACGCTCGACGAGAGCTGGCGCTCGGCTTCGGCAGGCACCGCGCCGGGCAGTTCGGCCTCAGTGCCCACAGCCACGTTGACGCGTTTCACGATCACGGCTGTTCCCGACACCGACGTGGCGACGTTCCCGCTCTCAATCTGATTTTCCTCAAAGATCCTCTGAATAGCCGACGAGATGCCGAGAGCGTCCATGATGGCTCCGTCGACGACCGCGTCCGGGCCGAGCTCGGCCACGCCCAAGGCGGCGAGCTCGATTTGACGGCCTTTCTTCCTGAGCTGGACCACCTTGATGGAGCTCGAACCAATGTCAAGGCCCACCAGGGCGTTCTTCACTTTCCTTTGAAAGATCGATAAAAACATGACAAGTTACTTCCTGAATCCGAAGCGATAGACCAGGCCCGCCGAAACTCGGAAATTGCTTTGCTGTGTACCCGAGAAACGGCTTAGAACGTAATCCACCTCCACCACGCGGACGGCCAGATTCCGTGTTACCTGAACGTCAACCCCGCCGCCCGGCGCCACTCCGAAGGTAGTCTTGGAATGGGAGATGTCGAGGTAGCCTACGCTGCCTCGCACTCCCCCTGCCAGAAAATGAACAAAAGGCGTGATCCGAGGGTTTTTGCGATAGGAGAACACGGGCCCGTACATGAAGGTGCTGACGTTGGTGCCGGAATTCCAGTGCGAGCTGACCTCGAGCGCCCCTCCAAACCATGGCCGCAGGTTCTCGGCAATGGAGCCATCAACACCACTGAAGTTGCCGCCGCCGGCTCCGGCGTGGAAATAGGAGTAGCCGCCGAAGAATTCGCCTCTGGGGAAGGGGACAGTCGAATCGGGATCGGCCGCCATTACCGTCATGGGTAACAAGCAGACCAGCCAGAGAATCTTCCGCATCAGAGTTGCCTCCTGTAGTCCGCGATCCGCATCTTCCCTTCTTCTGAGCCCTTACGAACACGGGAGCAGGCGCACGCTGAACCAACACCCTGCGCCGGGTGGCTCTATTGCACAACCAGCGTCGCGCTGGCGCTGTGACTCACGGCGCCGGAAGCCGCGCTGATCGAGACCGTATACGTGCCCCCCGGGGTTCCCGTGGGATCGCTCACTCCGCTGCCTCCGCCGCAGGCAATCAAGCCAGCCGAAAGCAGCATTACCGCGGCTAGCGCCACCCACACGCGGCTCCGTTGCGCCCGGGCAGCGGCCGCAAGCAGGATCGCGCCAAACACGAACAGCCAGATCAGCCACTGCATCGCACCGGGCGCTCCCAGGCGGGGCCAAATCGGCCTGGGTCCCCGGCCAGGCGGCGCCAAACCCCGCATGGCTGTGCTGACCGTGATGGTGGCAGTGGCAGGATTCGTCCCGTCCGGGGTTACGGTGGCCGGCGAGACTGAGCAGCTTGAGGACGGGGTAGGAGTGCTGCAGGTGAATGTCACCTTGGCGCTGAACCCGTTCTGCGGGGTGAGAGTGAGCGTGTAGCTGGCCGCAGTCCCCGCCAGCACTGTATTCGACGCCGGGGAAACGCCCAGGCTGAAGTCCGAACCGGCTCCGCCTAAGGTCACCGTCTGAGGGCTGCCGGTCGCGTTATCCTTAATGGTCAGCGAGCCGGTGCGCGTGCCGGTGGCAGTCGGAGTAAACGTCACGTTGATGGTGCAAGTGCCGGCCGGAGCCATCGAGGCTGGGCAGGAATTCGTCTCGGCAAAGTCGCCGCTTGCGGCGACACTCGTGATGGTCAAGGCCGCGCTGCCGGAGTTGGTTACGGTCACGCTCTGAGCGGCGCTGGCGGTACCCAGGGACTGGCCCGCAAAGGTCAAAGTTGCGGTCGAAAGCTTCACCACCGGGGCAGAGTTCCCAACGCCCGCCAGCAGTATCGTCTGCGGACTACCGGTGGCATTGTCGGTAATCGTCACGCTGCCGTAGACGTTACCCGTGGCCGCCGGAGTGAAGGTTACGGTGATAACGCACTTGGCTGCGGCGGCCAGACTGGCGGGACAGTTATTGGTCTGAGCGAATCCACCTGTTGCGGCGGTATTCGTGACGGTTAAAGGCGCGCTGCCCGTATTGGTCAGGGTTATGGTTTGCGCCGGGCTGGCCGTGCCTTCGTTTTGAGCGGCAAAGGTAAGACTGGTGGCGGAGAGAGATACACTCGGCGCAAGGATGGCCGTTCCGTTGAGAGGTATCATCTGCGGACTGGCTTGGGCGTTATCCGCGACGTTGACCGACGCCACTCGGGCACCCGCCGCTTTCGGACTGAAGGTCACATTAATGGCGCATCCGGCTCCGGTGGCGAGCGAGCTACCGCAAGTCTGAGTCAGGGAGAAATCGGCGCTGTTGGTCCCGCTCAGGGTTACGCCGGTGATATTGAGCGTGGCCGTGCCCGTGTTCGTCAGGGTCACGCCTTGCGGGCTGCTGCTGCTGTTCACAGGCTGGCTGGCAAAGGTGAGGCCGGTGGCCGCGGAAGGAGAGAACGAGGCCACGGGGGCCGTTCCGATCCCGGTCAAGCTGACGGCTTGCGGCGTGTTGCTGGCGTCATCGTTGATGGTGAGAGCTCCGGTGATGGTCCCGGAGGTGGTTGGAGAGAAAGTCACCGTCACGGTACAAGTGCCGGCCGGACCGAGAGAACTGCCGCAAGTATTGGTCTCGGCGAAGCTCGAAGAAGCACTGATGGAGGAAATGGCGAGCAGAAAACCGCCAGAATTACTCAGCGTCACCGTCTGTGCCGCGCTGGTTGTGCCCGAGAGCGTGTTCGAGAACGAAAGGCTCAGGGGAAGGAGCAGGACAGCGGGCGGAGAAACGCCAGTGCCCGCGAGCTGGATCACTTGAGTGGGGCTGGTTGCGTTGTCGGATAGGGTGATGGTGCCCGTCCTGGCGCCCACTCCGAGTCCATTCGGCGGAGTCGCAGTGTTAGGGTCAAAACTGACGGTGAAGGTGCAGCTCAGGCCTACGGCCACACTGACTCCGGTACAGTTGTCCGCCGTGATGTCCCAGTCTTTGAGGTCAATCGTGGGCGGGAACACGCCATTAATCGGCGGCGGCTGATAGATATCTCCCGATTCTACAATGGTGCTGACCAGCAGTGGCGCGTCACCGGGATTGTTCACAGTCACGGTTTGCGGTGCGCTGGGGATACCCAAAGCCTGATTCCCAAAGCTGAGGCTGCGCGGGCTTAGCTCGGCAATAGCGGCCGTGAGAGCATTCAGCTTGGTAGCAAAGGCATCTCCGGCTCCGGCATAAGTCGTCTGCACGGAGCCCGTCGTGATGGGGAAATCGATCGACGAAGTCGAGCCGGCCACGTAAACCGCCAGGGAACTGTCCACCGCGATGGCGTTCCCGACATCGTGATCGCCGCCGCCGAGGAAAGAGGAATAGATCAGCCCAGAGCCGTCGGCATCAACCTTGCTCACGAAAGCGTCACCGGGATAATTCAGCGGACCGGAAAGGCTATTTTGTATCGCGCTCACGGTGGGAAAGTTGGTGGAGGTGGTTCCGCCGGTGACGTAGGCGAGACCGTTCAGGTCTACGGCGATGGCGGCGGCCGCGTCGACACCATTGCCGCCGAGATAAGTTGAGTACTCGAAGGGCGCGCCGCCCAGCGGGTCAACCTTGGTGACGAAAGCGTTCTGGGTGCCGGCGAGAGAAGTCTGCAGGGCGTCCGGTCTCACGGGAAAGTCTGTGGAGGTGGTGAAACCGGCGACGTAGGCCGCGCCCAGCGAGTCCAGCGCGATGCCGGCGCCCACGTCGTCTTGGCTGCCGCCCAGATACGTGGAATAGACCAGAGAGGAGCCACCGGCGCTGAGCTTACTTATGAATGCGTCCCTCACCGCGGGGCAGGGCGGAACAGCCGCGATGTTGAAGCCACCGCAATTTTCCTGGATCGCGTGGGCCACCGGGAACAATTGCGAATAAGTGGAGCCAGTGACAAAGGTTGAGCCAACATTGTCGACCGCAATCCCGTTGCCCGCATCCTGGAGCTCGCCACCCAGGTAGGTGGAGTACACGAGGGCGGCGCCGGCGGGATTTAGCTCCGTGACAAAGGCGTCGCCGCGCCCGCCATAAGTTGTCTGGAGAGCGCCCACCGTGGTGGGAAACGGGTTGGAGTAGGTCTCTCCCGTAACGAAGGCATCGCCGCTCGCGTCGAGGGCGATGGCGTTACCGCTGTCGGCATCACTCCCGCCGAGATACGTGGAATAGACCAGCGCCGATCCCGATGAGTTCAGCTTCGTTACGAACACATCAGTGTCGCCGCCACCGTAAGCGGTCTGGAAAGATCCGGCCGTGGTCGGGAAATTCGTGGAGTTTGTGATTCCCGTGACGTAGGCGTTTCCGCTCGAATCAATCGCAATGCCGTTGGCCTGATCGCCGCCGCTGCCGCCGAGATAGGTGGAGTAGAGGAGCGCCGTGCCGGTAGGATTCAGCTTGGTGACGAAGGCATCGCATTGCCCGGCGTTGGCAGCTTGCTCGGGAGCCTGGACCGGGAAATTCGTGGAGCACGTCTGGCCCGCGATGTAAGTGTTGCCGGTCGAGTCCACCGCGATCCCATAGCCCGCATCGCCCTGGCTGCCGCCGAGGTAGGTGGAGTAGCTCAGAGTGGGATCGATCACCAGCGGGCGCGACTTGTCGTACCGTCCGACTACAAACTCGATCTGATTCCGGTGGGTCAGTTTGTAGCGGCCCTCAACAAGTGACAAGTGACGAGTGAAGAGTGACGAATCTCCGTCCGACGGCGGCTGTTGCGTCGCCATTCTCATCGCCGCCGCCGGTGAGGACACCGGCGCTACAGGGTCTGGTTGGTACACGACGGGCTTGTGGAAGCGGACCTCGCCCCCGGGAAGCCGCATGACGAGATCGCCGTCGGAAGCCAGGCGGAGCGAATCGCGAACAGCGAATGGCGAGCCGAGAGCGAGCCGGATTCGGCCGGGGTCGGCGCCCGGCGCCACCACGAAGTCGTATTCGAGCTTGCCTTCATTGCCGTAATAGGCCAGATCAATTCCGGGATAGACATCGCGGTACTGAACTCGGCCGTAGTTGGGAATGTTGGTGCGCCACCGAGCCGGATCGCTGCCGATGAGATAGTTGCTGTTTCCGGGTAGCTGGTTGATTCCACTGACTGGGGCGTTTGGATTCGCGCCTGGCAGCCTCATTTCCAGGACGGAGTCATTTGCGATTTGCGATTTGCGATTCGCGATTGATTGCGGCGAGGCTGTGATCGCATCCCTTGCTTCTGATTTCCGGCTTGTGGCTTCTAACTTCCTGCTTCTGGCTTCTGGGCCCTTGAATGCCAGCACTGCTGCGTCGCCAGTGAGGAAAACCGTGTATCGGTTGCCGCGCGAAAGATACTTCACCCGGGAATCGGCCTGGCCCCGATTGGGTTCAAAGCTCAACGGCAGCTTACGAACAACAGAAGAAGATGCGGCTTGTTGCGACGCCGTCGAAGAGGGATGAACCGGCCGGGCGGCGGTCTGGCCGAGGACAGTCTGGCGGCCTGCACCGAGCGCCAACACACACAAGAGGCCGAGGCTAAACCTCCGCATCGCGACAGGGCTCATCGATAATCCATCCAGGCGCGAACGGCGACTGTTGCTCTCCGAGGCCGCCATGACCTTTTGTTTGGAACCTGCGGCGGCCGTGGTGCGGCTCCGTCCTGCACTGAGGTGAGTTCTCATCGGCTAACCTTGTTTCCGGGCCCTAGCGTGTCGAGCCCCGCCAGGCTGTTCTTCATCATTGTTGGCTCCAGCGCGGGGCGAGCACCGGCGCATGGAGGCGGCGCTCACTTGCAGGCCGCGTCTCATGCTTCACGGGAACCCCGCAGACGCAGGCCCACGGGTTCTCTCGCTGCTTTCCGCCTCCATCCAGCGATCGAGTACCGTTTTCTTGACCTTCCACCGGTTGCCAAGCCTGAAGGCAGGTATGCGGTTCTTGCTGATGTACTTATATAGGGTGTCGCGTGAGACACCCAAATAGGCAGCGGCCTCGCGGACGCCCATGACCTCTCGCGTCTCCATCTTGCCCCGGGTACCTGTCAGCTCAATCCCCATACGCCATAAGGAAGGACGAGGTAATACACTCATGAATATGAACAATCCATTAATCGGCAGCGCTTGAGATTTGATTAGCGGTTTTTTGCGGGTTTTGGGGTGGGATTGAGGGAATTCAGCTTATAACGGGGGCTATCTATATGATTACTATAGTCAAATAAAAACGCTCGGAGGGGCCCATTTCAGTGTACGGTCCTGATTTTTTTCTCCATATAGTCCATCAAGAGGTACTGACCTAGCGTGTAGGGCGTCGTAAAGTAGGCCTTGCCCCGGCAGATCTGCGTGACTTTCTGAACGAAGTTCACGAGGCTGTAATCGGAGGCGAGCATAAACGTGTTAATCAGAATCCCGTTGCGCCGGCAACGTCCCACCTCGCGCAGCGTCTCGGAAACCACCAGCGGGTCAAGCCCGAAAGCGTTCTTATAGATGCGACCGTCCTCCAGAGTCAGCGCGGACGGCTTCCCGTCGGTAATCATGATGATCTGGCGCATGTCCTTCTTCTGCCGCGAAAGCACCCGTTGAGCCAGGCGCAAGCCCTCGCGAGTGTTCGTGTAGTGCGGCCCCACCTTCACCCGGGCCAACTCACCGATCGGAATCTCCTCCGCCGAGTCGTGGAAGAGCACCATGTGCAGGGAATCACCGGGATACTGATTCCGGATCAAGTGCGAGAGCGCCAGGGTCACGCGCTTGGCGGGTGTAAAGCGATCCTCGCCGTAAAGGATCATGCTGTGGCTGCAGTCGAGCATGAGCACAGTGGCGCAGGAGCTTTGGTACTCGGACTGGCGGATGTGAAGGTCAGGGTAATCCAGATCGAGCGGCACCTCCAGTCCGTTGCGCTTGATGGCCGAGAGTAGGGTGGCATTGACGTCCAGATTGAGAGTGTCTCCAAATTCGTAGCGCCGCGTGGAACCGGAAGTCTCGACACCTGTAGCGAGCTCCCGCGTGTCGTGCCGCCCGAAGCTGGATTTGCCAAAGGAACCGAGCAGGTCCTTCAAAGCCTTGTAACCCAGGAAGTCGAGAGCCTTATCGGTGACCTCGAACTTCACGTGTCCTTCCGCGCCCGAGAGCGAACCCGCCTGCGGCTGGCCGCGCGGATCGGTTCCCGGAGGCGCGTCAATGCTAATGTATCCTTCCTCGGCGAGGCGCTGGATGAGGCGGTTCAAGGCCTGCTCGAGCGCGGAACCTTCCTCCCCGGCGCGCTTCATCAGCTCCTCGAGAACTTCGCTGGGCACCAGCTCATTTTCGCGCATCGCCTGCAGCAGAGCCTCGCGCAAGGCCTCGAGGGTCTGCTCCGAATCCATCTCGCGAAAATCGTAGAACTGGTTGTAGAAGCCGCTGTCCAGAAGGTAATTTTCCAGGAGCTTCATCAGGTCTTCTGCGCTCAGTCCTTCGAGCGCATCCGCGACATAACGGGAGTATCGGACGTACTTCATGGCCGTTCGCTCGCGGCCGGGCCGCCTTCGGCGCCATCCCGGCGAATACTCGGAGTATAGCCCGGCACTCGCTGAAAGTCGAAAGCGGCGTCGCCCGACCATGGTCTCCACGATTACTTTGCAATTCAGAGCCTGGACGTCGCTTTGGGCTCTGGCGCTTTTTCGTGTAGTCTGAAGTCTCTCTCCCCCGCCTCTGGTAAGGGAGCTGGAGGAACGTTAGCGAAACGGCGCCTGGCAGGGCTCGGTTGGCATCTCAAAATCTGGAATGGAGGTCATGGAAATCCATGAGATCATTCAATCAATTGCGGCAGACTCGATTCGGAAAACGTGCAGCGGGCGAGCAGAGCATCCGAACTCGCGCAACGCGGACTGTGCTCAGTCGCGGCCGGGTGTTCCGGGCCGTTGCTTTCGTGGCCCTCTCCCTCGTTGCCTTCATCGGGTTAGCGCTCAGCTTGGGCGTACCCCATTTAGGGCGTGGGCATGCCAGCCTTATGGCGGCGGAAGCTGTGCCTCCAGCCCAACCGGCGCCGCCCCCGCAAGGCTATCGGCCCCAATTCCGTGACATGGTCGGTATCAATGGGGGAGCCCTTCGTCCTGACCTCATGAGCGCAATGAAAATCGGAGCCCTTCGTTTTGCGGTCTCCTGGGACACCGTTGAACCGTCGCGCGGCCAGTGGAACTGGACTTCAACCGATGGTTTCATCCGCGGGGGCGCCGTACAGGGTTATGAAATGGTACCCATGCTCGGCTATATGGCGCGTTGGGCCGCAAACGGACCGAACGGGTCCGTTCCGCCCAAGAACCTTTCTGACTGGACTGACTACGTAACAGCAGTGGTCGCGCGCTACTCCGCGGCTCCTTACAATGTGAAGTACTTTCAAGTCTGGAATGAACCCACGAAGGCTGCAGGCTTCTGGAAGGGAGCTACCGACCTCCAGTGGGTGGACGTAATTTACCTTCCCGCGGCCCGGGTCATACGCGATCACGGAGCCCGCGTCGTGTTTGGCGGCTGGCCGCAGAATGGACCTCTGCCGCAGCTCGATGCCGAATTGCAGTACCGCAACGCCTGGCAGTTGACGGACATCATTGACATACACTACTTCGGACTTCCGGCTATTCAGCAGATCTATGCGAAGTGGATCGCCACAGGTAAATGCAAGGGCATCTGGGAAACCGAAGTCGGCAACGTCAACAATCCGGTGTTTCTGACGAACTTGTACTCAGGCATGTTCAACTGGGCGAAGGCCAGGGGGAACTGGACTTTTCCCGACCAATATAAGCTGTTCTGGTACACCGGAATCGGAGCCGGATGCTCCATCTGCCTGGCTCAAACGGGTGCCGACGGAAAAACGGAAGCACTCACGGCCAACGGCCAAGCTTTGCAGCGATTGGCTCAATCCTTGCCGTGAACGGACCCGGCCGCTTTCACCTCATTGTTGGATTGTTGGCTTCGGACGGCCGGCGCGTCTTCCTGCGGCCTAAGCCTTTGATTCATATCACGGCGCGTCAACGCCGTTCACGAGTGGCCGGCGACAGGCGGTAAGCGTGCCGATTGGCTGTCGCGGGCCTGTAGTAAACTGAATAGGACACGTATCGGTTACACCTGTTCCGGCAGCCCTTAAGAGCGAATTACATGGACGTCAAGGCCTTACGACAGGACTGGGACGCGTTTGGTAAAGCCGACGCCTTGTGGGCAATACTCACCCTTCCTGGAAAGCGCCGCGGGAAATGGGATGTGCAAGAGTTCTTTGAGAGCGGCAAGAAAGAAGTCGACGCTCTGATGCAGGATCAGTTGCTGCCCTCATCCGTTTCGAGAGGCAAAGCCCTCGATTTCGGATGCGGCGTCGGAAGGCTGACCCAGGCGCTGGCCGGATACTTTGACCAGGTTTATGGGGTTGATGTTGCGCCGTCAATGATCGAATTGGCTCGCCGCTATAATCGTCACGGTGACAAGTGCCGGTACTATCTCAACGATCGCGCCTCTCTGCTTCTGTTTGATGACAACAGCTTCGACCTTATCTATTCCGCCATCACGCTCCAGCACATCGACCCCGCGGACAGCAGGAACTATATCGCGGAGTTCCTTAGAACATTGGCTCCGGGCGGGTTATTGGTATTTCAAATCCCGAGCGTTCCCAGGAGATACCTGAGGGCGCGGATCAAGCACGCAATCGCTACCAGATTATTGTGGGTATTCCGGCGGGTGGGCTATCCGCAAAGGCCTATAATGACGATGCATGGAATCAAGCGCGAGGAGGTTGAAAACCTGCTTCGCGAGAGCGGCGCGCAGATCATCGACGTCAGGGAAGACAGCAGCGCAGGCGAGGATTGGTTGAGTTTTCGGTACTTTGCCAGGAAGCCGTGTCCCCAAGACCGCTGAGCGACAGCTCTGATCTAAGTCTCCGAATACCAGGGTCCGATCTGGCTTTCGGTCCCGATTGAGCGCGATGGCGGCAGCTCTGACAGCCGGCAGGCCGCAACACTCCGACGCGACGGGTCGCTGGGAGGATGACCGCCATCCATAGAGAACTCCGCGTCGCGCTGGTGCATTACTGGCTGGTGAGCCATCGCGGGGGTGAGCGTGTGGTTGAAGCCTTGGGCGACATGTTTCCCCAGGCTGACATTTTCACCCTGGTTTACGATCCCAAGCGAACGGTCAGCAGCATCAGCCGGCACCGCATCCAAACCTCCTTCTTGCAGTCCTTTCCGTTTGCCACCCGTATTTATCAATCTTTGCTGCCGTTGATGCCGATGGCGCTGGAGCAGTTCGATCTGCGCGGCTACGATCTCGTGATCAGCAGCGAATCGGGCCCGGCTAAGGGCGTGCTCACGGGTCCGGAGACTTGTCACATCTGCTACTGCCATTCGCCCATGCGTTATGCCTGGAACATGTACCCGGAATATTGGCAAGGAGCCGGGCGGTTCAAGCGCCTCCTGATTCCCCCGCTGATGAGCCGTATCCGTCAGTGGGACCAGTTGAGTGCGGCTCGCGTAGACTACTTCGTAGCCAATTCCCGGAACGTAGCGCGGCGCATCCGCAAATACTATGCCCGTGAGGCGCGGGTGATTTATCCGCCGGTCGATGTTTCGTCTTTCTCCGTCGCAAAACAGGGCGGGGAGTTTTACCTGGTGGTCAGCCAACTCGTGGCTTACAAGCGCGTCGACCTGGCTGTCATAGCCTGCAGTAAACTGAACAAGCGCCTGGTGGTCATAGGGTCCGGCGCAGAACTCAAGAAGCTTCGCCGGATCGCAGGCTCATCGGTGACGTTTCTTGGTCCGCAACCCGACGGCGTGGTGCGCGAGCACTACCGGCGCTGCCGCGCTCTTCTATTCCCGGGCGAAGAGGACCTCGGCATGACACCGATCGAGGCTCAAGCAAGCGGGAGGCCCGTGATCGCATACGGCAAGGGTGGCGTTCTGGAGACGGTACTGGGCTGCCAGCCTGAGAGCTCCAGCCAGCCCGAAACCAGCAGCGGAGTGTTTTTTCGGGAGCAGACCGTCAATTCCGTGATCGAAGCCATAGGGCGATTCGAATCCATCGAAGGGCGTTTCGACCCGGCCTTCATCCGTTCGCGGGTGCAAATTTTCGATGTGTCCCGGTTCAAAGCTGAAATGCTCGCCCTTGTCAACGAAAAGCTGCGCGATTTTACCCGTGGGGCCGGGCTCGACTAGCACTGGTCAATGCGTCACAGTTCTTCTGAAGTCACACACGTAATGAAGATTGCAAAATGCAGTGACAGTCATCTTCTGTAGCGCCGCACTGTGAGCGGCGAAAGACGCCGGTCGCAGACCGGCGCTACAGCAGCGGTCGCCACTGCATTTTGCAATGCTCGATAGCAGCTCGAACCAATGTTGTACAATGAAAAATTCGCTGAACTTACGCGGCGCCGCGCGGCGGAGCACGTCGCCCTGATCGAGACCATGCTGGATGACCAGGCTTTCCTGAACACCCTGGAAAAGGTCGCGATGGAGACCGGCAGGGTAATGGCTGCCGGGGGCAAGCTCCTGCTGTTTGGAAACGGCGGCAGCGCCGCGGACGCTCAGCACATCGCGGCTGAACTCGTGGGCCGCTTCGGTCGCGAACGTAAGGGACTGCCTGCAGTCGCCTTGACCGTCAACACCTCTGCGCTGACCGCAATCGCAAATGACCACGGCTTTGAGCGTGTGTTCGCACGGCAAGTGGAAGCCCTGGCCTTGTCCGGAGACCTCGCCATCGGCATTTCGACCAGCGGCAACTCGCGCAGCGTTCTCAAAGCCGTTGACGCCGCGAAGTCCGCAGGCATCTTGACTGTCGGTCTCACCGGCAGGACGGGAGGAGACTTGAGGAACAGGGTGGATTACTGCCTGCAAGTGCCGTCGGAGAGCACGCCTCGCGTTCAGGAGGCGCACATCTTTATTGGACACGTCTTGTGCGAGTGGATTGAGGAGTCGCTCTTCGAGGCGCGAGCGGACGAATCAGTTTAGCAGGCTGGTGCGCCAAGCCGACGCCTTTCCCCCGCCCGTCTACAACTCACGGAGGCTTTATGAGTAAGAGAGTACTGATCACCGGAATCACAGGCCAGGACGGCTCGTACCTGGCCGAATTCCTGCTGGAGAAAGGCTACAAGGTCTACGGGTTGGTGCGGCGCTCGAGCACCATCAATTTCGAGCGGCTCGTCCATCTTCAGGACCGCATCGAACTCCTTCCGGGCGACCTTCTCGACCAGAGTTCCATGATGACGGCGCTCGAGCAGAGTGAACCCGAGGAGGTGTATAACCTTGCATCCCAGTCCTTCGTGCCCACGTCCTGGAACCAGCCAGTGCTCACCGGCGAGTTTACGGCGCTCGGCGTCACGCGCCTGCTGGAGGCCGTACGAGTGGTGAATCCGCGGATTCGCTTCTACCAGGCATCGTCCAGCGAGATGTTCGGCGCCGTCGAGGAGAGCCCGCAAAATGAGAGGACGCGCCTTCACCCTCGCAGCCCCTACGGGGTGGCCAAACTTTACGGTCACTGGATCACGGTGAACTACCGCGAGAGTTACGGGATCTTCGCCTGCTCCGGCATCCTGTTCAATCACGAGTCCCCGCGGCGCGGGCTCGAGTTTGTCACCCGAAAGGTAACCTATGGAGTCGCTCGTATCAAGCTGGGACTCGACCGCAAGCTGAAGCTGGGCAATCTCGATGCCGAGCGCGACTGGGGCTTTACCGGCGACTATGTGCGCGCCATGTGGCTGATGCTGCAACAGGATGAAGCTCGTGACTATGTAGTGGCCACAGGCCTTACGCATTCGGTGCGGAGGCTCGTGGAGGTGGCCTTCGCGCACGTGGGACTCAACTACCAGGAGCATGTCGAGATCGATCCGGCGCTGTTGCGGCCGGCGGAGATTCACCATCTGCTGGGCGATGCCGGCAAGGCCAAACGCGAACTCGGCTGGCAGCCGAAGGTCAGTTTTGAAGAGCTAGTGGCGATGATGGTGGATGCGGACCTGGCCCTCATCCGCAAACAGAGTGCAACCCTGGTCGAGAGCACTCTGTGAGGGTCCTGATCACCGGAGGCACCGGCTTCGCAGGCTCTCACCTCGCCGAGCACCTGCTCGGTCAGGGTCAGGATGTCGTCCTGCTTGCCCGTCCGGAGGGCAACTCCGGATCAGCCGCGCATCTGCGGGCGCGCGCTCGCATCGCAACGGCCGACCTTCGAGACTTCGATGCTGTCCGCGCGATTCTGGATGACATCAGGCCTCAGCGCATCTTCCACCTCGCCGCTTTTTCTTCCGTCATCGAATCGACGCGCGATCCGCGCCATTGTTATCAGGTCAACCTCGACGGCACGCTGAATCTGTTGGATGCCTGGCGGCAGCTCGGGTTCGACAGCCGAATGCTGTTGGTGAGTTCGTCCAACGTTTATGGCGTCTCGACCGGGGTCGACCTGCCCCTGCGGGAGACCTCTCCTTTGCGTCTCGAAAATCCCTACGGGGGAAGCAAGGCGGCGTCCGAATTTCTGGCCATGCAGTTTGGTCTGAGCTACGGCCTGCCTGTGATCAGGGCGCGTCCCTTTCAGCATACCGGTCCCCGGCAGAGCCCGGCCTATGTTTGCTCCGGACTGGCACTCCGGGTTGCGGAGATCGCGTGCGGATCGCGGCCGCCCGTGCTCGAAGTGGGCAACGCTCAGATCTCCCGTGATTTTTCGGACGTTCGGGACATCGTGCGGGGCTACGCGCTCCTGCTCGAGCAGGGCCGCGCTGGCGAGGTCTATCAGCTTTGTTCGGGACGGGCCGTCTCGGTGGGCGCCATCATTGAATCTCTGATCGCCAAAACTCGCGCCTCCATTGAAGTGCGAATCGACCCGGCCAAGGCTCGTCGGGGAGAGGCGACGGTGCTGTGGGGCGAGCCGGCGAAAGCGCGCTCCGAGGCGGGATGGGTCGCGCAGTACAGCCTGGAGGAGACGCTTGACAGCCTTTTGGCCTATTGGGAGGATCAAATCAGGAACAGTACGGCTCGTGATTCCAAAGCGGGGATTCATGCCGGGATGTAGCCGTCTGTGGCCGGCGCAACCTTATAGTCCATGACGGTGTTATACTGTCGTGTGCAACTCGGATAGCTCGGGTTCCGAGCGCATCAACGGTGTCGGTCCAAAGGGGGCTCCGGCGCTCCTCCCGAGAACATAATCAAGACCTCGGCAGTTGATTTGCGGAAGCCGGGCTTCGACAACTCAACGCCGGAGCCCGCGCGGCTGACAAAACGCGTATGATCCGCAGCAAGCTCATCATCCAGCAGATTGCGCTCAAGGTGGGTCTCTACGGCGCGTTCACCTCCGCCTATGCGCTATCTTATTGGATCCGGTTTCAATCTGGCCTCGTCGACGTGCAGTCTCCCATCCGCAGCTACGACTACCTGCTGCTTTTCCTGCTTTCGGCGCTGGCCTGGGGGGCGCTGTGCCGCTTCGCTGACTTGGACCAGTTGTGGATGGCCTCAAATCCTGCGCGCTGGACTCATCGCGCCCTCTGGGTGACCGCCGGGACGCTCACGGTGGTCTTCTTCACCGCGTTCTTTATCCGCTCTTACTCGTTCTCGCGGCTTTTCGTTATCCTACTGGGGCTGGCGACCCTGCTGCTGGTCACAATTACTCCGCGAATTCTGCTCATGCTGGCCCGCAGGCATTCGAGCCCGAAGGCAGACGTCCGCATCCTGATCGTGGGCGACGGGGCCTGTGCGGAACGGGTGTCCGAGCGCATCAGAGAACACTCCTGGGTGCGTTGCCGGGTGGTGGGCTTCCTCGGTGTGGGGGGCAGCCCGGGTGGTGTCCTGCGCCGGCTTGGAACTGTGGAAGACCTGGAAGCCTTCTGCCGCCGCGAGCCACCGGACGAGATCCTGGTAGCCCTTACGCTCGCGCAGCTCGGATTGCTGCCCGAGCTGAAGCGCACGCTGGCACACGTTTCCGTGCCCTCGCGGCTCGTGTGCGATTTCCTGCAAGAGGTGTCCTCCAGCGCCACCGTGTTCGAGTGCTTTGGCACGTCGGTCGTCGACTTGCACCACAGCCCCGCAGACTCTCTTGTCTATGCGCTCCTGAAGCGGTCGTTTGATATGGTGACTGCCGGCGTGATGCTAATTTTTCTGCTGCCGTTCATGGCCCTGATTGCTATTCTGGTTAAGCTGACTTCGGCCGGCCCGGTCCTATTTTCTCAACGGCGGGTGGGCCTGCACGGCCGCACCTTCGATATTCACAAATTCCGGACCATGCGAATCGAAAGCCAGAAGACGTCGGACGTGGTGTGGACAACCGCGGACGACGGCCGGCGCACCGCTTTTGGTACCTTCCTGCGGCAGTCGAATCTCGACGAGTTGCCGCAGTTGTGGAATGTGGTTCGCGGCGACATGAGCCTGGTGGGCCCGCGCCCCGAACGCCCTCACTTTGTAGACAAGTTCTCCGGGGAGATCGAGCAGTACAATGTGCGCCACTTCCTGCGGTCTGGCATCACCGGGTGGGCGCAGGTAAACGGATGGCGGGGAGACACCTCCATCGCCCGCCGCATCGAGTGCGACTTGTACTACCTCAAGAATTGGTCTTTTGGGCTTGATCTTAAGATCCTCTGGCTTACCGTCTGGAGAGGATTTCGTGACAAGAATGCCTACTAGTTTGCGGCGGCCTTCATGAACCGGGCCCTGGAGATTGTATTGGCGCTGGTTCTTGCCGCGACCGTGCTGAATTTTGCCGGCGTCGAGCCTATCGGGTACACCCTGATGGAGGTTGTTCTGTTTGCCGCCCTGCTGGCGCTGTTCACGAGCAGCACCTGGAGCGGCAAGCTGGAGTTTCGCGCCTCGATCTGGCCGGCCCTCTTCGCGGCCTGGATCGTCATTCAGATGGTGCCGCTGCCGGCACATCTGGTGCAGAGGCTTGAGCCAGCACGATTCCAGATGCCCTCCGCCCATCCGGATGCGGCGGCCTACCTTACGCTGAGCATCTATCCCCACGCGACTCTGCTGCTTTGGGTGCGGTTTCTGGCCTACTTTGCGGCCTTCATCCTTGCTGTCCATTTATTCGATTCACGACGGCGGGCCAGCCTTCTGGTGCGCACCCTGATTGGGCTCGGGCTGCTCGAGGCCGTCTATGGGTCGGTTGAGTACCTCACCGGACAGGAGAAGATATTCACCTTCAGCAAACAGTACTACACGGGGATGGCTACGGGAACCTTCATCAATCACAACCACTTCGCGGGTTTTCTTGAGCTGACGATGCCCTTCCTGGTGGGCAGCGGATTGTACTACTTCCAGGTTTGGCAGGAGAACCGCCGCCGCCGTTATTCGGGGCGGCAGCAGCCCGGAACCTCGGCAGGGTTTCAAGCGTTCGTTTATGTATTTCTCGTCATCGTCATTCTGGCAGGTTTGATCTTTTCGCGATCGCGAGGCGGAATCCTGGGCGCTCTGATCAGCCTATTGTTTATTGCGCTGCTGGCTCAGCTGAGAGTACGCCGTAAGAGTTGGCTGGTAGGCTTGCTGGCGTTCATCGCGGTTGCTGCGGGATACGGCCTCTGGATCGGGCTCGGACCCGTCCTTTTCCGGTTCGAGCAACTTGGCCTCGGCAAGCAGGAATTTGACATTGCCACCCGTTTGGCCTTTTCAAGAGATGCACTCGGACTGCTGCGCGATTATCCTTGGACCGGCACCGGCCTGGGCACTTTCGCCATCGCCTTTCGCCACTATCAGGCCTCCTGGGTGCAACTGTTTGTCGAGCACGTTCACAACGATTACGTGGAATTCGCCACGGATACCGGTATCCCGGGTGCTGCGCTCCTCTTTCTTCCAATCGTCTACCTGCTGATCCGGATGATCGTCAATTTTGTGCGAGATCCCCGGCGCTACCGCTCCTCTATTCTGCTCGGATGTATTGGCAGCGTGCTCGCGATCCTGATCCATAGCGGCATGGACTTTAACCTGCAAATTCCAGCCAACGCGCTGACCCTGGCCGTAGTGCTTGGCATCGGCTACAAGGCAGCCTGCGTAGAACCGCTCACCGAGCCTTCGGAGCGTTCGTCCTCTCGCGAAGCGGCTCGAGCCGTAACGGCCCGGCGCTGAGAGGATCAGGGTTGATCCGGCCTGCCTGCCCGAACTACGCTCACATCGTCCACCCACACCTTGCCGGAGATCACATTATCCAGCTTCTGGCTGGGCATTCGCGTAATGGCGACCGTGACGTAACTCGTCTTCGGCGTAAAGTCGACGGTCAGCAAAGTCCAACCCGCATTGGTTCCAACGAGCTGGTCCGAAAACTTACTGAAGACAGTGGGTTTTACAGGATCGTGCACCCAAAGGCGGGGCCCGCTGTCAGTAGTAATATCCTCGGTCTTTAAGTAGGCGCGCGCCTGGTAAGCAGTGCCGGGGGTCACCTTCACCCAATGCTGGAGCCCCTCGTAAAAGAGATTGCCGCTACTGCCTGTAAAAGAAATCACCGTGGAATGGCCGCTCGAGCGAAACACCGTAGTATCGAGGCCAATATAAACGCCCTGAGTCGCATAGAACCGCCAAGTGAAACCAAAATTCCCCAGATCGGATTCAAAATCTCCGTTCGACAAAAGATTGCCGGGCTCGGCCGGGTCTAACACCAAGTGGTGGCTTTCCAAATCAGTCCACACCTTGTAGGCTTGATCCGGATGCCCGGTACCCATGAGCACGTCCATAAAGTAGGCAGCAAGGCGGGGATCAAATGACTGGTGTTCGGTAACAAACCTGTCCCAGACGCCCTGCGCGTCGGCAAGCTGGCCCTTGTGGATCAGATAGTCCATATATCGGACTTCGGTGTCCGCATTGTCGGGAATCAGCGAGGCGAGAATCTCTTTGCCGTTGCCAATGGCCTTCCAGGCTGTGTTGAAGATGATCTCGTTGTACTGCCCGGTTCCAGCAAGCACCACCCTGAAATGACTCATGGCCTCCTTGGTGTCGCCGTGCAATAGAAAGAAATTGGCAATCGCCCACTGAAACCCCGGTTGTGTGGGAGCAAGGTAGTTAGCACGGCGCAGGCTGATGGAGGCGTCGTCGATTCGGCCTGTCACCTCCTCCGCTGCGCCCAAATCGAGCCACGGCTGGGCGTCCATCGGATTCAGCTGAGCAGCTCGGGTGAGATCTTCAATGGCTTTTGTGGGATTGACATCTGTCAGGCTGTACTCATATAAGCGGCCAAGCTTCAAGTAGTAATCGGAATTGCCCTGATCGAGCTGCGAAGCCAATCCAAGATTTTCAATGCTCACCCTTCGCGAAATCACGTCGCCCAGGTAAACTTTGCCCGCCCAGATCGTCAGCGCGACAAATGCCGCCGATTCGATGACGATCAATGCGAGTCGTGGCGGCAGGCTTCGAAGTACCAAACGCATTCGGCTTCCGTCCTCTCACGCTACAGCCGCCTGCAATTCCTGCCGCAGCGGCGTATCAGTCAGCGCGCCGTTTCATAAGGCGGCTACTTTTTGAAACATGTTAGCACGATCGGGAAGCGGCGGGCCGTAGGGAGGCTGTTGATGGTCTTAGAAGTTCCCCCTCCCCAGAGGAGGAGGGGGTTAGGAATGATGCTAGGGTGCTGATCGCTGACCGGTCAGGATGCCGTGGAGCCGTTCCGATTCTCGCTGCTGGACCCGATGTAGCCTTCCCGCTCGAGATGGAGGAAAACTTCCTGAGCCGCCTCTTCCGGGGTCACGTCGCTGGTGTCGATCACCACGTCCGCGTCCGTCGGAGATTCGTAAGGATCGGAAACACCCGTAAACTGGGGCAGGATGCCGGCGCGAGCCTTCGCATACAGACCCTTACGGTCGCGGCCTTCACAAGTGTCCAGCGGCGTCGACAGATGGACGAGGATGAAGCCTCCCAGCGGCTGGATCATTCCCCGCACTTCCTTGCGAATGGAGTCGTACGGAGCGATCGGAGCGCAGACCGCGATGCCGCCGTTCTTCGTGATCTCCGAGGCCACGTACCCGATGCGCCGGATGTTGATGTCGCGGTGCTCGCGTGAAAAACCGAGCTCCGAAGAGAGATTCTTGCGCACGATGTCGCCATCCAGCAGAGTCACGGGGCGGCCGCCCATCTCCAAGAACTTCACGCGCAGCACGTTGGCAATGGTCGATTTTCCGGAGCCCGAGAGTCCGGTGAAAAACACCGTGAATCCCTGGCGGTGGCGCGGCGGATAGCTGCGCTGCAATTCGCGCGAGACCTCCGGATACGTGAACCAGGTTGGAATCTCGCGGCCCGCATTCAGGCGCTGCCGGAGCTCGGTGCCGGAGATGTTCAGCACGCGCGCGCCTTTCGGCGCCTCATCTTCAGGAACGTAGCGGTCCTCGCCTTCGAGGTAGACCATCATCTGAAATGGCACCATCGTGACGCCCAGCTCCTTTTCGTGCCGGCGCAGCAATTCCTGGGCATCGTAGGGCCCGTAGAAGGGCTTCCCGTTTTCGTCGCTTCCCGGACCGGCATGATCGCGGCCTACGATGAAATGGGAACAGCCGTAATTCTTGCGAATGATGGCGTGCCACAGGGCTTCTCGCGGACCTCCCATTCGCATGGCCAAAGGAAGCAGCGCCAGCTTCACGGTGTCCCTGGGATACTTCGAGAGCAGCTCTTGATAGCAACGCACGCGGACGTAGTATTCCACATCGCCAGGCTTCGTCATGCCCACCGAAGGATTGATGAGCAGATTTGCCTCCACCTGCTTGGCGGCCCTGAGGGTCAACTCCACGTGGGCGCGATGCATCGGGTTGCGCGTTTGAAAGGCGACCACGCGCCGCCACCCAAGACGCAGAAATTCGGCCCTCAATTCGGCCGGCTTGAGCCGGAGCGCACGAAAGTCATAATGCGCCGGCGCCTGAACGCCCTCGATCCGCCCGCCCACGTACCACGGATAACTCTGATGGATGGTGTGATTCGCGCCGGGATGGCGCTTGCTGACGGTTCCGAACACCTGCTTGGCTTCGGCCTCCCGGTCCGGCTGCCAGACCTCTTCTACATGCAGCGCGGCCAGCATCACGCCTTCCAGATCCCGCAGTGCAATGGTCTGGCCCGGCTTCAGCTTCTTCGCGAACTCTTCCTTTACATCAAGAGTGATCGGAATGGGCCACAGTGTGCCATCGGCAAGCCGCATGTTGCCGGACACGCCCTCGAAGTCGGCGCGGTTCATAAAGCCCTTCAAGGGCGAGAACCCGCCGGTCAGCAACAGGTCCAAGTCGCACACTTGCCGCGGAGTCAGGTCCCATGACGGCCAGTCCCGGGATTGAGCCTGCAGCTCGGCCACCCGCTCGGGCGCCGCTACTAGATTAATCAAGGTCCCGCCGTGCGGCGGATTCAGATGGTCAGCCATATTGGAAAACGACCTCCACAAAATTGGAATTGAGCGAGCGCCAAGGGATTGTTCGCCTGCTCAGGATTTAGAATCTTGAGAAATTGGAATCGGCCCTTTCACGCAGGGGAACAGCCCTGCGGAGGCGGGTCAGACTCGCCGCTGGCCTATTAGGACGCCGGACTCTGGCGGGCGCCGTCGAGCAGGGAGTCTATCTCCCGTCGCAGGTTCGGTCCGCCAGCAATCAAGCCGGTCATCAGAGGTGAGCGATTATTGAATTTCGGAGGCTCGCCTTCCAGCCGCCGCACGAATCCACCCGCCGCGAGCACCAGCGCGGTACCCGCCGCCACATCCCACTCATTCTTTGGCACTAACGTCCAGGTGGCGTCAGCCTTACCGGCGGCGACCAGACCGAGCTTATAGGCAACAGATCCGATATTCCTGACCCGGAAGGGCAGGCCTTCGAATCGCTTCCACTCACCACGCTTGGCCTCGCTCCGGCTGCCCAGCACCAGTGCACCGTCGAGACTGTCTTTGTGACTGGCATGCGTGGGCTCACCGTTATAGGTGACGCCCCCTCCGATCGATCCGATGATCTTTTCGTTTGTGATGGGATTGAAAATGCCGCCCGCAACAGCCTGACCGTGCTCAACCAATCCGATCGAGATGCACCACTCCGGGATGCCTTCCACAAACTCGCGGGTGCCGTCCAGTGGATCCACCACCCATACCCGCTCGCGATCGAGACGCGACGGGTCATCCACGCTCTCTTCCGACAGCCAGCCCTCCCCATTACGCTGCAGGATCTTATGGAGTACCACGTTCGCCGTTCGGTCGGCCTCGGTCACTGGGTCTTGGCCGGGCTTGTACTCGGCTTTAGTCTGGCCCGGAATAAAGCCCGAAACGGCTTGAGCGGCGGCATCAAGAGCTTCCTCGATTCGGCGGATCACATCAACTTCAGCAGCGCTTACGGGCACCGGGACACTCCTCAAATTTTGTTTTGACTTCGCTCGCGTTGCGAATCGGTTGCTTCCGGGGTCGCTCGCGGAAAAGCCTGCGGCTAACAAGGCCTAAACATGCTACCTCAGTTGGCAGGCTTAGATCAAGTTCATATTAATTAGCTTTGTAGCCATTACTGAAGTTGGCGTAGGTCAAACCGTGTAAATTAAGCGTTTGACAGCCGGGGGCCGGACCCAGCCCCTTGCAAGCCAGTAAGTACTCGCTGGAGTATGGCGGTGCTTATAGCGGCGGCTTGCCGCCGGTTGGAGACACTGGTTTTTTGGCAGCACGCGGGGCCGCTTTCGGGGACGTTGTGGCCGGCTGCGCCTTTTCGACTTCCGCCCCGACCCATATGCTGACCACGTTCCAGTCGCCGAGCTGCTTCTGCAGCACCATGTCGTAGTTCGCGGTGGCCGCGGGATCGTCGAAAGTGACGTGAGCCAGGGCCCGCGTCCGGTCGGGATTGAAAATCAAGTGGCGCAATTCAGCCTTTGGCCCTACCGGCGCCGGCGTTACGGCCGACTGATGAGGCACGGCCTCGCGGCCGAGGGCACCGATGAAGTAGGCACGAACCGCCCGGTCGATGGAGGCTCCGGCGCTTCGGCTTTCGGGCGAAAGGAGATAACGGGCTCGCGCCTCGATCACCTGCGCGGCATTGTCCACGTCATCGCGGATCACGACGTCGAGAATTCCCGTCTCCGCCTGGCGCAACTGGGACGCCAGGGCCGCGTCTGATCGCACCGTCAGAGCCCAGATCGCCGCTTCGGTCACGGTACGGTCCGGCTCCTGGTCGGACTTTGCAACGGCATTGAGCAACAGTTGCGTCACGGCGGGATCGCGATATTCACCGAGCGCGCCAAGATAGAAGCGGCGCAGATCAAGGTCGCGCGGATCGCTGACGAGAGTTTGCAGGATTTCCATGGCCTTCGTGCCACCGTCGAGAGCCAGGCACTGGGCGGCAAACTCCGCCGTGCGATCGTCCTTCAGTGCCGACTGCAGTTGCGGAATCAAGTCGGGTCCAGCCGCGAAAGCCGCGTCGTAAAGGGACTCGGCGGCGGTCGCGTTCGATGATGACAGGATCGCGTCGAGCATGGCGGGCGCCCAATCGCTCGGCGGCGGATTATCGTCGGGCGAGGACGCAGGGTCGGCGGTTGAATTGCTGACCGGCGGCGTAACGCGCTGGGTGACCGGCGGCTTGGGTCGAATCACCGGCACCTGCGGCGTTCCCTGGGCGATCAGAGGCGCTGCCGCAGCGAAGTACGACAAGCAAAGAAACCCAATCGTCGCGAAATTCCGGAACCCACCCAACGCCCGGTACTTGCCAGGCCCTGGAACAGCCCTTCCGGACCGTATCATTCCGAGCACCGCGAGGATTCTCGCTCTGCAGCCGTTGCTTCTTGGTCCGTTGAGCAAGCTGCCGCCGAGTGGAACCCAGTCAGGCAAAGATCTTCAGCTCTCATGTTTTGATTGGATGCAACTTCGGAATTCGCCGGCCGAGAGGGTACCGAATCTTTAAAAAATCTGGCCTATCGACTTTCGACTTTTGACTGCTGTTCGGCTACAAGTGAATAGGGTATATCTTTCACCCCTCCACCGCCATGTGTGGCATCTGCGGCATCCTTAGCCTGAATCTTGCGCCCTTGGCGCGCCCGGAGCTAATCGCTCCGATGACGGCGCGGTTGGTGCATCGCGGACCGGACAGCGAAGGCCGGTTGGAACGCTCGTATCTTGCACTCGGGATTCGCCGTTTGAAAGTCATCGATCTCGCCACCGGCGACCAGCCACTCTGCAACGAACCGGGCGACGTATCGCTGATCTTTAACGGCGAGATCTATAACTTTCGCGAGCTCCGGCAGGGTTTGCTCGAACGCGGTCACCGCTTACGCACTCATTCTGACGGCGAGGTGATTGCCCATCTGTACGAAGAAAAAGGTCCGGATTGCCTCGGTGACCTGAACGGCATGTTTGCCATCGCGCTCTGGGACGATCGCGCACAGCGGCTGCTCCTGGCGCGCGATCGCGCCGGCGAGAAGCCCCTTTATTACTGGCGCGACGCGAACACGTTCGTTTTTGCCTCGGAGATCAAGTCGCTGCTCGAATATCCCGAAGTTCCACGCCAACCCGATTTCGACGGTTGGACCGAGTATCTTTTTCACGGCTACATTCCGGCCCCGCGCAGCGCTTTTCGCGATATTCATAAGCTCCCGGCCGCGCATCAACTCGTGGTGGAGAAGGGCGAAATCACCATCGAGCCCTACTGGCGCCTCGCCGATCACCTGCGTTCTCCGCAAGCGCCCCGGGTGACTCGCGACCAGGAGGAAGGGCTGGTGGTAGAGCTGCGGGAGCGTGTCCGGCAGGCGGCGGTTTCAAGGTTGGTGAGCGACGTGCCTCTGGGCGTTTTCCTCAGCGGCGGTGTGGATTCCTCCACCCTGGTCGCTTTGATGAGCGAACTTGCGCCCGGCCAAGTGAACAGTTTTTCGGTGTCTTTCGCGGATCACAGCTTCAACGAACAGCCATACGCGAGTCTCGTCGCCCGGCACTTCCGGACGCGCCATCATACCTTCGAGGCGAACGCCGCCAACCTGCGCGAGGCGCTCGATCACATGGCCTGTCATCTCGATGAGCCGCTTGCCGATCCCGCCGTGCTGCCGACGTTTCTAATGTCGCGATTTGCCCGATCTGAGATTACGGTGGCCCTGAGCGGCGAGGGTAGCGATGAGCTTTTCGGCGGCTATCCGACCTACATTGGCGCCCGCGTGGCGGATTTCTACTTGCGCCTTCCCCGCGCTCTGCGCGAGCGCGTGCTTCGTCCACTCGGCCAGCGCTTGCCCGTGTCGTCGAGCGCGGTGCCGCTGGGATTTTTTCTGCGACTCTTCTTGGCGCAGGCGGAAAGGCCCGCCGCCGAGCGCCACCTGGTCTGGTTCGGCATCTTCGCCCCCGAAGAACTCGAGATGCTGCTGGAGCCGGGCTGGCCTGGACCCCGGCCGGGACCGTCGCTCTTCGCCATTTTGCCGCGCCTCCTTGAGAGCACAAGGTTCGAGAGCACCCTGGCGGAGATGCTCTACCTGGATTTCCGCACCTACCTTCAGGACGATCTGCTGGCGAAAGTGGACCGCGCCAGCATGGCGTGCTCGCTTGAGCTGCGCACGCCCTTTCTCGATCAGCGCCTGGTGGAATTCGCGGCAGGCCTGCCGGCCTCGCTCAAGCTGCGCCATTTTCGGCTGAAGGATATCCTGAAGAGAGCCGTGGAGCCCTGGGTGCCACCCCAAGTGATTCACCGCCAGAAGCGAGGATTCTCGGTGCCGATTGCGAACTGGATGCGGCAGGAGCTCCGTCCGCTCCTCCAGGAGAAGCTGAGCCCCGAGAGGCTCCAACGCCAAGGCTGGTTCAATCCCGCTTTTGTGGGCCGGCTTGTTGAGGAGCATCTGGCGGGGCGCGCCGATCATCGCAAGCCGCTTTGGACGCTGCTGTGCTTTCAGCTCTGGCACGAGCGATGGATGAACTGAACGCGTGAGGCACAGCCGGTCCCGGCACTCGGCTCGGGAGGACTAGAGAGGGAGTCTCTCAGATCGGCGGGCGCCCTGCTATATTGTTAAGAAGCTTTGAGCCGTCCGCTTTCATCTCTCAACCTCGGGAATTGTGACAGAGGAAATCAGACCGGGCCTGGTTTGCTAAGGGCTGATCGCTGAGAGTTGACCACCAAAGGCTCTGGACGAGATTAGTTTAGATTAGAAATTTCGAGCACGACTGACGACTCATGGATAGACGAACACGAGTGCTGATTCTGGGCGGCGACGGCTATCTCGGATGGCCCACAGCGATGTATCTCTCTGCACGCGGTCATAATGTGGGCGTGGTGGACAACTTCGCCAAAAGGCGCTGGGAGATGGAACTCAACGTGGAGCCGCTGATCCCGATCCACACCTTGCATGACCGGGTAGCGGCCTGGCATGAAGTAACCGGACGATCGATCGAACTCTTCATCGGTGACCTGCGCAACTACGGCTCGGTTCGGGAAGCGCTGGAGAGTTTCCGGCCTGACGCTGTGGTGCACTATGGCGAGCAGCCCTCGGCTCCCTATTCCATGATGGATCACAATCGCGCCGTCTTCAGCCAGACGAACAACATCGTGGGCACCCTGAACTTGCTTTGGGCCCTGCGCGAAGTGTCGCCCGAATGCCATCTCGTGAAACTCGGCACCATGGGCGAGTATGGTACGCCGAATATCGACATTGAAGAAGGGTTTATCGAGATTGAGCATCACGGGCGCCATGATCGTCTGCCTTTTCCGAAGCAGCCCGGATCCTTCTATCACCTCTCCAAGGTCCACGACAGCCACAATATTCTTTTTGCGTGCCGGGTCTGGAACCTGCGCTCCACCGACCTGAATCAGGGCGTGGTCTACGGGATCGAGACTGACGAAACCCAACGGGACCCGCGCCTCGCCACCAGTTTCCACTACGACGGAGTCTTCGGCACCGCTCTCAATCGTTTCTGCGTGCAGGCGGTCGCCGGCGTTCCGCTCACCGTCTACGGGCGCGGCGGCCAGAAGCGCGGCTTCCTGAACATCCGCGACACGCTGCGCTGCGTAGAGCTCTCCATCTTGAATCCGCCGGCCGCAGGCGAATTCCGCGTGTTCAACCAGTTCACCGAGACCTTCACGGTGCTCGAGCTCGCGGAGCTGGTCCGGAAGCAATCGTCCAAGCTAGGTCTCGAAGCTAGTGTGGAGCACATCGAGAACCCGCGCCGGGAGGCCGAAGAACACTACTACAACCCGCGCCATCAACGACTGCTCGACCTCGGCCTCGACCCGCACCTGCTCTCGGACGTGCTTATCGAAAGCATGCTCGTTCGTATTCGGGAACACGCCACCCGGATCAAGGCCAATATCATCCTGCCGCGTGTGCGGTGGGATGGCGGGGCTCCGCCGGCCGCAAAGCAGGGCGCCGGCCAGGCGTGAATCTGAACCCATCAACCTATGCAACTGTTGCTTCTCGGCGCGGGAATGGGGATTGTGGGCGGCCTGGTTCCAAGTCCGCTGCACCTCATCGCGCTGGCCCAGGTGGCGCTCGGCCGCTGGCCGCGCGCGATTGCAATTCTCGTCCTGCCGCCGCTCGTCATTGACAGCGTACTCCTGGCCGCGACCCTATTCTTCTACCGCTATATCCCGCGCGGCATTGCGCACGGGGTCGCTTACGTGGGCGGCGTCACACTAATCAGCCTCGCCGCCTATTCGCTCTTCTCGATGCGAGGGCAGACTCATGAAGAACTCGCCCAATCCTCCACCCTCACCTATGCCAGCGTGTCGGCGGCTTCGCTCGCCGAGTTGACCGCTCCTGGCACTTGGATTTACTGGATGACCGTGGCTGGGCCGATTCTGGGCGAGGCCCGGACCGTCGGCTACGCGCACGTGGCGCCTTTCTTTGCCGGCGGCCTCGTGGGCTACTACGGCGCCGCGGTGTTAAGCGTCTGGGTTCTGGCCTGGGGCGCGGGGCTGCACCGGAAGTTTCGCCCCTACCTTTTCCTGGTGGCAAACGTCCTGCTCTTGATTCTGGGAGTTTCGTACCTGATCCGCGCGCTGTGGGGCAGGGCCTGAATACGGGAGGAAGGATTTGGCGCCCGGGCATTGTCCAAAACCGGGCCGCAAAAAAGCGGGCGCAAAAAAGCTCAAGCACTAGCCTACTTTATTTGCAGAACCTCTTGCTCTTTGCTCTTGCCGTCCTGGTCAAGCTTTCCGATAAAATCGTCGGTGAGCTTCTGCATCTCTTCCAGGCCGCGCTTTTCATCGTCTTCCGAGATCTGCTTGTCTTTGAGCAGCTTCTTCAGCGCTTCATTACTATCGCGGCGGATGTTACGCACAGCCGTGCGGTGATTTTCCAGCACCTTGTGCAGGTGCTTCACCAGATCTTTGCGCCGGTCCTCCGTCAGCGGCGGCACCGGAATGCGGAGCAGCTTACCGTCGCTCATCGGATTCAGGCCCAGATCGGAACTGCGAATCGCTTTGTCAAGCGTCGAGATCAGGGAAGTATCCCACGGTTGCACTGTAATGAGGCTAGGCTCCGGGATACCGAGGGTCGCGACCTGGCTGAGAGGCGTCGGAGTGCCGTAATAATCCACCCGAATCGAGTCCAGCATCGCCACCGAAGCGCGTCCGGTGCGGATGCCGGCGATCTCGTGCCGGCAGTCCTCCAGCGCCTTCGTCATGCGAGTTTTGGCATGACTCAGGTTTTCGCGAACGGCAGGATTTTCGATGGCGGCCATAGCAATTCTCCTCCTGACAGAAAAAAGTGAGCGCTCAGGGCACGACCCGCGATCCAATTTGCTCGCCGAGCACGATGCGCTTCAGATTGCCAGCGACGTTCAGATTGAAAACGATAATGGGCAGACTGTTGTCCATGCAGAGCGAGATGGCTGTCGTGTCCATCACGCCCAATCCCTTGGAAAGCACGTCGATGTAACGGATTTCAGAGAAGAGCTTGGCGTCCGGCACCTTCTTGGGATCGGCGTCATAGACTCCGTCCACCTTGGTGGCTTTGAGGATTACTTCGGCTTTGATCTCCATCCCTCGCAGGGCGGCGGCCGTGTCGGTGGAGAAGAACGGATTGCCGGTACCCCCGGCAAGAATCACGGCCCGGCCTTTTTCCAGGTGGCGAATGACTCGCCGGCGGATAAAAGGCTCTGCGATTTCCCGCATTTCGATGGCGGTGACGACGCGGGTGGGAGATCCGCACGACTCGAGGGCGTCCTGCAGGGCGAGCCCGTTGATCACGGTAGCGAGCATGCCCATGTGGTCGGCGACCACGCGATCGATGCCGCTCGCGGAAGCGGCCACACCGCGGATGAAGTTGCCGCCCCCCACCACCACCGCCACCTGCACCCCCAGTTGCCGAATATCGTGGATCTCCTGGGCAATGCGCGCGATGACGTCGGGGCCTACGCCGAAGCCCTGGGATCCCATGAGTGCTTCGCCGCTGAGCTTTACCAGAATGCGATGGAAAGCAGGTCCCGACATTGAAAATGGAAAAGCCTTGTAGATCGATTCCCGTAGTGCGCCACTCAAACCCGCGCTGCTCGCTAAGGCTGCGACTTTACTCGCCTGGCTTCACCAATCCGTCGCCCACCTTGAACCGCGCGAAGCGGCGCACGGCAACGTTCTCTCCGAGTTTGGCGATCTTGGACTCGATCAGGTCCCGAATCGTGGTGTTGCCGGTTTGATCCTTGATGAAGTGCTGCTCATACAGGCAATTCTCTTCGTAGAACTTGCCCAGGCGGCCTTCGACAATGCGCTCCACGACATCCGTCGGCTTACCTGACTCCGCAGCTTGGGCGCGCAGAATCTCCTTTTCGCGCTCCAGCGCGTCCGCCGATACATCCTCCTTGCGAATGAAGCGGGGATCGGTGGCGCAAATCTGCATGGCGACGTCGTGCACCAGATTCTGGAAATCGTCGGTACGCGCCACGAAATCGCTCTCGCAATTCACCTCGACCATCACCCCGATTTGGGCACCGGGGTGGATATAGGATCCGACCAGTCCCTGACTGGCGCTCCGGCCGGCCTTTTTGGCTGCCGAAGCCTGCCCGCGCTTGCGCAGGATCACGATCGCCTGCTCGGAATCTCCGTTGGCCTCCTCCAGCGCCTTCTTGCACTCCATCATCGGCGCGCCGGTCGCTTCGCGCAGCCTTTTGACATCATCTGCCTTAACGCTCATCCTTTACCACTTCCTTCCGACACGAAAAGGGCAGGCCCCGCGAGAGTCAACGCTTACCCTGAGGCCTGCCCGAATCTCCGATCGTTTCTTAGCCCTTTTCGCTAGAGCCTCCCGGGACTTCCCTCGCGACGGCGTCCGGGCCTTCCGCCGCCACCGCTGCCGCCTCCACCACCCGGCCTCCTGCGGGCTGGCCGGGCTTCTTCCAATTCATCGGGCGGGGCCAGCGTCGCCGGCACTGCCACGTCGCCGTAGTCAACTTCGGCATACTCATTTTCGGCGGCCGGAGCCTGGCCGGCCTCAGCGCCCGGTTCCAGTTCCATGGCCTGAGCCTCGCGTTGCCGTTCCAGTTCCTCGGCGCGCTGTTCGGCCGCGATCTTCTCCTCTTCCAACTGCCGTTCGGCGGCGGCTGTGCGGCCCTCGAGCGCAGCATCGGCGATCCGCGAGGTGAAGAGGCGGATCGACCGCAAGGCATCGTCGTTTCCGGGTATCACGTAGTCCACGTAGTCCGGGTCGCAGTTCGTATCGACGATCGCGACTACGGGAATCCCGAGCTTGTGCGCCTCGAGCACCGCGATGCGCTCCTTGTTCGAGTCCACCACGAACAGCGCGTCCGGGAGGCCCGGCATGTCCTTAATACCCGCCAGATTCCGGTCCAGGTGTTGGCGCTCGCGCTCGAGTTTCAACACTTCCTTCTTGGGAAGGAGTTCATAGCGGCCGTCGCGGCCCATTTCCTCCAGCTCTTTCAGGCGCTGGATCGACTTCTGAATGGTGGTGAAATTGGTGAGCAAGCCGCCCAGCCACCGGCTGTTGACGTAGTACATGCCACTGCGCTTGGCCTCTTCGGCGATGGCCTCTTGAGCCTGCCGCTTGGTTCCCACAAACAAAACCGACCGGCCTTCCGCCGCTTGGTCAGCAACAAACTTGGCTGCTTCCTTGAAGAGCTTCAGCGTCTTCTGCAGGTCGATGATGTAGATCCCGTTGCGCTCTCCATAGATGTACTCCTTCATCTTTGGATTCCAGCGCCGGGTCTGGTGGCCGAAGTGTACTCCCGCCTCCAGAAACTCCTTCATGGTGATGCTTGCCAAAGTTCCTCCTGCCGGTTATCGGATCGCGTTGCTGGTCGCCGGTCTGAAATAGCCTTGCCGCCGCGCAGAAAACCTGAGTAGCCGGATCAAAAGCCGTCCGGCTACCGTTTCGAAAATTGGAAACGCTTGCGCGCGCCCTTCTGGCCGTACTTTTTGCGTTCCTTGGCGCGAGGGTCGCGGGTGAGAAATCCGCCCTGTCGCAGCTTCGATCTCAATTCCGGATTGAATACCAGCAACGCGCGCGCGATCCCGTGGCGCGCCGCGCCCGCCTGGCCGTGAACTCCGCCGCCGTGCGCGAAGATCAGGATGTCAA
Source organism: Terriglobia bacterium (assembly GCA_035946735.1). Classification (GTDB taxonomy): domain Bacteria; phylum Acidobacteriota; class Terriglobia; order UBA7540; family UBA7540; genus Gp13-AA77. Next base: position 34,896 of record DASYYZ010000082.1, read on the forward strand.
ACTGGCCCTCGGTCTCCGTGGCCACCAGCGGTTGGCGCACTTCGAGGCGCAACGCCTCGGCCTGGAAAAAATTCTCAAAGGTTCGCCGGTTGACGCTGACGGCGCCGGAGCCCGGCCTCAAAATCACCCGCGCCACCGACTTCTTGCGCCGGCCGGTCGCTCGAAATTGGACGCTCTCTGCCACACGCCCTCCTTAGAACCAGGAAATATGAAGGAATTTATTCCGTTACCGGGCCAGGGAAACTGTTGCGGGACGCTGCGCTCGGTGGGGATGTTCACTCCCGACGTAAATCTTCAGTCGTGTCGCAATTCGATCTCCCAACCGCGTCTTCGGCAACATACCCTCGATAGCTTCTTGCACCAGCCGCTCGGGCTTGATCTCGAACAGGCGCCTTGCCGAGACTTCTTTGAGTCCCCCCGGATAGCCGGTGTGGTGACGATAGAACTTGTCATCCCACTTCTTACCCGTCAGGCGGATCTTCTCCGCGTTGATCACAATCACGCCGTCGCGATGGTCAATGTGTGGCGTGTAGTCCGGCGCGCTCTTCCCCGTCAGCACACGCGAAGCTCGCGCCGCCAGGCGCCCGAGCACCTGATCCGCAGCGTCAATCACCACCCAGCGCACGCCACCATGGCGCACCTTTTGCAGATACGTTCTCACAGTCCGCTCCACTTCAATCGTTTGGAGTCTCCATTACAACCGGAGTTGGGCGGGCTTGTCAACAGGAACGCTGCTCGGAGTTCGCGAATTCTCGCGCCTCGAAAGCGGCTGCCCCTATTTGCCTGGGCGCTCTGCGTCGAACCGAATCTGCTTCAGCTTTCCTGCCTCGACCGGAAGATCTTCTTTGCCAGTCGGAAACTCGTTGAACTTCAGAATGAACGCCAGGACGTCTGCGTTCTGCTGCCGGCTAAGCTGGCCAGGCTTATCGGCGGGCATCGAGGTTTGGATTTTCTCAAACAGGTCGTCGACTGTTTCGCCGTTCCAGTTTCCTTTGAACCCGCTCCCGGCAAGGGCGGGCGTCGGGTGCTTGCCTTGCAAGCGATCGCCGTGACAGGAAGCGCAGCTCTGGCCGTAGATGGTGCCTCCCCGGCCGGCCTGCTCGTCCGTGTAGACGCCGTCCCAGACCGATGCCTGAGCTTGCCCTCGCAATGCCGGGGCGAAGGCGCCGCCGAGAGCCGCGGCCACCAGAACTCCAACAATGAATCTCAGTCTCACTTGTTGACGCTCCTCGGAGTTATTCTATATTGACACCATACGTCAGTGGTGATGTGAATACGCTAAGGAGATGTGATGCCTGGTCTCATGAAACAATTGATGGCGGCTCTGGTTGTTGTTGGATACAGTTTCGCGGGAGCGCAGCTCGGCGCTTCCGCCGATCATCGGGCCGCCTGTGACCCCAACAACGGTGGCATCTCGCTGCCGCCGGGTTTTTGTGCGCTGGTGGCCGCGGACAATATCGGTCCGGCGCGCCACATCGTAGTGGCCGCCAATGGAGATGTTTATGTTGCCCTTCTGAGCGACGATCACCACAGCGGCGGTATCGTGGCGCTGCGCGATTCCGACGGCGACGGGCGCCTGGAAACCAAAGAAACCTTCGGCACCGGCAGCAGTACGGGCGTCGCCCTTCGGAATGGCTATCTCTACGTGGCCCACGTGAATTCCGTCGAACGGTTCAAAATGACCCCCGGACAGTTGAAGCCTTCCGGCGCGCCCGAAACAGTGGTCGCCGATTTGCCTGGAGTCGACGAGCACGGCGACAAGGGCATCGCATTTGACGGCAAAGGATCGCTCTACGTCAACGTGGGCGCGCCCTCCAACGCCTGCCAGCCGCGCAATCGTCAGAAGCACGTGCCGGGACAGGATCCGTGCGATCTACTGGAAACGCACGGCGGCATCTGGAAATTCGACGAGAACAAGCTTGGCCAGAAGCAGCCGGACGGAGTGAAGTACGCCACCGGAATGCGCCAGATGCCGGCCATCGCGTGGCATGATGGCGCTCTCTACATTGTGATGAACAACCGCGACCAGCTCGATACGCTCTGGCCGGAGTCCTTCACGGCGCGGGATAACGCCGAGCGCCCGGCAGAACCCATGTACCGCGCCGAGCAGGGATCAAACTTCGGCTGGCCGTATTGCTTCTACGACTACGGACTGAAGAAGCTGCTGCTCGGTCCCGAGTACGGCGGCGACGGCAAGAAGGTGGGACGCTGCACTCAGTACTCGTTGCCCATCGCGAGCTACCCGGCCCACTGGGCGCCGGTGGACGTCATTTTTTACAGCGGAACCCAATTCCCTGCCCGGTACCGGGGAGGGGCGTTCATCGCATTCCATGGATCCTGGAATCGCGCACCGTTGCCTCAAGCCGGGTCTAACGTAACTTTCCAACCGTTTTCCCAAGACCAGCCTTCCGGCAAGTTTGAGATTTTTGCCGACGGCTTTGCGGGCAAGACCGCGCCCATGAACCCGGACGAGGCATTGGCTCGCGCGGACGGGGTGGCGCAGGCGCCGGACGGATCGCTCTACATTGGCGAGAGCCAGAAAGGCAAGATCTGGCACGTGTTCTATGAAGGTGGAAAATAGCGAGCGCACTGCGCCTGCTACACCGCGGCTCGCAGTCCGAGCGTTTCGCGTGCATACGCCAGACACTGCTTCACATTGTCTTCTTCCTGCCGGCGCCGCGCCTCGGCGTCCAGCCCCGAGATTTGAGGCAGTGGGCGGGCCGGAGGGTGACTGCGTACAAGGCGCAGCGTGCGGGCCAGGTATTCCCCATTTCTTTCGGGAAACGTCACCCAGTACTTGTCGGTCAGGCAAGGGATCTTCAGCGGATCGCGGGTAATCATCTCCAGGTTTAGCCTCGCTTTCGGCCCTGCTTTCCGGATGGTTTCGACCACCTGCGAAAGATCGAGGATTCCCTCGCCAAGCGGCACCTCCGCCAGCAGAAAGCCGTCCGGATACGCCTCCACAGCCATGTTCTTGACATGCGTGCTGACGGCGAAGGGAGCCAGCTTGGCAATCACGTCCATGGGGTCATCCAGCAGGGAAAGGTTGTTGCCGGTATCAAGACACACGCCCAGGAACTCGCTGCTGTGGCGCTCGATCAGCGCCACCATTTCGTCCGCCGTCCAATCTTTGTGGTTCTCAAGGCCCAGCGGAATACGATGCTTCTCCAGCGCCGGCAGGGCGAGGGCGATTCGCCGGTCAGACCCGGCCACAAAGCTCTTCCACTCGTCGAGGCTGGTGAAGTCCTCGTATCGCCGGCCGTTCAAGCAGGCCGAGCGCATACAGACGGCTCCGGCTTGTCGCGCCGCAGCCACTTGCCGTTCGAAGCCGGATGCGTCGTCCTTCTTCGGCAGGCTGACGATCACCTCGAGGTACATGCCGAGCTCAGCGGCGCGGCGCCGCAGCTTATCGAGGTAGCCGGCGTCCAGCGAATCAAGCCCGATCTGGATGCCGCCGGCCCCGAGCGAGTGGCAGTACTCGAGGAAATCATAGGCCGAGCTGGTGTGCGGGCTCTGGGAGAAAGAATATTGGCAGACGCCCATGGAAGTGCGGGACAGATCCTGGGCGCTCAGCAAACGTCCGGTCTCTAACTGGGCCAGGCAGGCTCCGGCGGCCATGCTCTCCAGAAAGTTGCGCCGGTTCATAGGTCGAGACTCGCCAAGACCTGATCCCAGGGCTTCCGATAAGGCCGCAGCAGCATGGCCGAAGCCTCCGGATCGCCGACGATCTGTTCCCGCTCAGCGTCCCACTTTACTTTGCGGCCCAGGCGCAGCGAGATGTTGGCCAGGTGGCACGCCGTCGCAACAGCGTGCTCCTCTTCCAGGCTTGATGCGGGCTGCTGCCGCGACTTGACGCAGTCAATGAAGTTGCGCGCGTGCGCGGTCAGCAGATCGTTGGCGGCCTTTCGCTTCACCGGCTCGCACCACGGCGTCGCGACGGCGTTCGCTACCCGCTGCGGACCGCCTGCCGGATGGCCCTGAAATTCCGGAATCTGGTTTTGCGGCGGCACCTTCATGTCGGGGAACACCTGGAATCCCGAACGGCTCAGCGTCATGCTTCCCTTGGTGCCAAAGAACTCCAGGCCTTCGCCCGCCCCGCGGCCGCGGCTTGCTTCCCGGTGCGACCAGAGCGCCGTGAAACCCGGATATTCGAACAGGGCATCCTGGGTATCCGGCGTCTCACCGTTGTCGGTCAACGCGAAGCGGCCGCCGGAGGAAGCAACGGCCTGCGGGACCTGCGTCTTCATCGCCCAGTTGATCACGTCGATCTCGTGCGCGCCCAGGTTCGTCATCTGGCCGCCCGAATAATCCCAGAACCAGCGGAAGTGGTAAAGCGAGCGATTGGGATTGTAGCGGCGCTCCGGCGCGGGGCCCAACCACATGTCGTAGTTCATGCCGCGGGGCGGTTCGCAATCGGGCGGTGAGCCGAAGCCCGGCATGACGTTGCGAAAGGATCCCATGCGCACCGTATGGATTTTGCCGATGTGGCCGCCTTGGAGCAGTCGAACAGCGTCTACGTAATGTTGCCCGCTGCGCTGTTGCGTGCCCACCTGGACCACCCGGTACCGCTTCGACGCCGCTATCATCCAGCGGCCCTCGCGCACAAAAAGCGTCAGCGGCTTTTCCACGTAGACGTCCTTGCCGGCGGCGCAGGCCATGATCGCGAGCAGCGCGTGCCAATGGTCCGGGGTTGAGATCACCACGGCCTGGATGTCCTTATCGTCGAGCAGGCGGCGAAAGTCGGCGTAGCCCTTGGCACGGGAACCGCAGGCGGCCTGGCCCTCGCGGAGCCGAGGCTCGTAGACATCCGAAATCGCCGCCAGATCAGTGTCCGGGAGGTTCTTGAAATCGTGCACGTGCTGCGCGCCGATGAGCCCGTAGCCGATGAATCCAACTTGCACGCGCTCATTGGCGCCGATGATCCTCGAGGCCGACAGCGCCGCCGTGGTTGTGATAAGGAAGTCGCGGCGGGTCGGAGACATGCGCAGATCATAGCACTGAGACGGCGGACCGTGAAGTTCGAGGCGACAGCTTCCGATCTGGAATCCGCAGGTTGATCCGGGCGCCACGACTTATAGGCCACTGCTGCCAGTCCGGCGCGACAAACAACAGCCGTCCAACCAAATACCACGGGTTCGCATATTATCGACTTGTGAGAGACTGTGATCCGCGACAAATTCGCCTGGAAGGAGCAGCGGATGGCAAAGAATCATAGCCGAACTGAGCGGCCCCGGTCGGGCACCGGCGGACCTAAGGCCCATATGGTTCCCCTGGCGGGCAGCGAGCGCCATGCGCGATCGGGCGCCCGCGAGACCGGCGCGCCTGACCCCAATCACATCATTCAGATCAGCGTCATTATTCGCCCGCGCGCGCCCATCGAGGAGCTGAAGTCTCGCAAGGAACTTGGCCGCAGTCATCCCCGGGAACGCCGCTACATGAGCCGGGAAGAATTCGCCGCGCGGTACGGCGCTGATCCCGCGGACGTCGCCAAAGTGGAGGCCTTCGCCTACAAGCACAACCTGACCGTGGTGGAGGAAAGTCTGCCGCGGCGCACGGTGATGCTTTCGGGCACCATTGCCAACCTCAGTGCGGCCTTCAACATAAAACTCATGAACTACCAACACCCGCAAGGGAACTTCCGGGGACGTACCGGCGCCATCTTTCTTCCGGCGGAACTCTCCGGTGTGGTCCAAGGGGTGTTCGGCTTCGACAACCGGCCCCAGGCGCGTCCGCGTCGCCGGCGCTTCAAACCCATCGACCAGGCGCTCGCCGCGGGCCAAACCGTTTACACTCCGGTCCAGGTGGCGCAGCTTTACAACTTCCCTTCCGGGGTTGACGGAACGGGCGAGTGCATCGGCATCCTCGAATTCGGCGGCGGCTTCACTTCGAGCGACCTCGACAGCTACTTTCAGCAACTCGGCCTCTCCACGCCGAAGATCACCGCGGTGGCTGTGGATGGCGTGTCAAACCAGCCCTCGCCAGGCAGCGGCAGCCCGGATACCGAGGTGGATCTTGATATCGAAATGGCCGGGGCCGTGGCTCCGGGCGCGCAGATCGTGGTCTACTTCGCGCCCTTTACGGAACAGGGATGGGTGGATGTTCTCAGCACGGCCGTGAACGACACCGTGCACAAGCCATCCGTGATCTCGGTTAGTTGGGGCTATGCAGAGGGAAATGACATATGGACCCAGCAGGCAATTCAGGCCGTTGACCAGTCGCTGCAGTCGGCCGCCGCCATCGGCATCACGGTATGTGTGGCATCCGGGGACGATGGTTCCCGTGACGAAATCACCGATGGATTGGCCCACGTGGACTATCCGGCGGCAAGCGAATACGTGCTCGGTTGCGGCGGCACCACTCTCGAGTCCTCCGGCACGCAAATCTCGAGCGAAGTGGTGTGGAACGACGGCGTGAATGGCGGCGCCACTGGCGGCGGCGTCAGCGACTACATCGCTCTCCCCTCCTGGCAGCAGAACGCCAAAGTGCCTCCATCGGTAAACCCCGGCAACCACGTCGGGCGCGGCATCCCGGACGTAGCCTCGAACGCCGACCCCAACACCGGTTACCAGATCACGAGCGACGGGCAGCAAGGCGTGGTGGGGGGCACAAGCGCCTCGGCCCCGCTCTGGGCGGGCCTGGTGGCGCGCATCAACCAGCAGCTTGGCACGCCGGCGGGGTTCCTTACACCGCTTCTTTACCCGTCAGGAGTCTCGACCTCGGGGTTCAACGACATCACCTCCGGCAACAATGACATCACGGGCCAGATCGGAGGTTATGGCGCAGGGCCCGGTTGGGACGCCTGTACAGGTTGGGGCAGGCCGAACGGTACGGCGCTGGCGGCGGCGCTCGCCCGCCCCGCGACCGGGTCCGGGCAAGGTCCCGGTTCTGGTTCAGCTTCAGGATCAGGTTCGGGGTCCGGCAGTGGGTCGGGGTCAGGATCGGGTTCGGGCAGCGGAAGCGGATCAGGCAAGAAGCACAAACCTAAAAAACCGAAAAAAGGAGCACAAGGGCTAACCCGCTCCGATTCGCCCCAAGTCAAAATCTACGGTGCCCTAGGGAGACCGGTGCGCTTGACTTCCACTGAAGTCATGCGATGATGTCCGTCAGACAATCGGCGATCGGCGAATCGCGAGGTTAAGTGATGCAGAGAAGGATCGCAAAAGCTTGGCTGTTGCTGCTGGCTGCTTCTCTCGTACCCGCCCTGGGACTGGGCCAGGGGC
>DASYYZ010000083.1:0-35315 GCA_035946735.1 Terriglobia bacterium
CTCTGATAAAGGTCTGACATTACATCCTCCTTTGCGATGGGTTCTCATCAAGCCACCTTGGAGGAGGATGTTACTCTCTTCGACGGTCAAACCTTTTCGAGTCTCACTGGTCGAACCAGTGGCTTACCTCAGTGACAGTTAGGACGTGTAACCTGATTGGGACTTGACGGTCAGTTTGGGAGTGGGAGTGTAAGCTAAGAGCGTCGGACAGCAACTGCAACGCTCCCGGAATACAAGCAGCCCGAAACGGGTCCCGAACGCCTCACGCCGGAACGGGCCAACGTTTCCGGCCTCGCCCTTCCGCCCGAAACCACTTGCCGGAGTTGCACGCTGCGGGTAAGCGGTTACGTCGGAATTGTGGAATCGGCTCGGTAACCAGCCTGCTGCCGAAGCTCCGAGGGAATGGCAATCTCAAGGTCGATTTCAGCCTCGAGCTTGCGGGGCGACCTCGTCCTGTAATTTCGCAGGTTCCGTCCGATACTCTTCCGGAAGTAAATCGCTGCGCGTCGAAAGCATCTGCCCGAGCTTGATGAATATCGTCCCGAGCTCCTCGCACGCCAGCCGAAGATGCTCGGCCCGCGCTCGATTGCCGGCCTCATGCTTGATGAATTGATCGTCGACAACGCCGATGCCGTGACGCGCCAGCACAGCTAAAATCTCACGGTAGCGCTCGCTCTTTGTAATCGCACTGCAGTTGGGAAGCCTTCGTGGGAATTCCTCTTTCTTCGGGTCGGGCTCAGGTTGTTTCTGAACTGCAGCGGCGTGCTTCCCCGGTGACATTTCACACCTCCCGGCAACTCCGGTCAACCTACTGGGGTCAGGAGAGCAGTGTTTGGCGGAATACTCTGTCTCGCCCTTAAGCCCGGAATTCGCTTTTTGGCATCCGACGCCTGGGAGTATACACCCGCTTCCCTCTAATCGAGCCTTGTCGGTCCGTCGTCTTTCGCGGCGGCGCCCAGAACGACGTTCCTGCTGCTCCCTGCAAGGACCGAACGGCTGGACTCATCGCGTGCTTTACCAGTTTTTTCAGACAGCGCCGCATCGCCGGGGTCATTCGTCCAGTTTCCTATCACGGCTGAGTCTACGTTAGCCCGTGCGAACGGGCAGCGCCTCGATCCGCCGTACCATGGCTCCAAACAGCCGACGCGTCAGATGGCTCACGACGGGAGTTCGACGAGCCCTTAAGGGGGATACTCACTGCGCAGCACGGTCGTGGCGGGAGTCTGAGGCGTGGGCAAGAGTGTGATGGGGCTCCAGTATATTGCGGAGGGGGCGCGGCGCGGTGAAAGAAGCCTGGTGAAAGGAGCCTGATGTTGAAATCATGCCCAGCACCCGCCCGCTGCGCGACACCAGAGGTGTGGACTGCACCGCGCGGATGCCCGCCTGGCGGTGGTCTTCCGACGCCGGAGTACCGACGATGAAGTCACAGGTCTCCACGTCAGGCACGACCACCTTATGGCCCGCTTGCCTCGCAGCGCTGCATGAGATTTTTCTATCCGGGCGCGCCCACTCGAACGTGGGGACGAATTCCGGGCCAAATCCTCGCGATGCCAGCAGCCGTAATCCGTCCTGGCCCTCGTCCAGCATTTGTATCCTCGCCATGTCGGAGCGCATGGTGCCCATAGCGGCATCGAGGATTTGGTCATAAAGCTGAGCAACCTCGCCGTTCTGGATCAGGCGGCCGCTGGTTTCCTGCAAGAGCTGTGTGTCAGCCAGCTCCGTCGCCAGTTGCATCCGGGCTTCCGCATTCTGGCGCGTCCGGTGGTTCTCTCTCAGCAGGGCGTCTCCCAGTACTTGCAGCTCGTCGTGCACGATCAACCGGCCCTGGGGCACCGGCTTCTGTTCCTGCACTACCTGCCAAACCCGTTCAAACCTGATGCCGGCCTCATCGGCCAGGCGTTGAATCTCCGATGCCTGCGAGAAATTCACAAAGGCGTATCCGCCCACGACACACCAGCGCCCAGCCCCCACACCGTCCCGGCTACAAGATAGGCCGCCGCCGCGCGGGAGGATGAGCCCACTTATCCGCAGCCAGCGCAAAGTCCAACCAGTGCCTTCTTCTCTGCGTATGACTTGAGCCAGTCGAAAAAGTCCTGCAACAGAACCTCGTAAACGGCCTTCATGTTGGCCGCCATATTCCCGTGCGCCGCCAACTCCTGGTAGATGGCAGAAATCACTGTGTGCTTTCGGCAAGGCTGCGTGACTCGGCCTGACCTTCGTTGGTAACGTCGGTCTTTCGCCCGAGGAGGATCGACGATGCCTAAAGAAGAGGGGATTAAGCAAGCTGGACGGTGGTTCGGAGCTAGCGGCTCGGCTCCGCGCTTCGGTGTCCCCTTTGCGGATCGTGTTTCGCTGCCGCAAATACCCGACCAACCGCTCAGGATTTCGGCTTCAGCGAGAAGCAAATCGAGTACTTCATCTCGAGAACCGGGCTGCGGGACTGCTGATCGGTTGTGTCAACATTGCCAACCTGCTGCTAAGTCGCACTGCAGCGCGGGAGAGAGAAGTGGCCGTTCGCGCGGCGCTGGGGGCCGGCTGGGCGGACCCCAGCAGGTAGGGTAAAGTGGTGCCGCGCAACCAACCGCTCCGATCAGAGCTAGCAAAGGCACGAAGTCCGCTGTCCCACTCGCCGATCGGGCCATTGGGGAACCTCCAGCAGTGGCTGATCGGCACCTACCACGGAGTGAGCAAGGACAACTCCAGGTCTACCTCGACGAATGCGTCTCTCGGCATAATCGTCGCCAGACTCCCGCGGTCCGCATTTCAGGCACTCCTGAGTCTCGGAACCGGCCGAAAATCACCAGGGTACGAACAAATCCGGGGAGCCCGGGCCAAACCACTGCTGTCTCGAACGCCGTTCAGAGCGGCCAAGCGCAGCTCTTCGCCACCAGAATCATGATGCGGCCGAATGTGACGGAGGGCGGTTAACCGGTGGTTTATAGTTCTAACTTCAGTGGGTTTGAACCCGCTGGCGCTTTCGTGTCTTTACGGACAATTCGCGCCACGATCTGTGAGCAGCGGTCCTCGCTGCGCTCGGAATGACACTATTACGAGCTGGCTTCGCGGCTTTCTAGTGGCCTGTCGCAGAGCCGCCGTTAGTATGGCCGATGAGGCGCATCGCAGAGCCTCATGCGCTCACACGGCTACTCGTACTGACGCTCTCTCTGCGACAGGCCACTAGTGTCCCTGCACGATCCGAAAAGCCTCGACCGCTGCCGCGATCGTGCGGTCGATGTCTGCCTCCGTATGCCCTGCGGAGACCAGGGCGCTCTCGAACTGTGAGGGCGGCCAGTAGATGCCGCGTTCGAGCAGCGCCCGGAAGAACCGGCCGAAGCGTGCCGTGTCAGAGCGAAGCGCGCTCGCATAATCTGTGACGGGTCCGGGCGAGAAGAACGGCGTCAGCATCGATCCGACCCGGTTCACGGTAAGCGTGACTCCCCCAGCCTCGGCCTCGCGCTCGAAACCCACAGCAAGCCGCTGTCCGAGTCGCTCCAGGCGATCGTAAAATCCCGGTCGCGCGATGATCTCAAGCGTTTTAGATCCGGCGGCGACGGCCAGAGGATTGCCTGATAGCGTCCCAGCCTGGTAGACGGGTCCTGCCGGAGCCACGAGTTGCATGAGTTCCGCCCTGCCGCCGTAAGCGCCCACCGGCAAGCCGCCACCAATGATTTTGCCAAGAGTTGTGAGGTCAGGAGCAATTCGATACAGCTCCTGGGCGCCGCCGCGGGCAACGCGGAATCCGGTGATGACTTCGTCGAAAATCAGCAGCGTACCTTGATCGGCCGTCAATTGCCGCAGCTTCTGGAGAAAGCCTTCGCGAGGCGGCACGCAGCCCATGTTACCCGCCACCGGTTCCACGATAACGGCAGCGAACTCGAGCGGATGCGCGCCGAAGGCATCGTCGACGGCCGCGACATCGTTATACGGAATAGTGACGGTGAGTTCGGCGAGAGCGCGCGGAACTCCCGGACTGTCAGGAAGGCCGAGCGTCGCGACGCCGGATCCCGCTTTCACCAGGAGGCTATCCGCATGACCGTGGTAGCAGCCATCAAATTTGAGGATCTTGTCCCGCCCGGTCGCTGCGCGCGCAACTCGCAGGGCCGACATGGTGGCCTCGGTACCGGAGCTCGTGAGGCGTACGCGCTCGATCGAAGGAAAGGCGTCCTGGATCCGCCCGGCAAGCTCCACTTCAGCGGACGTGCAGGCGCCAAAACTGGTCCCGTTTTGCAGCACCCGGATCAAGGTCTCGACAACTTCCGCATGAGCGTGACCTAGAATCAGCGGGCCCCACGACATGACGTAGTCGATATACTCGCGACCATCAACGTCGATCAGCCGGGATGCTTGGCCGCGCTCAATAAATACAGGGTCGCCACCCACAGCGCAAAAGGCCCGCACGGGCGAGTTGACGCCACCCGGCATGCGATCGAGAGCCTCCTTGAAAAGTTGTTGGGATCGGGTCATAAGGAAGTCACGAGTTTTTCGATCGTCAGTTGTAGTCAGTTGTCAGATAGCCGCGAGCAACTGACAACGCGCCGCGGACAGCCGGCAAGGGACTACTCCGCCATTTCGCCTCGCATACCAGGCGGGAGGTTCTGCGAGCCAAACGCGAGATTTCCGACCAAACAGGCCAGCGACCACCCCACGCGCAGCGCGAGCGTGGGATAAGACTGCGATCCATCGATCAGATCCTCCATAAGCTTTCGAAAAGCCCGACTCCGGCGCGCGTACTGGATCATGCGGGTGGTGCAAACATCGCCCAAAAAAGTGCCACGATAGAAGCGTCGCACCAGATGCGACCCAAACGCCAGCTTTCCACCGAAGTCGCGCCAGACCCGCCTGGGATAGTTCTCCGGACTCCCGGCGAGAACTGATTCCGCCACAAGTTCGCCCGACCGCATGCCAAAGTAGATGCCTTCGCCGGTGATGGGATCCGCCAGGCCCGCAGCGTCTCCAGCCAGCGACCACCCGGGTCCGGCGAGCTTGAGATGATTCCAGCTTTGCGGGCCGAGGGCCGGCAGCACGTGACTGAAGAGCGGCGCAGCCTCCGGTTCGCCATAGCCGAAGCGGAGCATAAAATCGTGCAGGCGCTGTTTCAAGCCTGTCATGGAAAGCTCACCGAGCTTTGCAGCCACCCCTACCGAAAGATGATCGGGGCGAGGGAAAGCCCACGCGTAGCCCTCGCAGCCTTCCAGGAACTGCACCCGCAGCAAATTCTCGGAATAGGGAAGGTAGTAACCGAATGTCTGCAGGAGATCTTTGGCGGCGAGCGGCGGAGCCAGGCGTTGACGCAGCGAGGTTCGTGCGCCGGCAGCCAACACGAGGTGATCGCAAGCATGCCGGCCACGACGCGATTCCACGCGCCAGCCCTGCGCGGCCCTTTCAAAGCTGAGAACCCGTTCCGGAATCACTTCGGCGCCTGCGGCTCTGGCGCGCTCGAGCAAGAGAGTGTTCAAGGCGCTGCGCGAGTAGACCGCGACGGGCCGCGAAAGACAGAGCCGAACTGCCTCGCCGTTCGCGGCAACGAATTCGGTATCGTAAAGGAGACTGCGCGATGCGACCGCATCGAGCAGGAACGGATAGCGCTGCAGGACTCGATAAGGGAGCCCTCCACCGCAAGGCTTTTCCCACCCGAGCCTCTCTTCAAAAACGAGTACGCGGAGTTGCGGATTGCCGCCTGCAAGACGCGCCGCTGCGGTTGCTCCTGCAGGCCCACCCCCGATGATCGCGACCGTTTGCACGTTTGCTCCAGTACCTTGAGAATAGCAAATAAACTCAGGCCCATAACCCCCAAGTGGCATAATGACTTCTTGAGCGGACCGGGAAAGCGATATTCGCACCAGATCGATCCCGAAACCGGAGGAAATGGTCCTTTACACGAAGCGCTGAATACTGCCGGAAAATCAACTTGAGGGGGATAGAGATGAATAGGATAATGCAAGCGGCGGCTGGAATAATAGCCGTGCTCAGTGTACTTGCGTTTCCCGCACGAGGCCAGGAGTCGAGGCTAGCCGCAACCCCGCCGATGGGCTGGAACAGTTGGAACCACTTCGCGTGCAAGGTCAGCGACGCCGTGGTGCGCGCCTCCGCGAACGCGATCGCGACGAACGGGATGAGGGCTGCCGGCTACGTTTATGTGAACATCGACGATTGCTGGCAGGGGCAGCGCGACGGCAAGGGAGTGATCCACCCTAACGCCAGGTTTCCGGACATGAAAGCCCTCGGCGACTATATCCACGGCAAAGGACTGAAGTTCGGCATTTACTCTTCGCCTGGACCGAAGACCTGCGGCGGATATGCCGGTAGCTACCAGCACGAAGAGCAGGATGCCGCCACTTACGCAGCCTGGGGCGTGGATTACCTCAAGTACGATTGGTGCAGCGCCGCCCACGTCTACAAGCCCGAGCAGATGCGGGAGGTCTACGGGAAGATGCATGAGGCTCTCGTGAAAACCGGCCGCCCGATCGTATTTAGCCTCTGCCAGTATGGGTTGCGCAAAGTCTGGGAATGGGGCGCCTCGGTCGGCGGCAATTCCTGGCGCACCACCGACGATATTACCGACGACTATGACCACATGTACTTCATTGCGCGCTCCGAATACGGCATCGAGCAATACGCCGGCCCCGGCCACTGGAACGATCCCGACATGCTCGAAGTCGGTAACGGCCACATGAGCCATGATGAATACGTCAGCCACATGAGCATTTGGTGCATGCTGGCGGCGCCCTTGCTGGCGGGCAACGATCTCGCTCACATGAAGCCTGACACTCTCGCCATTCTGACCAATGCGGAAGCTATTGCGATTGATCAAGACCCGAAGGGCTTGCAGGGGCGCGTTGTATGGCAGGAGGGACCGCTCGAGATCTGGGACAAACCACTCGCGAATGGCTCCACGGCGGTCCTGTTGATCAACCGCGGCGAGGATACGGAGAGCATCACCCTGAACTTCAAAAACGTTGGCGTCTTCGGCTCCAAGAAGGTGCGTGATTTGTGGGCCCACAAAGATCTCGGGCAGTTCACGAACAGCTTCTCGGCCAGTGTTACACAGCACGGCGTGGTTCTAGTCACGCTTCAGTAGGAAACCACGGCGCCTGCCGGTACAGGAGACGCGTGTGCCGAGTCACACTTTAGAAGGGAGTGGCCTGTTGGAGGTATGGTCAGGCTGCGTCAATGACGCGACTGGAGGCGCAGGCAGATCCACACGGCACGCCGCCTCGGAGACGGCGGATTTTAGGTTCCGTGCATCTTGCAGAAGTCCGAGTTCAAGGACCTCCATCAGGCGAAGCGATTGCTGGAAACCGGACCGCCAACCCTGGGGAGCGCTGAAGGCTTCGTTCGCGGGCGAGCAGTTCGCGCAGAACCCCTCTACTTCGCTCACAATGCGCACCAGCTCCGAGTCTCCGGCCTGGACGCGGGGCTGGTGATGCCGGCTAAACACGTCGACGAAAGGGTCCGAAAAACGCCAGGCGGTCCCAATGCGACGGCCGAGCTCACCGTGATCGATGCCGAACTTCTGCGCCTCAGCGTGCGGTGATTCCGGCAGCCTGAGAAAGGCTTCCGCGTTGCCGGTCTCGTTCTCTGCGATCAAGAACGGCACGCGCCCCACGTCATGGAGAAGTCCGGCAAGATGCGCCTCCATGACAGGATAATGCATGCGCTCAGCGATACGCTCGCTGAGCAGGGCAACAGTCAAACCGTGCTGCCAAAATGCCTGCACAACGGCGAGGGGCAAAGAGCGAACGATTGTTTCCACGATGCCCCATGCTAGACTCGCAGTTCTGAGCACCTCCGCCCCAAGAACAATCGTCGCGTGCTCAAGATTTGTGCCCGGTTCCGCCAAGCTGAAGATCGGGGAGTTGCAGAGGCGCAGCAGTTGCGATGTTAGATCAGAGTGGTGCCCGGCGACCGCACCCAGGCGCTTCAGGTCAACCGGGCTCGATTCCAGAACCTCGGTGAGCGCCATCAGGTCCGCGGGCGGGTTGAGCATTTTCGCGATGGCGCGATTCAACGGCGAGTTACCGCGTTCGGAGCTGTCCGAATTTCCCATGTCAGATTACAGATTCCGCCCGCTGCCTTTGCCCAGGGAAGCGTCGGAGGAGACCGCCTCAGGCGAGGAAAGCTACCGCCACAAAATCAAGCCGCGGGCTGAATCGATGAGCCCACACCGGACCATTCGGGAATCTGCTGGCACGTAGAAAGCGACGCAGACTGCAATTCGGAGGACCCTTCACAGCCGACTAATTCCTCTATCCGGGTTCGCAAACGAAGCAGGGCCGCGGCGTGAAGCTGCGAAACGCGTCCTTCTCCCACGCCGAGTACCGCGCCGATCTCCCTCATGGTGAGATCCTCGACATAGTACAGGGCGATCAGTTGGCGGTCGCGCAGCGAAAGCTCGTCCAGAGCACGCGTTAGAATCTCACGAGATTCGGACTGAAGGCACAGGGTCAGCGGGTCTTCGTCACGTGAAGGAACGCAGGGATAGACCGGATCACCACGCTCATTCTGGGCAGCAATAGCCTCCAGGCTCCCGATTTCAAGGCCACTCAGCTCGCAAAGCAGGTGGTCCAGGGACTCCAGGGTCAAACCCATTTCGGCGGCAATCTCGTCTCCGGCGGGCGCCCGTCCCATTCTTGAACGCAGTCGATGGAGCGCATCCTCAAGCTGGCGGCCCTTCTTGCGTAGCTCGCGCGGGCTCCAGTCCAGGTCACGTAAACTGTCAAGAATCGCTCCCTCGATACGAAGTTTTGCAAAGGTCATGAGTTTGACCTGCCGGGTCGAATCGTAGTGGTTGATCGCCTCAAGCAGGCCTACAATTCCGGAATCCATCAGGTCCTCAAGCTCGATGTGCTCCGGAATCCGGCTGTGTATTCGCCTGGCGATGTATCCCACTTCCGCCAGATTCTCCATCACCAAGCGCTTTCGTTCCTGATCGTTAAGGCGCTCGAGCGCTTCAGGCTTATGCTTTGCAGCTTTACGGGCCATCGTGGTTTCACTCCTTTTCTTAGGCGGCAAGCGCCCGATCGATGCAGGCCAAACCGCAGGACCGTTGCCAAGCAAGGTTAAGTTTCTCTAATGGACGTAGCGGGCGTTTTGGTATCCAAGTCGAGGGACAATTCGCAAACGAGTTAAGTAGTTCTGCGAACTGAATCTGCGGAGGTTTCTGGAGAGTTGTGCAGTTGAAGCCTACGAAGAGAATTACAAATAATAAGCACAATCGCCAAGCCGGAATCGGGTCAGTGAACATGAACAATCTCTTAGGGAGATGGATGGCCGGTCTAGCAGTTTTTTGAAAAGCGCTCGGGCAGTCCGTAGCTAGAAGCGAAGCCGCGCTCGATCACGTTCTACAGCTAACGAACATTTCCCTACCGCTAGAAGTGCTCCTCGCGTATCCGAAAAGCTCCGGTCCCACGCGACCGCGATCAGTTTTCGCCTCCGAGCCGGAGTTCGTAACCGGACCCTCGCACCGTATGAATGAGTTTGGGGGTAAGCCCTTCATCGATTTTCTTACGCAAGTAATTAACGTAAACGTCCACCACGTTGGTGATGGTCTCGGAATGCATTTTCCAAACGTTTTCCATGATCATGGTGCGGCTGACGCAGTGGCCCTCGTTCTGCATGAAGTACTCCAGCAGCGACAGTTCTTTCGGCGTGAGATCGATTGATCTTCCGCCCCGGCAGGCGCGCCTTTCCAGGCGGTTCAACTCCAGATCACCCACGCGCAAAACCGGATCCGTGGCCGGCGGCCGCGCCCGGCGCAGGACGGCGCGGGATCGCGCGGCCAGTTCCGCGAAGGAAAAGGGCTTAACTAAATAGTCGTCGGCTCCGAGGTCCAGCGCCTTCACGCGATCTGCGATTTCGCGACGCGCCGTGAGCGCGATCACGGGCAGGATGGAATTCCGCGCACGAATCCGTTGCAGCAAGTCCAGCCCGTCCATATCGGGAAGGTCCAGCGCCATGATCATGAAATCGAAAATTCGGTTGTTCAGTATTTCGAGAGCCTGTTCTCCGGTTCGGCAAACCTCGGCAGAGAAATGGATAGCCGTAAAGCTTCGGCGCAGGAACTCGGCCAGGGCCTCGTCATCATCAACAATCAGCACGTACATGAGCGCCTCCCCCTCCGCGCGCTCACCAACCCTATCGAAGGGTCTTCCCCGGTGTGCAGCGGCTTTTGTCTCTTTCGTTACACTGTTCATCAATCTAGATCGTTATTACCCATTAGTCAAGATGAAAAGAGGGTTATTAAAAACTATAATAATAGAAATATTTAAGGGATAGCGGCAGCCGATCGGAGGGTTTAGGCGGTATTTATCCCTGCCTGTCAGGCTTGTGCTTTTGGGCAGGGGCGCTGCCATTCGGCAGCCCGTCCGGAGGGCATGTCGAAGTTGCGAGCGACCGAGCCTTCGGTCTTCGAGAGTCTTGTGGTAGACTTTCGTCGCTCTTTATGGCTCAACGAGGCGACCCTAAGCATCAGATCCGTGAAATCTGCCGCATTGCTGCCCGTGTCTTCTATGACAAGGGTTACGATGGCGCCTCCATGCAGGACATCGCCGCGGCCGTGGGCCTCACGAAGGCCGGACTGTATCACCACGTGGGCAGCAAGGACCGCCTGCTGTTTGAGATCATGAATTACGGCATGGACATCCTGGACGAAACCGTAGTGTCAAAGGTGCGTCAGATTGCTGATCCCCGGGAGCGGCTTCGCCAGACCATCACGGGCCATATCGATCTGGTGGTTCGCACCCGAGACCTTGAAATCACAGTTATCCTGCACGAAAACCGCTCGCTGAAGGGCGACCTGCGCACGAAAATCAATGCTCGAAAGCAGGCCTACATCCGCTTCCTCGAGCAAATGATCTCGGAAGTCCAGGCCGGGAGTCGTCTTCCGCCCCTCATGAGCCCGCGACTGGCAGCCTTTGCCCTGCTCGGGATGATCAACTGGCTGTACCAATGGTATCGGCCGGAGGGTCCCGTGAAAGAAGACGAGCTGGCCGCTGCCTACGCGAAGTTCTTCTTCCGAGGATTGCTTGGCAAGGCCTAGCGGGGCCTCGGTTCTCTGAATCTACAGTTCGCTCCTCCGGCCTCAGGCGGGCGCTAGCTCCGGAATCGCCATCAGATTTAACCTGGTTAGTGCTTGACTTGACCAATCAAGCGCGGGGAAACTCATGATGCTCAGCAACCTGTTGCAGGATGGCAGAGCGTCGAAAGCCCTTGCAAGCAGCCTGGAACTCGCGAAAAAGGCAGCCGAGGAGGTCCGCAATCTCTCCCACCTGTTACATCCACCCGAACTCGACGCCGTCGGGCTCGCGGCCGCCGTTCGCTGCTACGCTATCCGTTTCAGCGGGCGCAGCGGAATCGCAGTGGAGGTCGATCTCCAGAACGATCTTGAGCGGCTCTCGCAGGAGGTGGAGCTGGCGCTCTTCCGCGTGGTCCAGGAAGGACTGGCCAACGTTCAGCGTCACTCCGGCAGTCCGGTCGCAGCGGTTCGAATTTCCCGGCAGGCGAACCAGGTGACCGTGGAGATCGAAGACGAGGGCCGGGGCGTCTCGAACGAAGCCCTGCAGGACGGAGGAGACGGAGCCGCAATGGTCGGCATCGGAATCGCGGGCATGCGAGACCGGCTGCGCCAGCTTGCGGGTAGCCTTGATATCGCTTCCCGACACCCGGGAACCTTGCTGAAGGCGACCGTGCCGCTCAAGCGGGATACATAACAAAGTTCAGCAAACGCCTCCCGTCCTCGGAACACCGGCTCCTCGCTGGCAGCTCGTTAGCAGGCGCCAGTCGGCACGCAGCGGCTCTGGCATCCTACCCCGGGTGGGTTTTTCCCTTCGTCACGATGCTGAGCTATGATCGATCCTCATGAACCGGCGCGACCTCATCAAAGTGCTGGCCGGAGCCGGAGCCGCAGTCGCGGGTGCCGGCGGATTCTACCATCACCATTCAAAGGCAAAGGTGCTGGCCACCGGCGGACCGGCGTCTCTCACGGCGCCGCGCGACGCCGTGGGTGCGATCCGTCTAGTCGACGTCACCCAAGCAGCGGGAATCGCTTTCCGGCACAACAGCGGCGCCTTCGGCAAGAAATATCTGCCGGAGACGCTCGGTCCGGGCTGCGCGTTCTTCGACTACGATAACGACGGCTGGCTCGATCTGCTGCTTGTGAATGGCATGGACTGGCCGGGACATTCGCGCGAGCCGAGCACCATGAAGCTCTATCGCAACAACCGCAACGGGACCTTCACGGACGTCACCCGAGCAGCGGGCCTCGAGATCCAGATGTACGGCATCGGCGCGGCTGTGGGCGACTACGACAACGACGGTAACGCCGATCTCTTTGTGACCTGCTACGGCCAGTGCCGCCTCTTTCACAACAACGGCAACGGGACCTTCACGGAAGCCACCAAATCCGCGGGTCTGGAGGGCTACCGCGGCCTCGGCACGTCGGCCATGTGGTTTGACTATGATCGCGACGGCTTCCTCGATCTGCTGGTCGCGAACTACGTGCGTTGGTCGCCCGAGGCCGACATCTACTGCAGCCTGGACGGCCATTCGAAATCCTACTGCACTCCTGAAGCCTACCCCGGCGCCACTTGCTGGCTCATGCGCAATCGCGGCAACGGCACCTTCGAAGACGTAACCGGAAAAGCGGGTTTGAACGACCCGACTTCCAAGTCCCTGGGAGTGACGCTGATTGACTATGACCAGGACGGCTGGCCGGACGTTTTCATCGCCAACGATACGCAACCCAACAAGCTCTATCACGATAACGGCAACGGCACTTTCACCGAAAGGGCCGTGGAAGCCGGCGTGGCCTTCAGCGAAGACGGCCTGGCGCGCGCCGGCATGGGCGCCGACGCGGCCGATTACGATAACTCCGGGATGCCAAGCCTGGTGGTCACCAATTTCTCCGACCAGATGATCGGCTTGTACCACAATGAAGGTCACGGTTACTTTGCAGACCAGGCCGCGCGGTCTTCCGTGGGCATCTCCAGCCGGCTGACCCTCGGCTTCGGCTGTTTTTTCTTTGACGTCGATCTTGACGGCCGGCTCGATCTGCTGGTGGTGAACGGCCACATTGACGAGTCCATCAGCAGTATGGAATCCTCGATTCATTACGCGGAGCCGCCGCACCTGTTCCACAATGAAGGCCAGGGCAAGTTCCGGGAGATCACCACGCAGGTGGGCGAATCATTCGCCACCCCCAAAGTGGGTCGCGGCGCGGCTTACGGAGACTATGACAATGACGGCGATCTCGACATTGTGCTGACCACCAACAACGGACCTGCCTATCTTTATCGCAATGATTGCGGGAACCGCAGCATTCGCTTTCGCACCGTAGGCAGCCGCTCGAACCGCGATGGCATCGGCGCCAACGTCCATATCTGGACCCCGCAGGGACATCGCTGGCTCATGGTGAAGAGCGGCTCGAGCTATCTTTCGCAATCCGATCGCAGCGTCACCTTCGGCCTGGGCTCGCAGGATGCCGTCCACCGCGTGGAGATTGAATGGCCGAGCGGTCTGAAGCAGGAATTGGGCCGCCTCGAGGCCGGACGGACGTATGTGGTGGACGAGGACAAGGGCGTTGTCAGCGACCAGCCTTTTAGCCGTCCCGGTTGATTACAATGTAGCGTCGGGCCGGCTGTTAATCTGTTGGGCCATTTCGTTGCCGATCAGCGCACAAGCCGCGGAACTAAGAAACAGGTTACCGGTACGCTATTCGCAATCCGGTGCCCGTTTGACAACTTGCAGTGCCAGATCAGACCCAACTCGCTGAGTTCCCTCCGGCCGCCGATCTGCTCCGGCCGATCCCTTCACCAAGCTTCGGGCTGGGCGTCGGTCTTGGCATCATTCTTTCTACGTTTCTGGTCTTCGCCATCTACGCCACTGATCAAGTGCGGTGGCTAGAAAACTTTCAGACCAACGTGGTGCAGCGTAACCGCAAAGCCTCGCTGCAACTGCTGCGCCTGCAAAACGACGCCTACCTGCTGGCGCTCTCGCTCGGCGACATGGCCCACGCCGAAACCACTTATCCGGTGCGCGAATGGAAGCCGGAATTTATGCGGCTCGAGTCTGACATGGAAGACGCCCTTCGGCGCGAGAGCGAGTTTGCCGTCAGCACACCGATCGCGGACCAGGAGCGCGGCCAACTGCGCATCTCGCTGCAGCAGTTTGCCGCCGCCTCGGATCAGGTGTTCAGCCTGGCTGCGAGCGGCCACGAAGCCGGGAACGAAGCCAAGGTGCGGGAAGCCGCCCGTGCAGAACTCGAGCCGAAGCGAGTTCAGATTGCCCAGACCGTAATCGAGCTGCTGCGCCTCAATGACCGCGCCCAGGACGAAGCCGCCGAGCGCATCAGCGCGGTTTACGGCGGCGTGAAGAGAGACATCTTCCTGCTCATCGCGCTGCTCTTTCTGCTCGCGCTCGCGACCGGGCTTTACACTTTCCGCGCCAACCGCAGGACGTTCGACCACCTCCGGGACTTGACCGAGCGCCTCCGGGTGCAGTCCGACCAGTTGCGGAAGCTTTCCTGGAAACTGATCGAGGTGCAGGAGGATACTTTGCGCCAGGTCTCGCGCGACCTGCACGACGAGTTCGGACAGATTCTCACCGGGATCGGTCTCATGCTGCGGCGTGTCGGCAAAAAGGCCGGTGGCGGTGATCCCGGCCTGACAAGCGAACTCGAAGAGGTAAGGCAGGTGGCGGAAGAGACGCTACAGAAGGTCCGCGACCAGTCGCAGATGTTCCGGCCGGCGGTGCTGGACGACTTCGGGTTGGAGCAAACACTGGAGTGGCTGGCGCGCGTCTTCGAAAAGCAGTCGGGGATGACGATACACTTCCAGGCCGCGGGCGCGGAAAGCACGTTCGCGCCGGAGGAATCGATTCACGTCTATCGCATCGTACAGGAGGCCCTCAGCAACGCCGCCCGCCACTCGCGGGCGCACCAAGCCTGGGTGAAGGTGGAGGGCGGTCAAGCAGGCGGGCTCAGCCTTGAAATTCGCGACGACGGCGCGGGTTTCGACATTGCCCGGGCACAGGGAGAAGGATTGGGCCTGATGGGCATGCGCGAACGGGCGGAGCATCTGGGCGGCACGCTCGAGATCGACTCGGCCTCCGGCTCAGGCACCATGATTCGGGTTTTGATTCCTCTCCGTCGTGCCCAGCCTTTACCCGGCGTCGCGGAGAGGGTAATGTAAAGCCATGTCATCGCCAGCGAAGCCCATTCGCGTTTTTCTCGCCGAAGACCACGTTCTCGTGCGCCAGGGATTCCGGCGCATGCTCGAAGACGATCCGCGCCTGACGGTGGTCGGCGAGGCCAGCACCGGCCTTTCTTCGGCTCAGCAATGCGCCCGTCTCAAGCCTGACGTGGTGGTGATGGATATCTCCATGCCCGAGCTCGGTGGCTTCGAAGCCACGGCAGAGATCCTCAAAGATAATCCCGAAACCCAGGTGCTGATCCTTAGCATGTACTCCAACCCGGCCTACGTGAAGAAGGCTTTTGACGCGGGCGCCAAGGGGTATATCCTCAAGGACGCGCTGGAAGTGGACCTGGCGCAGGCGATCGTTACCGTAGCCCAGGGTGGAGCCTACATGAGCCCCGCCATCTCCAAGCTGATGATCGAAAACCTGAAAACGGGCAGGCTGCAAGCCGGCACCGACACTTACGACGCCTTGACCTTGCGCGAAAAAGAGGTGCTGCAGCTTATCGCGCAAGGTAAGTCGAACAAAGAGATCGCGGTGCTGCTTGCCATCAGCCCCAACACAGTCGCGGTCCACCGCTCCCACCTCATGGAGCGATTGGGCGTGCACCGCACAGCGGAACTGGTCCTATACGCGGTGCAAAAGGGACTGGTACAGACCAAGTAGCGCCGGACGCGGTGCGTTCCGGCTTACAATGACCTGGGCTCCGTCCAATCAAAGTCGAAATCCAAAATGACCGGAGCAGGCGCGGACCGTCATGACCAAGACTGCCCGTTTTGTCTTGCCTCAGGCTCCTGCCGCTCCCGACGCCTTCTTCTGAAAGCGCGGAACGAACTCCTCGGCCACGAAAGTTTCCAAAGATGTGGGCGTGGTATTGCGCGCCGAGCGCGTCTCCCGCGCCGTCATCTGAGCGGTGTTGAGGGCTTCCGCCATCTCCAGCAGCAGGTCAGCCATGTTGGATGACATGCCCATCTGCATCAAAGCTGGCTTGAGTTGCTGCGGCGGCAACTGCGAGTACGCCAAATCCGATCTGCCGATCGCCTTGCCGATGATGGACGCCGCTTCCCGGTAGTCCAGGTCGCGCCCGCCCAGGAGCTCCCGTGCATTTTTCTCGGTAAAGTCCAGCTTCAGCAGGAGATCAGCGGCCGCGGCGCCGATGTCGCGCGTGGCGATCATCGGCAGGCGCAGGTCCGCTCGCACAGGCCCACCCACGATGCCGAAGTTGTGGATCACGTCAACCTGAGGCAAAATGTTCTCCATGAAATATCCCGCCCGCAGATAAACCGCATTGAGGCTCCGAATGCTGTTCAGTTTCTGCTCTAAATTGTGAAGCCCGACCACTGGACCCGTTCCGGCCGGCAGATCCGCGCCGATACTGCTCAGAATCACGGCATGAGACACCGACGCCTTGTCAATGGCCGAGGCCAGCGCGTCGGTGACGGCTTCCTGATAACCTCGCACGTCCGCGACGCCGATATTGGGCGGGACCAAAGCGTAAACCGCGCGCGCCCCCTGGAAAGCCTTGGTGAGTCCGGAAACGTCTGTGACGTCGCTGACGGCAGCCTCCGCGCCCTTTTTCACAAAAGGCGCCAGGCGACTCGCGCCCCGTCCGATTACACGCACTTTCTCTCCGCGTGCCAGCAGTGTTTCAGCGATTACACTTCCGGTGTTGCCGGTTGCTCCTGCGATGGCGAACATAAGATTCAGCCTCCTTTTTTGTCCGATGCCACTTGGATGCGGCGGCCTGCCCGGCGGTGCTGCCCGTGATCGATTCCCGCGCGAAGCAACTGCGGCAATCCCCCACAAGCAAGAACAAATCGCAAAGTTCCAGAAAAACCCACTTGAACCTCAAGCTGTTGTAGGATTCTATTCTCCGGCGCCTTGAAGGTGGAGACTACAGCTATAGGGATCATTGCCCAGCGTCCATACGGGCGCGACGATCGCCTGGCCTCGGAGGAAGGAACTGCGAATGGGGACAGGTTGGCTGAGAATGGTGGCAGGCATCGCAACTCTTAGCGGTATCGCTTTGCTCATGGCCGCAGCGCTCCCTGACATCAGCCTCGAAATCAAGTCCCTGGACGCGTTCGGGGGACGCAATCGCACGGCCTTAACTGTGGACAAGGAGTCACGCCTATGAAGAAAACATACGTCGCTGCGCTGTTGGCGACCGCCGTCGCAGTCGTGATCGGCCTGTCGCGGAGCGGCTTAACCGAGGACCTTTCGAGCGCCTCCGTTCCGCAGTACACAGAGGACGGGAAACTCATGCGGCCGGGCAATTACCGCGAATGGATATACCTTTCATCGGGATTGGGCATGAACTACGGTCCTGCGGCCCATGATGCGCCCGAATTTACCAATGTTTTCGTCGCACCTGCGGCTTACAAGCGCTATATGGCGTCTGGCGCATGGCCGGACAAGACCCTGTTCGTGCTCGAAGAGTACAGCGCGTCCTCACACGGATCGATCGTGAAGCAGGGACAGTTCCAGGATGCACTGCTGGGCGTGGAAGCGGAAGTGAAAGATGAGCGCCGCTTCGCTGAAAAATGGGCCTACTTCGGGTTTGGCGTGGACGGAAAGACAGCCTCCAAGATTCCCCAAGACCATTGCTGGAGCTGCCACAACCAGAACGCCGCGGTTGAAAACAGTTTTGTGCAGTTCTATCCCACGCTGCTGAAAGTGGCATACCAGAAGGACACGATCAAACCCTCGATTCATCTGGAGCCGGGGACCGGCTCGCATTGAGCAAATGATTCTCGACCAAGGATGAGGCGAGAATACGGACACTGATGGCCGTGTATGGGCTTGTAAGAGAATCGGAGTTGTGTCCCACTACGCATCGGACAAATATTCGGAATCATAGGTGAGCCAGGATATGCAACCATCGGGCGCCACTGAACCGCCTTCCTCATACGAGACTACGCTAGAATGAACGGGTAGATGAACCGCCATGCCTGATCTAGCCGACGTTCTGAAGAGTGCTCTCAGCCTTCCACTGGCGGGACAGCTTCTCGCCAGCCTCGACGAGCTTGACGAGGAAGAGGCGGAACTGCTCTGGGCACAGGAAGCGCATCGACGCCGTGAGGAGTACTTGGCAGGCCGCGTGGCAACTTCGGATGCGCAAGCCGTTGCCGAAAAGGCATCGCGACTATTCCGGTGACCACCGTCAGATATCATCCGGCAGCCGAGGAGGAACTGCTAAGTGAGATCGGCTTCCTCGAACTTCGTACCGCTGGGCTCGGACGACGGTTCTTCGGTGAGATTCAGCGGGCCGAAAGGCTTGTCGCACAGTTGCCTGAATCCGGTACGAGCTATCAAGCGGCATCAGGAAGTGTCGTCTGCGCAAGTTTCTTTTCTCGCTGATCCGGCGGAAGCTATGAGCAACCTTCGGGAGCCTGGGGCCGCGGGGCGACGGGATGATTCAGATCAGCAATCCGCAATCGAAAATCGAGCCTCGGACCGTCTATCTCATGTATCACGAGCTGGAATCTCCGGGCCGCGAGCTTTGCCAGAATGATCCGGGCTATGTGCATTACGTGATCACTGCCGCAGATTTCAAGGCTCAACTCGGCCTGCTTGCAGACCACGGTTATCGCGGATTGAGCGTTTCAGGGGCTCTGGCCGGTGATTCCCCGGCAACTGACGTTGGACGCGGACCTGCCGCGCCTGCCGTCGTTTTTACCTTCGACGACGGCTGCGAGACGGACCTACTTTCCGCCGCGCCTCTGCTGAAAGCCCGGGCTTACGGCGCCACCTTTTTTCTGGTGACCGGTTTCGTGGGGCGCCGCGGGTATGTGGCGCCGGCCCAGGTTCGAGAGCTGGGCGGGATGGGCTTTGAGATCGGATGCCACTCCATGACTCACCCCGATCTCAGCCGTCTCGCTCCGACTGCCTTGCGAACCGAGGTCGTGGACGCCAAGGACAAACTGGAGCAGATCATCGGCCAGCGCGTGGACCACTTCTCCTGCCCGGGCGGGCGCTGGAGCCCGGAGGTAGCTCGACTCGCTCGTGAGGCAGGTTACCGATCCGTGTCGACAAGCAGGATCGGAGCGAATTCGGCGCGGTCGGATCGTTATCACTTGAGTCGAGCGGCGATGTTGCGGGGCGAATCCAACTTTCTGCGGCTCTGCCAGGGGCGCGGCCTCGGGTTCCGGCGATTCAAGCAATCCCTGCGGTCGGCAGTGCGATCGGCCGTGGGAGAGTCAGCCTACGATCGGTTGCGAGGCGCACTGCTGAAGTGATGCTCAGTTTTTCTCCCGGTCCGCTGGATTTGGCGCCGCAGCAATGCGAGCTCGGGCCAACACTTCGCGAGTCATGTAACATCAAAGAAGGCCCGTCGCGTGTATTGGCGGGTTCAGCCCGTGATCTGGGAGTGCCGGGTCCTGCGCTGAATATGGAGGCGTGATGCAGGCGCAAGCAGAGCTCATCAGTCTCCCTCAGACGCTCACCGAGATGTTCACCCGGGGCCGCGCCGATCGGGAGCGCGCCGTGCGAGGAATCCGCTGGGGCGACGGACCGATCCATGTGGTGGCCGATGCCCGCGCAGTGTCCGCCGGTATGGTGGCCCGATACGCGATCGAGGACCTGCTGCACCGTCCGGCGATCGTCGCGGAGGCCTCGTCGTTTCTGGGATATTCGCTTGCCACGTTGCGGACGGGCTCGCCGGTGGTGGCCGTCTCGAGTGAAGGCGAGGCGGCGGAACTGCTGGAAGCAGTGCGGGCGGCGCGCGCAAAGGGCGCCCAGGTGCTGGCGGTCGCACGGGCGCCGTCGCTCATTGCCGAGGTTGCCCATCAGGTTTTTCTGCTGCCGGACGTCGCCGGAACTCCCGCCGAGGGGGTGGCTGCGGCTTGCTTGCAGCACGCAGGAGCGGCATTTATGGCGCTGATTGCGGCGCGTCAGTTGGCGCGCCCAACGCCGGCGCTGGAGCGCCTGGAGGCGGACTGGGCGGACCTTCCGGTTGCCCTGGACAAGATCGTGAGCCAGTTTGCCAACGCGGTAGGCTCTCTCGCGCGCGAACTCGGGGCCTTAAAGAAGGTCCTCTTCGCGGGAGAGGGCCTCCACTTTGCCGCGGCGCTTCGGGCTGCCGATGCGGGCGGTCATCGCAAGGAGCATTTGGCGCTGGCGTTGGACTTCTCCCGCCTGCGCTCGGGCTGGCTGGACGCCTTCGGACCCGACAGCGGCGCCCTGCTGCTCACCGGCTCGCGCAGCCGCTTCAGGAAAGAGGCGGGCAAGCTGGCTCACGAGCTTCAAAAGCGCAGTGCTTCGGTGTTCGCAGTCACTGACGCCAACGATCATGAACTCGGAAGTCAGGCCCGGCTGACCTTGCTACTGCCGGACATGGCCGACCTTCCCGGCTCGATTCTGGCGCTGGCGCTTGCCGGCTGGACCGCTCGTGAAGTCGCACGGCCTCGAAGAGCCTCTTCGAGTAACGCCTGACAAGGTATGCGTAGTTTCCTTGACAAATGGGCGCCTTTGAGTATTCTGGAGCATCCCTAATGTGGCACCGCAAAGGAGTGAGATGGCAAACGGCCGGAAGCCTGTTGATGTCGGCAAGAAAATTCGCTCGTTACGGGAGGCGAAAGGCTTGTCACAGGGTGACATTGAGAGGCGGTCGGGCCTGTTGCGCTCTTATATCTCCCGGGTCGAAGGCGGCTACACCGCTCCGTCGCTAACCACGCTCGACAAGTTCGCCAAGGCGCTCGATGTGGAGCCCTATCAGCTCCTCCTAAACCATGGAGGAAAGGGCCGTCCCGTTGCAATGCCTTTGCGGCCCAAGATTTCCCAATCGGCTACGCGCCTGCTACGCACCTACGAAAGCCTGTCACCGAGCAATCGGCGGCTCCTCGTCTCAATCGCGTCACAACTGGGCAAGAAGTAGATTGAGCCGCAGTCTGTAACAATTCCAACTAGGTTGGAAGAATTCACAGACTCCTGACCACCCAAGTATTTTTCTGATCTTCCGCAAGTCTTTCTGAATCTGTACGTAAGCAAGAAACGAGTCCTATGGAAGCGTGGTTGCGACAAATTAGACCGACCCGAGAGCTTCGCGCGGCTCGTGTGATGGGAGGGCACAACTTCAGAGGGTCCGAAAGGAAACCGAATGAGGTTGGCTCGGAACATTCCGCTAGCGATTCTGTTGTACTGTTCCCTACTTTGCGCAGGATCGCCCACCTTTGCAGCTCAACCACGGAGAACCAGCACGCCGGGTGTGCAATCGCGGGATGTGCAATATGGAGTGGCCAGTTGGTACGGCCGTCACTGGCGGGGCCGGAGGACGGCCAGTGGCGCCTTTTTTGACGATCGCGCCCTCACCGCAGCGCATCGAACGCTGCCCATCGGCAGCAAGGTTCGGGTGACGAATCTGACCAACGGCAAGTCCGTCGTCGTAATGGTCAATGACAGGGGCCCCCACATCCGCCGCCGCTTGATCGATCTGTCACGAGCCGCGGCCGAGCGGATCGGGTTTACCCATCGCGGCCTCGCTCGGGTTAAAGTGCAGGTCGTCAAGAACGAAAGCACGCCAGGACCCGATTCGGGTCAGGAGGCGCCAACGGCAGCCTCACAACCGCATTGAGCGCGCCGCGGCGATTACTCGTTTTATTTCCGGTTTCGCCTCTCAACCGGGCCCGGTCGAGTTGAGCGAAAAGTGTGCAGGTTTTGCACAAAAGCGTTCAAAAAGACACAATAAGGCCGGTTTTTGCCCCCCCAAAAGCGTTCATAGGGCTGCAAAATCGGCAGGCTCCCGCCGAATCACGTACCGCCGAGCTGCTTTTGCATCTGCTCCAGAGTCACTCCCTTGGTTTCAGGGTAGACAAAAAGAACCACGAAAAACTGGACCACCATCATGATCGAAAAAAATAGAAAGGGGTAAGCGCCGGACTTGGCCGCCATCAAGGGAAAGATTCCCGAGATGAGCGCATTCATGAACCAGTGCGAGAAGCTTCCCAGGCTCTGGCCCGCGGCCCTCACCTGGTTCGGAAACACTTCCCCGATGTAGACCCAGATCACCGCGCCCTGTGAAAAGGCAAACGAGGCAATGAACAGGACCAGCAGCCACACCAGTAAGTCGAGATGCAGGCCGGTAGAGAAGATCAATGCTACTCCGGCGAGGCTCAAAGCCGTGCCCACGGAGCCGATGAGAAGCAGCGTCTTGCGGCCGAGCTTGTCGATCACCGACATGGCGAGCAGCGTAAAGAGCAAGTTCGTGCCGCCGATCGCCACCGCCTGCAGATCGCCGGAGACCTTGCTGAAGCCGGCGCTCGAGAAAATGTCGTTCAAATAGTACAGAACTGCGTTGATCCCGGAGAGCTGGTTGAAAAAGCCGATCGACGCCGCCAGCAGAATCGGGAACAGATACCTCGGATTCAGAGAGCCTCGGGCCCAGTTCCAGTTGAAGAGATGATCCTGCGAGGCGTGCTCGAGGTCGATCGATTTAATAATCTCCTGTAAGTCCTGCTCGTAATTTTCGTCGCCGGTCATCTTAAGAACTTCCCTCGCCTCTTCTATACGCCGCCGTTTTACGAGCCAGCGCGGGCTGCGCGCGATGTTGAAAAGCATCAAGAGGAATATGGCCGCAGGCAGCGCCGGAACGCCCAATTTCCAACGCCACTCCCCTGCTCCAAAGCCCATCAGCCCGACCACGTAGTTGGAGAAGTACGCCACCAGAATTCCCACCACGATGTTGATCTGGAACGAGCCCACCAGCCGCCCTCGCCATTTGGCCGGAGCGATCTCGGCAATGTACATGGGGCCGAGCACTGAGGAGCCGCCGATGCCGAGGCCCCCGATAAAGCGGAACACGACCAGCGAATACCAGCTCCAGGCGAAGGCGCAGCCCAGTGCCGAGATCAGATACAGCAAGGCCATCAGCCGCAGGCTGTCGCGACGGCCGAAGCGTTCGGCGAGGTAGGCGGCCAGCATGGTTCCAATGATCGTCCCCCAAAGAGCGATCGAGACCGTCAACCCGAGCGAGGTGGGCGTAAGGTCGTAGGTCGCGGTCAAGGCGCGGGTAGTGCCGGAGATCACCGCCGTGTCAAATCCGAACAGAAGACCGCCGAGGGCGGCGACCGCCGTGCTTTTCACCAGATAGGCATTCAGTTTCATGAATCCACCTGAGGATGGAACTGCTCGAATCGGTCAGAAGCTTTACTGGAATGCTCCCGGAACCCAGCCCATGAGCCGATTCGCGTGCAAACCAGTGAGCATATCATCTCGGAAGCCCGCGAAGCGTCCGAAAGAACCACTTGAGCAGAGCTACCGGTTGGAAGTCGCCAGGCGACTGTTCAGGCGTCCTTAGGTCTGAATTTGACCGAACCTCGGTGAATGACCTAGAGTCAGTCCATGAAGAAGGCGCACTACCATTTCAACGTTGTTCTCCGCCCCGAGCCTGAGGGTGGATTTACGGCCTTGGTGCCTGCGCTGCCCGGGTGCGTCACGTACGGTCGCACGCTGGCGGAAGCCCGAGAAATGGCCAAGGACGCCGTGTCCGGCTATATCGAGAGCCTCAGGAAGCACCGGGAACCAATCCCCACTGATGAAGAAACGCTGGTGACTTCCCTAGACCTCGAGTATGCCCAAACTGCCCGCGGTTAAGCCGCGCCTCGTCATTCAGTTCCTGGAACGAAACGGTTTTGTCCTCGATCACGTCTCGGGAAGTCACTTCATCTTCTATCACCCGGTTTCACGACGCCGTGCGGTCGTGCCCCGCCACCATCGTGACCTGCCAAAAGGAACCCTTGCCGCATTATTGCGAGAAGCGGGATTCACGCGTGACGAATTGGTCCGCTTTTTGGAAGGAAAATAGTGGGCCGAGGTGCCGGGCTGCCGATCTCCTGGGTGCCATGATCTGATTTTGCGGCCCGCCGAGGCTGCGGCTGGCATAATGAGCGGATGCTGAAACTGACGTGGCCGCGCGCGGCGGCTTGGCGCTTGCGGCGCCATCACCTCGACAAGCGTTCGCCCGCGGGCGGCATGCTGACTGTCGCCAGCCAACTCTGCGGTTTGCACGCCCAGGTGATGTCCTCAGCTGAGCTCACGGTGTGGGCCAGAGTCGAGGATCTGCGCCGGGGAGATCTTCGGCGGGCTCTCTGGGAAGACCGCACACTCGTCAAAACATGGGCCATGCGAGGCACGCTGCACCTGCTTCCCGCCCGGGAGTTGCCTCTATGGTACGCCGCACTCAGCACCAGCCGGCGCTACCGGAGAGCCGCGCCTTGGAAGCGGGCTCTGGGGATCACGATCGAAGAGCTCGACCGCCTGACTGAAGCCGTCGGAGCCGCGCTCAGTAACCGCGTCGTCACGCGCGAAGAGCTGGTGCGCGAAGTGGGACGCATTACCGGGTCAGCCGAGCTCGCCAGCAAGCTCGGCGAGGGCACTTGGGGAACCATACTGAAGCCTGCTGCGTTCACCGGCCGTTTATGCTTTGGACCGAGCCTGGGCCAGCGCGTCCGCTTCACGCATCCGAGCACATGGGTAGCCGCAAGCCCGTCGCCTGCAATAGACCTGAAAATGGATCCCGCCGCCGCACAAGCGGAGGTCACCCGCCGGTACCTGGCGGCATACGCTCCGGCCACGCACCACGACCTCGCGCGCTGGTGGGGGTGTGCTATGTCCACGGCCCGGCAATGGATCGCCTCGCTCGGCGAAGAAGTGGCTGCTGTGGATTTGGAGGGCGCGCCGGCCTGGATGCTTGCCACCCCCGCTCGCGAGCTGCGCGAGCTCGTGCCGCTGCGGTGTGTCCGATTGCTGCCTGCCTTCGATCAGTACGTGGTGGCCGCATCGCGTCACGCCGAGCACCTGCTGCCCGGCGATTTGCGGGGCAGGATTTACCGGCCGCAGGGCTGGATTTCACCGGTTCTGCTGGTCAATGGTTTCATGCAGGGCGTCTGGCGACACGAAGTCAAGGGCACCCGCGTCGAGATTGTGATCGAGCCATTCGTCAAACTGCCCGCCTGGGTGCGGCGCGCGGCAGCCGAAGAAGCCGAGCGCCTCGCCGCTTTCCTGGGCTGCTCTTTAAGTCTCGCCTGGAGGATCTGACCCTCGCGAGCAAAGCAAGGCTCACGGTCAAAGTGTGCTGGGCAGAGCCTCGTAAGGGCTCCGCGCCTGGAGAATAAATGCTTCCGAGCGTTCGAAGCCGCTCTCGATGCCCCGAAACTTCGCTACCTGGTCCT
The DNA here is from genome assembly GCA_035946735.1 of Terriglobia bacterium. GTDB lineage: Bacteria > Acidobacteriota > Terriglobia > UBA7540 > UBA7540 > Gp13-AA77. The sequence continues at coordinate 25,356 of DASYYZ010000083.1, forward strand.
GCAAAGCGTAATACCGGTCGGGCGTTTGCGACGCGTGAGCATAGCAGGCAGCGCGCTTGGCGGATTCCGTCGCGGTGATATCCACGTAGTGGGTAGGCGAGAATTGCAGCGTATCTTCGCCGTTCGATACTTCGTAGTAGTAGAGCGCAAACTTCTTGCCCATCTTCAGCCAGGCGTCGAAGGTTAGCGCGGACGTAGCACGATGATCACGATGGCCGTCGATCGGCCACTGCGTGAAGACCACATCCGGCCGCTCAGCCTCCAGGATTTTCTGGAATTCGTCGAAGTGGGAAGCGTCCAGCACCGCATGACCGTTCGCCTGGCCCGCATACGCCGGGCGCGACTTTAGGATCCGGCACGCTTTGGCGGCCTCGGCCGTGCGCGTAGAAGCAGGCGCGCCGCCCTTCGACGCCGGCCACTCGCCGTTGTTCAGGTAAAGCAGAAGCACCTCGCTGCCGAGATTCGTGTAGCGAGCGACTGTTCCGCCGCAACCGTATTCGGGATCCCCGGGATGTCCACCAGCCACAATCACCTTCAGTCTTCGACCCGCTGCCGCCTGTGGGTCAGGCTCGCTGTAGCTCGCGGCCTCCGTCGCCGGGAGTCCGACTGCCAGAGCAGCGGCTGTCTGGCCGGCCTGCGTTAATGCTCTTCGACGCGTCACTGTGGTCATCGTCCCGCCTCCTGTATCTTGTCCGCGCCGTTCCGCGGCAGAGCAATTGTAGCGGCAACGACACCGATCGTACGATCGCCGGCTACGACGACCGGCTCTCGCTGAGCCGAGCCGCCTGCGTCATGAGATAGTTCCGTTCCGGGATGCTGGTGGTGCGGCCGGCGGCAATCCGGTAATGCGTGATCGCGGCCTCATGATCCCCGGCCATTTCGAACAGATGGGCGCGAACCGCGTCGAGACGATGATGACCGGCAACCCGCGCGTCGGAGTCGAGCGCCCTGAGCAGATCGAGGCCGTTGGCTGGGCCGTGGACCATCGCTGCGGCGACGGCGTGATTGAGAATCACTATGGGGCTGTCGGATATGCGTTTGAGGAGCTCGTAGAGCGCCAGAATCTGCGGCCAGTCCGTGTCCTCGGCTCGGGCCGCTTCGTCATGAAGGGCGGCGATCGCGGCCTGGAGCTGGTAGGCGCCAATCAATCCCTTCGCAAGAGCTGCGGTGAGGAGCGCAACGCCCTCGGAGATCTGCATTCGATCCCACAGAGTTCGGTCCTGCTTCGTAAGCGGGATCAGCTCCCCGTCCGGCGACGTTCGCGCCGTGCGCCGCGCGTCGGTCAGCAACATGAGCGCCAGCAATCCCGCGACTTCCGCATCGTCCGGAACCAGGAGGTGAACCGATCGCGCCAGGCGGATGGCCTCGCGCGAAAGTTCGAGCCGCTGCAGATGCGGCCCGGCGCTCGTGGTGTAGCCTTCATTGAAAATCAGGTAGAGCACGTGCAGCACCGCGCGAAGCCGTTGAGCGCTCTCCTGGGTGGTGGGCAACTGGAATGGCACGCCGGAAGCCTTGATGCTGGCCTTGGCCCGGCTGATCCGCTGCGCCATGGTCGCCTCGGGAACCAGGAACGCGCTCGCGATTTCAGCCGTGCTCAACCCGCCCACCGCCCGCAACGTAAGCGCGATTGCCGAGGACGGAGTCAGCGAGGGATGACAGCACATGAAGAACAGCGTCAATGTGTCGTCCTGATCCGTTTCGGGCTCAGCGTCCGGTGCGGGCGCCGATTGGCCGGACTCGACGGCCACTGCGGATTCCCGGCGCCGCCGGGCCTCCTCGCTACGCAGGTGATCCATCATACGCCGCGTGGCCACCTGGATCAGCCAGCCGCGAGGATTGTCGGGAACGCCCTCCCGCGGCCATTGCAGTGCGGCTGCCAGCAACGCCTCCTGGACGGCGTCTTCGGCGCTGGCAAAGTCATGGAAGCGGCGGGCCACCGATCCGAGCACCTGCGGCGCGAGTTCCCGCAGCAAGGACTCCATCGGAAGGCTCGCGGGCGCATCGCCACGGGATCTTTCGGCGCGCGGCTCGTTGGCGGAAGCGATCTCGACCTCCAAAGTAGCTCCGCGCGGGGCGATTACTCGTTCACCTTCGCACTCCGCTCATTTTCTTTCAGCCTGAACTTGACCATCTTTTTGACCAAACTTACCGGTATGGCCTGCTCAATCGGAAACTGAACCGCACCCTTCGAGGTCTTATAGCCTCTCAGTTCGGCCTTGAAAGCCAGAATGGCGGAAGCCCGTGGATAGAATCCGATGTGATCTTTGTGGACGCCGTACCACACCAGCATTCCTTTCCATTTGAAGGCCGGCATGCTGTAGCTGATTACTTCTTCGGCTTGCGGGGCTGCCTGCCGGATTGCATTTCGCAACCCGGCCAGCAGACCTCTAGCTTCTGGGGGAGCGGCAGAGATGTACTTGTCCACGGTTTCAAGGCGTCTCATCAGGGTCCTCCGGTTTGAACGCTCTCATTCGATCACCCCACTTCTTCCGGCGGACCGCTCATGACACGACGCACCTCGATAGGCATGCTTCCCCGCTTCCCGCCCGGCCCGGGAGCCGCCGAAGCTCGCGCGGCAATCTTGTAGGCTTGTTCCGCGCTCTCCACCTCGATGATCCAATAGCCGGCCAGGAATTCCTTGGATTCCGGGAACACGCCATCAGTGATGGGCTCACCGCTGTCTCCGGCGCGAACGATTTTGGCTTCATGGGGAAACGCCAGACCCTCCGCTGCCACGAACACGCCCGAATCCTTCAGCTCCTTGTTGAATGCGTGCATGAAAGCGGTATTCGCCTGCAGGTCCTGCTTCGGCCACTTGCTATACCATTCAAAATTGGCCTTCGTTCCCGTCATCATCAAAATGTATTTCATATCTCTCCTCCTCGATTTTACGGTCGCGATCATTTGCCGGGCGTCCCGCTCATGACCTCGCGCACTTCGATCGGAATGTTTAAAGGCGCCCCTCCGGCTCCCGGCGCCGCTGAGGCGAGGGCCGCGATCTCGTAGGCCCGCTCGGGGCTAGCGACCTCAACCATCCAGAAGCCGGCCAGGAACTCCTTGGACTCAGCAAACACGCCGTCCGTGACCGGTACGCCGTCCTTGCCGGCCCGCACCAGCTTCGCCTGGTCCGGCCATGTCAAACCTTCCGCGCCCACCAACTCCCCGGACTCCTTGAGGCCCTTGTTCAAGCCCATCATAAATGCGATGTGCGCCTGGATATCCTTCCCGGACCAGCCGGGAAAGCCCCCGCCGCCTGCCTTCATGGTGTTCATCATCAAAATGTACTTCACGATTCCGCTCCTTTCATTTCATCTTCGTTTCTGCGCATTCATAGGATGGTCGGAGCCCGCGGCGCATTCTCGACATCGCCGGCAACCGTTTCGAAGGTCTCGGGAAGCGGACGGCGAGCGCCGGTCCAGGCTCGGGTGGAAACCACGTCACGGTCATGGCAGTTCATCGGGCTTCCCGCTCATGATCGGGCGCACCTCAATCGCCGCGTTCAAGGGCGCTCCACCCGGACCTGGCGAAGCTGACCACCGGGCGGCGATCTCATAGGCGCGTTCCGGGTTCTCGACATCGACGATCAGGTAGCCGGCGAGAAACTCTTTCGACTCCGGAAACACCCCATCCGTGACCGGAGCACCGCTGGCACCGGCTCGCACCACCACCGCTTGATCCGGCAAAGCCAGACCCTCAGCCCCCACAAACTCTCCTGATTCGCGGAGTTCCCTATTGAGACTGGTCACGAACGCGATGTTCGCTTGAATGTCCTTCTCCGACCACGCACCGAAAATGTTGTAGCCAGACTTGGGAATGTTCATCATCAGAATGTACTTCATGCCTTCTCCTTTCCCTCATTTTGCGCCGGTCTTCGGCCGCTTTCATAGAGGAGTCGGAGCAGCCTGCATATTCTCGACATTGCGCATGGCCATTCTCAAAACTAATTTGGTGGACCGCCTTGTGTAGATTTCGCGCCTCGTGGATCGACATGCTTACGGAGGTGCAAAATGCCAGGCGACGCGATGTTGATGGAAATCGGTAGCGAATGGGCGACCGCTTGCGAGGTTCAGCGTGGCTTTATGCCGCACTCGCTCCCGGAGATCGACGCTTTGAGCTACGGCGCCGAATGCCGGCAGGTGCTTGAGCTCGGTGGCGATTGCTACGACTTCGTGCCTCTGGCGCAGAACCGCCTCGCCGTGACGATCGGAGACGCCTCCGGCAAGGGCCTCGCGGCGGCGCTCATGATATCGAACGTCCAGTCGTCGCTTCGCACGGCCGCCTTGTTGAGCGGAAACGACGGAGCCGCGCTGCTCGGGGCGGTGAATCGTCAGGTGCATGCCTCGGCGCTCGCCGACCGGTACGCCACCTTGTTCTATGGCGTTTTCGACGGAGCCACGCGCAGGCTGCGCTATGTTAATGCAGGACACAACCCGCCCATGGTCATCCGGCGAGACGGGTCCATCGATTGGCTTGAAACCGGCGGCGCGCCGGTCGGGATGTTTGCGGATTCAGCCTACAGCGAAGGAACTGTCCAACTTCATGTAGGCGATCTGCTCCTTGCTTATACGGACGGCGTCACTGAGACCGTAAATCCGGCAGGCGAGGAGTGGGGAATCGAGGGCCTGCGCCAGGCCGCGACCGCGAGCGACGCTCAAAGCGCGCGCGAAATTGTCAACGCGATCTTCACCTCAATCGATGAGTTTTCGCGAGGACGCCAGACCGATGACGCCACCCTTGTCGTGATGCGCGTGCAATGAGGCCAGCTGCGAAACTCGGCCCCGCTCGCCCAGCACAGGCGGCTGCCGGACGAACCCGGACCACCGACTTCATTCTCCACGGGTCGGTGACGGCAAACTGCTCGACTGTCTTTAGTTCGCTGCTGGCCAAGCCGGTGCTTGAAAACGCAGTTCAGGGCGCAAACTACCTCGGCGGCTTGAGCGTAGCCAAGGCGATAATCCCGGGCCAGCGCATCGGCTCAAGCCAACGGTTCGTCAACAAGGGTGGTGTCGGTGGAATCCTGATGGGCGAGGCCATCTACTCCCCGGGAGGCGGCCAATACCGCGGTAATTGGATCCACGTGGTCAACCGCTTTCTCGGGTTGAAATTCCAGATCAACGGCGAGACTCACTTCGGATGGGCGCGCCTGAGCGTGAAGCTTGCCCTGACCAAACCGGTCCAAGCCCTGCTGAGCGGCTACGCCTACGAGACCGAGCCGAATACTCCCATCATCGCCGGCCAGGAACACGGCCAGGACAGCGCCGTTCCTGTCGAGCCTCGAATTAAAGGGGAAACCGGTCCGGGCGCTTCTTTGACGGTTCCGGCCAGGACCGCAACCGGCGTCGCTCGGGATGCTCGCGCTCGGGGCGTCAGGCCTGACGCTGTGGCGGCGAGGGGAAGACCGCGGGCTCTAGCAGTTTGTTGCCGGCTTGTCGGCTGGCGCCACGGCGGGGGCTGGCGCAGATTGAAGATCCGCGATTCGCCTTGCTCGATGGCTCCCCGAAATCGCACAGCTCCGCTGTGCGCCATCCCGCCCGAGGACCGGCTGGTAATCGCACTCGATCAATCGTCAGTCCGCATGCCCGCAATTGTTCTGAGGCTGGACTGTGGCATATTTTTTGGACGGAGGCAGGACGCGAGGACGACTATAGCTCACCGCGCTCGACCAGGAGCCGCAGAGTTTCTGGAAAGCAAAACTCGGCGCTACACTTGCTCCAATCGCACAGCCTCGCTGTGCGACAGCCGCCTCTTGCTGGTGGGGCTCAGCATGAAGTAAAGTACGCAACCATGGAGCAGATGCCGTATCAGCAGCCCTTAAGCAACCTCGCCATCATCATTCAGCAGGGCAAAATCCTCGACTTCATCGACGGCCACACGCAGCGACCGGACACCCCCGAAGAATACGTCCGTCAGGAAATTGCGAAGTCGCTGGTGCGCGAATACCGGTATGACAAGGCAAACATCGAAGTAGAGTTCACCGTTCGCGTCGGTTCCCGCAAACCGCGAGCCGATCTGGTGATTTTCCCGCCCTCCACACCGCACACCCAGGACAAGGCGCTTATCATCGTCGAATGTAAAGCTCCAACAATCAAGGCGGCCGACAGGAAGGATGGCGTAGGCCAGCTTCAGAGCTACATGGCAGCATGTCCGAACGTTACATACGGCATGTGGACAAACGGCGTCGAGAGATTTTGCTATCGCCGGGTTGAAAGAAGCGGCCAGGTGAGCATGGAAGATGTTCCCGACTTGCCGGGCTTTGGTCGGGAGGGCGAGGACGACGACCGTCCACGCTTCGATCAGCTCAAACCCGCGACATCCGACGCGCTACTTTTTGCGTTCCGGAGGTGCCATAACTACATCGCTGGCAACCAAGGATTGCAAAAACCCCAGGCGTTCTGGGAGCTGCTCAAGCTGATCTTCTGCAAGATTCATGACGAGCGACTTAGCGATGAGGTGGAATTCTTCGCGGCCGCAAACGAGCGCCACGGCGTTAACGGACCCTTGAAGGTCCAAAAGCGGATCGAGTCAGTCTTCGCGCAAGTCAAGAGCGACTACCCGACCATCTTTAAGAAGTCGGAAGCAATAGAGTTAAAGCCCGTAGTGCTGGCGTATCTCGTCACGCAGCTCCAGATGTACTCACTCTTGGAGAGCGACATCGACGTGAAGGGCCGGGCGTATGAAGAAATTGTCGGATCGAATCTGCGCGGCGATCGAGGGGAGTTTTTCACTCCTCGCAACATTTGCCGTATGGCGGTTGAGATGCTCGATCCCGGTGAGAAGCAGCTAATTCTCGATCCGGCGTGCGGTACCGGCGGGTTCCTAATCACAGCCATGAATCACGTGATCGAGAAAATCCGTGCGGCGGAACTGGCGAAGTGGGGACAGAACGTCAAGAGGGCCGAAGAAGCGGTAAAGGCGAGAATCAGGAAGTTTGCCGAGCAGTCGATTATCGGGATGGACTTCAACCCGGAGTTGGTGAAGGCATCCAAGATGAACATGGTCATGAACAACGACGGGTCGGGGGGACTGTTTCAGGCAAACTCGCTTGAAGCACCAGCAACCTGGGACCCCGAACTGGCCGCGCGAAACGTCATGGGCCGCGTGGACATCCTTTTCACCAATCCACCATTCGGCTCCAAAATACCCGTGAGCGATCCGAGTATCCTTGAAAATTACGATCTGGGGCACGCTTGGAGTTACGACAAGGCCGTCGACCGGTGGCACAAGACAGGCGCAGTTCAGAAGTCTCAGCCGCCGGAAATCCTCTTTATCGAGCGATGTGTTAAGTTTCTCAAGCCGGGTACGGGGCGCGCGGCAATTGTATTACCCGATGGCATTCTTGGCTCGCCCGGCCTCGGATACGTGCGCGAGTGGATTCTTCGGAACACTCGTATCCTGGCCAGTATTGACCTGCACCCAGACACATTCCAGCCTGACGTGAGCATTCAGACCAGCGTGCTTGTGCTCCAACGCAAGCCGGATGACCTCATCGCCGTCGAGACGGCGGCGGGGAAGATCAACGACTATCCTGTTTTCATGGCGGTGGCCAACCACGTGGGACATGACAAGCGCGGTAACAAGACCTATGTCCGCGACCGAAAGGGAAACGAGGTCATCGAAGAGATCGAGGAACTAGTCAAAGAGTGGCAGGACGGGACACCAACCTACCAGCGCCAGACGAGCCGTCGAAAGGTGGCTGACGATAACACCATCCAGATTGCTCAGGAGTTCCGTCGATGGCTCTTCGAGCAAGACTAGTTGCTCCACCCCCTCCGCCGAAGACCCTTTGGCCGTGGCATGAAGTCAAGTGGGCGTCGATCTCGGCATCCACTCTCGTTGGTGGTGATCGCCGATTCGAGGCGGACAACTATCTCGCCACCGCTCACGGAATTCGTACGGCCATGGAGGGGCGAAAGGAAGGATGGCTTCGGCTCGGCACAGTCGCGCGGGTATGGCAGCCGTCACGTCTCAAGGGCATCCAGGTCAGTCGTGGTTTTGGTACACCGTTCCTTGCGGCGACCCAGGTTTTCGATCTCCGGCCGACGCCCCGAAAATGGCTTTCACTTGACCGCACTGATCATGCCGAAAACCGCTTCGTAAGCCCAGGGGTAATTCTGGTCACTTGTTCGGGAAGTGTAGGGCGCGTCACTCTCTCGTATAGACCACACGAGGGTGTGCTGATTTCCCATGACCTGCTCAGGGTTGTGCCCCACAGCCCCAACCAGTGGGGCTGGCTCTACGCGTTTCTTCGGTCATCCAAGTGCCGCGCCATCATGACGGCCGCCCAGTACGGCCACGTTATTAAGCATTTGGAGATATCACACCTCGAGGCTCTCCCCGTGCCAACGGTTGCTGATGACCTGCTCTCAGGCTTTAGCGCCGACGCCAAGGCAATCCTCGAGAAGCGGAACTCCGCTTGTGATTTGATCCGTGAGGCGGAAGCGATTTTCGACCAACAAGTCGGAAGCGTTCTCTCGAAGGAAGACGAGATAGGTTTCTTGGTTCGTGCGTCGTCGTTTACGGCTGGCCGTCGAAGATTTGAAGCGTGCTATCACCACCCGCTGACCGCAGCCATTCTTCAACGCTTCAGCGACTTGAATCTGACCATCGAACCGCTCAGCGACGTTGCGGAACGAATTTGGTGGCTGACCCGATTCAAGCGCGTCTTTGGCGAGGAAGGCATGCCGTACATGAGGCTGACGAGTTGTTTTCTCTCAATCCGACGATCACTAAGAGAGTGTTAGCCGAACAGGCCGACAACGCTGAAGACTACCTCGTCAAAGCCGGTTGGATTCTTATGGCTTGCTCAGGCCAGACCTATGGCCTAAATGGCTCGGTGTCCCTCGCCGACAAGCGACACGAAACCTATTTCTTCTCCCATGACATAGTCCGCATTATTCCGAGAACCGATCAAATTAGGCCGGGGTACCTTTATGCTGCCCTCGGTCACCCCCGCCTGGGACGCCCCCTGGTGATCCGGTATGCCTACGGCACCTCGATACCTCATCTCGACCCCAGCGACGTCGCCTCAATTCCGATTGTTCGCTTCGCCAAGTCCCTGGAAAACGAAGTTGCCGATCGCATGGAAAAAGCAGTCCAGCTTCGGGCTGAGGCAGACGAGTTGGAGAACGTGATTGCAGAAAGGGCTGATGATCTCATCGATCAATTCCTCCAGGGCGCACTTCCTTAGAGAGGCTGGGTTGTTTGTGCGCCAAGTTGCCCGCAGGGCAACAAAGTGAGTAGCCGTAGGTCTTAACCTACGGATGACGTGTCGAAAAAGAAACCCAACCCCGACGGGGTTGACCGTGGTCGCCCTCGCCGGCTGCTCCGTTGTAGCAATTTGAAAGCAGTTTGCCACTGAAGGCGGGGCCCTTATTGTATCTTTTAGATCGCCTTTGTGCAAAAGTTGCACACCTTATCAAAAGTCATAGATAAGGAAAGTCCTTTAGAATTGAAGGTGGCCCGAGGCCGGCGCTACATCCGTCCGTCACTCGATATAGCCGATCATATAGCCGCCGAGGAGCATGGCGAAGACCGGCCATAAGGCGGCGCCCCAACGGCCCTTCAGGCGTCCGGTGTCGGCGAGCAGCTTGGCAATGACCAGGCCGAAGCCCAGAAGCGAAAACCACAAGTGCTCATGGCGAACCAGATTCATGCTTGACATCATTTGCTGCATTCCAGTTTGGGGCATTCCGGCCTGCGCGTGGTCCATCATGGCAGCCATTTGCGGGCCGCCGTGCTTATGAAAAAACAGATACACGGCTCCGAAGCCGCCGAGCGCCGGCAGAGCATATTTCGCCAGCAGATCGGGTAGACTGCCGACCGCCCGCAGCAGCTCGACGACCGCCATGAGGATCACCAGGAGCAGAAAGATGCGATGCTGCAAGTCCTCTGGATCGTGCAGGCTGGCCCAGAAGCTTATCGGCCCCACCGGCCAGGCCTCCGGGTCGTTACGGATCAGAA
>DASYYZ010000084.1:0-19221 GCA_035946735.1 Terriglobia bacterium
CCTACAACTACGATTTGCCGTTTGGCAACACCGTCTGGAGGACCGAACATCACCCGGTGAATTACGCCATCTCGGGATGGCAGCTGTCGGGCATCGTGACAGCGCAATCCGGTTCGGCATTCACCCCAATCGTCAGCGGCAATATCAGCGGCGCCTCCGAGGAACCGGGTGACACTACTGACCGGCCGAACCTGGTCGGCAACCCGATTCCCGCTCAACAGACGCCAAATCAGTGGATCTCGGTTGCCGCTTTCGCGCCCCCGGCGTCGCTTCACTTCGGCAACGCCGGCCGCAATATCCTGGTTGGTCCCGGCCTGTTTAGCTGGGACTTCGCAGTGCTCCGTGATTTTCGGTTGACTAAGTCGAAGGCTTTGGAGTTCCGGTTCGAGATGTTCAATCTCACCAACCGGCCCAACTTTGATTTTCCTGAGAACGATCTCGCCTCACCCAGTTTCGGCCAGATTTTCAACACCGTCCAGCCATTGGCCGGTTTGGCTTCGGGAGGCCCGGGCGATCCACGCGAAATTCAGCTTGGTTTGAAGTTCCTCTGGTAAGCCGGAGACCTCAGACGGCTATCTCGATCGCGTGTGCAATGGCGCTCTTCCGCCGAGCGAACGCACCGTCGGCAAATGTTCTAGCGCGGCGTGTTTCATCGTGCCCTCGTCTTTTTTGCCGTAGGTTCGGGGAAGGGGATCGCACGCGAATCCCTGAAAGAGCGCCATGGCACCGGGGATATACACATCCTTCTCGTTTACAGCCGCCTCCCATAAGGGTAAACTTGTCTGTCGTCTTTCGCCGCTGCGGAGCCGGCCAGTCGAATGCCTTGGGAACTGAGACGGGGAAGAATCTCCGACGACGGGCGGCCCGACACGTTATGTGATATGTGTGAGGGCGTGCCCCAGTCCAACGGAACCCGGCGTTGAGGGAATCGCGCGTTTTGTTGCGAGCACAGCATGGGCTTCTGGAAGAGTCTATTTAGAAGCAAGAAATCGCGAAACGCGGTGATCTCGAATTCGCAGCCGGCTGCCACCTTCGGAGATGCCCTTTCAGAAGCCGATGTAGATGCCCTCACAGGTGCTTTTCACTGGCGCCAAATCCACAAGGTTAGAGAGTTGCTCAAAAATAATCCCGCTCTCGCTTACGCTAAGTCCATTGATGGCGAGTCAGTCTTGCATTTAGCAGCCAAAGCAAACAACGCCGACATCGCTAAATTGGCATTGGCCAAGGGGATCGATGTTAATACGAGAGACAATCGCGGGAATACGCCATTGCATGAGGCAGCGAAATTTGTCGATGCGATAGTGCTAAGAGTGTTGCTCCGCAAAAATGCTAATTGCAGCATCAAGAGCGATAACGGGAGCACACCTCTGCACTTCGCCGCCCTTAACGGCTGCACGGAAGCGGCGGAGCTTCTGTTGACCAAAGGGGCTGACGTCAACGCCAGAAACGACCATGGCGAAACTCCCCTGCATTTAACCGTGCCTTCGGCTCTACTTGATTCAATAACACGCAGATCGCCGCAAAACCGCATTCCCATAGTAAGGTTGCTACTGGCCAAGAATGCGGAGGTCAATCCGAAAGATAGTGGAGGCCTGACACCGTTGCGCCTAGCTGCCAATAATGGCCAGAGTGATTTGGTGGAAATGCTGCGCCAGCATGGCGGCCACGAATGAAGTACTGTAGGACTTCGTGACATTTGTCTCAGCCTCGATATCCACCATATCCCGCCGCACTTCATTCGTCGCGGGCGGCTTCCATAACGGTTTTGATTGCCCATTGACTGCTTCTTAGAGCGTGGCGCCATCCTGCCGAACCGCGATGCTTCGAGTCCAGGGACAACGGGCGCACCACCACCCTGGCCGGAGATGCGCGAGTCATGCAGTTCGCGTTGAAGTTCCATCGTTAAGCCGGGTGGGAACGGCGACAATCGCCGGCGCGGCCTCTTCTGCTAGGTTCTGCCCCGGGCCTGCAAACCTCACCCTGAATTGCGCGCGCTGGCTGTCTTAATCTGGCGCGCCGGCATTCCACCGAATCGGCATCACATCAAGTCAGGGGCAGATGGGACCGCATCAACGTCGCTAAGGAAGTCCGTAAGTGGACGGGATTTGTCTAACCGTTTGTAGAAATCGTCTCTAAAACTCCTCACAAGACCGGGGTCAGACCGGAACTGAATCGTAACGATCACGCCGTCGTTCCTGTATACAGGCACTATCAGCAGGCCTTTTCCTCCCCGGCTTAGCATGAGCCCGTAGTTGTTCTTCCCCTCGCGCCCAAGCGCCTGAAGGCTGTTCTTTTCCACCAATTGGAATGCTGTCGACAGCCCGCCCTGTTGCACGCCCGCCCCGGAAGTTTGAACCGGACGGCAAAGCTGAATCGACTCGGCCTGCGCGGTTAGGTGGAAATCGAATATCTTCTTTATCTCTGCAGGTTCGTCTTCGGCAGTAATTAAGAAGATTCTGCGGATCGTTGCAAGTCGCTGCGCGGCAAGAATGTTCGCTGTCAGATAGCGACCGTTGGTCCCGAGGTTGCGCTTGGACCAGAAGGAAGGAAGAGAAATCGTAAGATAGGAGTCTCCAGGCCCAAGGCAGGCCAAATACTGGGTCATCCCGGTGACGATGGCCTCATGATCGCCGGACAGGTCGTAAGCCCCCTCGGCCATATGCTCGACGGCGTGCCGGAGAGACCTCGTCCGGCAACGCGCAATGACCGAGAACAGAGGGCTCTCGGCCTTATCCAAAGCAGCCAGGGCATTACGCAGCTGCTCAGGGCTCTCCCGGTCACCGCGCTTTTTCACAAACTCGGGCGAGAAACTCTCCAGATCGTCCAGCACACCATCGGTGTTTGTAATCCTGTCCTCCTGCGAGAATCTCATACACCGGGCAATGACGTCGATGACGCCACGATTGCTACGATACAGTTCTTCGTTACGCTCTCTGACAAGGTTGGTAATCTTCTGTTTCAGCACGTCGATATCTTGGTCTTTCTCAGTGACTTCGGGTGGAAGTTCACCCGTGGCGAGATAACACAAAACACCGCCGAGGGAAAAGATGTCGCCGGAGATGGACTTTGTCTTTTCTGGCGGAACGAACCTCGCTGTGCTGCCCAGCCTCTTTCCCTCTCCGGGAAACGCAATGTCTCTCAGCAGCGCTTGGCCGAAGTCAATGAAAACTGGCGTATCCCGCGCGTCGATCATTACATTCTCTTGATGAATATCCCCGTGGACGACCTGCCTTTGATGAATTGCTGAGAGGCTTCTCGTAATTCGGATCGCCCAATCAATAAATTGATCGCCATCGGGCACGCCACGAAACTGGCCGTCTCGAGAACTCGGGAACAGCCTCAGCATTTTCTGGTCTAGTGTTACGCCAGAAATATAACGCTGCACCATAAAGAGGACAGCGGGAATGGTCATCGCGCCCGGCCCTTTGACTTCAAAGGTCCCATAGTCCAGAACTTCCGCAGCGCAGTCCAGGCCTTGGAGACGCGCGAGGGCATTCCATTCGTAAAAGAACTCTTTGAAGACTTTGCCCTGCTGTTCGATGATCTCCGGAAGAGGCTGTTCATCCGGGTCGAACAACGGCGTTTTGACTACTACCTCCTGTAAATCGGTCGCCGAGTTGGTTGGCAAAAGGCTGGCGCGGTACGTAACGCCGGCGAGTCCAACGCCGAGCTTGTCCACAATCTTGTATGCCTTCCCGGTTGCACTCCTTAGCTGCCGTCCCACTTCGAACTGATAACCAGTTGACATCTTTGAGCCCTCCCCGTGCGCTCCACGATGACAGAATCTGTCGAACCTATTTTATTCGGCCGTGATTGTCAAGGCGGTTCGCCAGCCCAGCCCACCTCCAGACCCGCCATGAACGGCACTTTACGCCACCACACCTGGTTCCCGTCCTCGATCGCCGGCCCTCGCCGCCGCGACAATAGCCCTCTAGGCCGTTCTTCCACACTTGCGATCTACAGGACAAAGCACGTTGCGGCCTTGTCGAATTCTCATAGTCTCTCGTCACCCTCTGTGGCGCTTGTTGGCCTGATTTTCCGACCATCCTTCCTGCCCCGGCTCTGCGGGCACCACTTCGGGACCTTTCCGCGCCCGGCGGACGCATGCTCTACGGGCCTCTGCTTCGGCTTCGCCGCCCTCCGGGTTTACGGCTCCCCCCCAAAGGTTCCCGCCATAAAAAGCTGCCCCTTGCCTTGGGAGCGGGGTCCACTCGCTTTTGGGTGCCCCGCAGAGCCGGGGCAGAAAGGAAGGAAAATCGTGTATTTCAACAAGATCGCCTTAATCGGATTCCTCGGCAGCGACGCCGAGGCTCGGACAACCAAGAACGGGGCCAGCCACACGGTCCTGTCACTCGCCACCAAGCGCTCCTGGAAAAACGACCAGGGCAATTACGAGTCCCGCACCTATTGGCATCGGGCGGTCGCCTGGGGAAAACTCGCGGCCTTCGCTGCCACCCTGAAGAAGGGCGCGCACGTTCAACTGGTCGGGGAGCTTCGCACGCGGGAGTACGAGAAGGAGTACGGCAACAAGAAGAAGTTCGTAATCAAGCAGCGCGTGTGCGAAGTCGCGCTTGACTCGATCCTAAAACTCGACCGCGCCGAGCGGCAGGAAGAGCCGGCGCCGGACATCGAGCCCGCCGACGATCTCGCCTAGAGCCACCCATTCGGGCCTCGGGCAATGTCCGAGGCCCCTTCTTTCATGGCTGCCGGGTGACTCTGTCAAGTCCCCTCGGCTGGCGGAGGATTTATGCGCCACAGTTCCACCGGATTGACTCCAGCGGGTGCGCTAGCGGCTTCAGTCTGTCTGCGGGTCCGGCTCTTGCCACCCTCGTCGAGCCACCTTGCCTAGCATCGTACTAGAGTATTGCGGGTCATTGGGCGTGCGAGGGTCCGCGGGGAACGGTCACGATGGGCGTTATTCGTCGTGAGAAAAATCCCTCGATCGTTGAAAGAACCTTTTGTGAAGCAGATTCGCTTGCAGAGGCGGGCGGAATGGTATAATCTTACCCAATCCTTCGCCGGTGGCTCGATGATGACCATGGATGGAGTCCGGTGTCGAAAGCCTAAAATTGAATCTTACAGGAGCGGCTATGAGCATGCGATCTCGCTCCGGGCGATACAGGGGGTTGTCGGGACCTCCGCTCACTGTGGCGCTGGTCGTTACCGTCTTGCTGCTGTGGACGAGGGTCGGCTCGTCCGCCGAGATTCATGATGCGGCGCGTGACGGAAATATCGAAAAGGTCAGGGCGCTGCTCAAAAAACAGTCCCGATTCAGTTTCAAGCAGAGACGATAACGGTAACACCCCTTTGCACTGGGCGGCCGCTAACGGCCACAAGGAAGTGACGGAACTATTACTGGCCAACAAGGCTGACGTAAATGCCAAGAACAATGACGGCGCCACCCCTTTATACGCTGCGGCGGGAACAGGCCACCAGGATGTCGTGGAATTGCTGTTGGCTAACAAAGCTGATAGCAATGCCAGAACCAACAGAGGCATGGAGGCCTGGAGAGTTGCGGCCTTGGCCGGCCACAGGGAGATAGCGACGTTTCTCCTGGCTAGCAATGCCGATGTCGATGCCGAAAATAATCCGTCAGATGCGGCGTCGCGAGCCGACGAGGTCGAGGCAAAGGGTGGGCACCCGAAGGAGCTAGAAGGCAATTGGATAGGTCTTGACAGCACCAGTGGGACAGATTGGGTATTCCGCCTCAAGTCCGACGGTACTTCCCTAGTCATAGAGGTAACCTCGGACGGGTCCGTTCTTTACCAACAGGGGCTCTGGCGGGTAAGCGACGGAGTGCGCTATACTATGACGCAGACAGCCAGCACAAATCGACCAGGTACGAATTGAAAGGTGACACCCTCTCGAACATTACGGTGGGTTCCGTCGCGAATGGCTCATACGTTGGCACAGTGGAGCTTCACACGAAACCTGGCATCGTACCGTGTACGAGAACCCCGTGCCCAATGTGAGTTGATGCCCAATTCATACTGAAACAGAGGCAAGATACGGAGGAACCAGTGAGATGAGATTTCTAACTGGCCGACTATTCGAATCCATATTTTCCCGCTTGATAGTTGCGGCTATCATTAGTACGCTATCGCTCTCGCCTCCACCTTTAGCACTAGCCAACCACGTGAGTAAGGTGGTGACCGGATGCGCCCGAAACCTCTGGAAGCCATGCGAAGAGCTCAAAGCGATCGCCGCCGAATGCGTTCCGAACAGCGGGCCGGAATGCCAGCAGCTCAAGATGATAGCATTCAACCCCAAGGAGAAGGCCAAAAGAAGGCTGGCTGTAACCAAAAATCTACGAGACCCGAAGGCACTTACCGATCTCGCAGCCTCGAACGAAAACGCTCAGATCAGCGGTTCTGCCAAGTCAAGGCTTCGGGAGGTGATGAATGACGATTTTATGCGCGCCGTTGAAGCTGGGGACATAACCACGATGAAAGCTTTGGTGGCAGAGGGCGCAGCAGTGGACCCTCACGATGTCGCCCACGAAATTAACGACCTACAGCGCATTCGTGGTGGATTTCAGTACAGAATGGTGTGCGAAGGGGGACGTTTAGCATCTCCATTGATGCTGGCGGCAATTCGGTCAGGTCGGAGGGACGTGGTGCAAACGCTGATCGATCTTGGTGGCAGGGTAGACGGCGAATACGTCGTCGAGCAAGCGCACGTCAGCATTGGGCCACTACCAGAGGGAGCCGCGTGGGGCGCGGCCTGTGATGGGCTGGAATTCGTGGTCGCGCCGCTCTTCTTTCTCGACGGTACTCGGATTGCGAAATCGACCAATGCACCAATTCCGGAGAAGGTCGCAACTTACGTCAGGTACGCCCAACAATTGGGCAAGAACGAAATCGCCGTCCTATTGCAGAAAACATCCTTGCAATAGATCGATGACGATTCCTCAGCTAGCCCAACTGCATTTAAAATTATGGCGATTATCCGCTTGACAAAGCAACTTAACCCTCATATACTGGGCTCATGAAAAAGCAACCGTCGTTGATGGAGATCGCCAGCAAGTTCAACTCGGAAGAAAAGTGCGTCCGTCACTTTGAACAAATCCGGTGGCCAGAAGGTCTGCGGTGCGTTCGGTGTGGCAGCGACCGCGCACGGCGTATGGGTGGAAAGGCAGCCGAGCGATTCCTGTACTGGTGCCCCGCTTGCCGCCATCAGTACTCCGTGACCGTCGGAACAATCTTTCACGATTCGCATATCCCGCTCATCAAGTGGTTTCTGGCGATCTACATGATCTGCACTGCCAAGAAGGGTGTTCCTTCTTTACAGCTAAAAGATCAGCTTGAACTAGGCAACTACGAATCCGCTCTCTACATGACGCACCGCATCCGCATCGCTATGCGGGATGACCCCAAGTTCTGCGAGAAGTACGCGGGGGTTTTGGAAGTTGACGAGACTTATATCGGTGGCAAATCCAAAGGTCCACGCGGACGCGGAGCCGCCAATAAAATTCCCGTAGTCGCCATAAAGAATCGAACATCAGGCACCGTCCGTATGCAAGCAATGGAAGATTGCTCCGCACATTCCCTGGCAGACTTCATCCGTGAGCACGCGGAGCCGGGTGCGGAGATTCACACAGATGAGTTCAAGTCCTATCTGTGGTTGGACTCTTCGGAGTTTGCCCACAAGTCCGTCAACCATACGGAGACCTACGTTGCTGCTGGCAACGTTCACACGAACGGATGCGAAAACGTTTGGTCTCTTTTCAAGCGCGGGATAATGGGAATCTTTCATAAGGTCTCTGCGAAGTATCTCCCGCTATATCTTGACGAGTTCGCTTTCCGTTTCAACAACCGTGATGAATACAACCTGATGGATAAAGTCCTTAGTGAATGCTTCTAGGAAGTGTCCATCTCACTTGGGAATACATAGACATGATCAAAATAATGGCGCATGAATCTGACGGCCGCTTCAGCGTCGGCAGGGGTCAAGGGCTCATCAAGATCAGCGTTGTCATGGGCTCCTCTCTTGCCTAGCAGTCTAATTTTGTGGGCCATCTTTTTCAGAGGTACAGTAATCGTACCTTTTGCCGCAAGATCATCAATCTGGGTGAAGAGGTCTTTACCTTGTGCTCCCAGCGCATCACAGCTTGTCTGGAGTGCCCTGCGACACATCAGGACGGTTGACTTCTTTGCACCTATTGCTTGGCACTGTAGCGCCTCACGAAAGTCAGCTTCGATTGTAGGTGGGAGCCCGTGCGGAACTATAAATTCAGGCTCCCCAATAGGGTAATGTTTTTCGTACTCCCATAATCGGATGTAGGCAGCCGAGTGGTACTTAGTTCTGATGATTCCAAGAATGAACTGCTCACAGTTCGGACACTTTAAGATTCCTACCGTTCTTTGCTCGCCATGCAAATTCTCATGGAAATCTTGAGTGTGGCCTATCCCGACGTGAGTGAATACAACTTGCTTACGACAGCCGGTGTGCGGGCACTCTCCCGCCAACTGAAAGCTGACCTGAGTGTTATTCAAGAGCTTCATGTCCGTGGGCCAATCGCTAAAAAGAACCGCCAGACGCTCCCCGAAACCGAACACGTCAAAGGACGGCTGAACTGGCTGCGTTTGTTCTTGCACCAACTCAGTGGAAATCATTTTGCGCTCCTTTACCTTGCTTTGTCAACCGGACATTCGCCAAAATTATTTCATGCTGCAGGCGCTTGGGCGGTCCGAAGGGTGAAGTTTCTTAATATCTTTGGCTCCGGTCGTTTCCTTCACTGGCTTAAGTTGTGGACCCTTGCCAAACCCAGCGGGAATAGACCATTTGAAATAGTAGCTCTCCCCAGCTTCCGCTTGAAATTCAAGCCGACTCATTACATTCATTACGCCCGTTTGAGTCAACGTATCAATGGCAAAATCTACCTCACCCCGACAGGCCAACAGGCCATCTCGGCTGAATAGCTCGATAGGGGACCCTCTGCGTGTCGATAAATAGTGACGAACTCCAGCACACAGCTCAAGAAAATGCGTGCGTTCGTGTGGGGTTGGCGAAATCTCACCCTCAGCCAAAAGACGCCTCAAGGTTCTATCGGCATCGTTTAATTCGTCTTCACATGCGGTTACCTTCGCGTCCCGCTGCGTACCCAAGTGCAGCCAGTCCAGGCCTGAGCAGCCAGAAACAGATGTTGATATGGCGGGAGGAAAGTGGACCGGTGTTCCAGATAGCCCGTTCCTATTCAAGCCGAGCAGAGAGCCCGTTGCGCTAATACGCACCGTGCCCGGTAGGACATCAACAGATGCATAGCTAGAGCGATTTAAAATGACGAGAAAATCTCGGTTGACGAAAACGATCGGACGCCCCGCCGCACCAAGCATACGCCCCGTCCTATAAACATACACCGATGCTTTGCCAACAGCCGGGGACGACAGTGCTCCGTTGCTCGTGCTGTCCGTAACCTTCAGGACCGCTGGCCGTTGGACCCTTGCAGCAGAAGTGAAGCCCGCTAAGCTGAGCAAAAGAAGGTTTAGAACCGACTTCATTTATATTTTCTCCTCACTGTGACGACGTGACCCGGTAGGGGTAGCCGTGCAATCCAGTGCCACGATTAACCACTCATTTACGCTCGGATTCTTGGCCGCTGATGTTGAGAGCCTGTATTGTCCCTGTAATTCCAACACCGCTTGGATGCGGAAGGCTGAAGTTAGAAATGGAAACGACGACCTGCTGGTCGCCTTTGGGTGCAAGCCTCAGATAGAGTTTGCCATCGACCACTTTCGGGTCGGCTGTGTCGGCAAGCTCGATGAAGTCCAGCCCATGATTTGTGGCGTGGCCAATCGCGGGGGGATTGAGCCCGTGAACGGCCACAGCCTCGCCACGCTTGTCCCATTCTATTTTGCTTCCCCAGACGTAAAACAGGTCGCCCGCCCTCTTCCCGTTCTGAGACCTGAAGAATTTGAGCTCAATGTGGCAATCACTCTCGGCTTTGATAAATCCAGCGCCGAATACCTGCCAGCCGTCCTTCGCACTGGTGCCCATGCTCGCGCCTGGCCGCAGGAACAGTTGGGAGCATATCTTGCCCGTTTTCTCATCGACAAAATTCTGGACCATGCTCGTCTCTCCACTTTTGTTCTCAATAAGAGTTGGGGCGGTTTGAGCGCTAAGGATAATTCTGAAGGTTAATAAAGTGAAAGTGATGAGCGCGCACCTTCGGGTTAGGGGTGTCATAATTGGCGCTCCGGCGCGAGGGATGGTGTTTCGCCCCGCCAGGGGCGTACAGCATGATCCTGAATTTCCATTATGGGCTCCGCGCCGCCCGAGAACCTACCACCTGGCCGCCCGAAATGCAAGCGCCAGCGGGTCGCGTCTTCGAGGACGACCGAATAGGTCGGCTTTTGCTCCTCGCAAGCCTCCAAAGGCGTGAAACCGACCCTGTTTTGAGCGATTTATCCGACACCTTTCAGCCCCCCGCAGCCCGCACGCAATTCCGCCCGTCAGCGGCTCGCCTAACCGGCCTGGGAACGTTAGCAGCTCGATCCGCCGCAGCATGGCTCCGAACAGCCGCCGCGTCAGACGACTCTGCGTCAGCAGGAGCCAGTAATACCGCGCGTATTTCAGGAGCAGCCCGCCCGTCTTGAGCAGCCGTTGCTGCAGACTGTTGAGCGACTACTTGTCGATTCGCTTCGCCACAGGTTCCCCAGATTGTAGGCGATCACGCTCGAAAGCATATCGTCGGCCGCCATCAACTTGCAATTTCACCAACGTCGAGGTATCCCTCAGTTCGGGAATTCGGTCTGATGCCATTTTCTTGCGTAGATGCGTGCGTTTCGCAGAAGAAACACTTCGACACCCGCCAGAACGGGACTAGATGTGCCAACAAGCACCCGATCGGGGCTGCGATCGATGACCCTGGCACCAGCGGCCTTCGCAGCATGCTTTAGTTCCGAGACTTTCATCCCCGGTTCAACGCTGAGCGTTCCATTAGTCTCCTGAACCACGTATCTGTTAGCCATCTCTATAGCGTCCCCAAGTTGGGCGCAGGCGCCAGCGGCCGGGTCGGCTGACGTGACAGGTACCAGGCAATTATCAGAAGGCCTACGAAGCGCCGTATCCGGCGACCCACAATATTCCGTAATTGTCTTGCCTTGTAAATAAATTCTTCCGACTCGACACGTTGAGAATGGTTGGCGAGAATAATATGTAGGTTGTCCACTTTGAAAGAAAACCTGGTAGTAGTATTGCCTGATATAATACGGGTCCTGTTCGGTCACGCTTAACTCCTGAACCCATCCGAATTCATAGCTCCCCGACCCGCCTGAACCTGTCGACCGATAGAGATATCGTTTCTGGGGCGATCCGGATGCTTCGGCGAGCGGCGCAATCCCAACGCCAAGAACTCGACCCATAACGTTCGGACCGAACGCCTTCAATCTGATGGCTGACTCAATTTCCGCCGAATTCGGCTGTGCCCCGAAGGCGGCACCCTTCACAATGTCAGACTTGGGCGCGGGCGGGCTGAGTGGTGGTTCTGAGCAAAACCCTGCTGCTCTCGTCAAAGCTAGGTACGCAGCGGCGACGAGTAAAAGCTTCCCGTCAGTGATATTAAACATACTACCGGCTCCGTACCAAGACTCTTATCTCCGTTTAATAGCTCACTGGAATAGACTCGGGATGGGCCGTATCAGTCACGTCGCGCACGATGGGGGTCCATGTCATTCCAGCTACGAGCGAGTCAAGTTCATACGAGTGTCCTGGCGCAGCGACAAAGGACACGTTTTGAGTGGAATTTGCATAATACAACGTGTTACGAGTGCCGCCGAAAACCGGGGTGGCAACTCTGATCGAAAATGCCACGGTGAGGTTGTGCCGCCCCGGCGCAAGGTCTACCTGGAATTTGGAACTCCACCCGGAGTTAAATTCGAGGGATGCCTTCCTTCTTGCATAGTCCGCTGGACCTTTGTCATCGATCATACGAAGACGGGGCGCCAAGTCGTAATAGATCACGCTGAAACGATTGCTTTTCGCGCACCTAAGGTTTCCGCTCCCCTCAGAGTTGCATACCCCACCGCTCCTCAGAATCGCGCCGGACAGTCCTTCCTTGGTGGCGGTTTGGGAGGTCGCCGCAACCGCATTGGCAGGTTTGGGGTCCTGGCCCCCGTGCTCGCGAAGCACTTCCGCCAGCTCCCGGTATTCCATTTCCGCGGTCACGTGCAAAGGCGTAGCCCCGTCGAAATCCGTGGCATTAACATCAGCTCCACGCGCCAGTAGGGACTCCGCCACTTCCTGGTGCCCCTGACCCGCCGCCACGTGTAAAGCCGTCTGGCCGCCATTATCCTTGGCATTGACGTCACACTTGTGATCCAGAAGCAAGTCCACCATGTCTTTGTAGCCTGCAGCGGCTGCCACATGCAAAGGCGTCTCGCCGTCATTGTCCTTAGCGTCGATATCGGCGTTCGTGGCTAACAGCACCCCCGCGACGTCCTTACTGTCAGAGTAAGCCGCCCAGTGCAGGGGAGTCCGCCTGTCGTTGTCCCTGGCGTTCGTGTCGACGCCGCGGTTGAGCAAAGATTCCACTAGCTGTTCGCGGGGGACGGCGGGCCCCTGGAGACTACGCTTCTGCCGCTTCAGCCGTTTCAGGTTTAGATTCGGCTCGGTCGTCCCCGCCGCCGCCAGGTGTAAAGCCGATTCGCCATCTGCATTCTTTACATTAACCTCTGCGTTGTTGTTCAGCACCCATAGCGCCACCCCATAGTGACCCCGGCCTGCCGCCCAAAGCAGCAGCGTGTCACCAGAGTCGTCCTTCTGAAATAGGAGATCGGGATTGAATTTTAGTATCTTCCTCCAGTCGTAGGCGCTGGGATGCTCGATGATGTCTTCGACTTTTGCCACCGTTCCAAAATGTTTCTTGGCCCACTTCTCCCCCCTGCTAGACGAATAGACAACGCTGGTCCAGCAGAGCGCGAGGAGCATTACAGCGGCGCATCGGTAAACCCTGAAGCGAAGTGAGTCATAAGAAGAATGCCGCTTCATTCCTTACCTCCATTTGGCTGTTCATCGTTGCTCGACGCATCCGGAGTCTATCACACTTCCGTGAAGCATTACTTGATCGGCGGCTCGCTCTTCTTTTTCCCTGTCGGCCCTCTCACTCTGCCACCTTCCTTTTCTGGCTCTGCGCAGGAATCTGGCCGAGAGGCTGATTTGACGGGGTTTTCAGCTGAGGCAGTTTCTCGATAAACTCAGCGTTTGAGAGACAGCGACTGGACGACAATTCTAGGATGGCCAGGATACCGGGTCCACCGAGCGGAGATCAATGAAGCTACCAAGACGCTGAAGTTGTGGGTTCGGCGCAAATCGGGGCAGCGGAGGCTGGTGTGCTCGGGCTGCGGGCGTCGGGTCAGCGAGATCCGTGAGGTTTATGAGCGGGAAGTGCGGGACCTGGCCTGCTTTGAGTACCAGACCACGGTGGTGCTGGAACTGTATCGGGTGCGGTGCCCGGACTGCGGAGTGAACGCCGAGAAGGTCGAGCAGTTGCCGAGCAAGGCGCCTTTCAGCAAACGATTCGAAGAAGCGGTGAGGCGAGCCTGCGAGAGCGCCGCCGCCCGGCAGGTGGCCCGGCAAGTGGGCTTGGCGGCGAGCACGGTACGAGCTATCGACCTGCGCTATCTGGAAAGGTGGTCGGCCGAGAGACGGCAGCCAGCCCTGCGACAGATGGGAGTGGATGAAATCTACCTGGGAAAGAAGCAGAAGTTCATGACGGTGGTGAGCAACCTGGAGACCGTCGAGCCCTTATGGATGGGTCGGGAGAGAAAGAAAGAGACACTGGACGAGTTCTTCCGCACCCAACTCAGCGCGAAGCAACGGCGGGCCATCGTGGCGGTGTGCGCTGACATGTGGAAACCTTACCAGCTCAGTTTGGAGGAGTGGGCGCCGGAAGCTCGGCTGGTTTATGACAAGTTTCACGTTCTGCAGCACGCTAATGCCGCGATCGACGAGGTCCGGCGGGCGGAATTTTTCCGTCAGGGCGGGCGCCGACGGGAGTTGGTGAAGGGGAAGCGTTGGTTGTTACTGAGCCGGTGGGTGAATCTGGAGTCCGGGCAGAGGCAACAACTCAACCAACTCTTCAGCTTGAATCGAAGAGTGATGAAGGCCTACCTGCTCAAAGAGAGCCTGGACCGATTGTGGGACTATCGCTACGAAGGAGCGATGCTGAGATACCTGCAGAGTTGGATCGATCAACTTCGCTGGCAGCGCCTCAAACCCTTCGAGAAACTCGCCGGGATGGTGCTGGACCACATCGAGGGGATTCTGAACTACTGCCGGACCAAGGTGCCGCTGGGAGTAGTCGAGGCCGTGAATGGAAACATCAAGTCACTGCTACGACGCGGTCGCGGCTATAAGAATCTCCGCTATCTACTGCTGAAGGCCCAACGCATGGCCGTGACTAAGACCGAATTCATCACCGTTCGCAAGGCAGCCTAAAATGCGGCCTCTGTCAGATTCCTGCTCACAACCCCTTTTCTGAAGCACGTTCTCGCGGGCACGGCGAGCTGAGGACAGCTCCTGCGCGCCAGCGGCGCGGCGGGGTTCTGCTTCGGCTTCGCCGCCCTCCGGTTTGCGGTCCCCCCCAAGAAACAAAAACGATGAAGCGCAGTAGTTTCTTGGCTCCCCCCGCAAAAAGCACCCCTTGGCCTTGCGAGCAGGCCCCACTCGCCCTTGGGTGCCCCGCGAGAAGCGGGTCAGAAAAGGAGAAAAGAGGTGACCGAGGAAATCACAATCCGGCAGGCGACAGCGGAAGCAACGAGCGCGGGTCGTTCGAGCCAGCAAGGCATCACAGGCGGCGCGCGCCACGGCGCTGAGAGAAACCCGATGGTCTCTTGGGCGGCTTTGCTGCAAGAGGCCGTCACCAAGCCCGGATACATTCATGAGGCTTACAGCCGCTTCCATTCCTACTCGCTCGGAAATCAGGTTCTCGCTTTGTTCCAGTGCTTTGAGCGCGGCGTCCAGCCCGGACCGCTTGCGACGTTCCCGAAGTGGAAGGAATTGAGCAGGCACGTGAAAAAGGGCGAGAAGGCCCTCACGCTGTGCATGCCGATCACGTGCAAGCGCACCAAGACCGTCACAGCCGAGGACGGAACCGAGCAGGCCGAGGAGTTAGCCTTCACGCATTTCACCTATAAAGCTCATTGGTTCGTTCTGGTGCAGACCGAAGGCGCTGAATATCAGCCGACCACCTTGCCGGAATGGAACGAACAGACCGCGCTTGCTGCTTTGAACATCCGGCGGGAAGCGTTCGAGGACCTAGACGGCAACACCCAGGGTTACGCGAAGCGCGGCCGGAAGGTCGCAATCAGCCCGATTGCGGCTCAGCCTTTCAAGACCCTTTTTCACGAACTGGCGCACGTCTGCTTGGGGCACACCGGCGACGGCGATTTGTCCGATTCCGAGGCCACCCCGCGAGACATCCGCGAAGTCGAAGCCGAGGCAGTAGCCCTGCTTTGCTGTGAATCTCTCGGCCTGCCAGGGGCGGAGTTCAGCCGAGGCTACATCCAGTCTTGGGGGCAAGGTCAAGCCATCAGCGAGCGTTCCGCTCAACGCATCTTCCACGCCGCCGACCAGATTCTCCGCGCAGGCCGAACCGAAACCAGCACCAATCAGGAGATCGGCTAGCCATGACCATCGGAGAGCGGTCCGCTACCAGTTTGATTCTGCCGGAGGAATATTGAATCCCAATCGAAAGGAGAACAACAGTATGACCACACTTGCCGTAGTCGCACCATCCAAACCGAAGGAGGCGCAGAGCCCCCTGATTCAGCAGGTCAACCTCAGCAGTATTAAACCTTCCAAAGCTAACCCGCGTCGCCACATGGACGAGGCGGCGCTGGCCGAGCTGGCAGCCAACATCAAGACTCACGGCGTCCTTCAGCCGGTTCTCATCCGCCCTGTGGCCGCAGGCGCTTATGAGATTGTGTGCGGGGAGCGCCGCTGGCGTGCCTCGAAGATCGCCGACAAGGCTACCATCCCCGCTCGCATTGTGAGTCTTAGTGATGCCGAGGCCCTAGAATTCGCGGTGATCGAGAACCTCCAACGCGAAGATGTGCACGAACTCGATCAGGCCAACGGCTTCAAGGCTTTGATGCAACAGAACCCGATCCTCTACACCGTCGAGACAATCGCGGCCAAGGTAGGGAGATCAGCGAGTTTCGTATACCAACGCCTCAAATTGGCCGAGCTTGTCCCATCAGTTCAGAAGGCGTTCTACGAGGCCAAGCTGACGGCAGGGCACGCCATCGAGATCGCCCGGCTCCAACCCGCGGATCAGGAGCGTGCGTTGCGCGAATGCTTCCCAAGCCACACCACCACCAACGCCATTCTTAAGGAAAAAGACCCGCGCCCGCTCAGTGTCCGCGATCTGCGGGATTGGATTCAGCGGGAAGTCCACTTGAGCTTGGCGAACGCTCCGTTTGACGTGAACGACGCTAGTTTGATGCCAACGGCCGGTCCGTGTTCAACCTGCCCCAAGCGTTCCGGTGCTAACCCGTTGCTCTTTGCCGACTCCATTCCCCGCAAGGACGTATGTACCGACCGAGAGTGTTTCAGCCGGAAGGTGAGTGCCCTCGTGCAGATTCGGGTCAAGCAGGCTGAGGATGCCGGAGAGAAGCCGGTACGGGTCTCTGAGTGTTACCCGTTCTACGGACACAAGGCTCAGCCCGGCGTAACGTACCGGTCCGACTACCACGAGGCCAAGGCTGCCGGCGAGTGCCCGACCACGACGACCGCGGTCATGGTGGAAGGCAAGCAGGCCGGCCGAAAGCTCTACGTTTGCACCAATGCGAAGTGCCAGACTCACACTCCGCACTCAGGCGGTCTCAGTGCGCAAGAGAAGGCCGAGCGGAAGAAACAGGCCGAGGCGCTCCGAATCCAGCAGGAATACAGGCGAAGGTTGCTTGAGGAGGTTCTCAAGCGTGTGCCGGAGCAACTGACCCGGCATGAGCTTGACGTTGTGGCTCTCCGGTATTTCGAGCAATTAGGCCACGACAACCAGCACCGGATTTTCAAGTTCTTCCGGTGGGACTTGCCGAATAGCAACTGTTCCTACGCCGGTTACGTGGATTACCCGAAGCTGGCCAGCGCCAAACTCGAAGTGATGACAGCGGCCACACTTGGGAAATTCCTCGTGCTCTGTGCGGTTGCGTCCGACCTGTATTGCCCGACGTATGTCGGCGGGGCGACGCTCGGCAAGGACTCACAGCTAGTCAAGCAAGCCGTTCATTACAAGGTCAATGGCGAGCGGATTCTCCGCGAATTGAAGGAGCAAGGCAGCCGCAAGTCCGCGAAACCCGATAACCACAAATTACAGACGTCTGCAAAAGCCAAAGCACGGCGCAAGAAGCGGTAGACGTCATCGGGCAGGGCGGCCCCACCGCCCTGCCCAGTCTTTCGCTCACCAGCGCGATGAGTGCTCGCAGGCCTCGCCAGAGCGCTTGTTACAACCTCACTCCAAATCGGCTTCCCTTAGCCCGTGCTGGGTGCCAACCTGCACGCTCGACTCGGAAGCGCTCACCAATCCGTGCCAGACGGGCAGACTCCCCTTTCTTCCACTGGTGGTAGAATCTCCCGATAGAAGAGCGCCTCATTGTGTGAAGAGGCTAGATCACGGCTTTCGGCGTTCACCGGCTTCTCTGGCCTTTTGATTGGAGTGCTCGCTGGTGGGATTATGGGGGGGAATGGGGTCGAATTATGCAACCGGCTTGACGGTCGGGTCCCTCGTGCGTGTGCGCGAGCGCGAATGGGTCGTATTGTTCTTGGACGATCGAGACGTGCTCAGCCTGCGTCCCCTCAGCGGGAGTGACAGCGAAACTTGCGGCATTCATTTGGCGCTCGAAGGGGACTCCATTCAACCGGCATCGTTTCCGATGCCGGATGCCCGAGCCTCCGGCGATTTCGTTGCTGGGCGTTTGCTGCGGGATGCCGCCAGGCTCAGCCTCAGGAACGGAGCTGGTCCCTTCCGATCGCTGGGACAGCTCTCGGTACGACCAAGGCCGTATCAGTTTGTGCCACTGATAATGGCGCTCCGACTTGATGTCGTCCGCATGCTCATTGCGGATGACGTGGGCATCGGCAAAACGATTGAGGCATCCCTTATCGCCCGCGAACTTATCGAGCGGGGAGACGTTCGACGGCTTTGTGTTCTGTGCCCGCCGCATCTCTGCGATCAGTGGCAACGTGAGCTGGCGGACAAATTTCACATTGATGCGGTTATGGTCCGTACCAGTACCGTTGCCCGGCTCGAACGCGCGATCCCGCGAAAAGACATTAGCCTCTTCCGCTACTATCCCCACTTAGTCGTTAGCATCGATTTCGCAAAGAGCGACCGCCGTCGAACCCTGTTTGTCCAGGAGTGCCCGGACTTTGTGATTGTGGATGAGGTGCACACGGCTGCTGATCCCGGAGCAAAGGGTTCCCGAGAACAGCAGCAGCGACACGAATTGCTGTGCGCTCTCGCTAAGAATCAGCAACGGCACTTGCTCCTAATGAGTGCCACGCCTCACAGCGGCATTGAAGACAGCTTCCGGTCACTTCTGGGTTTGCTGAGCCCGGAATTTGGCGGACTGGACTTGCAGAGTCTTACAGAGCAGGAGCGCCGCAGCCTCGCCCGACACCTTGTACAGCGACGGCGTGGCGACGTGGTGCAGTGGCTCGGGGAAAACACACCGTTTCCCAAGCGCGTTCCTCCATTTGAAGCGACATACCGATTGAGCGCAGAGTATGGCGCTCTGTTTCAGGATGTGTTGGCCTTCACGCGCGAGACAGTTCAGACTCCTGGACTCAACCAGGCCCGCCGGCGAGTTCGGTATTGGGCCGCGCTCAGTTTGCTGCGATGCCTGATGTCGAGTCCTGATGCCGCAATCGCAGCCTTTTCTGCTCGCGAAAAGACTATGGCAGCCGCCGATGAAGAGCAGAACACCGACGAGGAGCTGCGCCAGCGAGAGATCCTTGACCCGCTGGGCGAGGCGAGTACGCTCGACACGGTTCCAGAGAATGCTGTCGAACTGGGCAGCGCCGACCTAACGCAGGCCGACCGCGCCCGGCTCAAGCTCTTCCGGCAGCGTGCCGATCAGATTGCAACGTCAGGCCAGGACCCGAAGATCGAGGCAGCGGAGCAGATTATCTCGGGGATGTTGCGCCAGGGCCATCACCCCATTGTGTACTGTCGCTTCGTCGCCACAGCCAAGTATGTTGCGACACAGCTCGAGAAGCGCCTCA
>DASYYZ010000085.1:0-28668 GCA_035946735.1 Terriglobia bacterium
ATAGTGCCCTCATAACGGTTGTCATAGTTGTGCGGCGCCCAGATGCCCGAAGACGACGGAAAACTGATGGGACTGTCCACAATCGTATCGAACGGCTTCATCCCGTCGAGAAACGCCTGGGTGTACACGTAGACCTTGAAGGAGGAGCCCACCTGGCGCTCAGCCTGAACCGCCCGGTTAAACTTGCTCACGTTGAAATCGTAACCACCCACCATGGCGCGAATGGCGCCGGTCTGATTGTCGAGCGCCAGCATTGATCCCTGCACGTCCGGGTTTTGGTCGAGCTTGGCCTGCACCGAATGGCCCTTGACCGCCTTGATCAGAAACAGGTCGACGTCGCCGGGCAAAAAGACTGCGTGGGGATCGGCTTGCCTGGTCCAGGAGTACTCGGCAGGCGTCAGACGAGCGGTGTAGTCGCCAAATCGAACCAGGGCCGATTCCGACGAGACGGACATCACCTCGCCGTGTTCGAGAGCACCCTCTTCGGGAGGCGTGCGCCAGTCGTCGTCGACATAGCTCTCCGTCGTCACGGGTTCGCCCTCGGCCGACGGCGTCGGAGTCTTCAGAATATTCTTCTCGGCGCCCCGCCAGCCGCGGCGCTTATCGTCATCGCGCAGTCCCTGCCGCAGCGCCTCTTCGGCCAACGCTTGCTCGTGGAGAGCGATCGTGGTGTAAACCTTCAGGCCTTTTTGCTCTACCGTTTCAGGGCCGTACTTCTTCTCAAGAAGCTCGCGCACGTACTCAACGAAATAGGGCGCCACGTTGTTGTTCCAGTGCTGGATCCTGAGACCGAGCGGCGCCTGCCGGGCCGCAAGGTACTGCGCTCGCGTGATCTTGCCGTTGTCCAGCATGGCCTCGAGCACGCGGTTGCGCCGCTCAAGACACCGCTCCGGATGGCGAATGGGCGAATAGATGTTGGGGTTCTGGGGCAGGCCCGCCAGGGTGGCGGCCTCCGGCACCGTCAGGTCCTTAAGGTGCTTGCTGAAGTAGAATTCCGATGCGGCCTCGAAACCGAAATTGCCGTAGCCGAGCTCCATCTGGTTGGCATACATCGTGAAGATCTGCGCCTTGGTGAAGTGCCGCTCAATCTGGATGGCCAGGAGCGCTTCCTCCACCTTTCGTTTCCAGTTCTTCTCCGGACTCAGGAAGAGCCGGCGGCTCAGTTGTTGCGTCAAAGTGCTGGCGCCTTGCGCGGCACGCCACTCCATCAGGTCGATGATGGCGGCGCGCACGATGCGGAAAAGGTCGACGCCGACGTGATTCTCAAAGTGACGGTCTTCGATGGAAAGCACGGCATTCCGCATCACCGGAGAAATTTGATCGTAGCTGACGATGACGCGGTGCTCGAGGGCGAAACTGGCGATGGGAGTGCCATCGGCGGCGTAAAGCTGGGTCATCACGTCGGGCCGATAGGTCTCGAGCTCCGCAACCTTAGGCAGGTTCGTCGAGTAAACGAACAACAATCCGCCGAGCACGCCGCTGGCCGCGGCTAGCAGCAGCAGCACGCCGAAGACGAATTGACCGAAAACCCGCCGGCTGCGTGTCCACGGCGGAAGCGGCTGCGCGCCACGGCTGGGTTTGCCTCGAGGCATTGTAGGAATGACCCCCGTTCGATTCTAGGGTTTGGCGGAGGGCGCGTCAAACCCGGGACGCGGTTACAGAGGGCAGTTCACTCTGGCTCGGCGCCGGATCGCTTTCCGCCGTTTGCTCGCCGGCCGCCTTGTTCGCCCGATACTCCACGAGCAGCCGCCATTTCTGTACGAACACCTTCTCCAGACGTTCGTGATAAAGCGCCAGTTTGGCTGGGTCGTGCTCCGTATTCAGCAGCTCGGCTTCGACGATCGGGACCCTCAACTCTGCTCGCGCCCGGAGGTCACGGGCAGCGCGCTGCTCGAACCATGCGATCTCCCCGGCAACGGTCTTCTGAAACTCCGCCTGGTTGGCTTCCATCCAAGCCGCGTCCCCACAGTCGCGTTCCTTGCAACAGCGATCGTAGAGACTCATCAATTTCGCCGCGCGCTCGCTGGGGTTATAGCCATACAGCTGCTTGAGGTACACCGCGACTTCCCCTAGAAAACCCCCGTGGCGCACTAGTTCACTGAGAGTTCTCAGGATCTCCAGCACCCGGTCGAACTTCACCGGTGAGTCCTGCAGGCCCACGAAGCCCACGGTTTGGATCGTGCTGCGCTCCAGGTCCTGGAATTTGCCGGATTCGAAGCGGGCCTCCGTCTGTTCCTCCTGAGTCTCGCGCTGTCGGCGGTGCTTGGCTTGAGCGCCCGCCTCGGCGCGCACCATGCGCCGGATACGCCAGTGAAGGTCCGCCATGTCGTCCACCATCAGTGCTTCGAATTCGTCGCAGGGAGCGAGCGCCCGGTAGAGCGCGTCCCGCACGCGGTCGAATTCCTCCGGTTCTTCGCCCAGGCTCGCCAGCATTGGACGAATCGTCTCCGCCCGCCCCCAATGCTTGACGGCGTTGAATCGTGAAATCGCTTGGCCTCGCCCGGTGACGGGTCCGGTGGACCTGAGAGCATTGGCGCGGTTGGCGGCGACTATCGCCTCGGTAACTTTTCTTTTGCGGAGACCCATATTTCTTGTCCTTTCTGAGAAGAGCTAACTAGCTGCCTTTTCAATCTGTTGACGGCTTTCTACGAGCAAACGCCTTATTTTCAGCAAGTTGACGGCTTTCGGGGATTTTCGAAAATTAACGATCTTTATTTTCAATAAGTTGACGGCTTCGTTCGGAAGTTTGTGTCCGAAGGGGCCAAGGAACGATGACCTGCCGGCGTCGAACTTGACTGCCGGAAGGCAGCCTCGAATGGCGCTTCTGCCATGTCCGTTACGATGGCGGCAACCGGAGCCAGCCTCGGACGGCTGCGCTACGCGTTTGCCGGAATTGGGCCGCCTGAACGCGGCGGGCGACCGGC
The DNA here is from genome assembly GCA_035946735.1 of Terriglobia bacterium. Classification (GTDB taxonomy): domain Bacteria; phylum Acidobacteriota; class Terriglobia; order UBA7540; family UBA7540; genus Gp13-AA77. Next base: position 2,925 of record DASYYZ010000085.1, read on the forward strand.
AGAGCCACGGTGGGTTGCGACGACTTGCGAAGCATAGAAATCCTCCTGCATCGGCGTACACCGGCAGCTTAACATTGCCTTTGGTGCTGTTGTCAAGTTAAATAGGCTCGCCAATTAGCCGTCATAATGTAGCCTACATATTAAGGAGGGTGGTAGAGGGGCGAGTGTTACTTCAACGCTTCGTTGATTTCGATATCACGCTTGAGTACGTCGGTTAGCAGTTCCGACAACTCCACACCCTTCTGCTCAGCCTTGGCCGAAAAGTACTGCCATACACTTCGCTCGATGGAGGCAGGCAGAAAGACCTTGTCGTCCGGGGGAATGTGGTGCAGACCTCGAACTCCCTTGCGGAAGTCGATTTCGTCGGGCATCGGATCGTCGTTGATGGGGCGTTCACTCATAAGTTTTCTTCGTAAAAGCGAGTTTCGTTTCTCGTTGCCCGGCGAGCTGAAATCAGCCGGATTTTCGTCATCGCCTGACCGATTTCATGCCAAACGTAAACCACGGAAAGGATGGCGCCGTCAACTGCACAGCCGACGGAAAACCAACGCTCCTCAGCTTCGCCATGCTCCAAATCGGCCACACTGAGCAACCGCGGATCGGCAAAGATGGACGAGGCAAGTCAAAGCTCACACCGTGCTTGCGGATGTTCGTGGCACCTTTGTTCTCGTCCCATTCGAACTCAAATTGCCGGTCGCTCAATGCCTGATCCAGCGTGCGTGTGGCCTTGACGCACCGCAGAGAATTTTAGCACGGTTCGCCTTTCCCACTCCCCGTGAGGCCGGCGCGGCGGCACGCTGTTGGTTTAGAATGGCGACGACCTGAAAAGCAATGTCGTCGCCACCCATGGTGGCCAGGGGAAGGATATCGTGGCTGAGGAAAGCCCACGGTCAGAAAAACACTGACCGTAACTACCCGCTCCACGAATACACCTTAATTTGATGGTTTAATCTGCGGCAAATCCGTTTTCAGATTCTCTGGTGAGAGTCTTGAAGCTAACCATTTGTGGCTTCCCACGTTGTCTCTCAGCTGCTGTAGACTGACGTTGAAATTGATGGTCCCTCTGGCAGCTTGGGGTCGGACGGAGAAGCCCTCCGCGTTAAGGTGGTCCACCACAGCCTGGAGGCTATTTTGGGCAACAATATAGTTGAATAACCAAGGCTTGAAAGTACCGGATTTGATGGCGTGCTCATTCGATTACGCCTTTCGCTTTCTAGCGGCCTTGCGCTTCGGCTTGTCCTTGATCTCATCCTTGGGGACTCGCACCAGCTTGCCCAAGAGAGTCTTGAAACGCGCCATCGTCGCGTCAGGGTCGCTGACCTTGTAATCCTCGGCCTTTATTCTTTTCGCCATCCGTTAGTTGTTCGCCTTCCACGTTTCGACTTCCTGAGAAAACTCACGCCTTTGCTTCTCCAGTGCGGCCTTACCGATTAGTTCCTCATAGGTCAGCCGCTTGTCTACGATCTGGCTCAGGACGGCCTTGAACCGTCCAGCATCGTCCATCTTGCGGTTGTTATACCGGAAGCTCTGTTCGTCAAGGTAGCGGTGAAGGTGGAAAGGTTCCACGCTCACATACGTTCCATGAATCCCGCGCTTTAAGAGCGACCAAAAGTTCTCAAGCGTGTTTGTGTGAACTCGACCGTTGACGTACTCGACCGCGTGGTCAACCACCTGATGCGCGTAGCGTCCAGCAAGACCATCATAGGAGCGAAGATCGTCACTATAGAGCGCCGCACCCGCTTGGACGTTTTCTTCTACTTGCGCGTGAAGCGTTTGCTTTTTGCGGTCAGGCACGACTACCGCTCGGACTTCTCCGCCGCGCTTCACGATTCCCATAACCGCCGTCTTGTCCGTTCCGCCCGTTCCGGTAATGCGTCTCTGGCGTTGGGCAACGTGCATGTTGCGAGCCTTGCCGCCGATGAACGTTTCGTCAACCTCGACTTCGCCGTCCAGCTTGAGAAACGTTCCGGCTTGCATCGCCTTGCGGACGCGGTGAAGCATAAACCATGCGGTTTTTTGTGTGACTCCGAGCGCCCGACCAAGCTCGTAGGAACTGATGCCGTTCTTCGAGTCTGCCAGCAGCCACACAGCGACAAGCCACTTGTCCAGACCGAGCGGCGAATCCTCGAAGATCGTGCCGACCTTGAGCGAAAACTGCGGACGCGAATGCTTGGCGTAGCACTTCCAGCGGCGCGTGTTCTCCATGTACTTGACGTGATCGGAGCCGCAAGTCGGGCAGCGCACGATTCCATCTGGCCAAAGCGCTTCGATCATGACGGCCTCGCAGTGCTCGAAATCAGCGTAATATTTCACCGCTTCCAGCAGCGTTTTCGGTGTATCCTGTCCGTTGGTCATCATGGTTAGGATTCTACCTTAAAGCGCATGGTTTGTCAACTACTTTATTCTGAATATTATGAATAACTTAGAGCCTACATCCGACCCCACTGCATTCATCAAGATAGTCGTGCCCGCTATAGTTCTGGGAATTGTTGCGCTATTTCCATGGTGGTATTGGACTGCATACAATAACACCAATTGTGCCCAAGAGCATTCCGATGTAAAAGGGCTTCCCAGTTTCGCCACGTGCCAGCAGCTTAACGCCGATACAAAAGCTGGCCAAGCCTATTCCGAGACGCACGAACCATGGTACGGGCCAGAGTGGGTTCTCGTTTACGTCGGTTTTCTTTACACCATATTTGCGCTCGGGCAGTGGTGGTCTATCGCACGACAGTCCAATGAATCGAGCAAGCAAGCTGCGATCATGAAAAGTCAACTGACTTTGCAGGAGATTGGTTTCCAGCAATGGCTTGAGTTCGACAGCTGGAAGATAAGAGAAAACACTCCGTCTCAGGGTACTAGGATTCTCACTTTCGAGGTTTTGGTAGCCAACAAAACCAATTTCCCTTTGACGCTCGATTCCGTATCCATAGTCGTTTACCTTGATCATGAATGGCACAACGACGTGGTCCCGAATTACGTGGTACCGCCTCTGCGTGGGTATTATCCCATTGACGCCATCGCATTCCTCAATCAGGCCGAAGAAGTCAAGTACCAAACGGGAAGTCTCGTCATGAAAATAGGCGGCAAGGCCACTTACATTAACTGCCTTAAACAAACAGTAACCGTGGATTTCGGTCAGATCTGTGTTTGCGGGGACAAGGTTCCGCCACGATTTATTCTTCATGCCGGAACCGGTCAACAAACAAAGATAGAAAAAGGTGACTAGAACTCCGCCTGTGACTGCCAGTATTCTGGCACACTTTGGCGTGGTTAGCCAACTATATTGTTGCCCTATTTTGGCCCACCTTGACTTCGATAGTCACGCGATTGTTGTTCCGACGGTTGACCCACACTCGGGCGAGACCGCCAAGAGATAAAGAAATGTACGACTCAAAATATTTCACGGGAACCTCGCCGTATAGCTCTTCTAGCAGGGCTCTGTACCATCTTGCACAGTCGAGCGAACCGGCATAGTTCTTAAGCCAGTAATTTTCATCATACGTAAGTTGCGATGTTTCCGACTCCTCCGGTTCCTCGTACGTATCTATAACCTTGTTGACGTTCAGCGCTTTGGCATCGCCGATCTGGACCATACTCACCTCAATCCCGATGATCGGCACCGCGAGACTGAGTAACTGGACCACATTAAAAAAGCGATTGGTTATTTCTTCCGCTACCAGAACGGCTGTGTGGCTGCGCTTTGGCCACTTCCGCTTCTCGTTTGCCCAGTATTCAATTGTTCTGATAATGTGAGTTTCGTCGGTCGCCCCCAGTTGAAGTTCGACCTCGAACATAGAATCATCTTCAGGGTCTTTGAGAAGGAGGTCGAGCCTACCTCCCGTTGACTGAGTCCTTTCCTTGCTGATTGATTGCAAGTCACCGAGACGGAGAATCGTCGGGTTTCTCTCGATCTGATCTCGTAGCCAGTATTCATCGAACCCGCACTCGCGAATGCTCAGAATCGTGGTGGTCGCGATCTCATCCATGGTCTCTCTCTACCGCCTGCGGAGTTACGACGAACACGAAATTGGACTCCCCGCTGTAGCTGATTAGATCACGAGATTCCTCGTGTACTGGGAATGCCATTTTCCGGAGCCGCTTTCAGTGTTCCGCTCTTTCAGGGCTGTTTGACCTTTTCTGTCGAGGACGGAACCATGCTATCGGGCAAGGTGAAGGCGTAAAGATTATCCTCCACCGCCATCAGGACGTACTGCCGGCCCTTGAGCTCATAAGTCATGGCTCCGTTTTCCATTCGGCCGCCGGCCGCCAGATGCCAGAGAGTCCTGCCGGTCAAGGGATCGAGCGCCAGCAGATTGTCATTATTGTCGGCCGTGAAGAGCAGGTTGCCCGCTGTGGTGAGGATGCCGGCTGAGCCGTCCTCCTCGCCGATCTCGTGCTGCCAGACAGTTCTGCCGGTGCGATAGTCAAGCGCGGCGATCGTTGAGTTACCCCACAGGCCGCGATCGCGCCCGCCCCAGCCTTCAGCTTTTCCAGTTGCAGTGAGATAAAACATGCTGAAGCTGCGCCGAGCGCTCACGTAGAAAAACCGCGTCAGGGGATCGAAGCTGGGAGCCAGCCAATTCGTGGATCCGTCTGACGAAGGCTCTACCAGCGCGCCGTCGGGCCTCGGGGCGAGATCCGCCTTGGGAATCGCGTGGCCCTGCTTATCCACGCCCGCAACCCAATTCAGATTGATAAAGGCGTGCGTCACAAGATGCTCGCCGGTGGAGCGGTCGAGCACGAAGAAGAGGCCGTTGCGGCTGGCCTGCGCCAACAGCTTGCGGGGCTTGCCGCGGAAATCGCCGTCGAACAGCACCGGCGTTTCCACTGAATCCCAGTCATGCACGTCGTGGGGAGACGTCTGGAAGTACCAGGCCAGCTTTCCCGTATCCGCGTTGAGCGCCACAATCGAGCAGGTATAGAGATTGTCGCCGGGGCGCGCGTCGCCGGCCAAAACCGGATTCGGATTGCCGGTTCCCCAGTACACCAGGTTCAGATCGGGATCGTAGGTGCCGGTCATCCAGGTCATGCCGCCGCCGTGCCGGATGGCGTCGGAATCCTTCGGCCAGGTCTCAGACCCGGGTTCACCCGGCGCAGGCTCCACGTTCCAGCGCCACTGCAGCTTGCCGGTCTCGGGATCAATGGAATCGAGAAATCCGGGGACATCCGTAACGTCGCCCGAGACGCCTGCGATCACATGATTGCGCACCACGAGCGGCGCCATGGTGGAGAAGTATCCGAGCTTGGGGTCGACGAGCTCAATGTCCCAGCGCAGGCTTCCATCCTTGGCGTTCAGGCTCACCAGATGCGCGTCCGGGGTAGTGAAGTAGAGCCAGTTGCCGTACATGCCGACGCCGCGGTGGCCAATGTGATCGCCCTGAGACTGCCGCTTGTAGTGCCAGATCTGGCGGCCGAAACGCGCGTCGATTGCCCACACGTTGTCCGGAGTAGTGAAGTAAAGCACGCCATTCACCAGTAGCGGGGTTGATTTGATGGCCGCCGAATGGGCTCGATAGATCCAGGCCAGCGTGAGCGAACCGACATTCGAGCCATTGATCTGGCTGAGCTCGCTATAGCGCCGGCCCGAATAGTCGCCGTTGTATGTGGGCCAGGCGTCCGTGGACGGCTTGAGCAGGATCTCGGGCGAGAGCCCTTGAGCATGGAACGGCAGGGGCGAGCCAGGCCAGATTGCAGCCAGTAGCAGCAGTGAGCGTGCGGCGCGAATGATCCGCGGCCATCCACACGTCCCGGCCTCCCGCTGGGAGGGGTTCGAATCGAATAGGCGCGCGGACAAACTCACTTCAGAGTCTCCATATAGGCAAACAAATCGTGCAGCTCCTTCTCGCTGATTTTGACGAGCAGCTTCTTGTGCGCGCCCAGCGGATCGTCCATTTCAAGCATGACCTCATCACGCGAGAATGAGCGCTGCCAGCCCGAGTCATCGCGCAACGCCACGGTAAATTCGTCGAAGTGTTCCAAGATGCCCTTCACGCGTTCTCCGGACGGCAGCACCGCCGTCACGGTGGTGGGAGGCGCATGCTCGGGGTAGAGCATTTGGGCCTCAAGCTCGAGCGGGGAGTACTTGCTCGCGACGCCCTTGAGATCGCCAGTGGGCGAGTGGCAGGTCTTGCAGCCGCCTGCGCCCTCGAAGTAAGCTTTGCCCGCCTCAGCGTTGCCGGTCAGCAGCTTGGAGAGCGGATACTCCTTGGGAAGCCTGGCGGACTCGAGTCCCTCACGTGCGCGATCGTGAAGATAAGCCGCGATGGCCTGAATTTGGCTGCTATTAAGCGGGAGCGCGGGCATGCCCTTGTCGGGACGGCCCTGCCGGATGACGTCACCGATGAGATTCCCGTTCTCATCGTCGGCCACCACCTTGGATCGAACCAGGTCGGGACCGCGCGCCCCGGTGGCATCCGGCCCGTGGCAGAAGCCGCAACTCTGCTGGAACTGTTGCGCTCCCTGCCGGACCACGTCTGCGGCCGCTGTTTTCTGCGGCGCCGCGATGGCCAAAACGGGGATCAGCAAGAAGAAAAAGATCGCAATGAGCTGTAGATCGGCGCGTCGAAGGTGATTGTTCGTCATTCAGCAATCATGGTTCATCAGTTAGCATTCAGCATGCGGCAAGTCATCATTGCTACGACATGTTCATGTCCACCGGACCGCGATCTCCCGTCAACTCGCCCTTCTCCGCGTCCCACGCTACGCGCTGCTTACAGCGATAGGAGATGTTGGCCATATGGCAGGCGACGGCCGTGCCGCAACCGAAGTCGACGTTCTCGATCGGCTGCTGGCGGCTGCGGACGCAGGAGAAGAAGTTCTGCATATGGTCCTTGGTGCCCTCGGCAGTCTGCTGGAGGTGCTGCTTCTTTCTCTTGGGCTGCTTGTGGCACGTGCCGATGTCAGCGGTGGGATCGTCCTTATGAGCGGCCAGGAACGCCGACTTCGTGTCGCGAGGCCAGCTCTCAAGCGGGTACTGATATTCCCAGCACTCGTCGTACGGTAGCAATGTGGCGTCTTCCTCAGTCAGAACCACCGTTCCCTTGTCGCCCATGAAACGCACAATCTCGCCGCCGTCGTAATTGCTGACCAGGTTGGCCAGCACCACCACCTGAAATTTACCGTAATCGTAAAGTGTGTTGTGAATGTCGGGTACATCGCGATCGCCGGTCCAGTGGTAGATGCCGCCATTGGCTACGGCGTTGAGCGGATACTGAATGTTCATGAGATAGTGCACGCGCGAGAGCAGGTGGACGTATTCATCGCCGGCGATGCCCGTTCCGTAGTCCCACCAGTTGCGGAACTGAAAGAAGCGCGCGGCGTCGAAAGGCCGCTTGGGCGCATTGCCAAGATAGCGGTCCCAATCGATGGTTTGCGGTGACGCATCGGGCGGCACCGGATATTTCCAGGCGCCGATCGGATCCGGCCGGTAGATCTCGCACTGGATGTTGTAGATGGTTCCGATCTCGCCGGCATCCACCCACTCTTTACCCTTGTGCGTGCCTTGCATACTGAGACTCTGGCTGCCGACCTGCACCACGCGTCCAGTTTCTTTGGAGACTCGCACCATCTCTAGCGCCTGCGGGATAGTGTGGGTCATCGGTTTCTCGCAGTAAACGTCTTTGCCGGCCCGCATGGCGGCGAGCGCAATCGGCTGGTGCCAGTGATCGGCAGTCGCGATCATCACGGCGTCGATGTCCTTGCGGTCGAGCACCTCGCGATAATCTTTTGTGGTCGGAGTATGCGCCTGAATCTCCTGGGCGCGCCGCAGATGACCATCGTAGAGATCGCAGACCATGGCCACGTTGCCGCCGGCCTTGAGAAGAGTCTCCATGTTCTCGAGACCGCGAATGCCGGCGCCGATCACTCCCATCGTCACCTTGTCGCTCGCCGCCAGTGGCCGTCCGCCCGAAGTTGCTGCAGCCCGCGCCAGGCCTGTGGCCGCGATCCCGGCCGCAGCCCCTCCAACCGAACGCTCAATGAACTCGCGCCTCGTGATCCCCTTCCGTCGTTTCATGACGTCTCCTCTCGACATAAAGCTAGCAGGCGATTATAGCCCCATTTGTCGATAGCGGCGCAAACGGATTGAGGTATTGTTGAAAGGTTGAGAGCGTTGCGACAGATTCCCCAGCGAGCCGATGCCTGACGATTCGCAAGCCTCGCCGCCTCTGGCCCCCCGCGAGCCCTTCTGGGCGCGGTCAAAGAAGGCAGTCCTGGCGGTACTCTTCGGGTTTATCCTTCTCATCCCGCGGCTGCTACGATTGCGCCGTCGCGTCTGGGCCTGGACCTTGCTACGCGGGCTAGCGGTGGTTCTCGGGGCTGCTCTCGTCTGGCGCTTCGCTCACGATGGCGGTGGTGCAAAGTCGCTGCCGTTTGGAATCGTGCTGATCGCGTTCGGAGTGCTAACCAAGGCGCGACCGCAAACCAAGTCCGTGGATGATGTGACTCGCGAGCTCGGCGCCCTGGTGGCACTGAACGGCGGTACCTTTCACGGCGGCAACGGGAGCAAGCCCGTCCGGGACGTCGCGATCTTCGTTAGACCCGAGCGCCTGATCGTGCTCACGAAGGCGCAAGCGCCGGTGATAGAACTCGCGTTCGCTCAACTGCTGGAAGTTCAGGTCCGGCGCGCTTCCGGGACTGCGCCTGGGAACAGGAAGGAGACTTGGGATCTCGCGATCATCTCGGGTGCAGACGGCGCACGCCCGGTCCGCTTTCGCTATGCAGGAGCGTTCGCGGAGCACCTCGCACGCATCGCACAGGACACCATCGTGAGCGTGTGGAAGCGGAGCTTGCCCGTGCTGCCCTAAACGGTGTAAACGAGTGCCAAACGACAAGCAATGTCAATGGTGATTTGCGATTGAGCGCGAGGCCGTTTTCTCCCGTCAAAGCGTGTACAATAGACACATGAAACGTACAAATCTTGTGTTAGACGCGGACCTTCTGGATCGAGCGACTCACATTCTCGGAGTGAAAACCTACTCGGCAGCTGTCAACCTGGCCCTGGCGGAAGTTCTCCGCCTTCGCAGGATTCAGGGCCTGCCTCAATTCTTTGGCCAGGGCCGTTGGCAGGGAAACTTGGGGGAGATGCGCGAGGATCAGGCCGAAGGCCGGCCCGGCTGGGAGCGCGTCTAGCGGCCGCCGGCAACGCTCATTCAGCGAATCGTGTCGCCCGCCAGACCCCAAAAGTCGTTCACGTAATAGGATGAAACGACGTTGCCGAACAAATGGCAGATCGCTTTGCACTCTGGGATCTCGCCGTAAAGCTTGCGCCCGCGCGCAAAAACCTTCTTGAACGATCCTTCCCTCAATAGGTTGCCGCCGATCTTCTTTAAGGGCTCACAAGGGTAGAAAACGTCGCCGTTAGGATAAACGCGGGGAAACATGGTGGGAAAACACTGGAAATCGCCGAATTCGAGCACAGTGCGCAGCAACTTGGGGGTGCCGTTGATGGCCTGCGATTTCGTGCGCCGCCGCTCGATGATCTTTTCCGCCAGCGCGCGGTAGCGAGGATTCTGGCGCAGCCGCAGGTTAGGCATCTTTTCGCGCAAAGCGCTCTGCGTGGAGAAGACGAAGCCCTGCTCGGCGCAGTAGTCGAGAATGCGCTCGATCTCGCCGATGTTCCATTCCTCGATCACGGAGCTGATGGTGATGTCGCTCGGCCGAGCCATACGGGACTTGGCCAGTTGCAGGTTTTCGAGCACTCGCGGCACGTTGCCGCGCTTTGATGTAGGCTCCTCCATGCCCGCCATTAGAGAATCGAGGCTGACGATCAGGCCGTGCAGTCCATTGAGCATGTCCAGCCGCTTGTGCAGCAGGGTACCGTTTGTGACGAGCAGAACCGAGCGGAACTTCAGGTCGTGCCGCGCCGCCGAGACGAGCTGCTGAATATCCGCTCGAAGCAGGGGTTCGCCTCCGGTGAATAGGATCGAGTCGGTTTCGCGCCGGATGATGCGCAGAATTTGGATCGTCTCGCGGGTGGGCAACTCCTGGCTGAAGACGTCTGGCTCTTTCTGCGTGCAGTAGGTGCATTCAAGATTGCACTTGTGCGTGGTGTAAAAGACGGCGGCGTAGGGCGCCACCACGTTGGTGCGGAGAATCTGCCGTCGGTAGAGGTTCTGGAAGTAGTGCTTAAAGTTCTTGAGGACGAAAGGGTAATGCTTGACGAGACCCCGCAGCAGCTTGAGTCCCGAAGGTGCGCTGTCATTCATGAGGCGGCTCCATTTCGCGGTTTGCAGTGTGAGAGCACATCTTCATCATGCCATATGAGGCGAGGACGGTTGTCTCGTCTTATTCACCCCCACAACGGCGATGATTGCGAACAGAACACCCAAACACTGAACAGCGAGACGGAGCTGAAATCGCCATCGGACGCCACGACTCGTTAGAATGGAATAGGTCTTGCCGCAACAGTTCGACGCGGATTAGGAAAGGCAGTCGGCTTGTAAGGGGTTCAATCATGCACAAGTTGGTCTTGCTGCGTCACGGAGAAAGCATTTGGAACAAGGAGAATCTGTTTACCGGCTGGACTGACGTCGATCTCTCGGAAAAGGGCCGCGAAGAAGCTCGGGAGGCTGGTCGTGTTCTCAAAGAGCAGGGCTATGTCTTTGACGTCGCCTACACCTCCGTTCTGAAACGCGCCATCCGCACGCTTTGGATCACGCTCGATGAGATGGGCCTGATGTGGATTCCGGTTCATCGCGACTGGCGCCTGAACGAGCGTCATTACGGGGCCTTGCAGGGGCTCAATAAGGCCCAAACCGCGGCCAAGTACGGCGAGAAGCAGGTGAAGATCTGGCGCCGCAGCTATGACACCCGGCCGCCGGCGCTCGAAGTAAGCGATCCACGCTACCCCGGCCACGATCCGCGCTACAAGAACCTGAACAAGGAACAGCTTCCGTTGACCGAGTGCCTGAAAGACACGGTGGCGCGATTCCTGCCTTGCTGGCTTGAGGTCATCGCCCCGGCCGTCGGCGCCGGCCAGCAGGTGCTGATCACGGCTCACGGCAACAGCCTGCGCGCGCTGGTGAAGTATCTGGACAATGTCCCTGAGAAGGAAATTGTGGAGTTGAATGTCCCTACAGGCATGCCGCTGGTGTACGAATTGGGCGGCGATCTCAAGCCGTTAAAACATTATTACCTTGGCGATCCCGAGCGCGTCAGCAAGGCCATGGACGCGGTAGCGAATCAGGGCAAAGTGAAGGAATGATGACGCAGCCGTGACCGGCCACTTCGCAAGGGCGTTCTGACGCGCGTGCTAGACTGAACCGGGAATGGGCATGTCAACCTATATCGTCACAGGCGGAGCGGGATTTATCGGGTCGCATCTCGTTCGTGAGATTCTGGCCCGCGGCGCAAGCGTGCTCGTGATCGACGATCTTTCGAGCGGCAGCCTGGAAAACCTGGAAGGCGTCTTCGATAGGGTTCAATTCGCGAACGCAGACATTCGCGACCTTGATCGCATCCGGCCGCTGTTCGAAAGCGTGCAGTATGTGATTCACCTCGCGGCTCGATCGTCGGTGGCGCTGTCCATCGAGGATCCGGTAACTTCCACCGCAGTCAACATCGGCGGAACCGTCAACGTCCTGATGGCAGCGCGTGACGCGCGCGTGAAGCGGGTAGTCTTCGCGGATTCGGCGGCCGTTTACGGTGACAGCCCGGTAATGCCGCGCGTGGAGTCACAGCAGCCCCAACCGCTTTCGCCTTACGCGCTCACCAAACTGACCGGGGAATACTTCTGCCGCATCTTCACGGACGTTTTTGGACTCGAAGCGGCGCCGTTGCGTTTCTTCAACATTTTCGGACCACGGCAGAACCCCCGCTCCCCTTACACCGGCGTGCTCTCCAAGTTCATCGTGGCCTATCTCACGGGCGACACTCCGGTGATTTTTGGCGACGGAGAGCAGTCGCGAGACTTCACGTACGTTGCAAACGTGGTCGACGCCGTGCTCCGGGCCTGTTCGGCGCCGGAAGCGCCGGGGCGCGCGATCAACGTCGGCGTAGGCGCGAGCTTTACGCTTAACCAGACGATCGGCTTGCTCAACCGGATTTTCGGGCGCGAGGTCAAGCCGCACTACGCGCCGCCGCGGCCCGGAGATGTTTTGCACTCGCGCGCTGATGTCACGCTGGCTCGCCAGTTGCTCGGGTACGAACCGAAGGTCAGTTTCGAAGAGGGATTGCGAATGACCGTGGATTGGTGCCGGTCCGCGCTCGCCGCTGAGGAGGCGGTGCGATGACGCCGCTTGTGGTTGCGGCAAGTGTAGCGGCGCCGCTGGTTGCGGGCGGAGCCCTGCTCTATTACGCCTGCTCCTGTCCAACCTCTCAGCTATTGGGTAGAACCCTGGTAAGGGGGCGCGCGGCCGGACGCAAGGTGGCCCTGACGTTCGATGACGGGCCCGCCAAGCCTTTCACGGGCCAGATTCTCGACCTGCTGCGTCAGCACCGCGTCCCTGCCACCTTCTTCTGTTGTGGCAGGAACGTGGAGCGCTTTCCCGATCTTGTCCGGCGTATGCAGGACGAAGGCCACACCGTGGGCAATCACACCTACTCGCACCCTCTGTTCTATTTTAAAGACAGGAAAACGATTGAGGCCGAGCTCGACAACGCCCAGGAGGCAGTCGTGCGGGTCATAGGCCAGCAGCCTAGCCTCTTTCGACCGCCTTATGGCGTGCGCTGGTTCGGCCTGTTCCCGGCGTTACGGGAGCGCAGCCTTACGGACGTACAGTGGTCCGACACGGGTTATGACTGGGTCGCGCGCAACGGGCCCGGTCAAGTCGCCCGCCAAGCTCTTGCCACGCTGAGGCCTGGCTCGATTATCCTGCTGCACGACGGGCGCGAGCCCCGGCCCGCAAGCGGCGTAGACGCTTCGGTAACGGTCGCCGCTCTGCCGGCCATTCTGGAAGGCGTACGTGCGGCGGGATTCGAGTTTGTCTCCGTGAAAGAGTTCCTACCTGTGAGCTGATGCCGCTCTTGACCGAAGGCGACGCTTCGCTCCATGCCACGAATCCTTCAATCGCCAATCGCTAATCATGAATCTGCATTGAGGTCAGGCCAGCACGACATCAGGATGGTAGACGTTCGCGGCCACGTGGCGGGCGATTGCGATTAACCGCCGGTCAGTACCCAGAACTTTCAGAATGCCGATGGCCGGCGCTTGCGCTGCCTGGTCCGGACGCAAGCCGCGATCTGCACGAAGGGACTGGGCTAGTTCGAAGGAGTGCCCATGCCGCACGCTTCGCTCCTCGGCTCCGCGCACCACCAGAGCCGGACACTCCGGCAAGAGCGCTTCGAGGGGGATGAGTGTTTTTGCAGCCTGGCCTTCATCAGCAAGCCGCTGGAGATCATCCAGGGTTACGGCCTGCGTTTCGCTGAACTCAGCCACGGCCGTGCGGCGCAGAGCCGCGAGATGCGCCGGAATACCGAGCCTGCGGCCGGCATCGTGCGCGAGCGACCGCACGTAGGTGCCCCCGGAGCATTCCACCGCGAATCGCGCTTCCTGCCGTTCCAGGGTCAACAGTTCAAAGGCGTAGATCTCTACTTCCACCGGCTTCAGTTCCACAGGTTGCTGGCGACGGGCGAGCGCATAAGCGCGTTCGCCGTTAACCCGCTTGGCAGAAAAAGGAGGAGGCACCTGCGAGATGCGGCCCGTCAGCTCCTGGAACAGGCGCTCCAACGATTCCCGTTCGGGCTGGCCCTCGACGGTCCCGGAGGCGGCCTTCCCGGTCGCGTCGTAAGTGTCGGTGGCGAAGCCGAAACGAATCACGCCGACATAAGCCTTACGTGACTTGAGATAGAACTGGGCGAAACGCGTCGCTTTGCCGATCGAGAGCGGCAGAACGCCGGTAGCGAAAGGGTCGAGCGTGCCGAAATGGCCGATTTGACGGATGTGGAGGATCCTGCGTACCGCAGCCACAACATCGTGGGACGTCATTCCCGCCGGTTTGTCGATCACCAGGACTCCGGAAATATCGGGTCCGGGGACGTGTTGCGTGCTGGTAGGTGATGGGGTAGGCATCTGGTTTCAAATTCCGGGCGGAGGCTGGCTTCCGATGGAGGGACGGGGAGAGGAGTCTAGCCTCCCTCTCGAATCTTGCCAAGCAGTTCTTCAATCCGCGCAGCCTCCTCGGCGCCCCGATCGATAGCAAAGGCTATTTCGGGCGCACGGCGAAGACGCAGCCGCTGGGTGACCTGACGCCGGACATAACCCGTCGCAGACTGAAGTCCGCTCAAGCTGTCTTTGCGAGCCTGCTCGTCTCCCAGTATGGAGACCTGCACGCGCGCGTGGCTGAAGTCCGGGCTCAGATCAACGCGCGTCACGGTCACAAAGCCGATCCGCGGGTCTTTCAGCTCGCCCTCGATCATCTCGGCAACTTCGCCGCGAATTTGATCTGCCAGCCGGTCGTGACGGTGTCCGGGAACCATCGTGAATATCGAGTGATTTGGTCAATCACCAATTAAAAGATCTCAATGTTGTAGTCCTGCACGTCATCACCCAAGGTTTTTTCCGCTTCGGCAAGGACGCGACGCAAAACCTCTTCAAGCAGAGGCCGGCTGCTGGAGATGGCAGCCACGCCCAGTGTGGCTTGCTGCCACAGGTCCTGGTGATCAAGTTCGGCCACCGCCACGTTGAATCGGGCGCGCAGCCGGTCGCGCATCTTTCGTAGAATTGCGCGCTTTTCCTTGAGGGAGTGTGCCCAGGGGATTTGAATCTCGATCGTGAGCACGCCGAGAGGCATTGGAAATCGACGATTTACGATTGATGGTTGTCGATCGAACAGAGGAGCGCGCGGGCCACGAGAGCCACGGCCCCATCTGACGTTCAATCTTCAATCGACAATCTTCAATCGTCAATTAAACGAGCGCCGGCTCCGTAACTTTCTCGGTGACGTAGGCCTCGATCACATCGCCCACTTTGACATCATTAAAATTCTCGAGCGAAATGCCGCACTCCATGCCTGAGCGGACCTCTGCCACGTCCTCCTTGAATCGCCGCAGGGAGCGGACCTTTCCTTCGTAAACCACCACGCTATCGCGCAACAGCCTGATGCGGAATTCGCGCGTGAATTTGCCGTCCTGGATGGAACAGCCAGCCACGGTGCCGACTTTCGAGATGCGGAAGGTATCCCGCACCGCCGCGTGTCCCACGATGGTCTCCTTGATCGTGACCGCCAGTAGGCCCTGCATGGCCTTCTTGATCTCGTCGGTGACATCGTAGATGATCGTATGCAATCGGATGTCAACCTTCTCAAGCTGGGCCAGTTCCGTAGCCTTACGCTCGGGACGCACGTTGAAGCCGACGATCACGGCGTTCGACGTTAGCGCCAGCAGCACGTCCGTCTCAGTGATGGCGCCGACTCCGGCATGAAGTACTTTCACCTTCACCTTTTCGGTGCTCAGTTTGTTCAGAGTTTCCGTGAGAGCCTCAACGGAGCCCTGTACGTCGCCCTTGATGATGAGCGGCAGTTCCTTGACGTCGCCCGCCGCCAATTGTTGGTGCAACTGCTCGAGGGTGAGGCGGGCGCTCTTGGCCAGGGCCGCTTCGCGCTGCTTGTCGAGGCGGTGAATGGAGATCTGCCTGGCCTTGATGGTGTCCTCGATCACGTTCAGGCGATCGCCGGCCTGAGGTACGTCCTCGAGGCCGAGGATCTCAACCGGTGTCGAAGGCGGGGCCTCGGCCACTGGATGCCCATGGTCATTCAGCATCGCCCGTACCTTGCCGTAAATCGCGCCGACAATGAAAGCATCGCCCACGTGCAAGGTTCCGTTCTGAATCAGCATCGTGGCCACCGGCCCGCGTCCGCGATCCAAGCGGCCTTCGAGCACCGTCCCGTTCGCGAATCGCTTCGGGTTTGCCTTAAGTCCCTGCAGGTCAGCCACGAGCAAAATCATCTCAAGCAGCAGGTCCAGATTGAGATGCTGCTTGGCTGAAACCTTCACCGTCACGGTGTTGCCGCCCCACTCCTCGGCCATCAGATTCTGATCGGCCAGTTGCTTCAGGACGCGATCGGGCTGGGCATCGGGTTTATCGATCTTGTTGATGGCGACGACGATAGGAACGCCGGCGGCGCGGGCGTGATTGATGGCCTCCAGGGTCTGCGGCATGACCCCGTCATCAGCCGCCACGACCAGCACCACAATATCCGTGACCTTGGCTCCGCGAGCTCGCATCAGGGTAAAGGCCTCATGGCCTGGCGTGTCTAGAAATACCACTTTCCGGCCATTGACCTGTACCTGATAGGCCCCGATGTGCTGGGTGATTCCTCCCGCTTCTCGTGCCGTCACGTTGGTGCTGCGAATCGCATCGAGCAGCGAGGTTTTGCCGTGATCGACGTGGCCCATCACCGTGACTACCGGTGCGCGCGGCTGCAGATCTTCCGCGCGATCGGCAACCTCGACCTCCTGGGTGATCTCTTCCTCGTAGCTGATGATGTTGGCTTCCGCTCCAAAGGCGCGAGCGATATCGGCGGCAGTCTGGCTGTCCAGGGTCTGATTGATGGTGGCAAAGATGCCTTTATCGAGCAGCCGCTTGATAACGTCTTTGGCGCGAGTCTCCAGCTTCTCCGAAAGTTCTTTGATGGTTACGCCCTCGCTGAGCGTGATCTTGCGCGTAATCGCCAGGGGCTCAGCAGGGACAGGCGCTCCCCGCACCAATTGAGGCGCCGGCCGGCCCATGCCCGGAATGGGGCGTGCGGAGGGGCGTTGCGCCGGACGTTGCGCCACAGCACCCGCAGGAGCTCCTGCCACTGTCCTCGTGGCGGTAGGATGCATCTGACGATGGTGTTCTCCGGGGCGGCGTAAAGGCGCAGGACGAGCCGCCGCCTTCCCAATTCCGGGGTAAATCGGCTGCTGCTTGGCGATGGCGGGGCTTGCTCCTGAGGCGCGCACGCCGCCGGCCGGTACGGTGCCGGTTCCACCCGCGGCCGGCCTCGCAATCGTGGCAACGGTTGGACTGGAGCGAGCGGGCGCGGCTGCAGGCGCCGCGTGGGGCGACGATTTCGGGGCGAGCACGCCGGCGGGCACTCCCGGAGCCACCGCCGAAACCAGGCGCGAAACTCCGGCAGCGCCGGTTGGCGCAGTCACCGGACCCGCTGCGGTCGCGGGAGGCTTCTCAGCGGAGCGTTGAGCGGCAAGGGCTCTGCGGGCGTCCTCTTTGATCTGTTCCAGGGTGCGTTGAGTGGGGGTTTCAGGTCTGGCGGGTGGAGCGACGGGACCGGCAGCTACGGAGGGATGACTTGCAACCGGTTCTGCGGGCGCAGGACTTGCCACCGCAGGTTCTGCGGGCGCAGCGGATGGGGGTGCAGCCGGCGGCTCAGGGGCGGCCTCGCTTGCGCTGCCGCCAGCACCCTGAAAATGATTCCGAACTCGATTGGCCACGTCGTCATCGAGTGCACTCGAATGCGACTTGGCCTCGTGGCCGATTTCGGTAAGATACTCGATCAAGACGTGGCTCTTGACTTCGAGCTCGCGCGCCAATTCGTTGATTCGAATCTTCGCCATTAACCCAACTTCCTGAAAATCCGGGAACCGAGGATTGATTAGCTTTCCTCATACCCGTTACTGATTCTCTTCTTTGATCACGGCTTCATCGTTTTTATTGTTCTCGGCCCCGTTTCCGGCAGCCGGAATTGGCTCTTCAGCGGTTCCCGCGTCGCAAGTCTGAACCTCGGCCGCCCCCCCCTCGATCCCGGCTTCGGGCTGAACCTCGCCGGACGGACCCTCCACAGGCTCCGATCCGGCGGCGACGTTTTCCGCGGGCTGCTGGGCTGCCCCTTCGGCTTCAGCTTCAGCCGCCTGACCCGCCTCGAAATAATCGGTTACCACCGTGCGGATGCGCTCCACCGTCTTCTCGCCGACGCCGGGGATCTCGGTAAGCTCCTCGGGAGTCATCTGGGCAAGCTGTTCGACAGTCGCAATGCCGTGCTCCCGTAATCTCTCGATGGTCTTGTCACCGAGACCGGTAAGCTCGCTAATCGAAGCTCCGCGCCGGGCCATCTCAGCCATCTGCGTCTCGATCTCCTGGCGCTTCTCCTCCTCGCTCTTGATGTCAATGTGCCATCCAAGCAGCTTGGCGGCCAGGCGAACGTTCTGGCCTTTCTTACCGATCGCCAGCGAAAGCTGGGTGTCATCCACAATCACTTCCAGGCGTTTCTCATCGGTATCAACGATGGATACATGATTGATCTTCGCAGGGCTTAAGGCGTTGGAGGCAAAGCCCAACACGTCTTCGTTGTACTCTATGATGTCGATCTTCTCCCCCTTCAGCTCACGGATGATGGATTGGACTCGCATTCCCTTCATGCCGACACAGGCTCCGACGCAATCGACGTCCGGGTCCTTGGAGAAGACCGCCACTTTGGTGCGCTCACCCGCCTCGCGTGCGATGGCTCGGATTACCACCGTGCCGTCATAGATCTCCGGAACTTCCATTTCAAAGAGACGCTGAACCAGCGTAGAGTCTGCTCTGGAAACCACTACTTGCGGTCCGCGTGCAGCGCGATCCACGAGCGTGATGACCGCCCGTAATCGGTCGCCCACCTGATAGGTCTCGAGCCGGGACTGCTCGCGGCGGGGCATGCGCCCCTCGGTCCGTCCGAGGTCGATGATCACGTCCGATCCCTCTACACGCTTAACGGTGCAATTCACCAGCTCTCCCACGCGCTGGTTGTACTCGGCAAACACCGTATCGCGCTCGGCTTCGCGCACTTTCTGAAAGATCACCTGCTTGGCGGTCTGCGCGGCGATTCGTCCCAGCACATCCGTAGCCTTGGGAATTCGCACCAACGCCTCGACCTCAGCATCTGGATCGCGCTTGCGGGCCTGGTCGAGTGAGATCTCGCGTTCGGGATCGGCCACCTGCTCCACCACTCTTTTCACGGCGAAAACTTCCACCGCGCCGGTTTCCTTATTGAAGTGGGACTCCAGGTCCTCCGCGCTCTTGTAGTACTTGCGCGTGGCGACCAGAATCGCATCTTCGACGGCCGATATGATGATCTGGGTGTCGATGCCTTTTTCCCGGCTGAGCTGATCAATCGTTTGGTAAAGAAGACTTGTTGTGCTCACAATATCAACCCTTCAGCATCCGCTTAAGCTGCGCCTGCAGGTCCGAAAATCTGACTTCGCTCAACGCCGTCGGCTCCGCGGCTGTCGGCGCTACCTTTGACAGCTGATCTCTGGGAGCTACGGATCTATCAGCAGCTTTGCCTTGGAAATCTCGGAGAGATCGTACTCCCGTGTTCCTGCTTCTCCCAGATCAAGGCGCACCCGGCCTGCTTCCAAGCCGCCCAAGCGCCCTTCCACGATCACCGTACCCGCCACCCCTGCTTCGGCGGGCGGGCGCAGGATCAACCGCGCGCGCCGGCCGGCGAAGTGTTCATAATCGCTCGGCTTGCGCAGTTCGCGATCGAGACCCGGCGAGGAAACCTCAAGCGTGTAGCTGCCAGGAAAAGGATCCTCTACGTCGAGCATGGCGCTCAGTTGCTCACTCACCAGCTTGCAATCAGCGTGTGAAATTCCGCCCTGCTTGTCGATGTAAATCCGCAGCAGGGGATTGGAGCGCCCGCCCTTAAGCTCGACGTCCACGAGGTATAAGCCCTCGGAACTCACAACCCGTTCCGCCATCGCCCTCAAGCCTTCCACGTCAATAGCCATATCCTTAACCGGCAGCTTACTGCGGAGCCTGGCCGCGCGCACCCCACACCTAGCGATCTTCGATCGCAGGCTCTCCGCCCAAAGCAGCTGCAACAAAAAAGTGGGCTTTCGCCCACCGGATCATCTCGACAATCTGAGTATAGCGCCTGCGGAAACGGAAAAGCAATAAGGGGGAACTACAGCAGTCGAAAAGTGACTTCGATGTTCACGCGAACTTTCACCGGTGCGCCATTTCTCAATGCCGGCTTGAATTTCCATTGACGAACAGCTTCGACGGCTTTTTCATCGAGCCCGAGCCCCACCGGCTTGAGAATCTGCACGTCGGTGACGTTCCCTTGAGCGTCCACGATGGCAACCACTACCGCTACCCCAGAGTACTTAGCCTTGCGCGCTTCCTCGGAGTAACCTGGATCCGGAGAATAGATCGGGATGGGCGCCGTCACGTTGCCGCCGACGTCGTAAGCACCGCCCCCCAGTCCTGCCCTATCGCCGGGACCGAGCCCGGAGCCGTTGCCGGGTCCTATACCTCCGCCACTGCCAGTGCCGATCCCATCACCGGAACCGGGCCCGTTGGAGGCTTCGGTGGCCATCGCTTTCGGATCCCCAAACTGATTGCTCGCCATCTGGGGCAGCTTCAAATCGGGCGGACCAATCAAGGTGGGCGTCATGGGCAGCTTGGGCTGCGGATTGATGATCTTCGCTACCGGGGGCGTGAACTGCTCCTTGGCGAACTTTGGAATCGCTCCCTTTGATGCGGGCGTCAGGCTGCGATCTCCGCCGCCGCCGCCACCGCCAGCCTTATGCTGCGACGGTGGCAACTGCGGAACGTAAGGCGAAATGTCGATCGCCACGGTGTCGTTGGGTTTTGCCGGTGGTTTGAGCCATCTCGCGATAAAATACGGCAGCACAAGCGCCAGCAGCGCCACCGTATGCACCAGCAATGAATTCACCCAGGAGCCGGGTTGCTGCCGGAAATCCTGCCAGATGTCCGGCACCTCCACCGATTTCGGCAGCAGATGCAGGCGCCGGCCCGTCCTCAATAACCAATAGTGCGAGAGCTCGGGCAGTTGCTTGAGAGTGCTTGGCAGGTCCCGGTACCAAGACCGCATCTCAGATACCGGCAGCGCCGCTTCGCCCCGGTAGTACTCCGCGGGCACCGTAATGCGGGGTTCGCGAAGACCTTGCCGGATCTGCCGAAACAGCGACGTGAAAACGTTGGGACTCTCGACGAAAACCGTGCGATATTCCAAGTCCGGCGTACGGATCGCAGTGTTTCCAGCGCCGTTCGATCCTACGGTCGTCTCGTTGCTGATCTCAGTTGTCGGCATGATTCCGGCTTCCTACTTTACCTATCGCCCGGCGAGCCCGAAAGCGTACTCCTCGGAGATGTTGACCTACGAAAAGGAGTTGCCTTGCCATTCCAACTCGTCCTTCCAATTCACCACTGCACCGACTTTACGTCCGCATTCTAACACCTTTTATCCGATGCCACTCACACTCTGACCGTTGCCGCTTTATTGATTCCTCAACAACCCGTCGTTGTAAACAGGTCGGCGTTGTTACAGATAACCGATAGGGAATCGAGGCGTTCCCGGAGATCAAATGTGTCGGGGCGGACGTCTCGGAGCGTTAACGGGTGTCGTCCGCGTTTGGACAGCCATCAACGCAATTGGACAGGATCAGCATTACTTGACCCTACTTATCTCGCATATTTACAATGGCTTATGGAACTGCAACGATGGCGCAGCGAGTGCTGAGAGTTTCCACCGGGGAAGCCATTCAGCCGCCAGGGTGGATCGGGTGGTGGCGCTGCGGCTCGAGTGATGGCCGATTCTTTGGGTAAGGAGTACCCGTGGCTACATTAGTTCAAGACCTTCGTTACGGATTGCGCACGCTCGGCAGGAATCGTGGCTTTACAGCGCTGGCCGTTCTTACGCTCGCGCTCGGCATCGGCGCCAACACCACGATCTTCAGTTGGATCAACTCAACCTTATTCAATCCCATCCCCGGCGCCGCTCACACCAGCCGCATCGTCTCCGTCACAAGCGGCGGCACCGTCGAAGATCCGGGTCAATTCTCCTATCCCGATTACGCGGACCTGCGAGCGCAGAACCGGAGTTTCTCGAGCCTGGTTGGCTTCGCATTCCGTCCTGTGGACCTGACGGGCACGGGCGAGCCGGAGCGCGTGTGGGCGGCGCACGTTTCCGCCAATTATTTCGATATGCTCGGCGTGCGGCCCATCCTTGGCCGCGGCTTTGTGCCTGCCGAAGACCAGAGACCGGGCGGAGCGCCGGTGGTGGTGCTCAGCTACAGCTTGTGGCAGCGCCGCTTCGGCGGCGACGAGCGCATCGTGGGGCGCACCATTGGTCTCAATCAACACCCTTTCACCGTGATTGGAGTTGCTCCTTCATCCTTTCAGGGAACCATGACCGGCTTGCACACGGACCTCTGGGTT
This sequence comes from Terriglobia bacterium, assembly GCA_035946735.1. Taxonomy (GTDB): domain Bacteria; phylum Acidobacteriota; class Terriglobia; order UBA7540; family UBA7540; genus Gp13-AA77. The sequence continues at coordinate 25,021 of DASYYZ010000085.1, forward strand.
CCGTTCATGATGCAGCGGCAACTGATGAGTGGCGCGGATTATATTCACGATCGCGGTGACAACGAATTAATGGTGGAGGGAAGGCTCGCTGCGGGCGTCTCAATCGAGCAAGCGCGGCAGGAGATGAACCTCCTGATGCAGCACCTGGCGGAGCAGTTCCCGAACAATCATTTTGGCCACCGCAATGTTGAGATTTACCCACTGTGGCGCGGCCCCAACGGCGCGAACGCCTACCTTTACATTTTGCTACCCATGCTGATGGGAATTGCGGGCATCGTGCTGCTGCTGGCTTGCGCGAACGTCGCCAATCTGCTGCTGGTGCGGTCGGTGGCGCGGCGGCGGGAAATCGCGATCCGGCTCTCGATCGGAGCGAGTCGTTGGCGGGTGGTGCGGCAACTCCTCGTCGAGAGCATCCTGCTCGCGATGCTCGGCGGCGGAGCGGCCATGATGATCACTGCCTGGTCTGCGGGCACCTTCGCCCGATTTATGCCCCCGTCCGGGTTCCCCGTCTCGCTCGACGTGCGCGCCGACCGCACGGTACTGCTTCTCGCGCTGATCATTTCGCTGATTACCGGCGTCGTCTTCGGCATCCTGCCTGCATGGCGCGCTTCGAGTCTGGCGCCGGCTGCCGTGCTCAAAGAAGACACGGGCAGCGCTTCCGGCGGCCGCCAGAAGATGCGCCTGACCAGCGCCCTCGTGGTGGCGCAGCTTGCTCTCTCGCTCCTTTTGCTGATCTCGGCTGGTCTTTTCATCCGCGGATTTCGGCGCGCGCAGCGATTTGATCCCGGCTTCAATCCCGGCCACGTGGTGGTGGCTTCGTTCGATCTTTTCCCGGCCGGCTATACGAACGAGCAAGGGCGCGAGTTCGACCGTCAGCTCCTGGCCAAACTCGATGCTCTCCCCGGCGTCCAGTCGGCGACTCTGGCACAAACCCTGCCGCTCGGCTTAACCCGGGATACCGAGATGGTGAAGCTCGAAGGCTACGTGCCCCGGCTCCGTGAAGCCATGGACGTGCGCACGGCAGCAGTCGGGCCCAATTACCTCCGGACGATGGAAATTCCTTTGGTCGCCGGACGTGAGTTCACCTCGGAGGACGGCGCAGGCTCTCAGCCGGTGGCTGTGGTGAACCAGGCGCTGGTGGATCGCTATTGGCCGCGCCAGGATGCTGTCGGAAGACGGATCTGGGCGGAGGGCCATTGGTCTACGGTTGTGGGCGTCGCTCGGAATAGCGATTACGATCAATTGAACGAAACCCCGCGGCCGTTTCTTTACCTCCCGCTGTTTCAAGACTACACGAGTCATCCGACCGTTGAGGCTAGGGTGATGGCTGATCCTCTGGCTTTCGCGCCCGCTCTCGAGAAGGCCATCCATCAGCTCAACGCGGACTTGCCGGTCTATGATATGGACAGCCTGCTCTCTCGCGTGCAACTGGCTAGCACCAACCAACGAATCGCCGGCACCTTCGTGGGCCTTTTTGGCCTGCTGGCGCTGATCCTGGCCGCGGTCGGCATCTACGGAGTGATCGCGTACACCACGCGGCAGCGCACGCACGAAATCGGGATTCGCATGGCGCTCGGCGCCCGCCAGGCGGACGTTTCCCGCCTGGTGATGGGCCAGGGATTGCGGCTGACGCTGATCGGAGTCGTCGTGGGTGTGGCAGTATCGCTCGCGCTCACGCGCTTCCTGCGCGGTGTGCTGTTTGGCGTGGCGCCGACGGACGTCTTGACGTTTTTGAGCGTGGCCGTCTTGCTATGCCTTGTGGCGCTGCTCGCGAGCTACATTCCCGCCCGCCGGGCCACCAAGGTGGATCCCATGGTGGCGCTGCGACACCAATAGTTAACGATTGACAGGGTTTGTTCGCTGCAGTGGGCTCACAGAGTAGGCTCCTGGGCCTTACGTCGTCGCCCCGGTAGTTTCCCAGTGCCCCCTCATCCAAGCACTCGAGTCGGCCGCCTTGCTCTTCCCTCAAATCGATGTTAGGCAAACGCGGCACAACCTGGCCGGGGTAGGTCTTTGGAGAATTCCCTAATCCTCAGTTTTTGTGGCGAAGGTTGGCGTCGAAAGATTTTGCTTGACATCGCTGTTTAATAGTACTAGTTTAGCCGTATGAGACCACGAGCAACGACCTTAACCCCTCAAGAACTCGAGCTTATGAAGATCATCTGGCGGCGGGAGTCCGCCACCGTGCGCGATGTCTACCAAGAACTGCTCGAACACCGCAAGATCGCCTACACCACCGTCATGACGGCGCTGAAGACGCTGGAGCAAAAAGGCTATCTGCGCGCCACCCAGCAAGACCGCGCTTACGTCTACCAGCCCACCAAGCCCAAGAACCAGGTGATCAAAGGCATGGTTCAGGAATTTGTAAATCGCGTCTTCAACGGGTCTGCCGAGCCCCTGGTAGTTCACCTAATCGAAGACAACCAACTCTCGGAGTCCGACCTGCGAGAGATTTCCCGCATGTTGGGGAGGAGAAAATGACCTCGATCTGGCTGCGCGACCTCGCCTTTTACGGTCTACAAGTGGTCCTGCTGGTCGGGTCCGGAGCCCTTCTGGCCCGGCTCTTTCGCTTGCGAGCCTCGATTCTCACCCTGGTGTACTGGCAGGCCCTGCTCGCCCTCTGCTTGATTCTGCCGGTCTGCCAGCATTGGAAGGCCGCGCCGGCTACTTCGCCCCAGATACTGGCCGGCAGCACCGCCACCGTCGGCGCCATCCTCCCCGATCTCGCTGCGCCGGCTCACGTCCCGCAATCGCGACCTTGGCCGATCGAACAAGTGGTCCTACTGATTATCGTGGGCGGCATCGTGATGCGAGGATTGTGGCTCGCAACCGGCTTTGGCAGACTCGCACGGTTGCGGCGTGATTCCGTGGGAGCTCCTGCCGCCGTGGAGCCTGTTCTTGCCGCCGCCCGGCAGGAGGTCGGAGCTCACGCTGAGTTTCGTATCTCGAAAAGTGCGCCTACTCCGATCACCTTCGGTCTGCGCCGGCCTATCGTTCTGCTGCCGGCAGGCCTCGGGTCAATGGGGGCCGAGACGCAACGAGCCATCGTCTGCCACGAGCTCATTCATGTCCGGCGTCGCGACTGGACGTGGTGCCTCGCGGAGGAATTCGTCCGCACCCTGCTCTGGTTTCACCCCGCTATCTGGTGGCTTATCGAACGCATTCACCTTACCCGCGAACAACTCGTGGACCAGGCCGTGATCGAGTTGACCGCGTCGCGAGAGCGCTACGTGGAGGCTTTGCTTCACGTCGCGCAGTTAAAGATTGAGCCCAAACTGATTCCGGCGCCGCTCTTCCTGCGAAGAGGCCTGCTGAAGAAGCGCGTTGCTGAGATCCTTAAGGAGACCACCATGACTACACGTCGATTGATTCTTTGTCTTGCAGTGAGCGCCGGAGCGCTGTTTCTGGTCGCGCGCGCCGCCACCTCGATCTTCCCTCTGAGAGTGCACGCCCAGGAGTTCAGCTCTGCGCCGATCCAGGTGGTGCAGGGCAATGAAAACCTGCTTCACCGTGCGGCCTTGGTCTACCCGCGGCGGGCCATTGAACGGCGCGTCGAGGGCGACGTTGTGCTCGACCTGAGCGTGGATGAGCAAGGACAGGTCTCAGACGCCCACGTTCTGAGCGGCCCCGAGGAGTTACGACGAGCGT
>DASYYZ010000086.1:0-13669 GCA_035946735.1 Terriglobia bacterium
TCTGATCGCTGTAGTCGTGCTGGTAGCGAAAGCGAAGCTGGTTCACCGTGCGGCTGCTGATCACCTGCGTGTCGCTAAGGCTGAACGTATGCTCGGTCTCATTGCTGTTGTAAGCCTGCGTGGCTAGCGAGAATTGCTGAATTCCCGCATTCTTGTTGTTGTCCTCCCAATATTGATACCGCAGCGTCAAAACATTGTGGTTACTGATCTGATAATCGAGACGGGGCGTCAGGTTCATGCGGATCTGAGGATTGATCACCGCCTCGTCCACGGGAAGTTCGGTGAGGTTAGGAGCCAGCGTCACAGCGCTGATCACGCTGTTGTTCTGAATATCCCTCCGGAAGAAATCGAAGAAGAATGAAGCCTTCTTGTTGATCGGCCCGCCGACGCTCCCATTGTAGAACTCGGAGTGATAGGGCGGTTCAGAAACGGCAAAAGGGTTGCGAGCATTAAACGCCGAGGCGTTTCCGTCCACCATAGCATCACCATGAAACTGGCTGAAGCCTGGCTTCGTCGTGATCTCAATGCGCCCGTAGCCCAGCTTGTCGTACTCGGCGGAGAAGGGATTCTGGTTGATGCGGACCTCAAGGATTGCTTCCTTGGGCGGAAGCTGGCCGCCCGTGAACCCGTCGATGTAGATCTGGCCGCCGTTCGGCCCAGCAGACGGCCCGGCGAGCGCCTGAAGCTCGGACTGCAGCTCGTCGGGATCGTCGGAGAGCGCCTCCAGATCCTTTCCGCGGATCACGATTGCGCTGGCGTTGTTCTCCGGCGCGACGCTCACGTTCAGCGCCTCGCCGGAGACGTTCACCTGCTGTACCTGCTGCGCAATTTGGAGCTTGATGTTCAAGTTCTGCGGCTGGCTTGCAACGGTAACGGGCTGGTCAAAGGGAGCAAAACCCTGGGCTGAGGCGCTCACGTTGTATTTACCCGGCGTAAGGCCTCTGATCACGTAGCTTCCGTCTTTACTCACCATCCCAGCTTTACTCTCGCCGGCCTCCCCTGGCGCCGGGCTCGCGACCACCGTTGCGTCCGTAACCGCTGCACCGGAGGGGTCCGTCACCTGCCCCCTCACGACACCTGTGGAGCTTTGCGCAAGCAATCGCGCAACCTGCATGGGCGGCAGAAAAAGTGCGGTCAGAATCAATATGCGTGTTACAAGCTTGCGAAATCGCATTTCATCTCCGTGACTGAAGTTCGGTAACGACCTGCCGCCCCTAGCTTCTAAATCCATCAACAAAAACGTTTACGGCGGTAAAGCTGGTACCGTCTTGCCGGTCAAGTCTTCTATTATCGGTGAGGTCAGCCTAGGCTACTAAGGTCCGCCATCGCCGCCGCCCCCGGCGTCGCCGCCGCCCAGGGTCCAGCCCGACATAAAGCTGGCCGCCTGACTGCTGGTGGGCGCTGCCGTCAAAATCGGTTCAACGCCAGCCAAGAGCGTGATCGCGGTAACCGGACTACCGCTGCCGGCTTCAGTAGAAACAATCATGACGGCGTCGCCTTTCTGGAGATCGGCCAGGCTTGCTTGCGGCAGCCGATTCAGAAATTGCTGCAAGTCCGGCCGTCCTCCCGATGCTCCGTCGCCGGGACCTCCCCAATGATGGGCTTCCGTCCCGCCCGCCGGCCCTTGACTCTCAGGCCGTGGCGGAGGTTGAGTCTGTGCCCCCCCGCCGCTGTCTCCTGGCGGTCCGCCCCTTGATCCCTTTAGACGCGTGGCGATCATTTGGGCCATCATCGCCGGAAGCTTCTTGATCGTGGAATCCCCTGTGAGCTTCACCTGCACCGGTTGCTTTGTCAGCAGGTCGTTCACGGATACCTCTTTGGCGTTCGCATCCACCGAGATTACGGTGCCAGCGATGTTTCGGAACGAGCCCGATACCACCTCTCGAGCCGCCAGGGTAGTGCCGTCAGCGTTGCGAGTGCCGCGCGCTCGAAGCTGGTCGCCGGGCTTGATCTGGTCGAGCGTGCCGGGCGTTGAATCGCTGAACTTCACCGAATTGGACGCGTAGCGCCGCAGAACCGTCTCCTTCGACGTAGTGATGGTCACCGTCTTGGCGGTGGGCCCGGCGCCGGTAGAGATCACGATTGCACCGGTGCTGGCATCGACGGATTTCACGAGGCCGCCGCCGCCGTTCCTCTGCCAGTCCTGCTCCTCCTGCTGCTGCTTCTGCTGGATGGCACTCTTCTTCATGAGCAGGATCGACGATGCCGTTAAGGACGTACCGTCCGCCGACTGACTCCCTCGCACCAGGATCCGATCGCCCACCTGCAGGTCCTGCAACTGGGCCGGTGTAGCGTCCTTCAAGCTTTTTTGGCCCGGCTCGACGCGAAGGAGCCTCGTGGAATCCTGAACCGCGACGTTGATCGCGGACCCGGAATCCGGAGCGAGCGTAATGCTATTCCCCTGGATGGCCTTAATGCTTCCTACTGACGCCGGAACCGGAGTGGCGGCTTGTCCCGCTCCGTCCACAGGCACCCGCGCCGAAGCGCCAATACGCGCAACGCTGCCGATCAGCAGCAAAAGGGAAGCTAAGCCTCTTGTGGTCTTCAGATTCATTAATTGCCCTCAGACCTTGTCAGGCCTTCAAAAACGAACCCCAGCGCGCCGGAGGGACCCCGGCACGCCCCTAAAAAAATCAGACGTACGCGCCGGTCTGCGCGTTTCACTCCGGTTCACACGCGTGACACAAGTCACGAACAGAAGTGATCGGGAGGGTCCCGACCTCGGCGGAATTGGAGCGGTGAGTGCTATTCACTCAGTCTTGAAGGGCTGGCGGCGTCCGTGGCGAATATGCAGGATAAAAACCGCATCCCCCTCGATGGTGAACAGGATGCGGTAGAGGTGCGGACTCCGTCCGTAAAGCAGGTGTCGAACCTCGAAGGGACAGTACTTATTTTCGGGTGCTAACGGGCAGCGCTCTGGCATTTTCTGAAAGCGATTGTACTGTCTCTTTGAGTCCCTCAAACCAGCGTAGTCGGGTCTCCGCGGCGTGTTGCGAAATGAGCCAGTCTAGAATGCTCTCGCCGTCTTTCCGCGTCCTCGGTTATCTCAACGCGGAAAGCCATGTTTGACGCGGAGTTCCTCCAGGAACTCGGCAGCGGGGCGGGTACGTCCGGCCTTCACGTCCTCATACCCCCGGCGAATACCTTCCACTGCTTCCTGATAGTCCTGGCGCTCCCACTCGAGATAATTTGCCACCACTTCATCGAGAGCGGCGGCTGTGTCCTGCCCGTGGCGTCGCGCGTAATCTTCCAATTGGGCCTTGCGTTCCGGCTTGAGGGGTATGGTGTCCATGCCTGTGAGTGTAGAGGCGCGGAGGCAGGCTGTCAACGAGTGCCCAGCCGGTCGCCGCCCGGCCTAGCCTACACCCCTTGACAAATGCGGAAATGAGCGTATACTTGCTTTGTTTCGTGAGGTGACGCGAGAGCCGGGCCGCTGGGACTTAATCAGGCACACGGACACTAACCTCTGTGAGTAGTGGCACTTACTGGTGGCTGAGCTCACATCGGCCGATCCGGTATATGCGTCCTAGACTTGGCAAGCTGGGCAAGACTACTCTAGCCTACTGCAAGCAGACCTAGCCGTTATTTTCCTCCGACAATTTGATGTTCCGTCGCCACGCGTCTGCGCGTGTAAGGCAGACGTGCGTCCAAACTGCTTCATAAATCCGCTGCGGTTCCGCGGCAAAGGAGATGAAATGAAAAATCTTGCGAAAGCACGAATCAATGGCTGCCTGATTAAGAAGAGGTATCCGTCCAAAAGTTACGCTGAAATGGTGGGCAGGGTTGAGAGGAGAAAGAGGGGAGTCACTCTACGGGTATATCACTGCCAATTCGGTGACCACTACCATCTGACTAAAAAACGTGTTACCCAGGAACTTGCAGCCCACAGGCGCGGACCGATTCAAGTGCTAATCTTTGATCAAAATGGCCGGCTGATCGGTTTGCGGTAGTCCGGATAAGGGTTCGGCGATACGCGCCGACTTGATGAGGCTGGCGCGATGATCTGCCGACGCTGTAAAAGGGCCGTCTTCAGTGTCCGGCAGTAGTTACGAGCTGTTATCAGAGTCCGACCGAATACCACACTCTCGACAGAACGGGATCAGCGCTTTGCGATCACCCTTTATTGAACCGCGTAATTCGGGTGTGCTAGCATGCAGGTTCGCCCGGCACCCATCACGCCGCGTGGTATCGACGCCTCACGGTTTCAAGGGAGTTTCTTGTGAAAATTTACGATGCCCAGAACCTTCGCAACGTCGCCTTGGCGGGCCACGGAGGATCGGGGAAGACGCAGCTCGTCTCCGCCTTGCTTTTCGCCGCCGGCATGGTGAACCGCCTGGGCAAGGTGGATGACGGCACCTCGGTCACCGACTACGACGAGGAGGAGATTCAGCGAAGATTCTCGATCAGCGCGTCGCTGGCCTATGCGGAGTGGGGCAAGACGAAAATCAATTTCATTGACACTCCGGGCTACAACATCTTCTTGCACGAGACGGAAGCCGCCTTGGCGGCCGCCGATGCCGTCCTGATGCTGGTGCACGGCGTGGCCGGTGTCGAGGTGCAGACCGAAAAGACCTGGGGGTTCGCGGATAAGAGCGGCCTGCCGCGCCTGTTCGTAGTCAATCAAATGGACCGCGATCGGGCCAGCCTCGACCGTTCTCTGGAGTCTCTTCGCAGCGCTTTCGGGCGCTCCGTGATTCCGGTTCAACTGCCTCTCGGGGAAGAGAAAGCCTTTCGCGGCGCGATCGATCTCGTCACCATGAAAGCCTGGTCCTATCAGCCGGATGGCTCCGGGAAGGGGCAGGAATCAGAGATTCCCGGCGAATTTGCCGACGCGGCCAAGGCGGCCCACGAAGCGCTGGTGGAGATGGTGGCTGAAGGCAACGACGCTTTGATGGAGGAATTTTTCGAGAAGGGTACCATTCCCGCGGAAGACCTCGTCCCCGGGCTGCGACAGGCTGTGGTTGAGCGCCGCATCTACCCCGTGGCCGTCACGTCCGGCCTGCACAATATCGGTTCGAGCGGCCTGCTGGACCTGATCGTGGACTATCTGCCTTCGCCCGCCGCGCGCGGCAAGGTCAGCGGAGTTAAAAGTGAAGGCGGCGATTCCGTGCAGCGGACGGTCTCGGACGACCAGCCGGTTTCTGCATACGTCTTCAAGACCGTGGCCGACCCCTTTGCCGGACGCGTCAGCTACTTTAAGGTGATGTCAGGCATCGTGAAGAACGACGCCGTGCTCACCAACTTCAATCGTGGCGGCTCGGAAAAGCTGGCTCACATCGCGGTGATGCAGGGTAAAACTCAAACCCCGGTGGCCGAGTTGCGATCGGGCGATATCGGGGCCGTGGCCAAACTCAAAGAGACCCTTACCGGGGATACGCTGGGCGACAGGTCCGCGCCCATTCTTTATCCCGCGGTGCAGCTCGCAGAGCCGGCCATCTCGTTCGCCATCGAGGCCAAGTCACGCGGCGACGAAGACAAGCTCTCGAGCGCCATCCATCGCATGCTCGAAGAAGACCTTTTGCTGCGCTTCTCCCGCGATCCCCAGACGAAGGAGTTTCTCATCTCCGGCTCCGGCCAGCAGCACGTGGAGGTGGCGGTCTCCAAGCTGCGGCGGCGTTTCAAGGTGGAAGTCAACCTGAAAGCGCCCAAAGTGCCCTACCGCGAGACCATTCGCGCCAGGGCGGAAGCGCAAGGCAAGCACAAGAAGCAGACCGGCGGGCACGGCCAGTATGGCGACTGCTGGATCAAGCTGGAACCGCTCGCGCGCGGCAGCGGATTCGAGTTTGTGAATGACATTTTCGGCGGCGCCATTCCGCGCAACTTCATTCCCGCCGTCGAAAAAGGCATTGTGGAAGCAGCCGCGAAGGGATATCTGGCCGGCTACCCAGTAGTCGACTTCAGAGTGAGCGTTTTTGACGGCTCCTACCACGATGTGGACTCTTCGGAAATGGCGTTCAAGCTGGCAGGGTCCAAGGCTTTCAAGAAGTCGATGGAACTGGCCAAGCCTTGCCTGCTCGAGCCCGTCATGAACGTCGAGATCAGCGTCCCTGAGAATTACGCCGGCGACATCATGGGCAATCTCAACGGACGGCGCGGGCGCGTGCAGGGCATGGACTCGAAAAGCGGATCCACCGTAGTAAAGGCGCAGGTGCCGCTCGCCGAAATGCTCAGCTACGCTTCGGATCTCACTTCCATGACGCAAGGGCGCGGCTCCTACTCCATGGAGTACGACCATTACGATGTGGTGCCGCCGGTGATCGCCGATAAGGTGATCTCCGCCGCCCGGGCTGCCGGTCATGGCAAGGAAGAGGAAGAGGAGTAGCGCCTGCGTGGTCCTGGTCATACATTCGATCCATTCGTCGCTAAATATTTGAACTTTCGCTTTTCATTCACCTTTGCTAACATAGGAGCGGGAAGGTAGGGAGTTGTGGCCGGAGACCCCCACCGAACGTACGAGATCCGCTGCCCAGTGCATGGATTCGTCGTCTTGAACGACTGGGAGCGGGGGATCATTGATCAGCCCGCTTTCCAACGACTGCGTCGCATTCGACAACTTGCTTGGACGGAACTCGTATATCCCGGAGCGATGCATACCCGGTTTGAACACTCATTGGGGGTTATGCATACCGCTTCCTTGTTATACGATTCGATCGTTCGCAAATCCGCCGAGGCGTTGAAAAGAGAATTTGCGTATACCACTGACGGCCTTGCGCGAGATCGTCAGCTTGTCCGGCTAGCTGCCTTACTTCACGACGTCGGCCATGCACCGTTCTCTCACGCTGCCGAGGACCTCTTTCCCGAAGTCGAGGGGAGCGACGTAAAATACGGCCATGAGGATTACTCTGCGGCGATCATCCGCAGCAAACTGCGAAGCGCGATCGAAGACCACCCACTCGTACGGCCCTCTTTGTCCCCCCGGTATGTCGAGACGAAGGTAGATTCCCTCCGCCGCGGCGCGGCCCGGAATCCGGCATCGTCTGATTCCCGGGTCTCGCGGGTAATGAAGATTGCAAAATACAGTGACGTCATTCTCTCTAGCGCCGCTCGAAGCCTGCCCTGTAAGGGAGCGGCGAAAGACGCCGGTCGCAGACCGGCGCTACAGCAGCCGTCGTCACTGTATCTTGCAATGCTCAATAACTTACTTATTGTCCAGCGGAGATCTGCTTGACTGGGACGGCGACGTCGTCCAGGCCGAGCCCATTCGGCGGAAACTCCAACATGCTTAGAATTGGACCGGTGAGCTCAAAGTCCACCGAGAAGCTACAATTCTGGGAGGCGGAACCCGTCGCGGCGGGCACGGTGTGTCCCCGGGCGGTCGCAAATCGGGCACAGGCGTGGTATGACCCCGGCTTGAGCCCGATATCCGAGCGCTTGTCAAACCAAAACATCTCAGCGTCAGTCTCACCCGCCTTGATGGGAAGATGAGAGAAGCGGACGTAATCGACTTTCTCTTTTGTAAACCTCTTTTGAGGATCTTGAACACTGGGGTCGTAGCTATCTTTCTCTTCATAAGGGGACACCCAATACAATGGAATGGCTTCACTCGATCCCGGCTGAGGTGTAAGGTCGAGGCTGCCGGACATCACGACATCAGCTTTGGCGCCCTCGTTGGTGAAAGCCACTGGGACACCGATCTGCGACTTTCCCACGTAAACCACGTTCGGCTGATAAGCGCGAACTTTGGGTCCCCTGAGAAACTGCCAATATAGCCCGCCCGCGGAAATTAGCATCGCCAAAATGGAAATTACAAGCGAAACGCTATTAGAAATTCCATCGCTCTTTGAGGAATTTTCGTCGCCCATTTACCCTCCCCAGATCCTTTCCCAACAAACCAATAAATCCAGGCACAGAAGTATACACTCGGGCTGGCACGACCCGAAAAAAAGTTCCCAATCGGAATCCGCTGTGTTCCCTTCGGGCCAACACCATCCTGAGAATCTTCCTCCTGCCGGCCGCCTCTTGCACCCCGCCCTCCGCCTCCGTCTACCGCTTTGAGCTCATCTTCTGATACCTTTGACATTCTCGATCTCATTCGACCCGAGGGAGGGCGTTATGGAATTTGACCCCAAACATTGGAGCCGCACCATCACCGACGGACCCGCGCGTTCCGGAGCGCGTGCCATGCTGAAGGCCATCGGATTCAAAGACGCGGACCTGGCGCGGCCCATCGTCGGCATCGCCAACACTTGGACCGAAACCATGCCTTGCAATTATCACCTTCGGCGCCTGGCGGAGCACGCCAAGGCGGGCGTGCGGGCAGCGGGCGGGACGCCCATGGAGTTCAACACGATTTCAGTTTCCGATGGCGTCACCATGGGAACCGAAGGTATGAAAGGGCCCCTCGTCAGCCGCGAGGTGATTGCCGATTCGATCGAACTGATGGGAAGAAGTCACATGTTCGACGCCATGCTCTGCCTGGTGGGCTGCGACAAGACCACTCCGGGCGCGGCAATGGCTCTCGCACGCCTGAACGTCCCGGGAGTCATCCTCTATGGCGGATCGATTGCCGCCGGCAGATACAAGGGTCAGGACATCACCCTGGGCGAAGTCTACGAAGGCATCGGCGCTCTCGCCGCCGGACGCATTACCGAGCAGGACTTGAAGCAGATGGAGGATGCCGCTTGCCCGGGCGCCGGCGCTTGCGGCGGACAGTTCACAGCCAACACTATGTCGATGATCATGGAATTTATCGGTCTCTCGCCCCTGGGCTCAAACAGCGTGCCCGCCACGGATCCGGCCAAGGACCAGGTGGCTGAACGCGCCGGCCGTTTGCTGATGGATGTCCTGCGTCGCAATCAACGCCCGCGCGACATCCTCACACCGCAGGCCTTCGAGAACGCCATCGCGAGCGTGGCGGCCACCGCGGGCTCTACGAATTCCGTGCTGCACCTGCTGGCCCTGGCGCGTGAAATCGGCGTGCCGCTCACCATCGATGACTTTGACCGGATCAGCGCGCGTACTCCCATCCTCGCCGACCTCAAGCCTGCCGGGCGCTACGTGTCCGTGGATCTTCACAAAGCCGGCGGCATTCCGCTGGTGGCGCTCCGCATGTTGGAAGCAGGCTTGTTGCACGAGGACGCCGTCACTGTGACCGGCCATACGATTGGCGAAGAAGCGCGAAAAGCTATCGAGACCCCCGGTCAGGATGTGGTTTATCCGGCCTCCAATCCTCTCAAACCGACGGGCGGCCTCGTGATCCTCAAGGGCAGCATCGCTCCTGACGGCGCGGTGGTGAAGGTCTCCGGACACGAGCGGCTCTACCATCGCGGGCCGGCGCGCGTCTTTGAGCGCGAGGAGGACGCCATGCAGGCGGTCACCCACAAGCAGGTCAAGCCGGGCGACGTGGTGGTGATCCGCAACGAGGGCCCGCGGGGCGGACCCGGCATGCGTGAGATGCTGGGCGTCACCGGCGCTATCGTGGGCGAGGGTCTGGGCGAGACGGTGGCGCTCGTCACCGACGGACGATTCAGCGGAGCCACGCGCGGTCTAATGATAGGTCATGTGGCGCCCGAGGCGGCGCGTGGCGGGCCGATCGCTGCCGTGGCCGAAGGCGACATGATCGTGATTGACATTGACGCGCGCCGCCTCGACGTGGAACTCGACGAGCAGGAACTGATCAAGCGGCTCGCTGATTGGAAAGCTCCGGAACCGCGATACAAGACCGGTGTGTACGCCAAGTACGCCGCCTTGGTGGGGTCGGCGTCGGAGGGCGCGGTGACGCTGGCTGGGTTCTCGTCGTGAGCCAGTTGCCCTTTCAGGGTCATGGCCACGCCGCCCTCGGGCACCTCGCTTCCGGACGATTATCTTGGGCAGACGGTCGGAACGAATCATTCTTGCCCGGGCGGCGGACCGATTGGAGCGGAGGCCGGCCCCGAACCACCGGATCTCGGCGTACGGTTGTTCCCGCGGCCCTCCGGCAATTTCTCATCAACGGAGTCCATCAAGCCTTTTTCCAAAGTCTGAATAGCCGCGAGCTGGCGAAGGTTGGTCGGAAGTGACTGGAATTGGCCGTGAATCGCGGCTTTGAGGTCGTGGTTGAGCGCCGCCCGATTGTTGGCGTTCATCTCGCTAAGCTCGTCGCGGCTGAGCTTGGTGTACACCGCAGCATAATCGGCCGCATTGTACATGGGACCGCTGCAGCTCACGGTGTCATAGGTGTTGTCGATCGGGGAAACGGTCAGCTTCCCGTCGCAGACGTAGCCGCCGCGTGCCATCCTGACCTGCTCGAACGGTTCCGCGACTCGCCTGATCTGTTGCGAGCGCCCGCTGCTGGCGCTTAGCACCAACAGCGCCGATGCCCTACCAAGAAAGAAAAGCCTGCTGCTTCGAGTTCCATTCATGCGATGATCCCTCCAAAGCACCATCGCCTCGCCTCGTCGCTGAGACCAGCGCCAAACGGTATGACGTCATGCGGCCCAAATTGCACGATGATGCAAGGGATTTTCCGGCGGCGCTCAGCCGCGAATCTGGCCTGAACCAATGACCTGGTACTTGACAGAGGTGAGTTCTTTCAGGCCGAACGGGCCGCGGCAATGCAGCTTCTGGTTGCTGATGCCCATTTCGGCGGCAAATCCGAACTCGCCCCCGTCAGTAAAGCGCGTGGAGGCGTTCCAATAGACAGCTGCCGAATCCACTCTCTGCAGAAACTCGCGCGCGCGGCACTCGTCGCGAGTAACGATGGCGTCGGAGTGCGCAGTGGAATAGCGGTTGATATGCGCGATCGCGTCCTCCAGATCCTGCACCACCGCGACCGCCATGATCAGAGCCGAGTACTCGGTGAACCAGTCATTTGGTTCGGCGGCGCGGACGTCCAATCCAGCGGCGAGCCGCATTGTCTCGTCATCGCCCCGCACTTCCACGCCCGCTTCCAGCAGCTTGGCGACAATCCGCGGCACGTAGCCGGCCGCAATCGCCCGATGAACCAGCAGCTTCTCGGCCGCGTTGCACACGGACGGACGCTGCGTCTTGGCGTTGATCACGATGCCATCGGCCATGTCGAGGTCGGCATCCTCGTCGACGTAGACGTGGCAATTCCCCGCCCCGGTTTCGATCACGGGCACGCGCGCCTTTTCCACGACCCGATTGATCAGGTCCGCGCCGCCCCGCGGGATGAGGACATCCACGAGGCCCCGCGCCTGCATGAGCTCGTCCACGGAGTCCCGCGAGCTCGAATCGAGCAGCTCGATGGATCCCGCCGGCAATCCGGTGGCTCGGGCCATAAGATCCACGAGCAGTTCATTGGTGTGAGCGGCCTCGCGCCCGCCGCGCAGCACCACCGCATTGCCGGCTTTGAAGGCCAGCACTGCCGCGTCCACCGCCACGCTAGGGCGCGATTCAAAGATCACGCCCACCACCCCAAGGGGCACGCGCACTTTGCGAATCAAGAGATCATTCGGGCGCCTCCATTCCTCCAGCACCTCACCGGCGGGATCCGGCAAAGCAATCACGGCCTGGATGCCTTGCAGCATATTGACCATTCGTTTCGGATTCAGCAGCAGCCGGTCGCGGCTCGAAGGACGCAGATCGGTGGACGCAAGATCCAACTGGTTGGCTTCGAGGATTCTTTGCTCGTTCTCCCGGATGAGGTCCGCCATCGCGAGCAGAATGGCGTTCTTTTCCCTGCCCGAAAGCTGCGCCACTTGAGCGGCAGCCTGGCGGGCGCAAAGGAGCTTTTCCCGCGTCGAAGGTGCGCGGGCAATCATCGTCGTCATGGCGGATCACTCCTTGATCTTCAGCGGAGGAAAATAGGTGCCGATGCGTCGCTCGAGCACGAGCGGAATTACGCGGGCTTCGGTTCCGTTGGCAATGCCGACGTGGATGCCCGAGGCAGTGGCCCGCATGGCAGCCCGCAGCTTGGACCGCATCCCACCGCGGCCGAGGGCGCTCGTCTGGCCGCAGCTCGCCTCGAGCTCGGGCGTGACGCGCTTGATCACCCGTACCAATTGCGGTTTCCCGCGTCCGTTCTTGTGAAAGAAACCGTCCACATTCGTCAGTAGAATCAACCAGTCCGCCTCCACCGCCGCTGCCACCAGGGCGCTCAGCTCATCGTTGTCACCGAAGGCACCTTCCAACTCCCGCACCGATACACTGTCATTTTCGTTGACGATCGGCAGCACCTTCATGTCGAGCAACCGGTTGAGCGTGCTGCGCAGGTTGCGGTAACGGACCGGCGACGAGAAGTCGTCGCTCGAAAGGAGGAGTTGAGCCACCACTTTTTTTCCGAAAAAGAGCCGCTCGTAAGTATGCATCAACTGGCTTTGGCCCACGGCGGCCGAGGCTTGCATCAGATCGAGCTTGCGCGGCTTGTGGCTGATGCCAAGGGATGACATGCCACAGGCGATGGCGCCCGAGCTTACCATCACATATTCATGATGGGCGAGATCAAACTGATCCACGATAGACCGCATCCAGGCAGCGTTAATTTTGCCCTCGGGCGCGATGAGGCTGGTTCCGATCTTGACGACTACGCGCATATTCTTCCGAACGTCGGATTCCCCCCAAACCAAACGGGGCGTGCCCGGACTGCACTTATCAACTGTAAGGCGGCAGCCCGCATGAAGAGCTGAAGTGGTAACTCATAGTCTAACGGCTTCCGGGCCATGATCACAACGGAAAGATCTTACGCAACGTTTTAATTACGAAGACGATATTCCCATCCGCGAGTCCGACCCAACCGGAGGGTGGGATTTCGTGGCGTCGGCGGTGCCGAAGTTGACAGTTACGCGTAGAAGTCCCTAGAGTCAATGCGGAAGTGCATGCGGGCCGGTGTTCGCCTAGGACTTCAAATCCTATGGATCCGTCTTGACGGATCGGTCGGTTCGACTCCGACACACTTCCGCCAAGGAACCGGGGAGTCGTGAATGGGCAGTAGGGAGTCGGGGTTCCTGCCACCAGCCACGACAGGCACTAGCGCTGTTCAGAGGAGCTCAGATTCGATTTCTTTCTTTTTGTGCTTTGGCAGCTTGCGCTTCTCGTCCGGTTTGACCTGCTCGACCGGAGGGGCGCCCACCTTGATTCGCGCCAATCGCTTCACCTCCTTGGCGGCGCGAAACGGCTTGGGCTTGCGGCGCTTGGGCATATCTCAGGACTCTGGCGGTAGCGTTGTGGCATGGCCATCCTGGCCATGTGCTAGTTCTTGGAGTGTCAGCCAGGCTTGAATTCCGGCACGCGCTCGTTCGGCAAGAACAGGCCGGCGGGTGTCACCGACAGCTCACGAGCCAATTCCTTCTGCGTGTCAAGCAGATCCTGCTTCGAGAAGCCTTCGCCCGTCAGTTCAACCTTACCGCCGCGCCCTACAAGGAATAGGGTCGGGGTGTAAGCGACGCCGTATTGGGCCGAGACTTCGTAGGGCTTGGCGTCGATCAGGACCGGGAAGCTGACGCCGTATTGGGCCGCAAACTGCAAGCTCGAGCTGGAATCGTCCTGCGACACACCCCACACTGCGGCGCCATGGTCCTTAAACTGGCGATGAAGGCGATCGAGAAACGGAAAAGCAAACTGACAGGTGGGGCAGCCCACCTTGAAGAAAGCCAGGAGCACAGGGCCCTGTGCCAAGGATTGCTCGAGCGAATGTGCCGCGCCGTCCGTGCCTGGCAGATCGAGCGGCGGCGCGTGGTCACCGGTCTTCAAAGTGCTCTTCTTACTCATTCAGGCCTGAACCACCTCCAGG
>DASYYZ010000087.1:0-4733 GCA_035946735.1 Terriglobia bacterium
TCTCCGGCCAATATCCGTCGCACCGCCCTTTCCTTGAAACCCGCCATGCGATGCTCTCGCTTTCGCTTGCTCCTCAAGGAACACCTCCATTCACTGTTAGGTGTCCCTATTTTCCGTGTCTCAGTTTCGGGGTGCACTCCACTGCCGCACTCGGGGGCGCCTGCAGACCACCAGTCTGTATCCTTTTGAATCCAAAGGCAATAAATGGTGGGCCCACCAGGACTTGAACCTGGGACCGACGGATTATGAGTCCGCTGCTCTAACCAACTGAGCTATGGGCCCTCAGTGACTTACGGACACCACTCTTTCCAGATGTAGCGGAAAATGTAGCGGGTGCCTGCCTCGGTTCGCCCTGAGTCGGCTTTACAGCGGCGTTCTGGTTCAGCATTTCAAGCCTCCGGACCGCTGACTCCAATGCCCGTGGCGTGGGGTGCACGTAACGCTGCGAAACCGTCACGCTGGAATGTCCCATCAAGCGCATAATCTCGAACGCATCGGCCCGCGCTTCACCGAGCCGAGTGCCGTAAGTGTGCCTGAGCGAGTGTATCACGAAGTCTTTGGGCGCCCGAAGTGAGTCCCGAACAGTGCCATGCTGGTGATCTAGGGAAGTCACGAGGTAGGCCCGGCCGTCAGGATTCGGAAAGACTAACGCTGAATGGACCTGCCGTGCCCGCACCACCAGCATGGCCCGGACCCGACTTGTGAAAGGGACATTTCGCTGGGCGTTCTTGGACTTCCCATCTCGCACGTGTAAATATCCAAACTCGGCGTCGCCAACCGGATCGAGGTGCACACTCTCCCATTCCAAGGCTAAGGCCTCGCCTATCCTGAGGCCTGTATCCAAGATCAGAAACGCCACGTCCCGCAGCGGTTGAGGGGACTGCTCAAGGTAATCCACCTCGTGATCCCGGCTCAGCACAAACTCGCGGTTTCGTTCACCTGAAAGCAATCGGATGCGGGGCACTCGGTCAATTACCTTCCACTCTTGCGCCAGCCGAAGCAAACGGCGGAGCGTTGCCAGCTGGCGATTGACGGTCGCCGGCGCGACCCGCGTCCGGCGCTCTTGGACGTAGCTCTCGATTAGGGCCTCGTCAATTCTGTCAAGTCGAGCTGAGGCCAGAGGCTCAAACTCAAGCAGACGAGACAGCTTCTCTGCGTAAAAGGCCACCGTGCGAGGCTTTTCAGCGCAGCGTACCTTAATCGCGTCTGTGAACCGCTCTTTGAAGTCCTTGAGGCACGGAGCGGGCTTGCGATCGAAGATTCCGGCCTCACCCTTCGCCAGGGCGGTCCGGTACGCGGCCTCAATCGTTCGGGCGACGTTGGGATTCCCCTGCTTCGTTGACTTTTGAACGTGCTCCCCGTTGAACCAAAAGTGATACCAGTAAACTCCGCCTCGTTTGAAGATCGACATTTTCTATTTCCTCCTCCTTCGAAGTTTTGCAGCCTTCTTGTCCACCAGCCTCATGAGTGACCCGACGTCCAGAATGTACTTGGATACTGCACCCTTTTCGCGACGGGCACAGTCTCGCCAACTCGTAAGCCCGATATGAAAGGTCGGGGCTAACCAGCCCTCCCGTCTGTTCGCTGTAATGAATATGTTCTTTCGAAGCAGCGGCCCCAGCCCTCCCTCTTTCCACCAATCCAAGCCCAAGAGCCTCCTGATCGCGTCGGTGGTAAATCCGTCCTCGATCAAGTGATTCGCGACTGCGATCGCATAGACATCCCGGATCGAATACAGGTTACGCGACCCCTTGCCGGCGGCCATCCGAACAGTCGGAATGATCCAAAGAGGACGCCCGATTGTCCAGTTCTTCACTCTTGTCTGTGGAATTGCCAGGATCTGCGCCACCTCTCCGATCGTAAAGACTTCCGTCCGGAGCCAGATATGGTCCGGTGACGATCTTGATTTCTCCGCGTTCCCACCGTTCACATCCATTGCAATTTCTCCTGTTGACCTCGGCTCTGTATAGTGCTAGTATGCACTATTCAGTGCTCGTATACCGTATCGCAATAGGAGCGCCGAAGTCAAGAAAATTCTTGTATGGAGTTACCCACAATGATACCGAATGAGAAGATCGCGCTGGACATCGACAGTGCTGCAAAGGCCATCAGTGTTAGCCCCTGGACAATTCGAAAATGGATTTCGCAAGGGAAGTTGGCCGCCACGAGACTTGGACGGCGGGTCTGCGTGACTCCCGAAGCGTTGAGAAGGCTCGTGGCAGAGGGTTCCCAGCAGAGTGGCCGCAAGGAAGCCCAGCGTTGATCGACCGGTGAAGTCTTAG
This sequence comes from Terriglobia bacterium, assembly GCA_035946735.1. Lineage (GTDB taxonomy): Bacteria > Acidobacteriota > Terriglobia > UBA7540 > UBA7540 > Gp13-AA77. The sequence goes on from DASYYZ010000087.1 coordinate 2,283, forward strand.
CCATGAGCGTCCGCGAAATTCTTCGTCTGCTCAAAGGTGTGCGGCGGAGCGGCAGCGGCTGGACAGCGCAGTGCCCTGCCCATCCCGATGCGAATCCCAGCCTTTCGATTGGCGAGTCTGGAGAACGCGTCTTGCTTCATTGCCACGCCAGTTGCACAACCGAAGCTGTGGTCGAAGCCTTAGGACTTCAGATGACGGATTTATTTGTCCGTCCGGAACCGACGGTCTCGGTCCCGGCGAGAGTTGTGGCAACCTACGCCTACACCGACGAGACCGGAAATCTGCTCTTCGAAGTTTTGCGTTATGAGCCCAAGAACTTCAGGCAGCGCCGTCCGGACGGGCACGGCAGCTGGCTTTGGAACCTCAATGGAACGCGCCGCGTCCTGTACAACCTGCCAACCCTCAAAAGCTCGGATTCGGTCCTGATATGTGAAGGCGAAAAGGACTGTGAGTGCGCCCGCAGGCTCGGACTCATCGCAACTTGCAATCCAGGCGGCGCCGGCAAATGGCGACCCGAGTATTCCGAGCCCCTCAGACGGAAGCAGGTCGCCATTATCCCCGACCGCGACGAGCCCGGAAGGAAGCACGCCCGAGACGTAGCACGGTCCCTTCTCGGACTCGCCGAATCAGTCAAGATCATCGAGCTACCGACCGGCAAGGATCTCAGTGAGTGGGCAGCTCCGGGGGGACCAGGCACCCGCGAGCAACTCCTCGCCTTAATCAGGACGATTGCAAACCTCACCGCGAGCGAAGTAGCCAGTTGGTCCGACTCACCGGCTCAGCCTGGACGGGGTTTCCGGCTCGCCAGTTTGGGAGACCTGATGCGAGAGCCGGACGAGCCTGTCTCATGGCTCGTCGAGGGGTTGCTCCCGGCTGGCGGACTCTCCCTGCTGGCAGCGAAGCCGAAGGTTGGCAAGTCCACACTGGCCCGATGCCTCGCCCTAGCTGTAGCCAGGGGAGAGATATTCCTCCAGCGCAACGTCTCCCAAGGGCCGGTAATCTACCTCGCGCTTGAGGAGAAGCGGTCCGAGATCAAGAAGCACTTTGCCGAACTCGGTGCGGACGGAACAGAACCAATTGACATTCATTGCGCCGCTGCCCCGCAGGACGCACTAGCCGCCTTGCAGGACGAGATCAGGCGACGCCGCCCGGCGCTCGTAATCATAGACCCTATTCTCCGAATGACGAGACTCAGAGACGCCAATGATTACGCGGAAGTGTCGAACGCCATGGAACCTTTGATGGCCCTCGCCCGCGAGTATACCGCCCATCTCTTGATGGTTTACCACCTTGGTAAGGGCGAGCGGGCAGAGGCGAGCGACGCCATCCTCGGATCAACCGCATTCTTTGCCGCCGTTGATACCGCTCTTATTATGAAGCGCCTCGAGCAGTACCGGACCGTGCAAAGCCGACAGCGTTACGGCGACGACCTGAGCGAGACGGTGCTGAATTTTGAACCCGAGCGACGTGCCGTGTCTCTTGGCCCCGAACGGTCGGAGGCTGAGATTGAGCGCACATCCGAAGCGATCCTCGACTTTCTGCGGCTTGCCAGCGAGCCGAAAACCGAGCCGGACATCGACGCGGCGATCGAAGGCCGTAACGCCGTTAAGCGTGCCGCCCTTCGCCAGCTTGTGACTGCTGGAAAGATCAACCGACAAGGAAGCGGTCGTCGGGGCAGTCCCTATACGTACGAATTCCCCGATTCTTGTCCCCCAGAGATATCTGGGACGAGAGTACAAGAAACGCGGAAAACGGACGAACACCCCATCGACAGCAAGGAGACTCTTGTCCCCGAGCACGATCCGAACGGACGTGTTTGAACGCCGCGCCGGGAAAGTCCCTCTTGACATCGATTCGCGATATAGTGTATTTATGCACTGTTAAGTGCATATGTGATGTACGCGGAGCGAAGCCGGTGAGAAGCCCGACCCGCAATCAGCTTGAATCTCGAAGAGCCCCAGCCGTGGTGCCATACGTCAGCAAGGCTCGCGAGGAAGCAGACCGCGCGGATTATGCTCGACAACGCGCAACACTCGAAAAGATGAAAGGAGAAGGAACAATGGCAGTACGAACACGAAGAGAATTGGTCGAACGCAACCGGGAACTCGAAGGGGAAAACGAGGAGCTGCGGTCCCGCCTTGAAGAGATCGGCGACCTCGCCAGCACTGAAGATCAAGACGGTGAGGACGACGAGGACAGCGACCGGGACTGAATCCGGCCGCACGCGAGTGCGGCGCGAGCTGGCGAAAGCCGATCCAGGAAATTAGCGACAGGGCCAAGAGGTTTCGGGCTCGTCACCCCGAGTGCCGACCGCCCGGACCCGCGAAGTGTGCCCTCTGCGGCTCGACTCGCTTCCTGGTGATCGACCATAAGGACGGCGACGAGTCCAACGGCGACCCCGATAATCTCCGTTGGCTCTGTAAGAGCTGCAATACACGGCTCGGGCTTGCA
>DASYYZ010000088.1:0-2673 GCA_035946735.1 Terriglobia bacterium
CCAGCCCGGCAATTTGCTGGTAGCGCGTATGCAAATCACATCCGATAATGTTCATGGCTCGGCTCCTTTCCCGGCAGCCTTGGTCAGAAGAACAAACCAAGTTTACCGGCCCTAAGGAGCCGATGCCGTTATCCAATCAGAGTTTCGCTTTCCAGAAACTCTGCGGCTTGTGGTCGAGCGCGGCGAGCCATAATGGCCCTCGCGCCCGGCCTTCGTGCAAAAAAATGCCGGGGTCCAGCCGCAAACCAGTTTCGGGCAGCTGATCGAGTCTCCTGATCACCTTTTTAGCTTGCGCCTACCGAACAGACCATCAGATCGTTCGAAGATGAGGCATGAGTCCGTGGCTGTTTCCGGGGCTATTCTCCAGGCCTCAAAGAGTCACACTGACTTTCTCAGGCGGGGAGGCCCTTCGCCTCGGCGAGAACCGGCTTCTTGAAATCCTGCGCTTGCCCTTTATGGTTGGAGAGCCGTCGGGCGGAAACACTTCAATCCATAGGATATAGGCTGCAGCCTCCGTCAACCAGCAGCGTCGCGCCCGTCATGTAGTCGGCAGCTTCCGAACAAAGAAAAAGGAGAGCATCAGCGACGCTTTCCGGGGGCTGGAGGCAACCGAGAGGAATGGCTCTTTCGGCGCGGCGGCGATAGTCGGGTTCGGTTTCCCATTGCCGCTGGGCCATGCCGGCCGCGACAATCCCGGGAGCGATAGCATTCACGCGAATCCCGCGAGAGGCGAATTCGCGTGCCATGCCACGCATCAGCATCTTCAAGGCGCTCTTCGTAACGGTGTAAGGCGTAATGCCGGGCCAAGGCACGTCCTGCACCCAGGAGGAGGTAAAGACGATCTTTCCCTTGGTCCCGGCTTCGACCATGGCGCGGGCGGCGGCCTGAGCCACCAGGAATGCGCCCTTGAGATTGATGTCGAGAATCCTGTCCCAGTCGCCGGGTTTGCACTCCAGGAGCGGGCCGCTATATACAATACCGGCATGGCAGAGCGCGATATCGATTCCGCCAAACGCCTCAACGGTGCCGCCGACGATGTTCTCGGCAGGCCCTGGCAGCGTCACATCAGCCTTCAGGTAGAGGCACCGCTCTCCGGTCCATCCCGATTGCTCAAAGATCTCTGCTGCCTCGCGGGCGTTGAGGATATCATTGACCGCAACGCGCGCCGAGTGTCGTAGCAGCGTCGACACAACCACCCGTCCGATGGCCCCCAGCCCTCCGGTAATGAGGATTCTTTTTCCCTCGAGGCAATCGCCGGAAAAGGGTTCCATGATTTCTTAGGGCCGCTTGCGCCGACTAAGCAGGCGGTGGGAACGAAGACATCTCGGCTGCCTGCGATGCAAGGAACTCCGGCTTGAGATCGACGCCCAAACCCGGCCCCGAAGGGATGCCGAGGCGGCCTCCAACCGGCGCGCCGGAACTTGTCGCCACCCGTAGGAATCGGTCACTGTAGTGCCGCCTCACGGTTTCCATGACAAATAGGTTCGGAGTCGCAACCGCCAGGTGCCAGGTGGCAAAGTGCGTCACCGGGCCCCCGCAGTTGTGGGGGGCGATGGGCAGATAGTACGTCTCCGCCCAGTTGGCAATTTTGCGGGCTTCGGTAAGGCCTCCGCACCAGGCAACGTCAGGCATGATGATGCTTGCGGCTCCGTTCTCCAAAACTTCGCGAAATCCCCAGCGCGTCAGCAACCGCTCACTGATACAAAGCGGTGACGACACGCGGCCTGCCAGCGTCTTATAGGTGGCCAGGTTGTCTTGCGGCAGTAGTTCCTCGAGCCACATCACCTTGCAAGCTTCCAACGCCTTGGCAATCTTGGTGGCGCAGGGCAGGTTCCAGAAGCCGTGGAATTCCACCGCGATCTCCATTTCGCTCCCGAGCGCCTCGCGGATTTGCCGAGCAGGTGCCAAACCCTCTTCAAGTTCCCGAGCTGAGATCGACTGTCCCCGATTCCTTCGTGCGATCGCATCAAAGGGCCATATCTTCATGGCCCGAATGCCGCTGGCGTAAAGGTCTCGCGCCAATTCAATCGGCTGAGTGTTGAAGTCAAAGCGGTCGTCATAACAGGTGTTGTAGATACGGACTGAGTCCCAACACCTGCCGCCCAGCAATTGGTAAACGGGAAGCTTGCAGGATTTGCCGAAGAGATCCCAAAGCGCCATGTCAACGGCGCTGATGGCGCGAATCTCCGCCCCCGCCCAGCCGCGGTACTGGACCGCCAGAAACAGATCGTGCCAGATGGACTCAATGTCGACGGGGTCGCGTCCCACGAGCCTGGGTGCGAGGTCGTTCAAAAGGATTGCCTTCTCGGATGGGGTAGCCGGAAACGTCTCACCCAGGCCGACGAGTCCCTCGTCGGTATGTATCCGCACCCAAACCCAGCCAACGGATCCAACGTGGACGACCGTGCCCTCCCGAAGCTCAACGGTCTCGACTCTGGTAATCTTCATCAGCACTCCGGAACGGGCCTGCAAGCATTCATGCTCGAATTGCTCGGACAGGATACGTTAACGGACACGATCTCGACAAGCCTTCGAATCGAGACATGTTAAATGTTACTGCTAAGCGGCTGTCAAGCCATTTAGAAATGTTACCCGGCGCGTCGTGAGAGATGTAACCCTCCCGAAGAGCCATCAGGAGGGTTGCCATGAGTCACGCCTCGCGCTGGGAATATT
>DASYYZ010000089.1:0-69769 GCA_035946735.1 Terriglobia bacterium
CGGCGCGGCCATCTCGAACGCGGTGGCCAACGCCATCGGCGTGCGCGTACCCAGTATTCCCTTAACGCCTGACAAAGTCCTGACCGCTCTCAACGGGAAAGGAGAAACAGCCTGATGGACGCTTTCGAATATGCTCAACCCGCAACCGCGCGCGAAGCCGTGGCGCTGCTCGCCCAAGGCTCGGAGGGCGCGCAGGTGCTCGCCGGAGGCAGTGACCTCCTGGCGCTCATGAAGGATGATGTCGCGGCGCCCTCGCGCCTCGTGAGCCTGCGCAGTGTCCGTGATCTCAGCGGCATTCAGTACCACCCGCGCCAGGGATTGCGCATCGGCGCTATGGTGACGATTGATGAGCTGGGGACGAACGCCGACGTCGGCCGTCATTATCCCGGGCTCGTCCAGGCGGCCGAAGAGATCGGCAGCCCGCAAATCCGTAACGTGGGAACGGTCGGGGGCAACCTCTGCCAGCGGCCGCGGTGCTGGTACTATCGCAGCGGATTTGGTCTGCTGGCAATGCGGGATGGAAAGTCGCTCGTCCCGAACGGCGACAACCGGTACCACGCGATCCTGGGCAACTCCGGTCCCGCTTATTTCGTAGCCCCATCAAACCTGGGCGGAATGCTGATCGGGCTCGGCGCCAAGTTCCGGCTGCTGGGGCCAAAAGGCTCGCGAGATTTGCCGGCGGAGAAGTTCTTCGTGATCCCCAAAGCAGAAGGCGAGCGCGAGCATGCGCTGGAGGCGAACGAAATCATCACCGAGGTGATGGTACCTCCGCCGCAAGGACGGAGCGCCTACTACGAACTCAGACAGAAAGCGCAGTTTGACTGGCCTCTGGCCGCCGCCGCGGTGGTTCTGCAGATGGATGGGCATACGGTGAAGACGGCTCGCGTGGTGATGGGGCAGGTGGCGCCGGTGCCCTGGCCTTCGCCCGAAGCTGAACAGGCGCTCGCCGGCAAGACGGTTACCGCAGAGGTCGCTGAGGAGGCGGGCAAGGCCGCCGTCGCCCAAGCCACTCCGCTCAGCCGCAACGCGTACAAGGTGACGCTGGCGCGCGTGGCGGTGAAGCGAGCGGTGCTCCGCGCGGCGGGCATTGTGTGAGAACCACCCCGTAACGGCCCTCTGTAACCGCCGGTCGTTCCGGAGGGGGGCGGAGGGGCCTATGCAAACTTCCGCCTGTGAGTCGTACCTGTTCTTGCCGGAGCAGCTCTTATCAGGAGTTCTCAATTCGAAAAAATTCTTTAGTTTCGGCATATTGCATGCCTGCTTCCCCTTTACCACGGCTGCTGCTTTAAATCCTAAGGTCTCTGTCCTTGGATAATCGACACCCGATTGAGGAGTTGTTCGATCGTTACGCGACCAAATCTAGTGCACCAGCGCCCTGCTCATCTCGTCTCTCCAGTCGAGTTGCCGTTTAGAAGCGGCGGAAGCTCGCGCAAGTCGTCGAGCAGGAAATCCGGCGGGGAAACTTTGAGAGTTTCCGGCGACAATCCGTAGGTTACGCCGCACGTCCAGGCGCCGGCGTTTCTTCCCACGAGAACGTCGGTCTCGGAATCGCCCACCATCATCGTCCCCTCACCAGTCACGTTGGCCTCTCGCATCAGGGTGAACAGGCCCATCGGGTCCGGCTTCTTCTGCGCAAAGCTGTTGCCTCCGTAAACCCGGACGAAGTAGCGGCTGAGGCCCAGTCCATCCAGAATCGCCTGGCTGAACAGGACCGGCTTATTGGTCAGCACGGCCATGCGTCGGCTTTGAAGGCGGTCGAGAGCCTCGCAGACTCCGGGGTAGGGCACGGTGTGGTCCAGCATGTGCTCGCGGTAGTATTCAAAGAAAAACTCTACGGCCTGCGCCACGGTTTCGTCCGTGGCCGTGTCGCCGAGCGCCTGCTTCATCAGCAGCACCACGCCGCGACCCACGTAAGAGGCCACCGTCTCCTCGGGCAGGGGCTCCAGCCCCATGCGCCGGCGGACAGCGTTTACGCTGTGCACGAGGTCGTCTTTGCTGTCGATCAGAGTGCCGTCAAGGTCGAAAACCAGCAGGCCGATGTGCTCGGGGAGTCTTGGCTCTTGCACGGAACTGGATGTCATGATTCCCTCTTATTATACGCGGCCAAGCTGCAGGCGAACCCAATCCAAAGTAAACTGATGCTCTATGGCTGAGATCAAGCCCTTTCGAGCGCTGCACTACGAGAGTCAGGTTGCGGGCGATCTGAAGAAGTTGGTCACGCAGCCCTATGACAAGATCACTCCGGAGATGCAGGCCGGCTACTACGCGGCCAGTCCGTATAATCTGGCGCGGATCATCCGCCGCCGCATCGATCCCGCGGAGCCGGATCCCTATGCCGCCGCGGCGCGCGAATTTCGTGGCTGGATCGAGCGCGGCGTTTTGGCGCCGGACGACGCGCCGGCTCTGTATCCGTACGACCAGGAGTATTTCGTGCCGGGCCAACCCGGCATCCGCAAGCGCCGCCGCGGATTTGTGGGTCTGTGCCGTCTGGAAGACTACTCGGCTCGCGTCGTTTACAGGCATGAGGAGACGCTCTCGGGTCCGAAAGCCGACCGGCTGGCGCTGCTTCGCGCCACTCGCGCCCACTTCGGCCAGATCTTTTTCCTCTACAGCGATCCGGAAGGCGTCGTGGAACGCGAGCTTGCCGGCGCCACTCGACAGCCGGCCCCTTGGGAAAGCGTTGAAGACGAGTACGGCACGCGCCATGAAGTCTGGCGGCTTACCGAGGGCGGCGCGGTGGCGCGAATCGAGAACGCCATGCGCGAGCGCAAGCTGGTAATCGCCGACGGGCACCATCGATATGAGACAGCTCTAGCCTATCGTAATAGTCAGCGGGCGGAAGGGAAAGCCGGCGCCAGCGACTATGTGATGGCGACCTTCGTGCGCATGGAAAGTGACGGGCTCGTGATCCTGCCCACCCATCGCGTGGTGCACGGTCTTGAAGGGTTCGAGTGGCGGAAGTTCTTGTCCGCGGCCAAGGCCTTCTTCGAGGTGAGGGAGTTGGCGCTTCAACCGAACGGCGCTCGACAGCTTCGCGCCGAGCTCGACCAGGCCGGCGCGAGCGGCCCGGCGTTCGTAGCGTGTGCCGGGCCAGATCGCGCGGCAGTGCTCAAACTGCAGGATAATGCCGCTGATTCCAGCCTGGCCGACGCCCGGCCGGGCCTTCGCCGCCTGGACGTGTTTGTGCTTCACCGGCTCCTGCTCGAGCGCGTGCTGGGTATCGATCGCGACGCCGTGCGCGAGGAGAAGAATCTGGATTACGAACGTGAAATGGATCGGGCCGTGCGGGCCGTGCTGGAAGGCAAGGCCCAGATCTGTTTTCTGCTGAATCCAACCCCCATCGAGGCCGTGCGCGATAACGCCCTTGCCGGCCAGGTGATGCCGCAGAAGTCCACTGACTTTTACCCGAAGCTGCTCTCCGGGCTCACCATCTTTGATCTGGAGCCGTAGCGTGGCGGACGCCCGGCCGGAAGCGGGTGCGGGACAATGGATCGCGGCCAGGATGGCAATGCCACAACTAGGCGGTCGCCTTCAAAGCGCTGGCGACACTGTCGTGCACGTCGAATACGGTGAAGAGCTTGGTGATGTTGAGGATATCGTGGATTTTCTTGGAAATATTCGCAAGCTTCATGGAGCCTCCGGCATTCGACACTGAAGCGAAGGCGGAGACGAGAGTGCCGAGACCGGCGCTGTCGATGTAGGGTACGTCGGCAAGGTCAACAATGATCTTTTTGTCCCCAGTATCCACCAGTCTTTTGATCGTGCTGCGCAAGTCGTTGCTTTCGTCGCCGAGCACCAGCCGGCCCGAGAGCTTGAGAATGGTTACGTCCTTGCGCTGTTCCTCTGCGATCGTTAGGGCCATGCGTTCCTCCGTGGCAGCCGGACGCGAATGGCGTGTACTGGTCCGGCCAACTCAGGCTGAATTCTAACCGTCTCCTCGGTTGCTGGCAACCAGCCGCCCAGGTGATTCGTGAAAATCAGATAAGGGACAGTACCAAAGATTAATTGGCAAATGACCAACCACAAACGACGAACAACAAAGGACAAGCCGCCCATTGACCGCTTTTCGGTACGATGATGACCAACTAATCTGCGAGAGCACTCCGCTCGTTGAAGTCGCCCTACGCTTTGGCACGCCCACTTACGTTTATAGCCGGGCTGCGATCCTCGAAAACTACCGCCGGCTGGCCAAGCCGCTCGCCGGGCTGGCCGGGATGGCGTGCTACTCCGTCAAGGCCAATTCCAGCCTTGCAATCCTCAAGCTGCTGTCGGAATCGGGGTCCGGCTTCGATGTCGTTTCCGGCGGCGAGTTGGCCCGAGTGCAACGGGCGGGCGCTCGGCCGGAACGCGTCGTCTTCTCGGGCGTGGGCAAGACCGTGGATGAGATCGACGCGGCGCTCGAAGCCGGGATCCTGATGCTCAACGTGGAGTCTGCGGGCGAGCTGGCGCTGGTGGAAGCACGGGCGCAGCATCGCGGCTCCCCGCCCGCGCCCATTTCGGTGCGCGTCAACCCCGACGTTGAAGCGGACACGCACCCTTATATCTCCACCGGACGCGAGATCCACAAGTTCGGAGTGCCGAAAGGCGAGGCGCCGGCGCTCTACCGCCGGGCGGCCGCTTCACCGCACCTGGAGATTCGCGGATTGGCCTGCCACATCGGCTCGCAGATCCTCCAGATCGAGCCTTTCCTGCGCGCCGCGGACGAGGCGCTGGCACTGGCGCGCGAGCTCGGCTCCGAAGCTGTCCGGTTTCTCGATCTCGGAGGTGGAATTGGAATCCGCTACCACGACGAGCCTCCATTCGACTTCGACGGCTTCTTCGCCGCTCTCGAGAGGCGATTCAGGTCGAGCGGTTTCCGGCCGATTCTTGAGCCAGGCCGCTCCGTGGTGGCTGAAGCCGGGGTCCTGCTGGCGCGCGTCCTCTATACAAAAGAGAATCAGCAGAAGCGATTTGTGGTGGTGGATGCCGGCATGAATGACTTGCTGCGGCCCGCGCTCTACGGCTCCTATCACGAGATCGTGGCTGTACAGCGTCGCTCAGGACCGCTACGCTCCGGCGATGTGGTTGGACCGCTCTGCGAGACCGGCGATTTCCTGGCACTGGACCGGGACCTGCCTGAGCTTAGTCCGGGCGATCTTCTGGCTGTGATGAGCACCGGGGCCTATGGTTACGTTCTCGCTTCGAACTACAATAGCCGACCGCGGCCTGCCGAAGTGCTAGTGGATGGCGACACGTCGCGCCTGATCCGCCGCCGCGAGACTATCGAGGATCTGATTGCCGGAGAGCTCATATGACAGCCGAAAGTCGAGAGTCAAAAGTCCGAACGGCCGCTAGGCGAAGAGGACGCGTTCTTTTTTCAGTCATAGCGATGGTGGCAGCCTGCGCCACGCCGGCCCGCGCCGCCGCCAACGATTCTCTGTTGAAGTTTGAGATCACGTTCCCGGCCTCGGCGCACGCGGACGCTATCACCGGCAGAGTCTTCGTCATGATCTCGCCCGAGCGCGAGCCGGAGCCCCGTCTGCGAGCGGGTTTCTGGGGTGACGCGCCGCCGCTCTTCGGGGCAGATGTGGACAGCCTCAAGCCAGGCCAGAGCGCGGTGATCGATGGCTCAACCTTGGGTTATCCCGTCGACAGCTTGCGCGACATCCCAACGGGAGACTACTACGTCCAGGCTTTAATCAACATCTACACACAGTTTCACCGCGCTGACGGACATACGATCTGGGCGCACATGGACCAGTGGGAGGGCCAGCAGTTCAACACGTCACCCGGCAATCTGTATAGCGAAGTCCAACAGGTGCATCTGGACCCGGCGTCAGGGTACGACGTTAAGCTGAGCCTGAACAAAGTAATTCCTCCGGTCGCCGCAGTCGCCGATACGGAGTGGGTGAAGCACGTCAAGATTCAAAGCAAATTGCTGACCGCCTTCTGGGGCCATCCCCTATATCTGGGCGCCACCGTGCTGTTGCCCAAGGGGTACGACGCTCATCCAGGCGTCAAGTATCCGGTGATCTACGAACAGGACCATTTCAGGCTTGAGCCGGCCTTCAATTTCTCGGTTCAGGATGACCCGGCTCCTCCCGGGGAACGGCACTTCTTGAAGGACTACAATCTGGAGACCGGACACCAGTTCTATAAAGCATGGGACTCAGACAACTTCCCGCGAATGATTGCGGTGGTTTTTCAGCATCCCACTCCCTACTTCGACGACTCCTACGCCGTGAACTCGGCGAACAACGGACCCTACGGAGACGCGCTGCTGACCGAACTGATTCCTTTCCTCGAATCGCACTTTCGCATGATTCCCGAGCCCTGGGCTCGCGTCCTGACGGGCGGCTCGACGGGAGGTTGGGAGTCGCTGGCTTTGCAGGTGCTCCATCCTGACTTTTTTGGCGGTACCTGGACGCTCTATCCGGATCCCATCGATTTCCGCCACTATCAACTGACGAACGCCTACAGTGACGACAACGCCTTTGGGGAACCGGGCCATCACTGGCTGCAGGCGCCGCGTTACATGGAACGGCGGACAACGGGCCAGCCGGAGACTACCTGCCAGAAGTTCAGCCAACTCGAGGATGTGCTCGGCAGCCATGGCCGCTCCGGCCAGCAGCTTGAGGCTTGGGAAGCTGTCTACGGACCTGTGGGCGACGACGGTTATCCCAAGCCGCTATGGGACAAGCGCACCGGCAAGATCGATCACACGGTGGCTGGCTACATGCGCGACCACGGCTACGATCTGGGCTACGACTTGCGCGCGAATTGGAAGTCGACCGGGCCCAAGCTCAAGGGCAAGATTCACATCTACGTCGGCGATATGGACAACTTCTATTTGAATCTTGCGGTCTATGACGTGGGGACATTCCTGGAGAGCGCCCAGGACCCAACCTACGACGGAGAAATTCGCTACGGCCGTCCGGAGAAGGGTCACGGTTGGCAACCCGCAACGCAGGAAGAGATGGTGCGCTGGATGGCGGACCACATCACCAGGCAGGCACCGGCGGGGACCGATACTGGCGCGTGGAAGTACAACTAATGAAGATTGCAAAATACAGTGACGTCATTCTGTGTAGCGCCGCTCTGTGAGCGGCGAAAGACGCCGGTCGCAGACCGGCGCTACAGCAGCGTCGTCACTCTATTTGCAAAGGTCAACAACAGCGTGGCTGCCCGATTGGAGGCGAATGGAACGAAGCCGAAGGCGAGCGCAGCTCGGTTCTTGAGCGGCGGCGAGTTACGAGACGCGCGCAGGTTGGCTTGCGAGGAGGCTTTATTGCTGGAACTCGACGCTCTTCTGAGCAAGCCCGTCAGCGGGGACTTTGACGGTCCCCTGCCTGGTGACCTTCCCCAGTGTAACTTGCCATTGATGCTCTCCAGCGGGAAGCGTGGCGCTCACTGGACTCCTGCCCAGACTCTTGCCGTCGATCAACACATCCGCCCCCGCCGGAACCGTGTCAATTTCCAGCATCCCGCTGGGTACCGAAAGCTGCAGATAGGCGTTAGCGGAGCCGCCTGCGGTCACATTGAATTCACGCAGAACGGTTCCGTAGCCATCCTTGATAAGAGTTACGCGGTGAGCCCCGGTCGGCAGAGCCGAGAAAACATGGGGAGTGACTTCGCCGGTATCCCGGCCATCAATTAGGATTCCGGCCCCGTCGACGTTCGCAGACACCGCCAGCTCGCCGGCCCCCTGAATCGTAGAAACAGCCTGCCGACCGGCTTCAGATTGAGCAGCCCGCTTGATCTGTTGTGGAGGCGGTTCGCGCCGCGGACTCTCGGTCTGCGAAGGCTTGTTGGCAGTCACTTGGGCGGCACGTGCGACCACTCCCGGGGAGGCATCTTCGGGAAGTTTCGACAGTGCCAGGCTGATCTGCTGTTCCTGGGAGCCTGACACCTCGACCTTCACGTCGGAGGGCGCTGCATAACCCGTGGGCGGCCGCGCTCTCACCAAGTAGCTTCCTGCTGATAGACCCTCAAAGCGAAAGCCCCCATCCTCCGCGGAATGCAAGCCGAGTGTGCGCCCCGAGGCATCGCTGGCTTCGACGCTCACGCCGCCAAGGGATGTGCCGGAGATGCCGGTCACGTGGCCTGAAATCGCCCCGAGGCTCGCCGCCTGGGCAACTGCCGTAGTGGCCGTCGCCCTGGCGCTCCGAGCGTTTGGAGCCCCGGTCTTGAGCCAAACCATGTAGGCTACGCTACCCAGCGCCGCAATCAGGGCTCCGGCAGCCACCAGCGTCAAGGCGCGGCTGCCGAACCGTCGTGAACGCTGTCCGGCGTTTGAACCGGCAATGTCCCGAGACCCGGCTTCCGATCCCCGTTCGCCCGCTGCAAGAACCAGGGTGGGCGGCTGCGGAGAAGCTTCGCGCGCATGGACTTTATCTTGGCCAGTCGCCTTCACCCGAACTCGGTCTGCTCCTGCCTGAAGGTCAGGATGGCCGTGTGCCCGCCCAGATCGCCCGGACAGCGAGGCGCGTTTTCCCCGATCGGCGCGCTCGGCCCGGATCTTCTCGATCAGGAGAGCGGCCTCGATCTGGTTGGAGTCGATCTGAAGAGTCTCGTGGGCTTCCGACTCCGCCACGGTGAGATCGCCCGCGCTCAACGCTCGCTTGGCGGCATCCAGCCTTCTTCGCACGTCCTCCGCCTTGGCCAGCGCCGCGCGAGCCCTAAAAAGAAGGTCACGGGCTTCGCCGTGATGAGAGTCAAGCCGCAGAATCTCCTCGAAGGCTTGACTAGCCTCAAGGTACTTGCCCTGTTCCATCCAACGGTGCCCTTCGTTGAGGCACTCTTGGATCCGAGGCGGGTTCCTCAGACTCTTCAATTCCGCCTGGGCCTTGGCCATCAGGCTTTTGGCGGCCGCGTCGCTGCTATCAAGCTCGAGGGCGCTCCGCAGCGCTTCTTCGGCACGCGCAAAATCGCCTTGCTTTAGCAACCCCTGCCCCTGTTTCACCAGCGAGTCCACTACCTCACGCTGGGCCTTTCGGGCCAGAGGCTCAAGGTCAAGAGCCAGGTCTTCGAGGGTCTGGAATCGGTCTTCGCGATCTTTACGCAGGCATCGCCGCACGGCATCGTCAAGCGCCGCCGGGATTCCGGGGATGATCTGCGTGAGCGGGGTGGGCTCGCCGGACGCAATCTTGAACATGATCGACGTCACATTCGCGCCCTCAAACGCCTTGCGATAAGAGAGGAGTTCATACATCACCGCACCGACGGCAAAAACGTCGGCGCGCGCGTCCACAGTCTCACCGCGGAGCTGCTCGGGAGCCATGTAGCTCACGGTACCCAGAATCATTCCGTTTGAGGTCATTCCTGTGTCGGCTAGATGTACGATCCCGAAGTCCACCACCTTCACGGCACCGTCTGGCTTCACGAGGATGTTGGCGGGCTTGACGTCGCGGTGCACTATGCCGTGTTGATGCGCGTACCCCAAGCCGCGGCAAATCTGCACCATGATCGTCAACTTGGTAGCCAGAGGAAGCGGAACCTGACGAGCGATGACCTTCTGAAGACTCTCGCCCTCTACAAACTCCATAGCGATATAGGGGAGACCGTCCGATTCGCCCAGATCGTGGATGATAACGATGTTAGGATGTTGCAATCGGCCGGCGGACTGGGCTTCGCGATAGAAACGCTTCAGGAGGTCTGTATCGGAGAGCAGACCAGGCATTACCGTTTTCAGGGCAACAAGCCGACCAATAAGGGGGTCCCGAGCCTTGTAGACTACTCCCATGGCCCCGCGGCCTATTTCTCCAACGATTTCGTATTTTCCAAATCTTCTTACGCTGTCCTGCTGCACGCGTTTAACTTTCCAACGGGGCCGCCGCGATTGTCTTCGATTTATGAGAGCGGTTTGGTTGTCTTCACCTGGCCTCTGAATCTTCCGCCTGCCAATTAGCTTATTGATGAGCGGAGAGATAATCGCAGCGGACGATCTTCCTATCCACCTCAGATCTCAGACCACGCCCAGATCATAAGGTAAGCCATTCAGAAATACAATCCTCGCACTAAACGATTCCTGTTCGCCTGAAGTATTCTTCCACCCGCCCCAAATCCTCTTCGGTATCGACGCCGATGGTGTCTTCAGTAGTCTCGACGACGGTAATCGGGATGCCATTCTCAAGAAATCGCAGTTGCTCCAGGTGTTCAATTTCCTCGAGGGGCGTGCGAGGTAGCGATCGGAACTGGCGCAACGCTTGGACGGTATATGCGTAGAACCCGAGGTGCTTGTAGCACCGAGTCCGGCCCGTGCTTTCACGGTCGTAGGGCACCGGTGCCCGGGAGAAGTAAAGCGCGCGATCCTGCAAGTTGGTGACAACTTTGACCGCGTTGGGGTCTCTCGCCGCTTCGGAGCTGATCGCAACCTTTAGCGTCGAAACGTGCACTTCATTCGAATCCCGCTTGGCGTCGTCGCCCGTGCCAGGAGGCAGCCGCCAAGGCGCGTGGCGAAATGGTCGCAACAGTAAATCGACGTGGTGTTCTGTGACCATCGGTTCGTCACCTTGGATATTCACGAAGATATCGGGGATATTGCCCATCAAGCTCTCTTGGTCCATCACTTCGATGAGCCTGTTCGTTCCCGAAATGTGCTGAGCCGAGGTTCTTACCACAGGAATTCCTTGCTCGCCGCAGTAGGCCAAGATCGGATCGGAATCGGTAGCGACCGTAAGGCGGTCAAGCAGGTTGCTCCTGCGCGATCTCTCGTAGACCCAGGAGACCATCGGCCGACCGCAAATAGGTCGAAGCGGCTTGCCAGGCAGTCGCGTGGACTCCATCCGAACTGGAATCACGCCGAAAATTTGTGGTCGTTTTGAATGCATGACTTAGGGTTCCAGGGAGTCAAGTAACTCCTGTCTGCCGTACTCGGACAATGAGCCTCTGTATAGAGCGACATAAGTGCAGCGGCAAAACCTGAGGTGAAGACAACCTTGGAACCACGAACCGCCGGCGATGTGAAAAAATTTCACAATCATCCTACCGGGGGTGCGAGGTAATTGTCCAGTTCTATACAATCATCTGATTATAAAGACTTAAATAAATCGTCCCGGTTGTCTCAGCCGTCCCCACCGTCCCGATCTGTGTTGTTACTCTCTATTTATGTAAGTTGTGTAAATAGAGCTCAAAGCGCTGGTTCGGCTCGGGCAACCTCCCGACGGGGAAAGGCCATTTGAGGCGGGTTCATGTCGATTCAAAATATCAGCGAGGTAGGTCGTGGTGCCGCAAGATATTGAACGCTACCTCGTGTTATGGGGTCCCGGAATTCTGATTCTGATCGTCCTGTCGTATGGATTCATGAGGCTCGCGTACCACTGGATCGACCGGGCCGCTGAGATCAAGCGTTCCCAGATGGACGGCGCGTTCCACATCGCGCGCGACTACGTGGATCAGTTGGCGGGTGCAGCCCAGTCGCAGGCTGAAGCTCTTTCCCGTCTGGCAGGAGCCGTGGAACACCGCGGCTCGCTCGAGAGTTACGAGCACCGGGAGATGTTGATCTCGCTCAAGGCGCTGGACCGGAATGTGAATGAACTGCTGGGACCGGAGCGGGCGACAGCGAAGGCCGGCGATTGAGTTGTGGCGCCGGCGGACCGGCATTCGCGAACGGACTGGACTGGCAGGCTGAGACTCGCAGGGGAAGGATCGCGGAAATGAGCACGTCGCCTCACCAGAACGACACTTCGCAGCGCCAAAAGGAATTGGTGCGCGGCAAGATGCTCTCTTATCTCAAGCTGATCTATCCTCAGACGGCAACGCTGCAACTTCTGCAGGCAGAGATGGACTACTTCGGCTACCCGATCCCAATCGATGAGCTCAGCTTTCATGTGGCCTATCTCGCGGAGAAGGGACTGGCGCAAGTTGAGGGCGCGCGCGGGCCTTACGTTCAGCGTAACGCGAACCGGGTGAAGATCACGGCGCACGGAATCGACTACCTCGACGGCCGCTTGCCGCTCGACGAAGGCGTTTATCTCGAGCCCAGGAGGGAAATGTGAAGAGCAGTTTTCAGCCTCCGGCTGGCAGTTTAGTTCGCAGTCGTCAACTGGCAGCGATGGGTGGATCGTCGTTTGTGGATCGCTCATCGACCTTTGGTTCCGACTCGGGATCGCTAATTACGAATTACGAACTACCGTCGACTGAACTTAACAGTGCGTTGAAAAACGCCTGGGCATGTGGCGAAAGGGCATGGCTTGAGCCGTGCCGTCCGCGAACTGCCCAATGTTTTCAATAGTTCCTGGAGGGCGCCGTTGCGGCGGGGCCGGAAAAGCCCCGCCCTGACGAGGCCCGACGAATCGTCTTTCAACGCACTGTTAAAGCTGATGACTGAGAACTGACGCCTCGAAAACTGAGGCCGGGTCAAGAGTTATCGGTGATGAGAAGGACGGGCAAAACGGTGCCGGAGACAAACCAAACGGCGACAAACCTAGCGGATGCGCCCGCCGTGCCAGTCTTGGTTCGGCGCGGACCGGTCCCGGTGGAGATCAAGGCCCTGGCCCAGCAGATGCTTGCAGAAGGAGCCTCACCGGAGGAAGTGGTGGAAACGGCGCGCGCCAGAGGCTCGGAACGCATCACCGAAGCTACGGTGAAGCGCTGGCTCGGCCGCTACCCCAAGCTGCGGGAGCGAGCCCGGCAACGGCAGATCGAGGCCGTCAGCCTTCTCGAAAGGCGGCTGGCCCAGGGCCGGAACCCCGCGAAAGCGCAACTGGCCGAAGCGGCGCGCTTTGCCGGCCTCGCCATGCCGCCCGGCGCCCGATCGCGGCTTGATGTGCCGAGGCTGGTCGAGCTGCATGCCTCGATGTGGGATAGTTTGCAACGCGAGAACATTGCGCTCAAGCAGCGCGCGCTCGAACTGGAAGCCCAGAAGGAGTCGATTTCGCGACGCATCGATGCCGTCAGGACGGTCGTCGACCGTATGCGGTGGCAGGCAGTGCAAGAGCAGTTGGACCAGCTCTGGGATGTTGTCAGTGAAATGGGCGCGCCCGAAAGGCTGGCGCGCCCCCTCGCGGATACTCTGCGCAATTTGTACCGCGCTGCGGGACGGCCGAAGAAGGCCGACGACGGTGGGCAAGACTAGGAGCCAGCAGTGGGCAGTCTCAGTTGTCAGTTTTCAGTCGTCAGTTATCGCTGGTTGGCAGTTCGGCGTTCGTGCTCCTCGAACACCGTTGGTCCATGATGGGTCGACCAATCTGTTCGCATCCGCCGCGAACGTGGCGACTGAAAACTGATTGCTGCGAACTGCGGGCTGAACCCCGAAAGCCGGGAACCGGAAGGAAACACCATGGCTGAGATCACGAAAGACGTCTCGCGGGAATTTGAACGCGGCGTGATGGTGAAGTTGCTGGTGAGCTGGGGACTGGAATGGATGCCCTTCCATGAGCTTCGCGTGCAGATGATGACGCGTCTCGGCCACAGCGTGGCTGAGAACGATCTGAAGTTTCAGCTCAACTACCTCGGCCAGGCCGGATACGCCGAGAGCAAGACTTTGCGCGCCGGCCGGGCCGATTTCGAGCTGGCGGTGGTCCGCGCCACGCCCAAGGCCGTGGACCTGGTGGAAGGCCGGGCAGCCGATCAGGGAATCGCCCTTTAGGTTGAGAGATTGACGGTTCCTGAATTCACGATTCGAACCGATCGGCGCGACTCGGGAGTCGGCAATTGGGTTCGAAGCTCGAAATTCGAGATTCACATTCGTTGCTCGTGGCAATGGACGGCCAACCACGAGCGACTAACAACGGACAAAGGACCGAGGGTAGAGGAAGTGTTGCTGCCGCGAACCCATCATGTACTGCCGGTAGCGGGCTTGACGGAACCGGAGCCCCAGGATCTGGTTTCAGCGTCCGTGCCGTTGGCCACGCCCGAGCAGGCGGCCCAGAAGATGACGAACCCATGGATTCTGCTCAAGATGAAGGCGCTCGGCGAGCTCCTTCCGGAGGCAGGGCTCAAGCTCGAACAGTTGATTGATGGCGGCCACATGCCGCGCGAGATCTCGTTGTTCCTGCTTCAGGATCATCACGTGAGGCTTTCGGAACTGGAAGTTGCGCGTTACAGCGCCTGGCTGCCCCGCATCCGTCGCGACGCCGTCCGAAAAAAGGAAGAGGAATCCGAGCGGCTGGTGCAGGAAGCCAAGAAGCGGATGAAGAGGCCACGACAATGAGGCGACGCAGCCCCAAGACCCAGATCGAGCTTCCCTCCTCGACGGACCCGAACGATCGAATCAGGAAAGATCCTGCTCCTGCGGGAAACTCCGCGCAGGACGGCGAGGAAGTGGAATTGCCGGACGGCTACAGCTATACCTCAGACGATCCTTTGCACGGAAAGATCACCACCAGACTGAAGGAGATCGTGGCCAGGATTTTCGATGATGCGCGGCAAGACCCGGAGGGCGAGGCCAATCAGATGGTGCGCGCGATGCTGCTGAATCAGGTAGCAAACATGCAACCGAAGTCCTACCAGGGCAACCCGGGGATGCTGCTTGCCGAAGAACGGCGCCGGGGAGCTGAGCACGAGCGGCAGGCGGAACTGGACACTCACAATTTTCGGATTCTGACGCTGCGAGCGAAGGATTTGGAGCACAAGGTCAGAGAAAAAGAGCAACAGATCGCCAAGACTCAACGGGAATTGGAGCGCGCCCAGGAAGCCCTGGAGCACGGGCAGCCCATAGACGCGCGAGCCGTCTACCGGCGGATCTCGGAGATTGTCGGGTTGCGCGCCCCGTCCGAGGCAGGGCAGCAGGCGACGCAGTAGGCACCACGGAGCCGCAGGCAGCCAGCAGTAAGCTGCCGGGAGTTGCGAGTAGCCAATCACGAGTGGGGCGAGAGCAGCCGGGCAGCGGGAGATCATGAAGACTCGAAGCAACAAGCCGGAAACGAAGAGCACGGGAGCCGGGACGCGCCCAACTGCCATGCGGTCTTCAATCAACACGAAAAGGCCGGAAATTGACAAAAACGTGGCGAACCACGAACAACGGACGACGGACAACGAACAACGAACGGAAATTTCAGTCGTCAATCGCGAATCGTCACTGGACAATTCCGGCGTCGTTCTCCGCCGCTACCAGCAGCGTTGGGCGCAGGATCCGGCGCGCTTCGCGATTGCGGTGAAGAGCGCCCAGATCGGCTACTCCACGGCTACGGCGGGCTGGGCGGTTGACCGCTGCCTTGATATTCCCCGCCGCAACATTATCTTTCTGTCGCGCTCGGAGCGTCAGGCGCTTGAACTCAGCCAAAAGGCGAAGGCCTGGCTGGATGGCTTTTCCGGCGTGGCCGCGGACTGGGCGCCGAACGTACCGTTCGGCGACACGTCAGCGCTGCAGCACGAGATTCGCTTTCCCAACGGCTCGCGCATCATCGTGCTGGCGGCCAATCCCGACACGGCGCGAGGCTACACCGGCGACGTGGTGCTGGATGAATTCGCCTTTCACAAGGATTCGCAGGCCATCTTCACGGCGGTCTATCGCCAGGTGTCGCTGGGCTATGCGATGCGAATCCTTTCCACGCCTAGTGGACAGCAGGGGAAGTTCTATGACCTTGCGAAGACACTGGGTCTTGACACCGGCATGAGGCCTGCCACGCAGCCCGTGCGGGTGGGGGCGGGGGACCAGGGGCCGGGGGCCGGCCAGAACAAATCGCCGATCCCTTACCCCAGGCCCTTGAATCCATGGAGCGGTCATTGGTGCGACATCTTCATGGCCGTCGAGGACGGCCTGCCGCTTGATGTTGAGGAAGTGCGCGGCGGCTGCGACGAAGAGACCTGGCTGCAGGAATATTGCTGCCAATTCGTCAGCGAGGCCTCGGAGTGGATCTCGCCGGAGCTGTTCCAGCAGTGCGTTAGCAGTGAAGCGAGTAGCGAATGGCGAATGGAGAATAGTAAAGACCCTGCCGGCGATTCGGCTACTCCGTTGCTTTACGGAGGCTGGGACGTCGCCCGCAATCGCGACTTGTCCGTCATCTGGATCAACGAGCTGGTGGGCGACGTCACCTGGACGCGCGGCGTCATCGAGATGAAGAATACGCCCACGCCGGACCAGATCCGCGAGGCGCGCTCGCTCATGCCTCATCTCAATCGCCTGCTGATCGATAAAGGCGGAATGGGCCTCGTGATCTTCGAAGCTCTGGAGCGCGAGTTTCCCACGCAGGTGGAAGGCATCCAGTTCAGTCAGCCCAAGAAGGAAACGATGGCGGTGCTCGCCAAGCGGCACATGGAGGAGCAGAAAGTCCGGCTGCCCGATTCGAATGCCATCCGGCAATCGTTTCGCAGCGTGAAGAAGAGCGTGAACGCACTGGGCCTGACTCGGTTCGACGCCGAGCACGATACCCACTTCGGCCATGCCGACCACTGGTGGGCTTTCTGCATGGCGGAAGCCGCGGGGCAACGTCCGGCAGCGGCTTATCACCTGGCCGAAGTCGGAAAGTTGGTGGGGAGCCCGATGATTTCGGGGGCAAGGCAATGGATTCTGTAAAAAGCCGTCAGCCGTCAGTTGTCAGTTTAGTCCCGGGCCCGGAGGGCGGGAAAACCGGGCGCGGTAGTCAAGGCCCGATGAGTCGTTTTTTCAACGCTAAGCACGATTTGAGCTTCGATTCGAATTCCGAACGCCGAACCCCGGCTTCGGAAAACAAGGAGACGCGATGCTAATCAAATTCTCAGGCGTTCTGGCCAATGTGGTTCCACCGCTGCCGACGAGCTACTGGGACGGCATTCTGGCGCCAGTAGTGGTTTTCGCCGTGGTGGTGATTACGCTCGGCTTTCTCTTCCTGGTGGGGCGGCTCAGTTGGGCTGCGCGGGAGTATGTTCTCGCCTGCCGTGAGCGGCAGCGGGCTCAGCGCAAGCTAATGGAGATGCTGCGCGAACAGGCCGAGCGTCTTGAAAACGAGGCGCTGGGCGTGGATCAGCTCTGGTCAGCCTCAGCCGCGTTGTCAGCGTGCTAGAGCGACCGTGACATGTGACGAGTGACAAGCGCAGTAGTACTGGCAGCCAGTCGTCACGCGCGCGCAGGGTCCGCGAAGTGCGAGGCTCGAAGTGTGTTTAGCGCGGCTTCGCTCGTTGCTCGTCGCTCGCCGCTTGTCAGTTGCTTTTAAGGGTTCGCCTGCGCCTGGCGACCGGTCATCGCGGTCGCGCGCACAAATGGATGCCCGACACGAAGCCGGCGCCGGGCGCGGGAGAAGCAACGGAATCGATTCTCCGGAACCGGAACGAAGGAGAGGGCACCACAACCATGGGCGCATTTACACAAATCTTCAAAGGATTGGTAACCGGGGATCCCATCAAGTCGATTGGCGATCTCGTTGATCAGTTTCACATGTCGCCTGAACAGAAAGCGCAGTTGCTGGAGGCGGCTCAAGGGCTCGAGGTTCATCGCGATCAAATCGAGGCGGCGCGGGATGAGGCTCTGGCCATGCTTCAATCAAATAACATCACGGCCGACACCACCAGTGAGGATGGTTTCGTGCGCCGCGCCCGGCCCTCGTTTCTTTACGTGATGATCACCGGCATCGCTTTCTCCATCATTGTATTTCCGATTTTGAACCTGCTCACCCACAAAGGATTGCAGATGGTGGAAATTCCAAACGCCTACCTTGACCTTTTCGGCGTGTCGTTTCTCGGTTACACCGGGGCACGCTCGTGGGAGAAGACCCGCGGCACGACGCAGGATATTCAAAGCACGCTTCAGATTCAGGCGGACCGGCTGAATAAGCTGGCGGAAAGCCATGCGGCAAAAAACCCGTGATCCGTGGTTAGTGCAGTTGGTGGCGTGTGCCAGGGAGGAACACCGTGGCAGCCTTGATTGACGATGTTCGGCACGAAGTTCAGCGCGGCGTAATCCTGATGATTCTGACGCATCGCGCCCTGGACTGGGTGCCTTTTACGGAGCTGCGGGTTCAACTGGCGCGCGGCCAGGGTTATCCGCTGACCGACGCCGACCTCTGGTTTCACGTGAGGTATCTCGCCAATCGAGGTTACTTGGAGACGCGCAATACCCGTCCCGGCCGCAGCGACCTTTCGTTGACGCAAGCGCGTGCGACGCCCAAAGCGGTGGATTTGTTGGACGGGCGAATTGAGGCCGATCCAGGAGTGGCGTTTTGAGCTTGTAGGGCCAACCCTTGAGGCCTGACAACGGAGAGCGGACAACTGACGACCGCGAATTCAAAACAAACCATGGCGAAGGCAAGCAATAACGGCAACAGGCACCTGCGAGACCGCTTGAGCAATCGAATCGATCGCGCGGTGGCGCTCGGAGATCGGGAGCTCGGATTAGAGGCCGGGGGCCAGGGGCCAGGAGCTCAGGCTATGGCATTAGCCTACAAGCCGTCCCTGGATGCTAAACCCCACATACTGGACTCCCGGTTCGTCCAGCCGGTACCTGCCCCCGTACCTCTGCCCGGGCCGCACTTGCCGACGAACGCAACCGTCGGCATTTCGGGTACGCCCATTATCAGCGGTTTTCTCCAGGACCTCGGTGAGTACAACGGCGAACTGGCCGGCCGCAACGCGCTGCCAATCTACGAGAAGATGCGGCGAGGCGATGCGCAGGTAAGGGCCACGCTGGCGGCCTGCAAGCTACCCATTCAGTCGGCGAGGTGGGAGGTGGTTCAGCGGGAGAGCTCGACCTGGGGCGAGGACGCCGGGGAAGACTCACTTGCCGTTGGCCCTCCTCCCCCGGTCTCAAGCACGGGTGCGGGCAAGAATACGGCCGCCAAGGCCAAGGAGATTGCAGACTTCGTTCGCAACAATTTGTTCGGCGGGCTCGAGTTCCGCACCTCTACCGGTGGATGGGCCACCCAGAACTGGGACGACGTAGTGCGCAATGCGCTGCTGATGGTGGATTTTGGCTGCGCCGTACACGAAGACGTGTGGACGGTGGACGGAAGCGTGATCCGGCTGCGGAGGCTGGCGGCGCGGCTGCCCATAACCCTCTATCGCTGGCACACCGAAGCTGACGGTGAAACGCTCCTCGCGCTCGAGCAGTACGGTTACCGTGGCGGCCGCTACTTGAACGTGATCGTGCCTGCCGAGAAGTGCGCCGTCTTCACCTACCAGCAAGAAGGCGCCAACTTTTGGGGCATCGCTCTGCAGCGCGCCATGTATCCGCACTGGTATGTGAAGAGCCAGCTTTATCGCATCGACGCCATCGCCTGTGAACGCAATTCACTGGGGATTCCCGTGTTCAAGCTGGCGCCCGGATTCAGCAAGGAAGATCGCGACGCTGCTTACAGTTTTGTGACTCAACTGGCGGCCCACGAGGCCACCGGGATGGTGGAACCGCCGGGCGACGCCAACTCCGGATTCCGCATTGTGGGCTACGAGGGCAGAGTGCGCGATGTTGCGCCCTCTATCGAACACCACAACGTGATGATTTCGCGCGCGGCCCTTGCGCTCTTCATGGATCTCGGCCAGGCCCAGCACGGCTCTCGGGCGCTCGGCAAAGAGCACGGCGACTTCTTCATGCTGGCGTTGCAGAACCTGGCGGACCAGGTGGCCCTCGCCATCACCAATACCTCAGTGCGCCGGCTGGTCTCGTACAACTTCGGCGATAACACGCCAGTGCCGCGCCTAGTGGTCTCGAACGTCCAGGCGCGCGGCCTGGCGGATATTGTCGACGCTCTCACCCAACTCGCGCAGGCAGGACTGGTGGTGAGTGAAGAGAACTTGCGCAACTTCATCCGTCAGGAGTTGGCGCTGCCGGCCGAAAGCACGACAGGTCGTTCGTCAGTGGTCCGTGGCCAGTTGCCAGTTGCAGAGCCCAGGCGGCCGAACCCCAGACAACGAACCGACGACGGTGGAGACGAGGCTACCGAAAATGGCTAATCGACAATCGCCAATCGACGATCGTCAATCGGCGCCAGCCCGCCACTTCGCCTGGCAACTGTTCTCGGTGGGCCCAGCCGTGCGGCGCAATGGGAAGGAACTATACCAGGTGCCGGTGGCGGTGAGCGGCATGTGGGCCAAGGCCGGACGGAACTTCGCCATCACCCGCCAGGATCTGGGCGACATCGTGCAGAATTTCGAAAAGCGAAAGAACGAAATGGTGGTGATCGACTACGAGCACGCCAGCGAGCAGCCCGAAGTGGCACGGGGCGGGCCGGTGCCGGCTGCAGGCTGGATCCACGGCTTGTTCGTGGTTCGCGGTACAAGCGGCACCGCTACGGGCAATGAAGGGCGTACCCGGCAGACTTTGACGGCTCTGGTGGAGTGGACACCCGAGGCTCGCGAGCTGATCCGGTCGGGTCAATACCGGTTCTTTTCGCCTTCCATTGACTGGGGGGCCTGCGACAAGAATACCGGAAGCACACAGGGCGCCACCCTGACCTCGGGCGCCCTCACCAATCATCCGTTTCTGGAGGAGTTGCCGCCGCTGATGCTGACCGATCTGGGGACAGCCGCAGCACCGGTCCGGAACGAATCAGGCGCCGCTGGAGAATCCGAAGCCGGCAAAGGAGAAAGCGGAATGGAAACAAAAAGGCTCAGTATTCGCAAACTGACGGAAGGATCGCACGCCGGGCACCATGGCGTGTATTCCGGCGATGATCTCGTAGGCTACATGACCGATGAGGACTTCGCTGAGTATGTTGAAAAGCACCCTCCGGGGGCCGCCGGAAAAGACGAAGGCGCGGCGAAGAGCGAAGCCAAGCTGTCTACAATGTTCGCGGAACGGGTAGGCGCGGGGGGCGCGGCCCTGGAAGAGATTCGCGGCCTCGTGCAGGCCGGGCGCCAGGCCCAGACGCGCGGGATGGAACCGGCAGCGCGCGCTCTCATTCTTAGCGAAGTGGTGGAGAACGGCCAGGTGCGGAGCGAGCGAGCTCTGGAACTCGCCCGTGAAAAAAAGATCACGTTGGCGGACTTCGTGGCCGTACAGACCGCGGAGCGGGCGCTCGATAGCGCCGTGGGAGCGGGTAAGATTCTGCCCCGCGACCGCCAATTCTACTTCCGCGATGCTCTGGAGCGGCCACGCGAGTTCTCTGAATTCGTGGGTCGGGCGACGCCCGTAGTGCGCCTCGGCAGCGATGGCATTGCCTCGGGCGAGGCGGTCCCCGTAGATCAGGAGGTCGATCGCGGCGTGCGCGAGTTGATGAGCGAGCAGAGGATTTCCTATGGCAAGGCGCTGAAGGCTCTCTTCCGGGAGAACCCGGCGCTCGAGACGCGCTACCGGCGAGCTCACAGCCGACCGGGGGGGGGGAACGAAACTGGCCCGGCGGCGGACATCACACTGTAACCAACAGAGCTTGTAGCGCAGGGCTGGTTTTTGGCCCTAAGGCTCTTGAAAAACCGCAGGGCTAGGAACCTGCCCTGCGCTACACACCGATGGAGGAAACATGGCAGGAGTAAGCAACGGTCTCACCCTCGGATTTCGGTCTGACGCCAACATCAGGATATATAAGTTCACTGCCCTGGTGCAATCGACGGCTAACCCCTCGACCCAGTCGCAGCAATTCGCGGCGGTACCGGCCGGCCCTAACGCGCCGGGCGTGCTGGGCGTGACGATAGAACATTTCGTCGAACCCAACTATTTCGTTCCGCAGGCAACGAATCCGGCCACTGTGACCGGCTCGACGCCCACTCTCTACAACATGCAGGGACGCGGTCTGACCTTGCAGCTCAATGGCGTAGCGCGCTGCATCGCGGCGGGTCCGATCAATCAAGGTCAACTCGTCAACATTGCCGATAATTACGGGCGAGTGAAGGTCGTGAACGAGTCCACGGGTACCACGGTGTATCCGGTGGGCATGGCCCTGCACAACGTCAGCAATGTAAATGACGTAGTGCAGGTGGAACTGAACTTTGCCCAGACCAAAGTCTAGTGGCGAGTGACAAGGGACGAGCAGTTATTCGTCAAATTTGCAGCGGCTGGCAGAACCTGCGCAGGTCTGGCGCAGGCACCAGCGGAAGCCGCGCAGCCTCGAGAGACGGGGCGGCTGGCGGTGGATGGCCTGAATTGCTCGGCGGCGCCCGAGCGCCCGTCTCCGATGGGCTGGCTTGTATCTCGTCACTTGTCACTCGTCACTGAGGATTTGAATGGCTGATATTTCCTTGCAATATCTCGACCAGCCGCTCAACAACGTAAGCGTCGGTTATCAGAACGACGACTACTTTGGTGAGCGGCTCTTTCCCGTAACGCCCGTGAAGAAGCAAAGCGGGCGCTACTGGGTGTACGGCAAGGAGAAGTTCCGGCAATACGAGACCATTCGCCATGCCCGCGCGGAAGCGCGCGAGATCGCGCCCTGGTCCCTCTCGAACTCTCCTTACTTTTGCGATGACCACTCGCTAAAAGATGCGATCTCCGACGAAGAGCTCGCGAACTCGGACGGCAGCGATCTTGAAGTGCACACGGTGGAAAATCTGACCGACGCCATCCTGCTCGATTTCGAGATCCGGGTGATGGGTCTGGTGCAAGGGCCGGGCTCGGCGGTGCCGAACACCACGTTATCTGGCACCTCACAATGGTCGGACTATGTCAATTCGGATCCGATCGCGGCCGTGGAAGTGCAGAAGACCGTCATCAAGCAGGCCGTCGCCGCGACGCCGAACACGTTGGCCGTGTCCTACCCTGTCTACTCCGTCCTGCGGCAGCACCCGCGAATCATTGATCGATTCAAGTATGCGCAGGTGGGCATTCTGCAGGCGGATCACCTGAAGAGCGCCTTTGACGTGGACAACTTCTGGGTGTTGGGAGCCGAGTACGATACGGCGACGGAAGGTCAGTCTCCCGTACTAAGCTTCGTCTGGGGTAAGAACGCCATCCTCGGCTATGTTCCGCCCGAACCGCGGCTACGGGAGCCTGCTCTGGGGTATACGTTCCGCTGGCTGTTTGGGGCTCCCGAACTGGGCGGCACCCTGACCAAGCGATATCGAGTGGAGCACCGCATGGCGGATGTCGTCGAGGTGCATCGCTATGACGACATCCAGATCGTAGCGCCTCAGGCCGGATTCGTTTTTCTAAACGCTACTCAGTGATCCTTGCTGCAAACAGGGTTATCGGGCGGCTGTCAGGCCTGATGACCCTCGAGGTCTAATCCTTGCTGGAGAGCGACAATGGCGAAGTTCAGAGTGTTGGCTCCTGTGGAGCATGACCAAACACTTTACATGCCCAAAGATGATGTCACCGCCGGTGGGAAGGTGAAGAGTGCGGGCAACGGTCAGGAGATCCTTGTGGACTCCTCCGGAGTAATCGAACTGGACGAAGCCCAGGCTAAAGCCCTAGGCAACGGACAGGTAGAGCAGATCTCCGGGCCGGCGGAAGCATCGCCGGACTCGAAACGAACGCGGCGCTAGTCTCAACGGTGGTGTCAGGCGAGGTGATCTATGGCAGGAATAACGGTTGTGCCGACTTATCGCTATATGGCTCAGACGTATCAGGGCGTACCCATTCGCAGTGCCAATCTCGCAATTTCGGGGTTGACGGCGGGAGCCGCCAACTCCATTCCTCACGGGCTGCCGGCGACTCCGGTGAGTATCACATACAATCCGGGCGCTAATGGCCTTTGGGGCGAGACCCAGCCGCCTGATGGAACCAACGTCTACATCACGGTGGGCGCGGGCGGGGCGACGTCGGGCTCAGCAAGGGCTCAGTACTGACCTGCAGACCGATGTTGGTTCTCTGCTGAGAGCTCCGACCCCGGTCGACGATAGGCTTTGTGAACGACTATGTCCTACACGACAGTTACTAACGTGGCCGGAATGTTTCCGGCGTTCAAGCGCGGAACCGCACAGCAGAATCCGCCGGATTCGCTGGTCCAGACCTACATTGATGATGTCGCCGGTGACATCAATGCGGTGCTGGTACGCCGCTTCGGCGAGACCATCCAAGAGGCGGCCGGCGGATTGTTCACGGCCTGGGTGGCCCAGCTCTCCCTGGATGCACAGAACGTGCTGGAGAGAATCAACCGTTACGGGGCGGCGGCTCAGCTCGGTGAAACGCTGGCCAGCTTCGGAGTGGCTGCCGCCCGCGATGTGGCCCAAGACTGCCAGTCTCGATACAGCGAGCTGCTCGATCAATTGAACGCTCGCGACAAGAGCGGACGTCCGATCGCCGGCGGGCTCTACGATCGACTGTTCGATTCACAGGCGCAGATTGAAAGCCCCCGGGCGGGACTGCTGGGGGCTGCGGGCGGTGATCAGCCGGCAGACCAGACGCCGGCTGACACCGGCTCAAGCCAGGTGTTTGGGAAGTTCGATCGCCGCGGGACCTGACAGAGATGCAGCGGCCGCAGTTGACAGTCGGGCTAGGAACGCGCGGTCGACGGAGCCTTTTAGCATGAGCGCGCGTGCTGCCTCAAAGGCTGCGGGGCCGAGATTTCGCGCGTCCGACAACCATGGTTAAATTGACGTTTGTAGATGACGCCGAGGGTTTGGATGCTGCCCTCGCGGCCTTCACCAGTGAGCTCGCCAAGCTGGTCTACGCTGATCCCGCCGGGTTCCGTCAACCTGATGTGCGGATAGGCAAGGCTCGACGAGAGAAGCGACATTTGGCGGGCAAGCGACCGATCCACTCGGGCCGGCGCTTGCGGCGGAGCAGTTCAGTGTCGCGGGCCAGGCGGCCGACTCAGAAAGAGGCGATCGCTTCTGCAAGCGGGGATCGGCGAAGGGGCCGGCGGCCGACGGTCCGTGGCCGGAGGAGCCGAGGTTCAGGTCTCGCTCTGGCGCAGTCCGGCGCGGCCTTGGAAGCTGCAATCTCCTGGATTCGGATGAAGCTTGCGCGGCTTGGACAGGCCGCCGGATTTGAGCTGTCAGAGAACGACAGCGGCGACGACTAGGCTCTTGACGTTCGAAACTTGTTATGAGCTATAAGCCCGCGTGGCCGAATTCGCAGTTTGCAAAGCCCGTGCTGAACCAGATTATCGCTTTGATTCAGCGCGATCAGGGCTCGGCGATCGCTATCGTGAACCCATCCCTCGCGCCCATCAACGAGTTTCACAAGGGACCAGGCCTACGCACGGCTTTGCCCTGGCTCACCGTTTCTGTAGACAGCCTGACTTTCGCCGCGGACGCGCTCGGCACGCGCCAGTCACTTTCGCGAATCGCACTCACGCTTGACGTTGGCCAGTACGACCGGGAGATGGCTCAGGACAACGTTCAAGACTACGCCCGCGTGATGGATATGGTGATTACGACTGCCTCGGAAGCTGATTGGGAAACGCCCCTTGCCATTTCCCTTGAGACTGTTCCGGCCGGGGTGACGACTCCGAGCGCCAGTGGATCGATCAAAGAAGTCTTCGTTGAGTCGCACCATTACGAAGTTGTGACCGTTGACGAGATCGAAACGCCACTTCTGCGGCTGACTCTGAACCTGGCATTCACGCTGGAGGAAACCTGATCGCGTTGGGCCCAGTCGTCCAGCAGATGAAGGAGAGAAGAATATGCCGAGCTTTAGCGTAACCGTTCCCGACATCCATCAGGGCACGGCCTTTCTCTGGTATGGCGTTCAGGTGCCCGTTTCGGGCACTCGCCTGCTGGTGGATGCCAACGGTAATCCAATCGGAGGTTCGCCCGTGCCTATGGGAGCGTCCGACGGCGCAGCAACGTTCCACATCGAAGCCAAGATCGAAGAAGTGGCGATCGATCAGGAGACGGCGCCGGTCGACGCTCTGATGACGGCGGAATCGGCCTACATGGAAGTGACGTTGAAAGAGTCAGCAGTTGCCAAGATCGCGGCCGGTCTCGCGCACGGCACCTACAGCTCAGGTACCGACACCGGGCTTCCGGCCGGGGCCCAGAACTACGAGGAAATCACCGTGGGAGGATTAGTCACGATTCCTCAATCGGCAATTGCGCTGATCTCGCCGCGCCGCGGGTTCGCTTCACCCGGCAAGTTCCTGGTGGCTTGCCTCTATAACGCCTATGCGAAGAATGCCTTTCAGATCGGATTCACCCGCACTAAGGAGGCTACCTACAAAGTGCGTTTCGAAGGCTTGGCGCTACTGAGCCGCGCCGTAGGCGACCGAGTGGCACAGTTCTACCGGCAAACCTAGCGAGGATATCTTTGACTCCGAACTTTGAATTTCAAAACGAGAAAGGTAAGCAATGAAGGAACACGGTGAAAACGGCGTGGCCTCCGTCCAGGATTTCCAGTCGGCGGCCCAGGCGCGCGGGACTCCGGAGCGCCTGACTCTGCCAAAGTCGGGACTCAAAGTTGTCCTGCGACGGCCAAATCCGATGTGGTTTCTCTTCCATGGACTCCTGCCTGCCAGTCTCGCCGCGCGGGTGGAAGGCGCACACGCTCGGATCGAAAGCGTTGAGGACTTACGGGTACTCGCAGACTGGATGGTGCCGCTGCTCACTGAGGTTTTTGTAGAACCGCGTCTGACCCTCGAGCCCGGTCCGTCCTCCATATCGCCAGACCTGCTCGATCTGGAGGACGCGACTTTTGTCATTCGATGGGCGGTGGGCGAGGTCGCTGCCGAAGCCGGCGGCGACCTCGCCACCTTTCGTGACGGGCGAACACCTGCTGCGTTTGGCGCAAGTGGCCGAGACGTGGCATTGCCGTCCAAGTGACCTGATGGCCGCCGAGCCGCCCGTGGTCGCGGCGCAGCTCGATTTTGCCGCAGCCGTCGCGCTTTGGCGCTGGCGTGAAAGGCAGTTGTCGAACGTCAGTGGTCAGTAGTTCGTGCGGCCACGCGTGGCAGAACGACAGCGCCTTTCAGTCTTGATCTTGCGAATCGACTGTCTTACGGAGTTCCAATGGCGGAAAGTAACCTCGGTTTGCTCTTTCGCATTAACGCTGACCCGTCGCAGGCCCAGGGCGCACTCGAGGGTTTCAGGGGCAAGACTACTGAGCAGATGGAATCGATTCGCTCGGAGTTCAAGAGCGTCCAGAAGGGCCAGGCCGATTGGAGCAGTGGGTTTCTTTCGGACAGCTCGGCGGTTAGCACTGCTCTTCTTACTCTTTCCCAAGCCGCGACAGTCACTTTTGACCAGCTTGCCGGGGGACTGGCCAAGAACATCAGCACCGCGCTAGTGTATTCGCAGTCGATGACTGAGGCGCTCGAAAAGACTCTGAAGTCGACCGCAGCCTCTATCGCTTCCGAAGCTATCTTGCAAGCTCTTCGGTCCGCAGCCATGGGGTTCTATCTTCTGGCAGTCGGCGACTTCGCAGGCGCCGGCAGCGCGTTTGAGTCTGCCGCCCTCTGGGGAACGATCGGAGGCGTAGCCGCCGGTGTGGGCGCCGCAGTTGGCGGCGGGCAGGGCGGCGGAGGCGCGTCGAACGCTGGTTCCGGCCGGGGTGGATACTCATCGGGCTCCAGCGGTCTTACCCCGCCTTCGGGGGTCCTGGCTCCCGGCGCGGCGCCATCCGCGGCGCCGGGTGGGAACCTTACGGTTTCGATTATGGGTGACACAGACGCGGCCCATTGGCTCGCGAACACCCTCAATCAAGGCGTGTCGCGCGGCGTCCAGCTCACCGCCACGCGAACGCAGAGATCGCCTTACGCGGGAGGATGAAGGCAGGGATTAGCGGTCATTGATCGGGGTTTGAGATTAGCCGGTATCGGAGCGTCGAGTCTAACTCCAGCCACAGCCTCTCACCTCTAGCTCCTTATCCTAGCCCCTGCTTCTAACATGGCCTATCCGCAGATCATCTACGACCCTGGCACCGGGCCGGTAACGCTGCAATTGCAGCGGCCTCCGCGCAAGGTACCCGCCTACGAGTTCAAGGCGACGCGACATGACAACATCGCCTCCAGCGGAGTGCGCGAGTCCATACTCGAACGTATCGACACCTTTATGAGTTTTGAAATGGAATGGGTGGCACTCGGTTCGGACGTGCAGGCCTGGTCAAACTTCATGCTCTTTGCACTGACAGGATCTCCGTTCGCATTTTATCCGGACGCCTCCCAGCCGCAGTTCACGAATTATTGGCTCGAGGACACGGATTGGTCAGCGGCCTGGAAAAGCGCGGGCCAATACAGCTTCAAAGTGAAGTTCAGGGCGGTGGTCACATGAGTAAGTTTGGAGTTGCATGCGGGAAACCAGAACTCCCAACGTCGAACCTCGAGCGGATGGGCCGTCTCTTATGATCCAGGGCAACCAAACTTGGCAAATGGCGCTAGCACAGCTCCAAAAGCAGCCTTTATACGTGCTTCAGATTCCTGATTTCGGCGTGATCTTGGCTAGCTTTTCGACGAGCGCAGTGGGTGTGGGAGTTGCCGGCTACGGCGTCGGTGGGTACGGGGTTGCCGGCTACGGAACCTAGGGATTATCGATCTCGAATTGACGATCTGCCATTGAAGTGAATTTTTAGCGGTGAAGTCATGGTGAGCCCTTTATCAGCCGTCCGTTGTCAGCTCTGAGAGAGGCTGAAGCTCGGCAATTGAAAACTGAGAGACAGCAAAATCGAGATGCAAACAGTTCAAGACTATTATCCCGGGAGCTTCTACAGCGACATGCAGCAGACGCTGACGTGGTTATTCGCGCGTCAAAGCGGCCAATCCGGGAATTGGGAGGCCAACGTCGGCCCAACTGCCTTTCCAGTTTCGTCGACGCCGGGTTCTGTGCTCGTACCTACTTCACCGGCTCTCGA
Source organism: Terriglobia bacterium (assembly GCA_035946735.1). Classification (GTDB taxonomy): domain Bacteria; phylum Acidobacteriota; class Terriglobia; order UBA7540; family UBA7540; genus Gp13-AA77. The sequence continues at coordinate 28,484 of DASYYZ010000089.1, forward strand.
AGAAGGCGGCATCCTTTCCTCAGAGGTACTCACGAATTTCTCACAGACCGTCTTTGAGAACATTACCGTCGTTCCGCCTGCGGGTCAGCCGCTCGACACCAGTACGGGGCCTGACGGGTTTCCGGTGAACTACGGCGTCGCGGGTTTGCCGACGGGCAACCTGTTCGTGCCTGCATTCCAAGTGACCGGGCCGCAGATCGGCGCGGCATATCAGTCTGCATCTTCCGCAAACCCAAATGGGGCAAGCATCTGTGGCGTTACGTATCCGGTGCTGCCCGGAATGACCATTTACGGCTACGTGTTTAACCTGCTCCAGGCCATTGCCGGCTATCGCGTGGATATCTTTTCGGTGAGCGATGCCTTCTACTACCAATCCAGCGCGCCCGGGATGCCGCCGCCGGCCTCAGGACCGTGCGCTGGCCAGACGCCGGCTCCTTCTCAGTTTCAGTCCTTGCTCGTGCAGCAAGGTGTAGTCGGCTACTGGGCAGCGCAAGTGATCGGACCAGGCCTGGTGGTGGCGGGGCTGTATCCGTCGACCGTGCCGCAACCCGCACCAGGGGCAAGCTACCGGACTCTGCCCGCAGGATGGATTGCGCACAGCAACACGGGCATCGGGCCGAAGCTGTCGCAATACTTTGCGCAGATCTACTCCAAGACGGATGTCGAGTACCTGCAGGAAGATCAGATTCCGATTGTAGTTCAGGATCCCTACCATGCCCGGGCCGGCTCCAGCGTGATTCCAGGGCAAGGCGAGGTTACAGTCCACATTCTTTATCAGGATCCGGTGATCGGCCCCACGCTCGTGTACACCTCGTTGGCCGGAGAATCAGCCTACTCCGATCTGCCTCTTTCCTTCGTGGTGCCTCCCTCGGATCCGCTATTTGTGCCCGATCCCACTCAGACGAACGTGGGCGCGCTACAGAACCGCAGTTTTATCTACGACTGCGCGCTCGCCATTCTCGTCTATTCCGCTTCGGGTAACTTCCGCGCCGCGGCGAAGGTGATTAGCCAGATCAACGAACTGCTCGCGCAACCAGGATACCTTGCGTCAGCGATTCTTGAAAACGCGGAAGACGGATCGGTAGCGCGTTGGTCGGCGAAAGGCGGCACCGTTGCCAACGTGGCCGCCAACAGCATGAGTCCGCAGCAGCCGCCCTACGGCACCGGCAATGTGATCAAGCTGACGGCTTCAGCCGCCAATGCTCTTTTCTCTTTTACGGGCGCCGGTCTCCCAGACTTGACGGACCCGCAGTTGAGCTTTCAACACTATGAAGGCACCGGGACTTTTGCGTGCGACATCAACGTGACCACCAGCGCGGGAAATGTTATTGATGTCCAGGTGAACTCAAACACGCCCGCTGCCGCTTCCTACGTGAGCGGCTCCCGCCAGATCACGTTACCGATCGGGACCGGCAGCAGCAATTGGCGCGTTACCCTTGTCGACCTCGGAGGCCTCATTTCGAGCCTCACGGGTGACACTCTCACCTCCATTACCGGATTCCAGGTCACATTGGGCGCTGCCGGCATGATCCTGTACATCGACAATCTGAGCCTTGGCGGCCTTCAGCCCTTAAACTCATTGAGCTTCAGCTACGACGTCTTCTACGGGGCCATCGACCAGGCTTATATTCGAACGGGTGCAATGGCCTGGGTCTGCTACGCGTATTGCGTCTATATGGCTCTTTCGCTGGACTATTCTGCGGCTCTTAATTTGCAGGCGATGATCAACTTCTTGCTGACGCTGCAATCGAGCGCCAATGATTTGACCAACGGTCTCTTCTTCCTGGGCTACGGCTCATACGTTGATCCGGGTTATCAGTACATTCCGGGCCTCCAGAAGCCGGTCTCAACGGAACATCAGGTGGATATTTACTTCGCTTTTATGCGCGCTGCCGCCGTGCTGCCAGTGGCGGCAACCCAGCTGTCAAAAACCGGCCAGATCACGCCATCCCAGGCGCAATCACTGCAGAACACGGGCACCCAGGTCGAGGCTATCGCTGCCACGGTATCGGCCAACGTGCTGAGCAACCTCTATATACCGCCTTCCGGAAATACGCCCGGACATTTTGCCCAGGGGGTGACGGGCTCGGTCTTGGATACCTCTGAGGCGCTGGACGCTTCGGGTAACTGGGCGGCGCTTTTGGCCGACGCGGCGGGACGAGACGACATCGCACTGCAGTGCGTTGAGTTCTTTTACGGAAACTTTCTGGTCAACAATCAGACGATCCAACTGTCAAACGCAACCGGCTCCTGGAACGAAGCGTACCAGCATGCGACACCCTTCTCAGGCTTCAGGACTTACAACGACTCGCCGGGGGGCTATTCAGGTTCTCCCAGTTCCGTCTGGCAGGAGGGCACGTGGGGCACTATTCTTGCGCTCCTGCGGCTTTACTCGATCCCCGGGCTGGCGGCGTACTTTCAAGGCCTGGGGACCAGCATCGATAACGCGCTGACAACGCTCGTGACGAGCCAGCGCACAGTGCGCGCCACGACCGGTGACGGAAGCTTGATCGCTTACTCGTCCGCAGACCGCGGACTGCCCTGGGAATTCGAGGTCTGGCCTATGTTTGCGCCTACCGCCTGGTTCTGGCTGGTGGCACTCCAACCCGGCCTGCTTCTGAGCGTCTCGAATGCCGCCAGCTTCCTCGACACGATGCAGATTCCTCAGGGCGCGAGCCAAACCGCCAACGAACTGGAGGGTGCCTCCTCGATCGGTGCGATGACCGTTAAGTGTATCGACCCGAGTGGGAGCCTTAAGCAGCTCGCAGCCCAGGACGCTCTCATCGGCAAGGTGGTGCAGTTCCAGATGGGATTCCCTTCGCTGAGTTTGGGAGACTTTGTAACCCTGCATACCCTGCAGATCACGCAGGTGGGATCCGACTCTGAAGGTCTGATCACCGTAACCTGTTCGGACGTGCAACGCTTCATTCAAGGTCAACAGATCTGGTTGAACGGCGGCCCTCTGGAGTGGTCTCCGGGCCAGACGGCGGTGCAACCCGTGGGTGCCGCCGCCGGGACCAACGCCTTTGCGGTTTCGGACGTCAATCCTCGTTTCGTGCAAGGAAATCCGATTGACATTTTGCTGGTAGCTCTGCAGAACGAGCTTGGCGTCGGCCAGGACCCGTCTCTGCGAAGTTCAAACTATGTGCTCCAACAACTCGCTCCCGTGTATTCCGCCCAGCAGAGTTATGATCCGCTTCCGCCGCCGCCAGGCTGGGTGCTGTTCGCGCCGGGCAACGATTCGACGCTCATCAATCCCAACATTTATATTGACGTTGACCAGTTTCTCTCTCTGCGCGATTCGCAATTTTCCGGGGACTTTTTCGAGTTCTCGATCACGCGTCCCATCGATGGCAAGCAATTCCTGGAAGACCAGATTCTCAAGGTGCTGGGAATTAATCTGCTGGTCGGCGCCGACGGAAAACTGCGGCTGAAGCCAATGAAGCCGTTTCCTTACCAGACGCCCGTCTTCAATCTCACCGCGAGCAACGTTCTCGGCATTCCCCAGACCGAGCGCCAGCCGATTATCAACCTCGTGACCGTCGCGACGGACGTGCAAGATTCCGGAGTGTCGACTTCGGCGCGAGCATATCTCGGTCAGGGGACATACGAGCAACAGTCTTCCTTGCAGCGCTATCAGCAGGTCTATCAGCAGCAGGTTGAGGCCACGGGTCTGCGTACGAACTATGGCGCTAACATGCGATCGCGCTCTCTGGCAGACCGCATCTTTCGACGTCACGCGTTTGCTCCCCCAGCGTATCGGTTGCAGGCACAGCTTGCCACTTTGGCGATCGAACTTGGCGATCTGGTTTCGCTGACGCATCCCCTACTGCCTGACTTCCAGACCGGCAAGCTCGGGGTGGTGAATATCGTCTGCGAGGTGATCGATCGCAAGCCGAACTACACGCAGGGTTGCGTCGAGTTCTCCTTGCTTGATACGCGTTTTCTGAATCAGTCTACCCCATACCTGATTGCGCCCGCCGCTGCCGGGATCGGTTCCTGGGTTACTGCCAGCGAGTCCGACAAGACTCAGTACATGTTCGTCTCACTGGCCTCGCAGGGCGGGGCCAATCCGGATGGAACGCCGGGGAACACGATCTTCTGAATTTCGATCGTGGACTTTAGATTTACGATCGTGAAGTTTGCCAGTAATAAAATGAGAGCGAGAGCACTAGAAGACACTGTGATGAGCAGCACAATCAGGATCGGTAATCGAAAATCGGCAATCGAAAATCCAAAACATGGAGCGCAGCGACGATGAGCCAGCTTACAATGTCCGTTATTCCGGGCTTTTTTGACATCGCCGATTCGGCGCTTGCCGGGGGCCAGCCGCTCACAGACGATTCCATTCTAAAGATTTCCCACAACGCAAAGTTTGCGGTAGTGCGCAACGAGATCATTTATATGGGCTTCTATGCGTCGGGCAATACGGTGCCGACGCCGACGAGTCCGGTGGATGGGTACTCTTACCAGCGCAGTGAGTGTGCCTTCATTCCTATTTTCGCTTCCAGCCGGCAGCCGGCGGCCGGCTTTGTGCCGGGACAGGCCTCATTTCCGATCCTGGCGAACAACGATCTGGGAAGCGGGACTATCGTCGTTGTGCCTTACGAGCTTGACGTCAACGACTCCACGGGCTTGGTGACGTGCCAAGTCTACTTTTCGGGAAACGCGGCCCAGAACCAGGGAACGGTGAAGGTCTACTGCATTGCGATGCGTTCGACTGTTAACGTCGCGAACTGACGGGGCGAGGAGAAGAGCATGGCGGTTACACGTACGATCCTGCCGAGAAAGGGACTCGTCCAGCCGCAACACGGACTGACCGGCTATGAGGCAGATCAGGACGCAAATTGGGCCCTGCTGGATGCGAATGTCGCATTCGTCTCAGACCTGCAGTTTTCGGATCTGGGCATGGACGGCGTGGTGAGTGGCTTTCGACTCAGCGCCGCGTCAACCCTGACGCCAAGCCTCACCCCGGGCGTCCTTTATGCTCAAGGGAAGCGCTACGCGCCGGTTGTAGCGCCGAGCCTCCCCGCGGCGCCGGCAAGCACGACGTCTTACCTTTTCTATAACGCGATCTCGGGTTTCTACTATCAAGCCGGACCCGCGGGCGCGGCCGGCGGCGATGCTCTGATAGGAAAGGCGGTCACCAATGCGAGTGCCATTACGCAGGCGATCGGATCGACACCTATCTTCGGATACGTGAATGTGAGCGCGGCCGGGGTCGGCGATTTCAGCGTCCCTCATCTGCTGGGCCGCAAGCCCTTAGGCGCAGTGATCCTGATGACTTCGAACGGAACGCTCTGGTTTCAGCCCTCCGTTCTTTTCGACGCCACGAACCTGTATTTTGCGGGTTCCGGCGCAGGCGTCACAGCTGCCGTTCAGGTGTGGTGAGCCCTCGGGAGGTCGTCATGGTAGGACCTGGTTTGGCAATGAAACAAGATCGTCCGGGGTGGACCATGAATAGGAAGCGTGAACGGCTTGATATCTCGGTCTGCGGCCGGTTGCCGCTTGCGCGGTTTCGCACGCTGGAGGCCTGGTGTGGCCATAGCTTGAGAAAGCGAGCCGAACTGGTGGGCATCGTGCTCGACAGGGTGCTCGAGATCTACGAAGAGGAAGCGACCGCCGACGAGCCACTGGAGTTCTTCGTACGCAAGCTTCATCTCGGGCGGGATCTGTGAACATTGTCTTTCTTGTCTTAAACGTCTTAAACGTCTGAGACGTTCACGATGTCTGGAGCAATCGTAACAAACTATATGATCATAACATGAATAACATCTTATACTTTGACATAATCTAGTCTATGGGGTACGGTCACTTCGAACGCTGATGCGTCGCGTTTGGAAGGGGCTGATCTCCAATGACACCGTGGCCATACTAGTGAACCGTGGAGCCAGGGACCAACGAGACCTAAAGAGGAGATGCTAGAGCCATGAAGACGATAGCGTTCTGGACGCTTGACGCGACTGTTCTGTTTGCTCTTTCACTGGTTTATCTGCATCAAGGCTACCAGCGCAAGAACCCGCTATTTGCCGTATGGTTGTTCAATGGGGTGCTAATGCAGCTTATCGGAGCCTGGTCCCTGGCAGCTGGGCGCCCTCCCTGGGTTAACAGGGTGCGCCTGGTGGATGATTTGATCGTCTATGTTCTAACTGTGGGCGTCTTACTTTTTGCGGCCGTACGGCGCGACTGTCAGGTCAATCGCACCCTGCTCTGGGGAGTGGGAGCCATGCTGGTGTTGAATCTTTTTTCGAGATTTATGGGCGTTCGGCTGGAGCACTCTTTGCAGGTGTGGTTGCGCAACATTGCGTTTTTCGGGCCCGCGATTTTTCTGCTGATCGCCCTGTCGGGCATTCGTTTCGACCTGATGCCGCTCTGGGTCAGCGCGAGATTCCGAATGCTTGGTGACCGCTGGGTGGAAGGGCCGGCCCTCGCCGCGGTCGGAATCTTCGAATCCTGGCGCAGCCGCAGGCAGTCCCGTTGAGATTGCGGCGCCGCGATGTGGCTAGTGGGAACGGCGCATTTCGTCGTTTACGAGATTCCTCGTGGGTACCGGCCATAAGACCGCTATCAAAGCCGGACGATCAGCGGTTGGCCTCGTCCAGCGCACAACGAGCGCCGACGAAGCTGTACCTGAGTTTTGGATCGATGCCGTAGCGGAAAGAGACCCGAACGTATTGTTGATCGCCCATGTACGATCCGCCACGAAGCAGGCGCATCGAGCCGCTTGGGGGACCCGCAGGATCGGCACCGGGGCTATGCGAATAGTAGAAGACGTCAAACCAGTCGTTCACCCACTCCCAAACGTTCCCCAGAGTATCAAAGAGACCGAACGCGTTGGCGCGCTTCCCGGCTACCGGATGGGCCCGATCGCCGTTGGCAATCAACCGCTTGTAGTAATGCTCCTGGTCCTGATTGAGCCGCTGCTGATATGTCTGTTGTTCCTGATCCCAAAGTCCGTCGGCATTCAGGCGATGCTGGCCGCTGTTATCCGCGTACCAGCCCACCTCGTCGAGCGGCCCATAGCGGGCGTTGCCGTTTCCGCCCCGCGCTGCGTATTCCCACTCCGCTTCGGTCGATAGCCGGCCTCCTGCCCACCGGCAGTAGGCTTGCGCGTCCTTCCATGTGAGGTTGACCATCGGCAGGCCATCGTCCTGTTCCCAACCGCGGTTGAATCCCGGCGCCGGCGGCATGTCTTGACTCGTCCTTCTTGCGAAACGCTTGTAGGCCTGAACCGTCACTTCGGTTTGCCCCATCCAGAAGCCTTTGCTGATCGTAACCTGGTGCAGCGGCTTCTCATCGGCGTCGCATTCCCTGTCTCCCGTCGAGCAGCCCATTTGGAACGCTCGTGGCGGGATCCAAGAGTACTTTAGCCCGTCTCGAGAGTTCTTCTTCACCGCCCCCGGACGTGCAGGAACTTCCTTTTGGGAACTCTTCCGAATGGACCCAAGCTTGGTCCCCCGGGAACGCATCCAGCCAGGCGCCTGAGGCCGGTGCAGGTGACAACAGCATCACGACAAGCGCAGGCAAGAATGGAGCGAGTGGTCTAACACTCGAATTCCTGGTCGCGAGCGACACACAAACAGGGTTTCGCGGCAGGGACTTGTTCTGAGGTCACCGCCGCGCGAGCGGGAGATGCTCTGGAAAGGCACGTCCTTGTGGCAAGCCGGAGGTGTCACCTGACAATCAGCGCGCGCTGACAGACGTTACGGTGATGGCGTCCGCGCCGCTCAACGTGCCGGTTACCTTCACGCGTTTGCCGCCCAGCCCCTTGAACTTGTCCTCTGCGTCCAGGCTGTAGGCCTTGCCCTTAGAGACGAGCACGTACTTGGCGCCGGCAGCGACGCACTTTTCGATGCAAGCCGTGTCATGCTTCGTGGCGTCGCACTTGTCATCACTGACGGTACCGGTCCACGTCTGGGCGGCCCAAGCCAGGCATCCGAACGCGAGAGCGGCGAGCATCGTCATTGCCAGTCTCTTAATCATTGCTCCTCCGCATTGCCGCGAAATCGTCATCTCTTCTTCACCGCTTCCAGCACCTGCTGGGTGTGACCGTCCACCTTGACCCTGGGAAAGACGTGAGTGATTTTCCCTTCAGGTCCGATGATGTAAGTGGTGCGGACGATGCCCATCGACTTTTTGCCGTACATGTTCTTTTCCTGCCACACGCCGTAAGCCTCAAGCATCTTGTGGTCGGGATCAGAGAGCAGCGGGAAGTTCAGTTGATACTTGTCGCGGAACTTCCGCAAGGCTTCGGGCGGGTCGGCGCTGACTCCGACCACGTTCGTCTTCGCTTTGGTTAATTCCTTCGAGGCATCCCGAAACTGATTCGCCTCGACGGTGCAGCCCGGCGTATCTGCCTTGGGATAGAAGTAGAGCACGAGGTTCTGACCGCGAAAATCCTTGAGGCTGGCTTTCTTTCCGGAGTCGGAAACGAGGGAAAAATCGGGGGCCTTATCACCGATATTCAACATTGTTGGGCTCTCCTGTCAATTTCCAAGCGAGACAATCAACGATCGTCATATAAGTCCTCGCGTTTCCATGTCCGCCTGCCTGGAATGGGTGTCCCTCGCGAATCAGTGCATCTATGAAGACCTTCCCCTCTTTCCCGCTCTGACTCACCCCGCGTCCGAATGATATTATGCATCGCAGCCAAGGGCAGGCTCAAGCAGCGCCCAGCTCGCGCTTCAGAGCCTCCTGCACCGCCTGGGCATTGGCCTGGCCCCGCGTCGCCTTCATCACCTGGCCCACAAACCAACCCAGAGTGGCGGTCTTGCCGCTGCGATACTGCTCCACTTGCTTGGGATTAGCTGTCATAATCTCGCGCGCCACGCGTGCAATCTGTTCCGCATCGCTGATCTGCGCGAGACCCTTCTCCGCCACGATCTCTGCTGCCGTCTTCCCGGTACCGAACATCTCCGCCAGAATTTCCTTGCCCATCTTGCCCGTGGCCGCGCCAGCGCGCACCAGCTTGACGAGCTCGGCCAGATTGGGCGCCGGAATGGGGCAATCTTCAATCTCCTTTTGATTCTCCTGCAACAGAAAGGTGAGATCGTTCAGGATCCAGTTGGCTGCAACCTTCGGTTCACCCGACAGCCGCGCCACTTCCTCGAAGTAATCCGCCAGAGCGCGCGAAAGGATCAGCAACGCCGCGTCCTGCCGGGGCAGGCCGTACTGAGACTGGAACCGATCCTCCTTTGCCTGCGGCAGCTCCGGCAGCGAACGGCGCGCCTCCTCGAGCCACGCCTCGCTGATGACAAGCGGCGGCAGATCAGGCTCGGGAAAGTAGCGATAATCGTGAGCGAATTCCTTCGTGCGCATGCCGTAAGTGCGCTGACCGCGGCTGTCCCAAAGTCGCGTTTCCTGCGTCACCCTGCCGCCGCCCTCCAGGACCTCAATCTGCCGGTCGATTTCGTAAGCGAGCGCTTTCTGGATAAACCGAAAAGAGTTTACGTTCTTCACCTCGGTCTTGGTTCCGAACTTCTCCGCGCCCCGCAGGCGCACGCTCACGTTGGCGTCGCAACGCAGGCTGCCTTCCTCCATGTTGCAGTCGGAGACTTCGAGGTAAAGCATCATGGTCTTGAGCCGCGTCAGATAGTCATAGGCCTCTTCGGGATTGCGCAGATCGGGTTCGCTGACGATCTCGATGAGCGGCACGCCGGAGCGGTTAAGGTCGATGTAGGACATGTGGTTCGAGTCCGGAAAGCCTTCGTGCAGCGACTTGCCGGCGTCCTCTTCGAGATGGACGCGCGTGATGCCGATCGTCCGGCGGACGTTATCGATCTCGATGTCGAGTGAGCCGTGCTCCGCCAGAGGTTGATCGAATTGCGAGATCTGGTACCCCTTGGGCAAGTCCGGGTAGAAGTAGTTCTTGCGCGCGAATTGTGAAAAAAGATTGACGTGGCAATCGAGGCCCAGCGCGGCCTTCAGCGCCATCGTGACGGCGTCGCGATTGAGCACCGGCAGCGCGCCGGGCAAGCCGAGGCACACCGGACAGGTGTTCGAATTGGGCGGATCGCCAAAATGCGTCGAGCACCGGCAGAAGATCTTGGATCGGGTTTGAAGCTGGACGTGGACCTCGAGTCCGATCACGGGTTCATACCGGGCCCGCACTTCTGGCGCCACGAGCAATTGTGTGGACATTCTTGAGAGCTCCTCGTAGTCCGTCCGTCCCGAAATCTCAGTCAGCGCCGCGGATCGTGTGAGTTCTTGCCAGCCCGCTCAGACGCCAGCGGCGAACTGCCACACCGGACCACACAGCTTCCACGAGACCAAACGGCCAGGCGCCCTGCAGAAACCCGTACACCGATCCCAGCGCACAGGCGACGGCAAAGCCCAGTACGAACCAGTGGCTGCGACGCTCGCACGCATAGCAGACCAGCATGGCCGTAACCGCGAACAAGCCGAAGAGGGAAAGCCCGTTCATGCCGTCATACCGCGCACCCCGAGAGTGAGCGGGAACCTATCTATTATAATCGAGGCTTCGCGCCGCGGATGGCGTTGACCGCACTTGAAGGTGGTTCCCGAGACTCAGCTCAAGCCCGCCTCTTTCGAGGCCTTTGCGCCGCACCGGCAGCCGGCAGGCGTTGACAGCAGACGGAAGACGGCAGACAGTAGACGGCGGGCGGAGACGGCACACAAGTGGCGACTCACTGGCAGATTGACGGCCATCGGGAGTGCCCGTTACCAGGGGACGGTCTCTGACCGCCGGGACAACAAGAACCCGGGAAAAGGAACAATTGAAAACTGGCAAAGGATAACATGCTGAGTTTCCTGCTTTGGTGCATTCTGCTGTTCTTCTGCTGGCCGCTGGCTCTGCTGGCGCTGGTGCTCTATCCGATCGTGTGGCTGCTTTTGCTGCCCTTTCGGATTGTGGGTATCGCAGTGGACGGAGTCCTGCAATTGTTGTGGGCGATCGTGACTCTGCCGGCCCGGCTTCTGCGCGGCCGGACACACGCGTGACACCAGGGGGCCGGGGACCAGGGATCAGGTGCCGGCCCCAGCGAAACCAGGCGCGCCCCCCAACGCGGGGCGCGTAACGAACTTTACGATCCAGAACCGCGAACAACGGATCACGGATAACCGCCCGATGAGCGATAAACCCATTCCCGAGCAGCGCTGGATGCGAGTGATCTTCGTCGCCTTCGTGATGTACACCATCGCGTTTATCGATCGCACAAACATCTCCCTCGCGATCCCAAGCATGAGCCGCGAACTGCACATGGATCCCGCTCAAGCCGGGAGCGCAGCCGGGATCTTCTTCTGGGGCTACATCGTTCTGCAAATCCCCGGCGGTTACCTCGCCAGCCGCTGGAGCGCCAAGCGCTTTGTCAGCATCCTGCTGATCGCCTGGGGTCTCTGCTCCGCTGCCACAGGATTTGTCCACACGTGGCGCGAGTTCTGGTGGATGCGCCTGCTGCTCGGCGTGACCGAGGGCGGTGTCTGGCCCGCCGTGCTGGTGCTGCTGGCTCACTGGTTCCCGCGCAACGAGCGCGCGCGTGCGAACGCCTACTGGATGCTATGCCTGCCGATCGCCGTGATTGTTTCGTCGCCGCTCTCCGGGTGGATCCTGGCGCACTGGAACTGGCGGGCGCTGCTGATCTCAGAAGGACTCCTGCCGTTTGTGTGGCTCATCATCTGGCTCACTCAGATCGTGGATCACCCGCATCAGGCAGGCTGGATCTCCACCGAGGAGTGCAACTACCTTGAACAATCCCTTCAGCAGGAATCCAGCCTGGTGGTATCAAAGGATTCTTTTCTCAGGACCTTGCTGCACCCGCAAGTGATGGTTCTGATTGTCGTCTATTTCCTCATCAATTGCGGAAATTATGGATACCTCTTCTGGTTGCCGAGCGCCCTCGAAGCCGCGCAGAAAATGGGCAATGTCCTGGTGGGCGTGTTGCAGGCGGTTCCCTACGTTCTGACGGCAATCGGTATGGTGGTCGTCTCCCGCCACTCTGACCGCCGGCGTGAGCGGCGCGGTCATGTGGCCGGCGCGCTGACGTGGGGCGGCCTCTTCCTCCTGGCCAGCGTGGCGCTCAGCCACCGCTCTCCCCTGCTTTCTTTCATATGCATCTGCCTGGTGGGCGCCGGTTCTTATGGCGGGCATGGTCCCTTCTGGGCCATCCCTACCGAGACGTTGCCGGCTGAAGTGAGCGGCTCCGCCATGGGGCTCATCAACGCCATCGGCAATCTGGGGGGTTATTTTGGGCCGCTGGCAGTAGGCGAGATCCGAAAATACACCGGCAACTTCGTCTACGCGTTTGGATCGCTCGGCGTGGCCCTCCTGGCGGCGTCGCTCTTCTGCCGGCTGCTCCGGAAGGCGCCAACGCAAGCTTAGTACTGCTTTTCGCAATTATGGTCACGTATTGCAAACCTACTTTGCCCCTCACCACCGCTTCGCGGTCCCCCCTCTCCCTAGGGGAGAGGGCTGGTTTTCCTCGGATTCCTCACTTGGCCAAAGCCGTTTGAGCGGGGGCCGAGGCCAGTAATTTCTTCAAGCTCGCCGCCATCTCCGCCGACTTAAAGCCAAAGGGTCCCGGCCTGCTTTTGTATGCTACGCGCCCCTCTCGATCAATAATGTAAAGGCGATCAGGGTGGGCGGCGTATCCTGTTTGGGTGGTGTTCTCCATATCATCAATCACCGCCGGGATTCTGATAGAAAGCTTCGTAATGCATTGGCCGGCTACTTCGCAGCGCTGCTGGAAGTCCTTCGGGTTGAGGACATTAATATTTTCGTCTACATTGGCATCAGTCTGCCAAACGTCGACGGGGTGCGCCTCCATGATGTAAACCACCAGAAAGGCAACTCGATCTTTGTATTCGTCATACAGCTTGTTGAGCGCGGGAACCTCCCGGCGAAAGGGCGGTCACGTGTAGCTCCCGAAAACCAGCACCACTGGCTTTTGCCCCCGAAACGAAGATAGGCGGATGTGCTCCTGCCTGTTCACGGTGGGAAGGTTGAAGTCAGGAGCCTCAGTGCCCACCGTTAACTTTCCCGCCCGAACGATGTTGAAAAGCGTCTCCAAGGGAATCAGTTTCCACAAGGGATGGGGTAAATTCACCATCACCCGGCTGAAAACTTCCAGATTGGGAATCGTCGCTGCGAATGCTCCCAACAAGACGATGTAAAGGCCTGCAACGATTAACACCGCACGGCCTAGGTTACGTACCACTCGACGGAAACTCATTGCCCTACACTCCTCAGGTCAGATAAGACACGTTCCTGTCATCATCTCGCGGACTTCTGCCTCCGGGAAAGACCGAGCTTTCGCGGCAAAACGATACCATCATCAAAAAGCGAACCTTACGCTGACTTGCAAGATCCTCGGGTCAAACGCCCGCGTGGACTTGCCGAAGCTCGACGTGGTCGAGTAGGTCTTGTCGGGCTTCAGCGCCAGCGCGAGGTCGTCGTTAGGGATGTATAGATTGACGTTGTTGAGCGTGTTGAAAGACTCAAAGCGGAACTGCAGCTCCTTCCCTTCCCGAACACGAAAGCTGCGTGTCAGCGCCAGATCGGCGTTCACCTGATGCGGTCCTCGATAGACGTCTCGACCCAGAGTTCCGTTAGTGCCCGGAGTAGGAATCGGGAAAACATTGGGATTGAATAACCCGCTCAGAAAATCCTGTTGGCTAAATGAAGACTTTACAGCGCCAGGAGCCGGAGCATCGGGGCGGTCGTAGTAGCCGCCGTTGATGCCGCCGCCGCCGTCCGCATTGAAATCGCAACCCGCTTGATAGGAAGCTGAACAATACACGCTGAAGGGCCTTCCCGATTGCGCCACGATGATAGTCGAGATTTGCCAATTGTTCCCAATCTTTCCCAACAAATCGTTGCCCTTTGACAACCTGGGCGTCCAAAGCGCGGACCCCGTTACACGTTGCGGGATGTCGAATTCCGAAGGCCCCCGCTCGCATCGCAGGCAAGCAGCGTTTTCGGGTCCCTTCCCGGGTTCGGCATTGTCGTTCTGGGCAGCGGTGTTGGTGTCTGAACTGTCATCGATCCATTTGGACCAGCGGTAATTGGCCTGCAGCGTCAGTCCGCTGCCGAGCCGGTGACGCACTTCGGCGGTCAGAGCGTTGTAACTTGAGGTTACGCCGTTGGTCATGTACGTCACCGTGGCAAAATTTGGGTTGATGCGGTCCAACTTTCCATCCAGCAGATCGCCATCGACGCGGTTAATGTCATCTCGCCGCTCCAGGTTGATGCCGTTGGTGCCGACGTAGCCGATCTCCACAATCCAGCTGGAAACGACTTCGCGCTGGATATTGAAAAACCAACTCTCGCTATATTGCGTTTTGATGTTAGGGTTGTCCACCGTGACCGCGAGGCGAATGGATGGTGTTCCCGGCGCGGTCACTACACCTCCCTGCGCATTGAGAGCCGTCTGGAACTGCGGATTGAAGGGTACCGGAATGCCATAAAGAATATTGGTCCCGATTCCCACGTTCGGCTGAAGGACGGCCTGAATATCAAATGGAGGATTCGAAGATTGCCCCAGCAACGAACGTTCGTGAAGGGGTTGGTAAGCTAGACTATAGCCTGCCCGGATGGAACTCTTGCCATCGCCGAAGGGATCGTAGGCAAGACCCGCGCGGGGTGAGAAGTTGGCCTTTTGGGGATCAAACAGTTGAGTCACATGCCCCACAGAGGCGTTAGCGAGTCTCTCGCTATAAGTACCTCCTGAACCCCAGGTCAGGTTGCTCATGCGCCCGTAACGCTCCGAAGGGTCGCCGAAATAGTCGTGACGCACCCCGAGGTTCAGGGTCAGCCGCGAAGTGGCCTTCCAGTCGTCCTGAACAAAGGCGCCAGTCTCATAAGATGAGTAATCGCGGTCGGTTCTGGTAAGAGTTCCGGTCGCGGGATTGACAATGAGAACCTGCTCGAAAGGATTGTCGACGGCAAAATCAAGCAGGTTATTGAAAAAGAAAGTGCCCGCAGCGGGGGGGCCGAGTCCAAATCCGATGAAAAGTTTTCGCAGTTCCAGCCCGGTGCGAAGGACGTGTCTGCCGCGGGTAAGTGTTAGGGTATCCCTGGCCTCATAGGTTCGAAGATGCGTCTGGAGCGGGACTTGGTCGCCGAACGGGGCCGTCACCCCAGTAATGTTGATGATGGGGTATTGCGCATACGGTGTGCTGTATCCGATAACGTCATCATTGAATGAAAATCTGGCGTCATTCACCATCCGATCGAAGACGTGGACTTCCCCGAAATTGAGATTCCCGAAGAAAAGGCCAGCCGGGTCAACAAAACCTCGCGTGGCCTGGCCCAGCGAAGTCAGCCCCGAAGAGGACGCGCCGTTATTTCGCTCATCATCCGCGATCCACCGGCCAGTCAGCGAGTCCTTTCCGTTGGCGAACGAATGGTCTACCCGTGCCATATATTGGTCGTCCCGGAGGTCGTCATGCAGGATCACTGCAGCGGTCCCGGTGCCAGGAATCACTGCTCCCTGGGGAGTCGTGAGGTCCACTTCGCCCTGGTATTCCTTTCCGCCGGAACCAGGTGAGGGCGTCGGAGCCGGGAACTTTTTCAAGAGGCTTGCTGCAAGACTTGACGGCGAGGTGTTAAATACATAATTTCGGTACTCCGGCGTCTCCACCTGATAAGCCAACGCCTGGCCGAGAGCGTCACGAGTGCCTTCGTAGGTGCCGAAGAAGAATGTCTTATTCTTTCTAATCGGGCCGCCAAGATTTGCTCCGAACTGGTTGAACACCAATGGAGGGGTCGAGGCCGCAAAGAAGTTTCTGGCATTGAGTACCGCATTCTTGTCGTATTCCCAAATCTTGCCGTGAAACTCGTTCGTACCGGACTTAGTCTGGATATTGACCACCGACCCGTTGCCACGCCCGTACTCGCTGGAGAAGTTGCCCGTCTGGACTTGGACCTCATTGATAGACTCCAGGCTGGGCACGATGGCGGGCTCGCCTTGATTGAGAATGTCAGTATCCATTGACCCGTCGAGTACATAATTGTCGCCCCGAAAGCGGTTGCCGTTGACGGCGACAATGGGTGAGCCCACCAGTTTATAGGCAAAGCTCTTACCGGGGATATTCGTTGCGCCGGCGCTGAGACTGGTCAAAAAAAAGACGTCTCGAT
Source organism: Terriglobia bacterium (assembly GCA_035946735.1). Lineage (GTDB taxonomy): Bacteria > Acidobacteriota > Terriglobia > UBA7540 > UBA7540 > Gp13-AA77. Next base: position 44,577 of record DASYYZ010000089.1, read on the forward strand.
CAGGAATGGGCAGGTCCACGATTTGTTTGTGCTCCAAAGTATCCGAAAGACGCGCTTCGGTTGACACCGGCACCTGCGCCGCCTGCGCACTGACTTTGACCGTCTGCTTACCTTCACCGACTACCAACCGAACGTTGATCTCCGTAAATTTCCCGACGTTCAGTTCCAAGCCCCGCTGCTCGAAGTTTTTGAATCCACTGATGCTAACATTCACGTCGTAAGGTCCTGGTGCCAGGTCGGAAAGACTGAATTCCCCACTTTGGCCTGAGGTTGCGGAGCGTTTCTGGCCTGTGCTTTCATTTGTGACCACTACCGACGCGCGAGGAACAACGGATCCACTGGGGTCCGTTACCGTACCTTTAAGAGTCGCGTCGGTCAGTTGCCCAAAGGCAGCCGGGGTCAGTAGAACACCAAGCAAGATCGTCCATATGACAGCGATCTTTGAGATGGAGGCGTGTGCGGACATTTCGAGATGCTCCTTTATACTTCTGCAATGTGCGGGCGCTGACCCGTGTTGGTTGTTGAATTCTCGATTGCTTTAATGAGGCCCAAGTCCGATCAAGGACGCAACTTTAGTGCGTCGCTCGATCCCACGGCAATAGCGACGAGGTGTTACTGGACATCAATAAGTCGATTAACGGTCTTGAAATATTACGGCAGCTCCCGATTCACCTGTTTGTCTTGGTCCACACTTGGTGCATCGCTTTCATTCGGAGCATGCAGAATATTGGGCACAAAATTACTTGACTCAACCACGGGCCCCGGGTGAGACTCGCATCAGGGCCAAGGGCGCGGCATCAGCCAGACCCTATGACCGCAGGCGTGAGCATCGGCAGACCTGAATTGTCCGAACGAAGCCACTAGGTTGTTGAAAACAAAGGACAGCGCTTTCTCTACCGGCGTTAAAGCCATCAGGTCTTTGAAAATACATGGTTTATCAATTCAAAGCCGTCATAGTACTGATAATACAGCGGTTATATAGATCAGGTCAACCCTCTCGCCAGAATCTCCCAGCCAGAGCGCAGAGGCATCGACTACCCAAACAGCAAGGTGTTAACCGAGAACCCCCTCGAGCCGTTATAGAGGACGGAGCCACATGCTGGCGTCCCGAACGGCATCCCGGCCTGGCAGCAGTTCGGGGCCGAAACAAGCGAGAGGGGTCAGTCAATGACAAACATTTTCATCAATCGAAAGAGCTACTTGAGAGGAGCCGGCTTGGCAGTCGCGCTCCTGTGTTGGGCTGGCGCCGGCTCAGGATTGGCTCTGGCGCAGAAACCGGCAGCCGACACGATTCGAGCCAGCCAGGTGGAGCAAGCCACCCCGGCCGAGATCGATGCCGAGCGCGGCGCGCTGGATCGTTTCCTGGACGCCCACCCTGAAATTCAGAATGACGTGCTGTCCGAGCCCCAGCGAGTTAACGATCCGAATTACATTCACGACCATCCCGAGCTGCAAGCTTTCCTGGAAGCTCATCCGCAGGTGAAGGCGGATCCGCGATCCTTCATCAGCCCGGCGAATTGGAGACTGCTCAACCGCCGCAGCGACACGGACGAACTTCTTGGCTGGTTCGTTCCGTTTTCAGTCTTTGTGGTTTGCCTGCTCGCCGTTCTTTGGGTGCTTCGCTACGTGCTGGAGAACCGGCGTTGGAACAAGACATTTAAGGTTCACGAGGAAGTGCACGCCAAGCTGATCGAGAAGTTCGCCTCCGGGCAGGAACTCACCGCCTACATGCAGTCCGAAGCCGGACGGCGCCTGCTCGAATGGACTCCGCCCTCGTTCGACATGCCGTCGCGAGGCGTGCCCGCGGCGGCGGGACGAATTGTCTGGTCGATCCAGGCCGGTTTGATCCTGGGTCTGGTCGGGTTCGGGCTTCTGTTCATCCGCGACCGCATGCCGGACGCCGTTGAGCCCCTGCTGGTCTTCGGAACCCTCGGCCTGACGATTGGCGCCGGGTTCATTCTCTCGGCGCTCATCTCGTATGGCCTCTCCAAGCAGCTCGGATTGTTGAACGGCGCGCGACATGTTGGCGCCCCGCTCGCCGGCCGTTGAGATTGCATCGGGCCGGCAGCTGATCGTTGAGAGCCTGCCGGCCCGATCATGGCAGAATTATGAGCATGGCGGAAATCATCGTGGCGGAACTGGAAAGTTCAAAGGTCGGGGCGGAGGCGGCTGAACAAGCTTTCCACATGGACGAGCAGACCTTTCGGCTGTTCTACGAAAAAACGGCTCGCTCGCTAGGATCGTATCTGGCGCGTCTATGCAACGATGTGACGCTGGCCGAGGACCTGGTGCAGGAAAGCTACTACCGGTTTTTGCGCGCCGATCTCAAGTCCAGCGACGAGGCCTATCAGAAGAATTACCTTTACCGCATCGGCACCAATCTTGCGCGCGATCACTGGCGCCGCTGGCCGCAAAGGGAGAAGGTGGAATTAGAAGCCACCGAGGAGTTGCGCTCCGACGATCGTACCGCCGAACAGGTCCAGCAGCGCGCGGACCTCGGGAAAGCGCTCCAGAAATTGAAACCGCGAGAGCGCGAGATCCTGTGGCTGGCCTACGTGGAAGGGTCCAGCCACAAGGAGATCGCTGAAGTGGTAGGCTTGAGGGCGGGAAGCATCCGCCTGTTGCTGTTTCGTGCGCGGCGCAAGATGGCGGAGTTGATCCGCAAAGGCGGAAACGGGGAAGCGCTCTGATCGAAGTGAGCAAGGGTATGAAGATTCAGCACTGTGACAGGGAACAACACGTGATTGACGCGCTCAAGTCCGGCCGTTGGGCCGGGGCCTGGGGCGAAGAGATCCGGAAGCATGCTGCCGGTTGCGCAGTCTGCTCGGAAGTGGCGCTGGTGGCCACTGCGATGCGCCGCGAGGATGAATTGGCGCAGGCGGAAGTCAGGTTGCCGAGCGCAGGACTGGTGTGGTGGAAATCCCAGCTCTCCGCGCGCCGCGCCGCGGAGCGACGCGCTACGCAGCCGATCGCGTGGGCGGAGCGCCTGGCGCAGTTTCTTGGCGTCATTACCGTGATCGGACTTAGTCTTTGGCAGTGGCCCCGGATTGCAGGGTGGTTCGGCGGAACGAAAGAGCTGGCGCGGGTCCCTGCCAGCGGGATCGTGGAGGGGTCGCGCCATTTCTTCGAGATGCTTGGCCGGGGATTCGGCCAGTCGCCCATCTATCTGGTGCTGGTGAGCGCCGGTACTTTTCTGACGCTGGTTGCCTTCGCCGCATACGCGGTCTGGCGCGAAGAGTAGATTCGCGGACCAGGAGCCGTTGATGGCACCAGGCGAGGACCGGCTGAAGCCGGGCAAGTCAACGCGGCTCGGGAATTCGAAGGTCGCGGCAAGTTTTGCGGGCGAGAATATCGTTGATCTCTGTATGGCGGGGGACGGTGGAGACTTTGTTTTGGAAGGGATTCGCGAACACCGTATGCCTGCTCCCTTCACGCAGTTGCCGGCACCCGTTCTCTTCCAGATGCCGGATCAACTCACGTCGCTTCACAATGTTGCCAGGGAGACAGGCTCTCTTATAAAATCTTCGTCTTCCATGTCATGGGCCGCCAGCTCGCGATTGGTCTCAAGAACCAGCCGGATGGCTTCCCGAAGATTTTCGCGGGCTTCTTCCAAGGTCGCACCCTGAGTGTTAGCTCCGGGCAAGTCCTCCACCCAGGCAATATACCCTTCCGGCACTTTTTTGAACACTGAGGTTAGATCCATGTCTCCTGCACCAACCTGCGAAGCCATGCTAACACGCTCCCGTTTCGGCCGACAAGCAGGACACCGTGCACGCGCGGCGATCCGCGAGTGCGCTTCTAGATTACACCTACGCGGTCCAGTCCCATTATTCCTGGGGCGTCAGTGCGGGGTGAAGCCGAACAGCCAGATTTCGAGGAACCGCCGGGCCGATCAGCGCGCCCTCAAGGCCGAGCCAACTTGCCAGCCTTTGCAACTGGCGGCCGAGGGCTCCGAACATCGGTCGCTTTGCAATTTCCGCCTTCTCAGTTGCAGGTTCCAGATAAAGCGCCAGCACCATGAGTTTGCCGAGAGCCCGGTTAGCCTTGAGGTCTACGCGAGCCACCAGCCGATCCCCGAGCAGGAAAGGTAGGACGTAGTAGCCCCAGCGGCGCTTGAGCTGAGGCACGTAGATCTCGACGCGGTACTCGAAATTGAAGAGTCGCGCCACGCGGGGCCGGTACCAGATGAGCGGATCGAATGGAGCAAGCAGCGCTTCAATTTCAAGGCTGGCCGCAGGCTCGGCCCCGGGCTGAAGGTAGGCTTTCTGGCGCCAGCCCTCCACGTGGACTTCGCGCAGGTGACCGGCTTCCACCAACTCCGCAATGCGCTGGCGAGCGGTTCGGATAGGCATGCGGTAGTAGTCGGCAAGATCATCGGCCGTGCCGATACCGCAGGCGCGCGCAGCCCGGCGCAAAAGCTCGCGTTCGGCGTCCTCGCGTTCCACCCTGCGGCTGTGATAATCCTTCGGGATGATGCGTTCCGCCAGATCGTACGATCGCGAGAAGTTAGGCCGGCGCTCGGCAACCGCCAGCAGACCGCGTCCGAAATGCGCCTCGAGCACCGCTCTCTCAACCGTTCCCACCCAGGCGCCGGGGATGCGTCCGAACTTCGAGCGGTCGATCCCAGGAGCGTTCTGAAGCGCCGCGAGGTCATCCGCTGCCAGAGGCCCGTTGGCGCGCACGGCCTCGATCACCGCCTGGGCGAAAGCCGCATTCTCCTTCATGAATCCATCGAAGCCCCAAGGACGCGCCCGGTGCGATTCCATGCGATGGCGCAGCAGCGGCCATGTCTCCACCGGCACGATGGAGGCTTCGTGCGCCCATTGCTCTGTAAACTCGCGTCCCCGATAGACAACCTCATCCAGCAGCGAGCGCTGGTAGGGCCCGAGGCGCGAAAAGAAGATCATGTAGTGCGCGGGAACGAGGACGTTGACGTAATCGATCTGCACCAAGCCAAGCCGTCGGATGACGCGGCGCAGGTCCTCGGCGCGAATGGGACGGGCAGGGCGCCGGACACCGAAGCCCTAGGCTCCGAGCGCAATCCGGCGGGCTTCAGCAATAGCGAGCGGCTTTTGCTTCATAGGGACGCGCGCCATATTCGGACGCCGGCCTCCCCGCAACGGGCACTCTCGCGATTATGTCCGGGCGGTCAGGGAGATTAGGCGTGCGATCCGGCGCTGGGGTGTTCTGGATGGCGACTGGCCCGGCGGGCAAGTCGTACAGGCCCGTCCCGCCATGGGGGTAGGAGTTCACCTCTGCAGATGTTCATCGCCGTGATCCGGAGCTGTTGGTGCTGGTCGGAAGAGCGTGGGCGGCAGCCGGGTATGTTCGGCGTCCCGCGGCGTGCGATTCGCCGACGAATGCTCGCGCATCGTCGACTACTCCGGCGAATCCCACCGGAAGCAGCGTGGAGAACGAGAGCGAGGCTACTCGGCTTGCCCCCGCACGTTCTCGGCTCGGGGCCCCTTGTCGCCTTGCCGCACTTCAAATTCCACGGCCTGCCCCTCGTGCAGGCTGTCAAAGTTCAGGCCCCGGAGCCCGCTGCGATGAAAGAAGACCTCTTGCCCTTCCGCCGTCTTTATGAACCCGAATCCCCGATCCCGAACAACCCGCTTGATGGTTCCCTGCATCGTCCACCTCGCTGCATGACAACGCGCGTTTTCGGGGCGCTCGCCCGGGTCGAGCTGGGGCCCGCGCGCCAACGGTCCTCATGCGACGGCGACTGTAACAGCAACAAAGGCATTTGTCAAAACGAAATAGGGCCGGGGAGGAACGCGCAATTCGGGGGGCCGGTTTGGCCGACGGCAAGCTCTCGGGTGCGGACCGCGGGTGTTCACACCGTTGACACACTGCCGCTGATCCTTGGGCACTCGCCAACCTACCGTTGCGGCGCCGCGGCCGCCACCGTCCAGCGGCTCATGTCGACGTTTTGGCGATCCAGTGTGTCGTAGAGCGGCCAGGCGGGGCTTACTTTTTCCGCCTCGTTTGCCACCGTAGCGGCCAGGATGCGGATGTGCGGGTTGTCCGGCAAGGTCACGCGGGCAGCGCCCTGTGGCAGATCGATTTCATAGGCAAACAAGTACGAATACGCGTAGGCCTGATTGGCGCCGTCGGGGCCGTGGTTATGGGACGCGAACCACGCCACCGGCGCGCGCTTGATGTAAGCCGGTTTCATGCCGGTGTAGTCCATTACCGTTCTGGTTTCGGGCCCATGCTCCTTGACGTAAGCCCGAAACCGACGGATTCGCCCGGCGCGCGGGCTATGATCGTTGGCGGCAGGCTCGGGCGGCGTCGGCACTTCAAAGGTGCGCTCGTTCCAGGTACGGGTGTCCCACTGCCCGATGAAGCCGCCCCAATCTTCGATTTTCAAGTCAGTGCGGAGAGGCGCCGGGCCGCCCTCCACCTGGAACGTGCCCGCTTGATCGCCCTCAAAGGCAGCCGCCAACAGGTAAAGCCGGTTGAAGTTGCCTTGAGGCAGGGGAATGCTCTGGCCCCGGGCCGTGACGGCGTCGGGGTTCCCGTTCCCCGCCGCGCCCAGACGGAAGTGTATACCTGCGTAGGCTACATCCGAGGGAAGCATCTCGGCGGCGAGCGCCTTGCCCTGAGGCGCGTCCTGCTCATCCGGGTCGCAGTCGAAGCATCCCTCCGCCGGGTTGCCATCGCGGGTGGCGACGGATGTGTCATAGTCGAGAGCCACCGGACTCGATTCCGGCTCATCGGCTTTGCTGGAGGGCGGCCCGAGCTTGACGGCAAAGGTGCGCGGTTGATAGGCGCCGAAAGAGGTTGTGAGCTGTCCGCTGTCCACGGCGGCGGGACCTACCGGCTGTTCCTGACCGTTCACCTCGCGGGCCGCAACCACCGGCGCCGCAAAGCTCAAACGCACGTTCGGCTCTGGAGCGCCGTCCATTTCCACGAGTCGCACGATCACCTCGTCGCTTTCCTCCGCCTTCTTCAGCGCCATCAAACGCACGCGGCTGCTGCTGATCTTCAGCAGCGAAAATCTCTTGCCGAGGCTCCCCGCATGCTTGGAGGAAGTCTCGAAAACCATTAGAGGTTCGTTGAGACGGTAAGCCTGCCAATCGCTTTGGCCCTTGCGCCAATCGCCATCGTGACCGGCAAGGCCAAAGACAAACTCGTGATGGCCCCAGTCCTGAGTGCCCTGGTCTTCGTATCCCCCCCGCGTACCCGGCGTGCGGATGAGGGTCAGGCGCAAGGTATCGTCGCCGGGCTTGTCGGAAGCAGTCTTTGCGTCCGTCAGCACGGTTGCGCCGAAGGTGCCGCTCTCGTCAGTGAGATCGATCCAGCGATGGGTGGCCACTTCAAACTGCCGCTCTTCTTCGTTCGGGCGCTGGATGGTGCCGATGTCCCAATTGTACGTTGCCACTTTGTTGTGCGCGCTCAGTGGAAAAACCGCCTTCAGGTTCGCTCCCTTGGCCTTCCAGTCGATCACGTTGCCGAACTCCACGCGATTGCCCGCGTCGCCCGCGGAGAGACGAATCGTCTGCACGAATTTGGAGTCCTCCCCTTCGCGGGAGACCTCCACCGCCACGCGAACCGGACCACGCTCGACCACCCGGACGGTGACCGGTCCGCCGATGTAGCTTCGCGGCGGCCGCTGCTCATCCTCGAAGTCCATGTTCCACGCCGGCCAGTGGCGCGGATTGTCCGTCAGGACCGCCAGACGAATCGGCGCGGAAAGAAGCTCGCGATTGAGCTTCTTGTCGAAGACGCTGGAGACATCGCCATTTTCGTCGAGCTTCACCCGGTAGCGATCGTTCTCGAGCATGGACTCGCTCACCTGCAGGGAGGCCGAGCCCGCGGACGGCAAATTGGCGGTCTGCGCCTGATAGACCGCGTAGCCAATCGAAGGCACGTCCGCCAGGAATACCACTTTGGACGCGCCGTCGCTCTCCGGCTCCATCTCGGCCGGAACATCTTTGCCGTCTGGACCGGTGACGCGGACACCCTGGGGCGCGCCATTGAATCTCACGCTCGCTTCCACCACGTCCTGGCGTTCGATGTTAAGAGGGTTGTAGACCACCAGAGCGGTGCCATTTCCATCTGTGTCAAGCGCAGAAGCAACCGAGTTGGTAGCGCTGGTCATGACATTCGCGAATTGATTCAATGCGAGCACGTCGTCGTTCCAGGAGTACTCGTACGATTTGGGGGTGGCGGTGCCGGCCATAATATCGTGGAATTGACCGCCCAGCACGAGCCTCCAGGCATGGTTCAGCCGCTCCTGGGGATAAGGCTGCCGGCCAAGCCAGTCTGCCGCCACCGACGCCTGCTCGGCGGCGCCGCCCAGCACCTCATTTTCGCGGTTCCAGCGCTTGTGATAGGCCTGCGAGGTGATCGATCCGGCGGAGTGGTTGATGAGTTCAAGATCGCCTTTGTAACGGGGCATGCGGCTGGTCTCATCCGGCCTGATGTCTTTGAACATCTGATCGGCATCGGACCACATTACCTGCAGAGGACCGTCGCCGACTTTCACTGGCGGCCCTGGCTTGGTAGTCGATTGGAGGTTTCCGTACTGGTCGAAGGTGGGGCGGCCGGGAAGGATGGCGATGGTTTGGGCCTCGATGGCTTCCATCAGCTTCACAGAGCTTTCATTGGGAGAACCGCCGACGTCACCGGTGCCAACGTAGTGGTAATCGGCGTACACGCCAGTCACTTTTCCGTTGTAGTCCACGCGGTCCGGCCAGTTCCATACGTATTCCCCACGTTCGGCGCCATTCGGCGCCTGATTGTCTTTACTGAGGTCGGTGATTACGTCGCTGCCGTAGCTGCCCGGGTTGAGCGCAGCCAGAATGCTCTTGCCGTCCGGACCCTCCCAGATTCCGACGTTAAACGGTATGCCCTCCGGTGTCTTTTCCGGCGATTCCGGGCCACCAACGTGCGGCGCCGGCTGCCAGCCCGACGAGAGCTTCTGGGTGGAAAACCCTTTGATCCCGGCGTGGGCCAGAATGCTTGGAAGCGATGCAGGAAATCCGAAGCAGTCCGGCAGCATGAACTCTTCGCTCGCTTTACCAAACTCATGGCGGAAGAAAGTGTTGCCGTAAAGCACTTGACGGATGATGGACTCGGCCGACGGCGAATTGACGTCGTTTTCCTCCATCGAAGATCCGGCCGGGAACCAGCGGCCGGCGGCGACGTACCGCTTGAGCCGCTCATAGTCCGCCGGGTAGTATTCCTTGAACATCATGAATCGGTTGGCGCCGGTAAAGTTGAAGATGTAATGAGGGTATTTCTCAAAGAGCTCGAAATTGTTCCGCAAAGTCTTGCTCAGGTACTCCTGGATTACCTGGGGATATTCCCAACGCCACTCGGTATCGAGGTGGGCGTATCCCACTATGTAGAGGGTCGGTTGTCTGGCGAGATCCGGGGTCGCGGCCGAATCGGCGGAGCGCGCCGCGGAATTTGCTCGATTCGAGTTGGTCGGTTCATTCGATTTCGCCGCGACCACTTGGTGCAAAAACATCCAAGCCAGAACCATTGATCCGAGAGTTGCCGCGGCTTTGTCTTGGAAGCTCCCCAGGCCTGACGAGATGGATTTACGGGTCCGCTTGCTCATGAGCCACCCCCAGCCTTGCCGGGCCCCTCCGCTGAACAGGTTCCCGAGATGTGGAGTCGATTCCAATCCTAATACATTAACGTTCGTCATCGCCTCATGATTTTGGCGGCGCGACGCAAACTCTTGGAGGCAGTGTCAAGGACTACCACCCGCAAGTGGGAGGGGGGCATCGTCGAAGCCGACACCGCACTGCGATTCCACCCTATGTCTTGCGAACCTTCATTAAGGCGTGGTGGGAGCCGGTGAGGCAGGTTGTGGACTCGGCTTCTGGCGACAGATGTCCTTCGCGTCCGCGAATTCCTGGTCAGTGTAATTGCGCGGAATCACCACCAGCTTGATCTTGTTGTCCGTGGCATATTGATTCAGCGCTTTTATGTCGCCAGGACCGGTGTATTTGTCTTTCGGCAGCTTGCAGTTGACCGAATCCAGAACCACATACTCCGTGCGCGCGTAGATCACGCCTACGGCGAGCAGTTTGCCCTTGATCGGAGTGTGCTTCTCCAGCACGGCGCAGCCGGTATTGCCCTTGGTCACTCCGCTTAGCTCGGCCTGGCGGCGCTCGGATTCCTGCGCCCGGAGCATCCCGATCGGCGCCAGAAGTACGAGGAACGCCAGGACTATCTGCCGGAGGGTATGCCGGAGCGGATAAAGAAAGGGCCTTATCATCGGGTCCTCCACCTCTCGCCAGCCAGGGCTGCGAAATCGTTCATGGTTCTTTGATTCCCGTGGCCGGTGTCAGGGCCGCAACAGAGTGAGCAAACGGATCGGGCGGAGCGCAGGCTTCCTTCGCGTGGGTTCTCGCCGCAGCTTGACTTGCTTATACTCACGCTCTAACATCCCCAAGGGGTTTTCGAGGACGATGAAGAATGGAGCCGCTGGTCCGGAGCTTTTCGCAGCACTTGGTCACCGCGTGCACTCCGGGTGGGCAGCAATGGTGGCCGTCGCCGGCCCGCTTGCTCAGCCTGTGATCGTGGACCGCCGGCGCATCGAGCTCGTGGAATGTCAGGCGCGCGAGTATCTTCAGCCTTACCACGCTGCTGCAGAGCTCGACCTGGGGGAAGCCGAACCTTTTATCAAGCTCTGTTTCGCAACCTCGCGGTCGATCGCAATTCGAGCGCTCGGAACAGTGATTGAGCGCCTTCGAAAAGATGGCTACCGGATGGCCGGCTGCGGCATTCTCTTGAGTTCCGGGAGACCCAGCGCAGATTTGGGCGGCGTGCTTCGGTCGCACGCGATGATCCACACGGCTGAAGGCCATTTTTTCCGTGAGGCGCTGCAGGACGCGTGCCGCCACCATGGGCTTGCCATCACGGCGGTGCGTGAGCGCGAACTCCACGCCCGGGCCTCTGCGGAGCTCGGTGCGCCTCAAGAGGAATTGCAGCGCAAAGTTGCGGAGTTGGGTCGCACGCTTGGACCCCCGTGGACTCAGGATCAGAAGTGCGCGGCGCTGGTGGCGTGCCTGGCTTTGGCCGCGCAAGGTCGTAGCCTGGAAGATTCGAAAACGGCAGCGCGGTAGAAACGCGCCGGGCCGCTGGCGGCTGCGCCCAGTAAGTATCCGGGTGCGTCAGCGCCGCAGGAGTGAAACGGAAAGCTGTTTATTTTGCGCTTGAGGTGGAACCATGAGTGTTTCTGACCCCGACCTGGGCGACGCCGATCGAGGTACGGGAGGCAGCACCCAGATGAGCGCATCAAGCGCGCGGCAAGACACCGCGCTCTATCAAAACGGCCGCCGCGTGGCTGAGGTACTCGATGCGCGGATCGATCGGCAGGCTCGCGAGATTCACTTCGGCGAGGTTTACCAAAGCGACGATCTACTGATTCCCGAGGACTGCGAGTTTCGCGACTTTCGCATCCTGATCCAGAAAATCGGCTTTGCGAGCCGGCAAGAGGCTGGGGAAGCCCACAAGGGACGCGTGCTCAAGCGGGTGGTGGCCGAAATTCTCGGCTATCGTCAGCAGTGAAACAGGAGCCATTTTCCGGTTGTGCGGCCTGCCAATCGGGTGGCGTCGTTGAGCCTCGGAGGTGTTATTATTAATGTGTTAATTAATGTAAAGTAACATCTGATTCAATAGGCCAAATCTCGTGGACGAAATAATGTTCAGCCTAGTGCTTGACGGAACAGTAACCAAGGGGCTAAACTGCCTATGCAAGATCGTGGGTTGTGTCCGTCCTGCAGAGAGTTCAAGTGATGGTTTCACCACAATTGCTGAGGCCGGCAGCAAAGTCTATGAGCAGTTTGACCGCTTTGCGAATTGAAATACGCTTCCCAGGGAAGAGACTTGGTTTTCATGTTTGAAGCGGCCACGAGAGCAGCGGACTTCGGGACAGTCGAGTCCGGGCGTGCACGGCTGCATCACGTGATCGAGGCGCAGCAGTTTGACCGTAGCACTTTAACTGGACTTTTTGACTTGGCGGCTCGCATGGAGCCCCTCGCGCGCAGCGGGGGTTGTGCGAAGTACCCGCACTCGATCATGGCGACTCTCTTCTATGAGCCTTCGACGCGCACGCGCTTCTCGTTCGAGACGGCGATGCACCGGCTGGGCGGTCGTGTGATCAGCACCGAAAACGCCGCGGAGTTCTCATCCGTGTCGAAAGGCGAAACGCTTGAAGATACGATCCGCATTTTGAACGGATACGCGGACGTGATCGTGCTGCGGCATTACGAAGTGGGCTCGGCGGTGCGAGCCGCTGCAGCGTCGCGCGTGCCGGTGATTAATGCGGGCGACGGTGCCGGCCAGCATCCCACTCAGGCGCTGCTCGACCTGTACACAATCCAGAGGGAAATCGGGCGCCTTAACGGCTTGCGAATCGCAATGGTCGGTGACCTCGCCCAGGGCCGCACGGTGCGGTCACTGGCCTATCTGCTCGGCAAATTCGACGACGTTCGAATGTGGTTCGTAGCTCCGCCACCACTCAGGATGAAGGAGGACATCCTCCAGCATCTGCGCGAGCGCGGCGTCGAGTACGAGGAAGAAGATTCACTCGAGAAGGTTCTGCCCGAGGTGGACGTCATTTACCAGACTCGCATCCAGAAGGAACGCTTTGGCGATCGTACCGCTGACTACGAGGAGTGCCGCGGGCTCTACGTGATCAATCAGGCCAGCCTGGACTTGATGAGGCCGGACGCCATCATCATGCATCCGCTGCCCCGGGTGGGTGAAATCGCTCCCGTTGTGGATAGCGACCCGCGAGCGGCTTATTTTCGTCAGGCGCAGAACGGTCTTTTCGTGCGCATGGCTCTCCTTACACTGCTGCTGGACCGGCCGGCGGCGGACTGAACAGGTGAGAACTGAAGTCGTCCAGCTTCAGTCGGTACGTCGGTAACAGTACTGGGGAACTAGCAAGAAACCGGGGCATCGAGCGATAAGTTTGCAGAGAAGGCGATAAGCCTTTCGCAATTAAGTTCAATATTAGGAGCGAACAGAATGCTGATAGGTCAACGAATACGGCAACTACGCGAACAGAAGAGCTTTTCGCAAGGAGATATCGAGAAAGCCAGCGGGCTGCTTCGATGCTACATCTCCCGCGTCGAGCACGGGCACACGGTTCCATCGCTGGAGACGCTGGAACGCTTTGCTGCTGCGCTTGACGTTCCTCTCTACAGACTCTTCTACACGGGCGAAGATGCCCCTGCCACTCCGCACCTCAGCCCGCGCCGCACGCTCGAAGAGCTCGCGGACGAAGCTGGCCCTTCCGGAACAGAAGCTCGCTTTCTGCTGAAACTGAAGGGTTTGGTGGGCAAGATGGTAGAGTCTGACAGAGCTTTCCTGCTCGACTTTGCCCGAAAGCTTGCCACACGTTAACCAAAACGGCCGGGGACGTCGGCGACGCGGACCGCTCCGACGCAGGGGTCCCTAATGTCGTGTCTGCCTTGCCGCGCGGCTTGTCTGCGCGGGCGGATCAAGCTGGACGCCATTAGTTGCGAAGGGGCTTTCCGTACTTCAGCATGTGCTGTATGCGCTCAACGGTGTTTTTGTGGCCGCAGAGTCGTACGAAGGCCTCGCGTTCCAAGTCCAGCAAATATGATTCTGAAACTCGCTGCGGCGACGTAAACTCCCCACCGCCCGAGAGCACACGGGCCAGTTCGGTGCCCACCACGACGTCATAATCCGAGATGTATTCCGCCCGCCGCATGAGATGAAGACCTAGCTTCATCTTCGCGAAGGCTGGTTGGCCAAGCGCCGGTACATCTTCGCGCGGAGTACCGGGCCGGTAACCACGGCGCCTCAGATCGAGCGCAGCCAGCTTAGCTTCAGCAATCAGTCGGTCGCGGTTCATGCTCACCGAATCGCGTTCGCTCAGGTATCCCAACTTCCGGGCTTCCGCGGCGCTGGTTGAAACCTTTGCCATGCCGACGGTCTCGAAGACCTCCTTCACGGCGATGAAAGGGTTGGCTTCGGGGTCCTTGGGCAGAGCATCCATCGCCCGCAGCAGCATCTCTTTGGTGCCGCCACCCGCCGGCAGCAATCCCACTCCGGCTTCAACCAGCCCCATGTAGGATTCAGCCGCTGCTTGCACCCGGGCGCAATGGAGACAGATCTCTGTGCCGCCGCCCAAGGTAAGCCCAAAGGGAGCCGCCACAACCGGCTTTTCGGCGTACTTCAGCGCCATATTGGCGCCTTGAAAAGCCCGCACCGCCTCATGGATCTCTTCCCATTCGCCCTCGTGGATCCCTATCAGAAGCAGCATGAGATTGGCTCCAACGCAGAAATTGGGGGCTTGGTTGCCAATCACCATCGCGTCGAAATTCTCGTTCAAAGCTTTGAGACCGGCATGGATCATCGCCACCGTATCGGCGCCGATGGTATTCATCTTGGAATGGAACTCCAGGCAGAGGACCCCGTCTCCCAGGTCGATGAGACTGGCGCCGGCGTTCCTGCGAACTTCCTTGCTCTGAGCCGTAAGCGAGGGCAGGATGATGACTCCGTCGCGCTGAGGCACCGGCAGATAGCTTGCCTTTCCAAATTCGAAATATCGAGGGCGCCCGCCGTCCTCGCAGTAGAAGGTCTTGTGTCCCTTGCCGAGCAGCTGCTCGGCGACCGGAGGTATCAGCCGCTGCTCGTGCCCCCATCGACTAACCAACTTTTCGACTCCCACCGCGTCCCACAGTTCAAAAGGGCCGGCTTCCCAGTTGAATCCCCACTTCATGCCGTTATCGACGGCCACGATGTCGTCAGCGATCTCGGGAATTCGCATGGCGGCGTAGTGAAAGGTGTCACTCAGAACCGTGCGATAGAATTCGCCGGCGCGGTCCTGCGCCTGCATAAGAATATTCACGCGCTGCCGCACATCTTCGATATTGCGCGCCATCTCGAGCGATCCCAGGCTGGGCTTCTGGCGCGACCGGTACTCGAATGTGGCGAGATCGAGCGTCCGAATCTCGCTGTCATCGCCCGACCCCGTTGCCGCCTTCACTTTTTTGTAGAAGCCTTGCCGCGTCTTGTCGCCGAGAAGCTCCCGCTTCCTCATCTCGGCCACAAAGCCCGGCGCCTCGAATAGTTCATGGCGCTCGTCGTTCGGCAGCGAGCGGCGTAGATTCTCGATGACGTGTGCGAGCACATCCAGTCCCACCAGGTCAAGCGTCCGGAAGGTCGCGCTCCTGGGCAAGCCCATGGCGGGTCCGGTGAGGGCGTCGATCTCCTCGATCGTGTAGCCGTCCTGCTGCATGATGTGCAGCACGTTCAGGGTGACAAACGTCCCGATGCGGTTGGCGATGAAATTGGGCGAGTCCTTGGCGATCACAATGCCTTTTCCGAGCACGACGTCGCCGAATCGGGACACCGCCTCCACAACTTCGGGCAACGTATTCTGAGTCGGGATCACCTCCAGCAGTTTCATGTAGCGGGGCGGATTGAAGAAGTGAGTCCCCAGCCAGTGCCGCTGAAAATCGTCCCCAAAGCCCTCCGCGATGCCGGCGATGGAAATGCCCGAGGTGTTCGAACTCACCACCGCCCCCGGCGCGCGCAGCGTTTCAACTCTCTTGAGGAGGGACTGCTTGATGGCGCGGTCTTCCGTGACCGCCTCGATTATCCAGTCGCAGTCCCTTACCAGCCCGAGATCGTCTTCAAAGTTGCCGGGGGCGATGAGGCGCGCGGCCTCGGGAATGAAAAATGCGGCGGGCTTTGACTTGAGCGCAGCGTCCAAACCCGCGGTGGCAAGCCGATTGCGCACGCGCGGGTCCGAGGTTGATAGTCCCCTGGATTGTTCCTCCGCGGTCAGTTCCTTCGGCACCATGTCCAGGAGTACTACCGGAATTGAGGCATTTGCCAGATGAGCGGCAATCCTCGCGCCCATTGTGCCTGCTCCAAGCACAGCGACTCTACGAATTTCACGCACCATAACCTCCCGGATCAGAGACATCGCCGACCACAGTCCGTGGATTTGAAAAAGTCCGGCTCGAGGGCGGCTGAAGGCCGAAAGAGCCCGCGTGAGAACGAACTACTTATTGAGCATTGCAGAATAGAGTGACGACCGCTGCTGTAGCGCCGGTCTGCGACCGGCGTTTTTCGCCGCTCATAGAGCGGCGCTACAGAGAATGACGTCACTGTATTTTGCAAATGCTCATTAGACGCCATTATGGCGAAAGGGCGGAAGACGGTCAAGGACAGGCTTGTGGCCGGTAATCGCTCTCTACGAGCTGCCAAAAAAGTTTAGTAAGACTTAAAACCCAGCTGACGGAGAACTTCAAAAATGATACCCTCTGGGCGGACCTTGTGGCCTAGAGCCGTCCTTGCCGACCCAGGAGACTAAAGATGAGACGCTCAACGGTTGTTTTGTCGCTCTTACTCAGCAGCCCTATTTTCGCTCAACAGCCTCCGGCGATCCCGTATCAATCGGTTTCCGACTTTCTGAAGCTTCCGCCTGACGTGTATTTCGGCGAAGTGGCGGGTGTGGCAGTGAACTCCAAGGGACACGTCTTCGTCTTCTCGCGGGGTGATACTACCGGCCCCGCTTATGGGGCGGGCGCCGCACAACTTCTGGAGTTCGGCGCCGACGGTAAATTCGTTCGCGAGATTGGCCATCATCTATATGCATGGTCGTTTGCGCACTCAGTGAAGGTCGACAGGGACGACAATATTTGGGCGGCGGACAAGGGCTCGGACATGGTGATCAAGTTCAGCCCTGAAGGCCGCGTATTGATGGTCTTTGGACGCAAGCAGGAAGCCTCGGATGAGGGCACCGGGCCGCTCGGCCATCCCCGGCCGCCCTTACCGCCCGTGGACGGCATGTTCAGGCAAGTGACCGACATGGCCTGGGATGCGGCCGGAAATACGTTTATCAGCGATGGCTACATCAACTCCCGGGTCGCAAAAGTGAACAAAGACGGCGCCTGGCTGAAGTCATGGGGCGAGCCGGGTGACGGCCCCGGCCAGTTCAACACTCCGCATAGCATTGCGGTGGACGCGCAAGACCGCGTCTACGTGGCGGACCGGGGCAACCGGCGCATCCAGGTGTTCGATGGCGAAGGCAGGTTCCTGCGCCAGATCACGATCGACGTACCGGTCGATCCGAACGCGCGTCCGGCGATCGGTAACAAGCCGAACGCCACTACGGGCGCGATGGCGCCCGGGGCCCCCTGGGCAATCTGCATCACGCCGGGACCAAGTCAAGTGCTATTCAGCTCTGACGGGTACCCGGGCCGTATCTACAAGCTCAGCTTGGACGGGAAGGTGCTGGGCGTGCTCGGAGAATCGGGCAAGCAACTCAAGCAGTTCGGCTGGATCCACGAGATGGCCTGCCCTTCCGAAACCGAACTCTACGTCGCCGAACTATTGAATTGGCGGGTGCAGAAGTTGATTCTCGAAGCCGGGCGTTAGTCAAAATTCCCCGGACTGCGGCAGGCTGGCGCACAGCAGAGCGGGTAGCCACGACACGGTCTTTGTGTCGTGGGCTTTTGATTGGGGGTGGTGGTAGTCGGAAACGGCACACGACGGGGACAGCGTGGCAGCACCAGTTCTGGGACCGCTTCGTGCGCCATGCCGGGGAGTTCGGGACCGGCTGGTGTACAGGCACCTGAACCCGGTGCGCAAAGGGCTGGCTGCGAAACCGGAGGACTGGCGCTGGTCGAGGTACAACAATTTCGATAAGGCCTCGGTCGCGGCCTGCCCGGTTCAGCTTGACGATGTGCATTTTCCTGAGGCGTACCGCGGATGAAAAGCCCACGACACAAAGACCGTGTCGTGGCTACCCGCTACCCGCTTTATGCTGCCGCCCCGCGATCCGTCCGAGCCATACGTTCGCATAGCTGCGCTATGCGCCATCCTGACCAAAGAGAGACTATTCGGCACGAACTGAGCTTGCCCATACTACCTCCTCTTGTCCCTGTTGTTATTTTGACGTTTGAATTCTGAGGAACAGCGCGGACCTGGTGTTTAGGTCCGCGGCTTTTCCGAGATGACCTGCAGAGCCGCAGAGCTTGAAAAACAGGCCCGCGCTTCTGACTAACTACCCCACTCACTGCCTCGCTAGCTGATCTGACTTTGCAGTCTGCCGGCTTATGGTGCCCGGAATATCACGTTGCTGGTCAACGTGCCGCCGGGTGTTGTCACCCTAACGAACCCGGTGGTGGCGCCCGGGGGTACGACGGTTCCGATTTCGGAACTCGACCGCACCTTGAAGAAAGCCGGCGTGCCATTAAACGTAACGCTGGTGGCGCCGGACAGATTGGTCCCCAGAATCCTGACGCGCGTCCCCACCTTGCCGGAGGTGGGGTTTGTCTCCACGAAGGGGCCAAGGCCTACAGCCAAGCTGAAGACGGTTCCGCAGCCGTTCTCGCAGTTGCTGCTGCTACCGCCAAAGGAGGTTGTGCCGTAGAAGCTGCCGCTAGTGGCTTGCGTCAAACCCCCGACTCGGCTGGAGCCATCAGTGCCATTGAAATTGTGCAGCGTTGTAAGCGTACCATTAGTGGTAATTGAGAAGATTGTACCACAGCCGTACGGGTACGGGCACGACGCGGTGCTGGTTCCCCCCACCGACGTTGCCCCATAGAGGTTTCCGTCCGTGCCCTGCACCAATCCTGCATACAGGGTGCCACCGTCGCTAGAGTCGAAGTTATGAAGTGTAGTGAAACTGCCCGTTGGCGTGATTTCGAATACGGTGCCCCAGGTGTAGGCTCCGCCAGTCTGCGTTGTCCCATAGAGGTTCCCGTTAGTAGCTTGAATGAGCGCAGCTATCGGTAATTGGCCGTCAGCGCCGTCGAAGCTGTGGAGCGTACTCAGTATCCCCGCCGGGGTGATCTTGAAGACTGTGCCGCAGCCCCCACCAAAACAAGAGTTAGCCCCGCCGGCCCACGTTGTGCCGTAGAAGTTTCCGTCGGTGGCTTGAATCAGCCCCGCCCAAGGGTCTTCGCCATCGGTGCCGTCGAAGCTGTGGAGCGTACTCAGTATCCCCGCCGGGGTGATCTTGAAGACCGTACCGCACCCATTGCATGCGGTGCTTCCTCCGCCGCCTGAAGTGGTCCCATAGAAGTTCCCGTCGCTGCCTTGAACCAGCCCGGCCGCAGGCCCAGGCCCGGCCCCGTCGCTGCAATTGGCCTGGCTGCAAAAGCTGTAAAGCGTAGTCAAGACACCTGCTGCGGTGATTTCAAACACTGTACCATAGCTGTTCGCCCCGCCAAGCTCGGTCGTGCCGTACAACTTCCCGTTCGTAGCGAGAACCAGCCCATTCGGGTATGAGCCATCAGTGCCGTCGAAACTGTGCAGTGTCGTGAGGGTTCCTGTCGGAGTGATTTTGAAGACTGTTCCACATCCGTAAGGAGGGTCGCAGCTAAGGTCTCCGCCAAGGGTAGTTGTACCGTAGTAGTTGCCGTCGGTGCTTTGGACGACAGAGCCTGTGGAAGGCTCGTAGCCGTCGGCTTCATCGAAGCTCAGGAGACTCGTGAACGTCTGTGCAGGCGAGCTAATCGCCTCAACCGCACAAATGACACACGCGAGAAGAATTGATTTGCAAAAGCTAGAGCTTGCTCATACCTACCCCCTTTGCCGCTTTCGCGGCTCTCAAGTTCGGATTCCGAGAAGAAGCGCGTTGGCAGACGTACGCAGGCCTCTCGGTCTGAGGTCTTCGCCCTCTTATTGGCAACGTCCGAAAGCTTCGGACCTCAAAAACTGAGGTCGCGCTTGCTTTCCCCCCCTATTGAGGGCATGCGCATCCTTACGAACGTTCGCAGCAGCAACCCTGAGGCCGACGTTGGCCGGCCACGCGTGAAATGGCGGTCCGCTGTTTTGGGCTTTCACGACCGGGCGCGATCATACATGCTGGTCTTGTACAACTCAAACCAAATTATCGTGAAGCGTGTAGCCACGACACGGTTTTTGCGTCGTGGGCTCTTGATTGGCCCTGGTGGTAGTCGGAATCGGTACACGACCGGGACAGTGTGGCGGCACCAGTTCTGGGACCGCTTCGTGCGCCATGCCGGAGAGTTCCGGGACCGGCTGGTGTACATGCACCTGAACCCGGTGCGCAAAGGGCTGGCTGCGAAACCGGCGCTGGTCGAACTACAACAATTTCGATAAGGCCTCGGTGGCGGCCTGCCCGGTTCAGCTTGACGATGTGCATTTGCCTGAGGCGTACCGCGGATGAGAAGCCCACGACACAAAAACCGTGTCGTGGCTACCCGCTACATTTCTGGGCTACACTCCTGGTTCCTGCAGGGCCGCGAATCGACGGTGCTTGCGTCTTACTCCCATGAGATATAGACTGGCCTTCGTTGGGAAACAAAAGCCATGATCATGGGTTTCCGTTCCCGTATGCCACACTGGGCGTTGATTTGGGCCGTCGTTTGTCTGGGCACAACGTGCTGGGCGAGCGACCCGGCTTCGGATACCGTGTTATTCAATCGCGATATTCGGCCGATCCTTTCCGACCACTGCTACGCCTGCCACGGTCCCGATAAAGCCAACCGCAAGACCAACATGCATTTCGACACCGAAGAGGGCGCCTTCACAGCCCTCGCGAGCGGCGGGGTTGCCGTTGTGCGGGGCGATCCTTCGAAGAGCGTGATGTTGCAACGCATCAGTTCCGACAACCAAGGCTTCCGGATGCCGCCGGCTTACATGGGCTACGCCAAGCTGCCGGACAAGCAGATCGATCTGATCCGGCGCTGGATCGAGCAGGGCGCCAAGTGGCAAAAGCACTGGTCCTTCATTCCGCCCGAGATCGCGGCCCGGCCGCAGGTGATGCACACGGCATGGCCGCGCAACCCCATTGATTACTATGTGTTGGCTCACCTGGAACACGAGGGGCTTGCGCCTTCGCCGGAAGCGGACCGGGCCACGCTGATCCGCCGCGTGACCCTTGACCTCACCGGCCTTCCGCCCACGCCTGCCGAAGTGGACGCCTTCCTGAGCGATCACTCCCCGGGCGCCTATGAAAAGGTCGTGGACCGGTTGCTCGGCTCGCCGCGTTATGGCGAGAACATGGCATGGCAGTGGCTCGACGCCGCCCGCTATGCCGACACCAACGGCTACCAGAGCGATGGCGTGCGCAACATGTGGCGTTGGCGCGACTGGGTGATCGACGCCTATAACCGGAACATGCCCTTCAATCAGTTCACCGTCCAGCAGCTTGCCGGAGATATGCTGCCCCACGCCACCCGCGACCAGATCATTGCGACCGGCTTCAATCGCAATCATCGCACCAGCGCCGAAGGCGGACTCATCGATGAGGAATTCCGCGTCGCGTATGTGGTGGACCGGGTGGATACAACCTCAAGTGTCTGGCTCGGCCTCACGGTGGGCTGCGCCCGCTGCCACGACCACAAGTTCGACCCGATTCTGCAGAAGGAGTACTACCAACTCTTCTCCTACTTCAACAACGTGCCGGAGAAGGGATTCGTCTACAACTGGGGCAACGAAGAGCCTTACATCAAGGCTCCCACGCCCGGCCAGGAATCCAAGCTGAGAGATCTCGACGCGAAGTTGGCCGCGCAGCAAGCTTCCTACGAGTCGCTGCAACCCGAGATTGCCAAGAGCCAGCGCACTTGGGAACGCTGGGTGAAAAGCTCACAGGTTCCGGATTGGAACGTAAGCGACGGACTGATCCTGCATTTCCCGCTCGACGGCGACCTCCGCGAAACCACTGGCGTTTACGACAGGCGAAATTCTTTCAATCGCCAACCGCTTTTGAAAGAGTCTGCGGCGAAGCCCGACGATCCCTCCGAGCCTATTGTTACCGGCGGGACAGGCGCAAATCTGCCGTTCGTGGCTGGGAAGCTCGGCAAAGCAGCCAGCTTTGATGGCCATGATTACGTGAACGGCGGCAAGATGCTGAACTTTAACTATCTTGACCCCTTCACGTTCGCGGCCTGGATTTACCCCACAGCCGCTAACGGCGCCATTTTATCGAGCGTGGAAGACGTGCACGAAGGGGCAGGATATGGACTGTACCTGCGCGACAGCAAGCTCACCTTCCACTTCACAGTGCGCTGGACCGACCTCGGATGGCGCCTGGAGACTGCGCGGCCGCTGACGCTGAATCAGTGGCACCACGTCGCGTTTGCGTACGACGGCAACCGCAAGACTTCGGGAGCTCGATTCTACGTTGACGGCGTGCCGCAGGAGACGAAGGCGCTGTTCGATGCGATGGTATGGCCGCTCGGCGATCCGCAGCCGTTCAGGATCGGCGCGGGCGAAGGCCCGGAGGACCGCTTCCACGGCGCCATTGAAGACGTGCGGATTTACAACCGCGCGCTGTCTTCAGAAGAAGCGAGCGTGCTCCCGGTGGTGGAGAGCGTGACCGAAATCGCTTCTATTCCCCCGAGCAAGCGCACTCCCGTCCAAACAAACAAACTGGCCTACTGCTTCCTCGACCAATACGCGCCCGCAGCCGTCCAGGAATCCCGGCTGCAGCTGGCCGAGGCCCAGAGGGCGCGCGATCAGTATGACGCCAGCATTCCCACGGTGATGGTGATGAAAGAGGGCCCGCAGCGCGACGCCTTCATTCTGAAGCGTGGCGCCTATGACGCCCCCGGCGACAAAGTGTCACCGGCCCTGCCGCACGTGCTGCCTCCCATGCCCGCGGCGTTCCCCAACAACCGGCTCGGCCTGGCGGAGTGGTTGGTGGACCGGTCAAACCCGCTGACAGCTCGGGTGACCGTCAACCGGTTCTGGCAGATGCTGTTTGGCACGGGCCTTGTGAAGACTGTGGACGACTTTGGATCTCAAGGCGAGTGGCCGGCTTACCAGGATGTGCTCGATGATCTGGCCACAACCTTCATGGATGGCGGCTGGGACGTCAAGGCTCTTCTCAAAACGATGGTGACGAGCGCGACTTACCGCCAGTCATCCAAGGTCACGCCTGAACTGCTGGAGAAGGACCCAGAAAACAGACTCCTCGCTCGCGGCCCGCGTTTTCGCCTGGCTCCGCAGGCGATCCGCGATCAGGCGCTCGCAATCTCGGGGCTTCTGGTGGAAAAGGTGGGCGGTCCGCCCGTAAAGCCCTACCAGCCGCCCGGCCTGTGGGAGGAAGTCTCGTTCGGCGAGAGCTACAAACCTGACACAGGGGACGCGCTCTACCGGCGCAGCCTTTACACCTTCTGGAAACGGACGGTGGCGCCGCCCACGATGGTCACCTTCGATGCCGCTAGCCGCGAGACCTGCATCGTGCGCGCGAACCGCACCAACACGCCCCTGCAAGCTTTGAACCTGATGAATGACGTCACCTACGTCGAAGCGTCGCGTAAATTGGCCGAACGCATCACGAAGGAAGGCGCGACGCCCGAACAACGCATCGGCTACGCGTTCCGCCTGGCCTTGGCGCGCCCGCCAAAGCCGCAGGAACAGAGGGTCCTGCTGGACGCGCTGGGGCAGTACCAAGCGCGCTACAAAGCCAAGCCCGATGCGGCGGTGAAGTATCTTTCCCAAGGCAACTCTCCGCGCGATCCGAAACTGGACACCGCGGAACTGGCCGCTTACACGGCGCTCGCCAGCCTGATCTTCAATCTGGACGAGACCATCACGAAGGAGTAGTCCATGGACCCCATCCAAGAGCGCTGTCTCTCGATGACACGCCGGCACTTTTTCGGCCTCAACGCGGCCGGCATCGGAACCGCGGTTCTGGCCTCTCTTTTCGGGCGCGATCTCGGTGCGGACGAAGGGGCGGCGAAAACGGCGGTGGCAGGTGACCGTCCCTTTCCCGGGCTGCCGGGTTTCCCGAACTTTGCGCCCAAAGCCAAGCGCGTGATCTACCTGTTCCAGTCGGGCGGACCTTCGCAGATGGACTTGTTCGACTACAAGCCGGCGTTGACGGATAAGCGGGGCGAAGAACTTCCGAGCTCCATCCGCATGGGACAGCGGCTCACCGGGATGACGGCCACTCAGGACCGCCTGCCGGTGGCTCCGTCCATCTTCAAGTTCGCGCAGCACGGCCAGTCCGGGGCCTGGGTGAGCGAGCTGCTGCCCTACACGGCGAAGATCGCGGACGATCTCTGCTTCGTGAAGTCGGTCAACACCGACGCCATTAATCACGATCCGGCCGTCACGTTTTTCCAGACGGGCGCGCAGATCGCGGGCCGGCCGAGCATCGGATCGTGGCTGGCCTATGGCCTCGGCAGCGACAGCAAGGACCTTCCCGCCTTCGTGGTGCTCATCACCCAGGGTGCAACCGGGCAGCCGCTCTACGACCGCCTGTGGGGAAGCGGCTTTCTGCCCACGCAGTATCAGGGCGTGAAGTTCCGCTCCGCCGGCGATCCTGTACTCTACCTTACCGATCCTGACGGTTTCGCAAAGGAGGACCGGCGGCTGTTTCTCGATGCCTTGGGCAAGCTGAACGGGATGGCGTACCAGGATTTGGGGGATCCTGAGATCGCCGCCCGAATCGCGCAGTACGAGATGGCGTTCCGAATGCAATCTTCGGTGCCTGACCTCACGGACCTCTCCAAAGAACCGGAGCACGTCTATCAGCTCTACGGCGACGACGCCAGGAAGCCGGGAACGTTTGCGGCCAATTGCCTGCTGGCGCGGCGGCTGGCCGAGCGGGGAGTAAGATTCATTCAGCTCTTCCACCGCGATTGGGATCATCACACCGGCCTGCCCCACGGCCTCGCTGCCCAGTGCAAGGCCACGGATCAGGCCGCGGCCGCATTGGTGCAGGACTTGAAGGCGCGCGGCATGTTGGAAGATACGCTGGTGGTCTGGGGCGGCGAATTCGGGCGCACTGTCTATTGCCAGGGGCGCTTGACGGCAGACGACTACGGTCGCGATCACCATCCGCGCTGCTTTACCATGTGGCTGGCGGGCGGTGGTTTCAAGCCCGGGCTAACCTACGGCGAGACGGACGACTATTGCTACAACATCGTCAAAGACGGCGTACATGTGCACGACATGCACGCCACCATGCTCAAGACGCTTGGGGTAGACCACACCAAGCTCATCTTCAAGTATCAGGGACGTAACTTCCGCCTCACGGACGTACACGGCGAAGTCGTGGACAAGATCCTAGCGTAGGCGGATAACCGCACCGGCCTCGCGACCCACAGCTACTTCACGCCGGTGAGCTTGAATACGTAAGCGTCGGCAGCAGATTCCGCTTCATGCCCGGAAGCTTCAGGAACCTCGATATGCATCTTTCCGCCGGCCTCATGCCACTTGACTGGTTCGTTCGAGCCGAGTAGCGTGACCGTGGTCCC
>DASYYZ010000090.1:0-1996 GCA_035946735.1 Terriglobia bacterium
CAAGACCGGCTCATGACTTACGGCCTGGGTGGTTGGGAGCTGCTGCGCGGCGAGCGGAGCTTGGCCGAGTTCTTCGCGGCACTTCGTGAGATGCCGGGTATGACGATCACGGTCGCAGACGAGGTGATCCACGCTCAGTGACGTTTGATCATTCGCCCCGGTCCCCATCATGTTTGCTAACGCTAACACTCAGGCCCCGGGTGTAATTAGACGGACCATTCCGCCCGATCCGCAACCGCCTGGCGTGACGGGCATTCCGGGGCGCGGCTCGAAGTACCCGAATTGTGACCGCTCTGCTAAAGTTGCCTCAGCGGAGCGCCGCCAGGTAGAAGAATTTGGCGCCCAAACTGGGCCCGATTTGCTCGCAGGGGTGACGGATGAACTCGCAGATCACCATACAGGGCGATTTCCTCGAGCGCTTGTTCCTATCGAACGAGGGCCAGCTTGAGAGTTATCTCGTGCAAATGGTCGGGAATGCGGACATCGCGCGGCAACTTGTGAAGGACAGTTTCGCGCGAGTACGAATATCACCGCCGGACGAGGCAGCATTTCCGCGCGCCGCGCTTTTCAGGGTGGCAACGAATGTGGCGTTACTGCACCTGCGCAGACGACGATTGGATCGGATGGGATTGGAGGCCGCAATGGAGGGCGGTGAGGCAGCGTGGGTGGCACGCTCCGATCGGGTCCGCCAGGATCGGCAGCTCACCCCGGACGGGTATGGCGCCAGTCTCGCGATCGCAATAAAGGCCCTGCGCCTCTCTCATCGCAAGGTCTTTGTAATGGCGCACGTTGAAGGCAAGCCACGCAAGAAGATCGCGGCCGAGCTCGGCATTTCCGAGGCGCGCGTTGACAAACGCATGACCAAGGCCCTCAAGGCCGTCCGCGATCATTTGAGTGCGCGTGGCATTGACCCAGCAGATATGTTCGCCTTGGTTGCTATGCTTCCGTTGGCTTGCTTGCTCAGCGTTCACTGACGCATGTCAGACGCCCCGATCATCCATGTCAGTATGGGGTTACGGCAGACGAAAGCCGGTCAATGGGTGTGTTACTTCACGTTCAATGGCAAGAAGCGGGAATTTGTGCGGCCGGATATGGCCGATGCAGTCATGGCTGCCGCCGAATTTCTGGAAAGGCACGCGCCGATTGGCTTGATGCGGATTGGTACCCAGCTGCACTGAGCGGTATTGTGGTCCCATCGCGGTTAGGGGAGGCAAAGATTGCCCGCCATGAAGGAGGTCCCATCCAGTAGCTTCCCCCCACTCGGGCAGAATGCTCGGTGACCCGAAGAATGGGGAAGCGACCGCGTCCGGATTTCCGGGGGCAGCTTCGTTCGCAATGGGCTTGACTATCTGCTGTTCATCGCCCCGATGACGTCCGGTATCAAGCTCTGTCATGACCCGTTATCGAAATCCAGCGTTCTTGCGGAGCTGGTGGCTCGCTGGGCCGCTGTGCATCCTTGCTGCAAATGCATGGGCCGCAAACATTCAGGTGTTCACCGACCGCGATCACCTCGTCAAAGCGGCGGTAGGGATACCGGTCGTTGAGCTTGATGCACCCACTTCCCTGGAAGCCGGACTCTCTTTTCGCCTGCCACCGGACCTAGCTCGAGCTGCCGCAATCGCCCGCGCGCGGCTGAATGCAGACGGCGCCCCACTGCAGCGCAGATTAGCGGTCGCCTATCAGGGCGTCGTAGATGCGTGGAGCCTTGGCATCGAGAAGATCCCGGCCGTAGTCGTGGACCGCACGTACGTGGTGTACGGAGTGGCGAACGTCGCTCGGGCGGTATCGATCATCGACCGCTACAGGAGAAGACACCCGTGAGGTCTCGGTTCTCCAGGTTCCTGCGAGCGGGCGTCGCTCTGACCCTGCTCGCCACGTGCGGCCCGGCTTTGGCGATCGACACCGCGACAATTGTGTCTTCGACGCTGTCTCCCGATTGCCTCGCCTATCAGGTGGTCGGCATCTGCTATTGGCTCTACTGCACGACGTTCGGATG
>DASYYZ010000091.1:0-83371 GCA_035946735.1 Terriglobia bacterium
AAGAAGCGGATGGAACAGGCGGACAATTTTGACGCTGTGAACCAAGGCGCGCTTCAGCGCGACGCCTAAACCGGAAGGGCGACCGCCTTTGAGGCGGCCCCACTCATCAAGCCACCCGCCTCGCGGGTGGTGTCTGACTTGCTTTGGAAAAGGCGCCTTCGGCCTAGCGGCCAGAACCATACCGACACCGACACCCGAGCGGCTCAAGAGAATCCCGATCGCGGTGCGGACCGTCGGCACACTAACACTGGCGCATTCGTCCACCTGGGATAGTCGATGCGGAGAGCCTAGGCGCTCCAGCATTCCGGCAGCATGCTGTCCTTTCGAGACGCCGACTAGGCTGGAATGCCATTCTTCATGGCGTCTTCCATGGCTGCCACGAAGGTGTCGATTTCCTCAAGTGTGGTGTAGATGTTCGGTGATACGCGCAGGCACTGATAGTCGAAAACCTGGTTCGGCGGCGCTCCCCCTTTGAGTCCCACCACAATGATGCGGTATTTGTCCATCAGGAATTTTGAGAGGTTACCGACGTCGATTCCTTCGACGTAGACCGCAGCCAATGCCCAGGCTTGGGCGGGTTCGCTGAGGTCCGTAAGAATCTTGATGCGGGGATATCCTTTCAAAGCGTTCGCCCAGCGCAGCGTCAGATAGCGCAATCGGGCTGCCTTGCGCTCCGGCCCGATGGCTTGGTGATACGCCAGCGCCTCGCCAAGCGCCGCCCGGATGCCCAAGGGGTGGGTGCCGATTTGCTCAAACTTGCGAATGTCACTATCCGACTGTTCAGCTGCTGCCTGCAACGGCCAGAATTTGGGGATCATCTCCTTACGGACGTAAAGGCAGCCATTGCCAATGGGCGCCAAAAGCCACTTGTGCAGGCTCACACCGTATGCGTCGCACTCCAGATCGCGCAGTTTGAAGGGGAATTGACCGAGAGCATGGGCGCCGTCGACGATGCTGACGATGCCCTTGGAGCGTGCCAGGCGGCAAAGACGCTGAACGGGGAACAATTGCGCCGTCAGGTTGGTGACGTGACAGAAGTGAAATACCCTTGTGCGTGGGGTGATGGCCTGCTCAAAGCGATGGTAGAGATCGTCCCCGGTTGTCGGCACGGGGAATTGCAGACGATGCACCTTGATGCCGTCGCGCCGCATGCGCTGGTCCCACGTGGTCAGCATCCGGGGGTAGTCCTGCTCGGTGGTGACCACCTCATCCCCGGGCTTAAGATCGATTCCGTTCTGAACGATTTGCAGTGACTCACTGGCGCCACGCGTCAAAGCCATTTCCTCCGGCTCGCACCCGAATTCCGCCGCCATGCGCAAACGGATGGTCTCAATGCGGTCGGCGATTTGGAATTCATAAAAGATCGGCGTCATGTTAATCATGCGCAGATAGCGCACCTCGGATTCCAGTGCCATCCTCGAAGTGGGGCAGGTGAATCCGTTGTTCAGGTTGATGACCGTGCGATCTAGCTCGAAATCCATCTGAATTTGGCGCCAATAGAAGTCGTCCTTTGCCACCT
Source organism: Terriglobia bacterium (assembly GCA_035946735.1). Classification (GTDB taxonomy): domain Bacteria; phylum Acidobacteriota; class Terriglobia; order UBA7540; family UBA7540; genus Gp13-AA77. The sequence continues at coordinate 1,520 of DASYYZ010000091.1, forward strand.
CTTCGGGCGAGCGGCCGGCAACCGACTCGGAAGCCGCCAGCGCGCGCTCGACGCGCCCGCAAGCGGCAATACCGATCACTCCAGCGCCTCCGGTCGCGCGCAGGAATGACCTTCGATCCAGCCGTGCAGAAGCCATGAAAACCTCCTTGACCTCTTCTTTGACCAGTTGGGACGCCTCATTATAAAGCCAAGTCGCTCTGCAGCGGCTTGGCAGGCCACGCGGAAACTCGACGCTTCGAATGTACCGATCCAATCCTATACCGTCCAAAAATCAAAACAAATCCGCCGCCATGATCCGGTCGAGCTCATCCACAACCCTAACTCTGGAAGCGGCAGGGGCGCTCCTAGTGGCCTGTCGCGGAGAGATCGTTAGTACGGAATGCGATGGCGCACCTCGGAGTATTTCCAGCGAATGGGCTGAGCGCTGGCCGAGTAAGCGTTGAGGTAGCGGCGTAGTTTGCGCGCCAGATCGGTGACGGAAGTAAAGACTCCGCGAGCGATCACCTCGCGTTCGATCTTGGCAAACCAGATCTCGACCTGATTCAGCCAGGGCGAATAGGTGGGCGTGAAATGCAGTTTTACCCGGGGTGTTCCTCCAGGAACTGCTCTACGGTTTGAGCCTTAGGGGCCCCTTATTTCGATACCCGATCTATACTAATGGTTATTCTGCGACAGGCCACTAGTCTAGTCTAGTCTCCTGTCCCAGTGGTTCGTGACATAAATCCAGAGGGGCAGCCATCCGGCAAGGCGAGCGATGCTCTCAGATTGATCACCGTAACTTAGCTTACTTACTTCTGGGACAGGAGACTAGCTAGGGCGATGGTGCCATTTCTCAGCGGGGGTGTTCTCGGCCACGATAGGGACCCTCTCGACGGCGAGGACGCTCCGTAGACTCCGCAATGAATTCTTGAAGATTAGCGAGCTTTGTGATTCGCGCATTTAGGCCACGGAGTTCGTTCTCAATGTCCTTCAGAGCCTCGAAAGTTCAGCGGCGAATTTGTCGTCCGTCACGCCCGCCGCGAGCCACGAAGTAAGCGCTCGGACCTGCCGATGACATCCTGCTCATATGTGCACACCGACCATCAAGGCTCAGCACGCGGCTCGGTTTAGAGTCAGAACTTCGCATGATCTGGTCAAGCCACTCGAGCAACGTTACGACGCCGTAATTGTCGCAGTAACCCCTATCGACCATGTGATATTGCCGACGGAAGGCCCCGCCCTGCAGGATGCGAGCTGCCGGCGTAACGTAGGCAAAAGTCGCAGACACCCGGGCCGCAGTCGTCATCTCTATATCGGTATCGGGATAGAGGCTGGAGAAATCCCTACGCCCCGTGCCGGTCGCCAGAGGTTGCGCCGATTCTATGTCCGTGGTTGAAAACAGCAGCCGTTCTCCGGTCTCGACGATTGTGGAATTGAAGATGAGCCCTGGCCGAAGACCCCGGGCGGCGTCCTCTCGCCATCCCGAAAGCCTACGGGCTCTGAGTTAATCCGTTTTCGACCCTCTGATCATAGCGGGAAAGAACGTCGTGTCCGAACATCTCTCAAGGCACTGTGCGCTTCTGAGTCGCCGCATTCTGTCCGAACTCCGTGAACCGATCCGTGAATCCTCCCAACTGTATGCAAGTCTTGAATTTAGGACGGCATGAGTTTGGCGAGGGTCAACCGTCGGATTCCGGTATCAACGCCGGCAGTAAATTCTTCATGTGCCGTCCGATCGTGGTGTTTACCGTCAACTCCCAAAATGATGTCTTGAGATGTCGAAGGGCGAACACGGAGGTAATCCACGCCTGCGTCCAACCTGTTTCCACGGACCAGACACCCCAGCCTTCATCGGAGTCACTTCCCCAGTAATCCCAGCGCCGGAAATCGAATGCGCGCAACCAGGCGCCGTCAAGTTCGGGGTGCGCGGCAGAACGAACTTGGATGCGACAGAGAAATTCTGCGAGCTTATCCTCTGCCTGCAAATAGAACGTATCACCCGTCGAGGCAGCCGCCTCGTGCAATCCGAGGAAGGCAAAGTTTGAGGTGTAGAGGAGATCGCACACGGCGTCACCGTTCTCCTGGATGAGGGGTGCCTCACTGGTTCCATACCTTTCGTTTGACGGCGGCGGTTTAAGCTGGCCTTGGGCCGCGGAACCGATCTCTTCGCGGAGGGCGCCGCATTCGTCCTGCAGCGCGAGCAAAGCCTCCGCCATGCGCTTGAGCCACTGGCGGTGCTCGGGGCTATCCTCAATCCGAACCAACCAGGCAAGAGGCAACAACATGCGGGCTCGTTCCTGCTGGATGCCGTTGGTCCACCGCCACTTGTCCGGGTAGGCGGCCATGGTCATACGAAGCGCCGTCTTCGCCCTTTCCAGGAACCCGGAATAACGAGTCTTATCGTAGGCCCAGAGAAACGCCGCCCACAGATAGGCCTGATAGTGGGGTGCATAGCTGATGGTTTCTGCTTCGTAATAGTACCGCCACCCTCTCTCCTGCAATTGCTTTTGATCCACGCGGTTTTCACGGACGCCCAGCTTTCCCGTGGTTCGCAAGTTCGCCAGCAGGCAGCGCAGCACGACTTCATCCCAGCGGTCAGTCTTGAGGAGGGCGGAGGTCGCGAGGGTGCCAAACGCGCTGCGCGCGTTGTCATCGCCCCAATACCCCTCGCTTCTCGGCAACTCCCATCCCACCAACCCGAAAGTCGGGCTCGTCGGATTCAGGGGGGGGCCCTGCGCGAGCGTCGAGTGGAAATAGATGAAGTCATTCAGGTTGGCAGCAATCGCGGCGTCTCGCAACCTCCCCGTAAGCGCGGAGGATAGCGCCATGGCCATTGACGCTTCCCCCATGCAGTCATTGCGGCGCCACCAGCCCAGCAATTGGCTCCCATCAGGCTCGATGATGGTGGAAAACCCTTCCAGCATACCCTTGCTGCCGTCTCCCAGGGGCCATTCGCGTGGAGGCGCAGGTGAAGGGCCATCCATTGCTGAGCGTTCAACCACCGTTTTCTCCCAGGAAGGATGTACAAACAGTTTTGCCTGGCTGTACCACTCCACACCTTTTTGGAAGGCATGGAGCTCGGCATCCTTGGGCAGAGCTTCGCGAGGGCCAAACGACGGACGAACCACAGGTTCAAATTCCCCCAGGCGAACCGGGGCCGTGGGCTGGAGCCACCCGAGAATCCAAGTCCAAACGATCCCCCACGACTTCACAGGCTCATAGCGTCCCGTAATGAACTGGCTGAGCTTGGTGGAGGAGACCAGGACATCTCCCTCCGGAGCCCTGAAGAGGATGGGGTTCACCCTTTCAGCCGGAAGCCCATAGACAGCCTTGTCAAAACCTGCCACCCGCGCCAACACCAGGTCTGCATTCGCGGCATTGATGGGCAAGTAGCGGCCGTCGTGGAAATCCAGAATTGAAAGTCTCTCAAGCGATGGGCTGAAGGCGTCGGAAGCAACGATAATTCGTTCCCAAAGGTTGCCGGAATGCCCTCTTGCAATCGCGCACGGCTCACCGACCTGCAATCCCGGCACCAGCGACGGAAACTCGATGTACAAGCGCAATCTCTTCTCAGTCGCCATCCGAAAAATCCCGGCGCCAAGCTCGGTGGCTTTTTCAGGGTAACCTTCCGCCAGGATGAGGACGCCGGAACCTGGTGCAGATTGCGCCACTGCTTCTTCCGGTGTCTCATAGCGCGGCAAAGGTACTACGCCTGAAGCCAGCAATTTATAAAGATCATTTGAGGCCGAGCAGCTAAAGACGAGTGACGGTGCCGCGACATCGTGCTTACCCAACGACATCCACGCTGCGGGGAGAAGGCTCAAAGCCTTTAGGACATCTCGACGTCGATAAGGAACTTTTCCAGCCATGTGACACCTTTTCCCAGGGTTAATTCGAACCGTCAGCCCGACGCCGCATCCTGGAGACGCTTTCCCGTGCTTCTCTACCGAACGAATCCCCAGCCAGGTATCCAGAAACGTCGCGTCGCCGCGGCGCTTCCCGCGACGTCGAATCGGGACAATGGAGTTGCGGTAAAGCTGCTTTCGGGAACGAGCGACGCCGGTGGCGGGTTCCACCGGCGTCGCGCTGAGGGGCTGATGCGAGAGCAGGTGGATTAGAAAAGGAGCTTCAGGCCTAATTGCACGTTGCGGGGGTTCCAAGTGCCATTAACCTCACCGTTCCCATAGTTGTTGGCGTTGCCGCTGCACGGAGTTCCCGCCGGCGTATTCCCTCCGCAGTAGGCGTTCACGGAATCCCACTGGGGATGGTTGAAGGTATTGTATGTTTCGAAGCGGAACTGGAGCGTGCCGTATTCGCCTCCGAACCACGGGGTATTAAAGCTCTTGTGCACCCCTATGTCCCAATTGTTGCGGCCAGGCCCAGTGAGTACGTTCCTTCCCATGTAGCCGAACATTCCCGGTTCGCCGTTCGAGTAGTACTGCGCCGCGAACGGCTGCTGAAGAACCGCAGGGTTGAACCAAGTCGGGACCGGGCCATACACGGGATCGTCAACAACTCCTTTCTGGATCCTGAGCGGGCCAATGGTATTGCAGCGCATGCCCTGGCCGATGCCGCTCGCCAGGCCGGTTCCGCCGCAATTGAAGTCCACCGGAAGCCCGCTGTAGAAGCTGGTGATTCCGCTTACCTGCCAACCGCCCAACCCGCCCCGCAGAAAACGGTTGGTGTTGTTCTTAAAGAACGGCAGGTCGTAGATATAACTCGCCTGCAAGCTATTGGTGCGGTTAAAGTCAGAATTTCCAGTCCAACGGTCCAGATTGGAGTCGTCCACGCCATAGGAGGCTGATTGGCTGGCGTTGTCAATGGCATGAGACCACGTGTAAGTAATCTGGTAATTGAAGCCGTGCCCCACGGGATGCCGGTACGTCGCTTGGAGCGAGTTGTAGTGCGAGGACCCGGAGAATTCGTTGGTAGTAATCGAATTATATCCGCGGTAGGGGGCGAAGAAAATCGTCGGTTCTATCGAATGGATCAGGATATTCTGGACATTACAGTTACCCGATGCGTCACACCCTGTGGTGTTTGCCAGTTCGGGGACATTGACGGTCCCTTCCCCGTTGGGAACCTGATTCAGGGCGTGGTTGCGGCTCAGGTGGCGTCCCAAAGCCCCCACATATCCAACGCTTAGAAAGTTATGCCCCGGCAGCTCATGCTGAACCGTCAGGTTAAATTGCTGAACACCCATCCACGGACCATTTTCGGGCCAAGCAATCAGGGAGCCGGGTGGTAGCGGACCGGGAACAACGTTCTGGTATCCAACGATGTTGTGGCCGGTGGTGTTGAACGTATTTGGAGGGTTGCCGGCAGCGTTCTGAGACTGGCCCTCGCCATTGCCGAGATCGTAGAAGATGCCGTACCCGCCGCGGATCGAGGTCTTGCCGCTCCCGGTAGGATCAAAAGCAAACCCAAATCGCGGGGCGAACAAGCCGGCAGGCTGATACCGGCACCCCAATGGGATCCCGCCTACGCCGCATTGCACCAGCCCATTCCCAAACTCATTGTAGGCAAAGCCAGTGCCAGGGACGATGTTACCTGCGGCGTTCAGTTGCGCCTGCTGCGCGGGATTGTACAGTTGGGGGAAGAAGTCGGCGTCGTTGGAAGGGTGCGAAACGTCATGTTGGGCCGTATAGTAATAGTATCGCACGCCGAGATTTAGGGTCAGTTTGCGGCTCACCTTCCAGTCATCCTGAATAAAGGGTTCGTAGTCCTGTCGATACGAGCGATTCCAGCCAACCCCGTTAATCGGCACACCATCCGGACCATACGCGCCCTCTGTATAGCTATCGATAATACCTAAATACATGTCAGCCAGGGCATTACCTGTCGACGTCGGTGAATGGGCCTGGAACGAGTATTTGCCCTCCGGGTTGGCCGAAGCGAGGGCGCCGTCAGCGTGCGTGTCCAGGAAGGAGAGCCCCATTTTTAAGGAGTGCTTGCTGACCGTGTAGACCAGCGTGTCCGACACATGGAAGGAGGCGGAGAAATTGCCTAAGCCGGGCACCCCCCAAGGAGCAGGGTCCTCCGAGAGGCAAAAAGGCGTGCCGCCGCAAACCGTGATGCCGGGTAGAGTCATGTATTTCTTATTTACCGCAAAAATCGAACCGCCGGTCCACGTAGAAGGCTTGGCGATTGAGCCGGATAGGGATCCCGGACCGACCGAGTCGATTTCACTCTGAACGTCATGCACGAACCCGACAATAAACTCATTCATAAGGTTAGGCTTGAAGCTGTGGGTGAGGTGGAGCACCGCGTTCTTAGCAGGAAGGGCGTGATGGGTCTTGACTGTGTCAAAGACGGAGGATGACCATAAGGTGGGAACAATATCTTGCGACCACGTCTCCTGCGTCATGCGGACAAAGAGGGAGGTTTTGTCACTAATATTTTGGTCGACGCGCAGACTCTCCTGGCGGGAATTGGAGGGCAGGTTCGGGGCAGACTCCCAGCCGATCGGGGCAATATTGGGCAAAGGCACGAAGGCACTGAGCAGCGTCTTGGCATTGGGGTCGATAGGAACGATATCCCCTGGGAAGGGCAGACGTGTGGCGTGGTTAATCGGCAGGGTGCAGTTGGAGGCAGCAATGGCGTTGTAGTTGGATGACTTGGGGTCGCACTCGCTGAAGTCGCCGGTACGCATGCGGGCTGTGGGCACGTTCGAGTTCAAGACGGTCCCGTCTCGATACCGGTCCCAAGTCTGCGTCCAGAAAAAGAAGGTCTTCGACTTACTGGTGTTGTAGACGCCCGGAATATAAAATGGGCCGCCAAAGTTGTAGCCGAAATCGTTGTGCTTCAGAGAAGTCTTGGGAGCATTACAGGGTCCGGCAGGATTCCCGCCGCAGTCCGACAGGCTCAAGCCGCTCCACGGCACTTGGTTGGCAAACCAAGGGTTGGCGTTCAGGGCGTCGTTGCGTACAAATTCAAAGGCGGTGCCATGGAAATCCTTCGTCCCGGATTTCGTGGCGATCTCGGTGATGGCGGAGCCGCGTTTACCAATGTCGGCGCCGTAGTTCGAAGTGGAGATGCGGAACTCAGCGATGGAGTCAACGTCCGGAACGACCACCGTTGACCAGCCTCCGCCGCTATCGTCGGCCGAGTCCATTCCGTCAATGGCGAAGGTGTTGGAATCCATCCGACCGCCGTTGAATGATACTGGAACCACGGAGTTCCCACCGGTTACCGTAAGGTTAAACGGAGACGCTTTGACTTGCGAACCCGAGGGGTTATCCGGAGAGGAACCAGGCATTAACGTGACAAGGGCTTCATAGTTCCTTCCGTTCAGGTTGAGGTCCACAATCTGCTTGCCGGTTATGACATCAGAAACCGTTGCGTCGGAGGTGTTCACCAGCGGGGCGCTCGACGTAACCTGCACCACCTGGTTGGCCTGCCCTACCGCCAGGGTGAAATCAATGCGGGCATTTTGGGAGACGTCCAGCTTGATCCCGGTGCGGCTCATCGTTTTGAATCCGGTTTTCTCCACCGTGATGGCATACGGGCCGGGCTTTACGAAGGGGAAGGCATAAATGCCCGCCCCGTTGGATTCCGACTGGTACTTGACTCCGGTATCCTGGTTAACGAGAGCCACCGAGGCTTGCGGCACAACCGCTCCCGAAGCATCGGTGATCAGTCCGGTAAGCTGCGCCTCCTGGGCGTGCGCGCTCAGCCCGCAAAGCAAGCCTATACAAAGCATGTAAAGGATTCGACGCATAGTGATTTTCTCCCTGGCTGGCCGGCTTTCCGCCAGCCGCTCGTTCTTCCCCACCTTGCCCGTTGCGCGAAACCCCTCCACCGCTGTCGTCTTGAGAGAAGCCAAGGATCGCCCTTTATGCATTTTCAAGGTAATGCGAGATTCTTCCTCCCCTGCGGCTCGTCAGAACGACGGTGCCAAGCGAAGCGTGACCGCTCGCGTCTTCGCGCGGACTACGGCTTGTTGAAGGGTAAGCATGGACCCCTCCAGGATGCGGCGTTCCAGGCCGAGTCGAGCGCCCGCCGGTTCCTCTGGTGCCACTTTTGCGGCATCTTCTGCTTCCGACGTGAACCTCGGAACGATCAATTTCTTCTTTTTGGGCCTCTGTAGCTCACTCGCCTTTTTCCAGAAAATAAAAGTTCTCGCAATTCCTTCTCTCCGTGCCGGTCCGTAATCGGCCCGGATGCGCTCTTCTCGATAGATAACGACCAAAGACAGCATTCGCATTCAATCGGTGGCCCCAACGGCATATCACTGCTCTTCGCCGGTTATTTCAGCAAAGTCGATGACGATTAGGTCCTTGCAAATCCTGCCCGAATTCCGAGCGGGTGATCGGGTGATTCGCCCAGTGCCGTACGTTTGCCGCATCAGTCCAACTCCCACCAGGGCTCGCTAGTTAGATCGATATTGTACATCCTGTCCCGAAATCGCGCCCTCATTTGTCGCTGGGCAACGCCCCAATTACGGTGGTCCGCGAGCCAATCAATCGCGCTGGTATCGGGTGTCCAAATCGGATTGAAGTTCACGAGAACGGCCGGCCCTTGTCGGAAAGCAAAAGCGGCAGGATTAACATGAGGCTGGCACTTCCACCGTGGAGAATGTAACTTATAACAGCGGAGTTGCGGCGATGATAACCTTGCAATCTTCACGATTACGGCCCGGAACATTTGTAGTGCTCGCGAGCCTGCTGCTGACGTGCGGCTTGACTTTCGCACAAAGCGCTGCCGAGCAGGCGGCCGCGGTGCTCAAACAGCCGGTACAATCACCGCAGATCGTCACTTATCAGCTCCAGAGCTACCTCAAGGCCCGAGCGGCTCCGCTCCCCGCGCCGGCAAGCGCTGAAGCCTGGACCACCGAGGCGCGACGAATTCGCGAGCACGTCCTCAAAGACGTCGTCTTTCACGGTTGGCCGGAAGAATGGGTGAACTCTCGTCCGCATTTTGAGGATCTCGGTGAGATTTCCTCCGGACCGGGCTTCCGGCGGCGCAAGTTCCGGTACGAAATTGTTCCGGGGTTCTATACGACGGCAGTGCTCTACGAACCGCGACCGCTAAAGGGTAAAGTCCCGGCCGTATTGGACGTGATGGGCCACTTCACATCGAGCGGCAAAGCGGAAGCTTTCCAGCAGACGTTCTGCATCAACCAGGCGTTGCGGGGCATGATCGCACTCAACCTCGAGTGGCTCAACATGGGCGAGTCGAACCGGCCCGAGAATGCTCACTGGTTCGCTGCGCACCTCGACCTGGTGGGCCTGAACGGCCTGGGTCTCTTCTACTTGGCCATGCGGCGCGGGCTCGACTTCCTTTACGACGATCCCGATGTAGACCGCAGCCGGATCGGCGTCACCGGGCTTTCGGGCGGAGGCTGGCAGACGATCATCCTGAGCTCGCTGGACGAGCGCGTGGCCGTGTCTGTACCCGTTGCCGGATACGTGGCGCTCAAGGGGCGCGCCGAGCGCCTGCCGGAAGAGCCTGGCGACATCGAGCAGAACGCGACGGACCTAGTGGCGGGCCAGGACTACTCAACATTCACGGCCATGCGCGCTCCACGCCCCACGCTCCTCATTAACACCGCCGAAGATGACTGTTGCTTTCGCGCTCCCCTGGTGCGGCCCTACATCTTTGACGCCGTGCGGCCCTTCTTTCATCTTTATGGGCGAGACGACGATTTCGAGTTTTTCCAGGAAACGGCGATCTCCGCGCACAACTACGGTCCCGGCAGCCGCCAGCAGGCGTACCGCTTTTTTGCAACGCACTTTCAACTTGCGGCGGCGCCGCAGGAAATCCCGGTCGGAGGGGAGATCAGGAGCTATCAGGAACTCGCGGGCGGATTGCCGGCTGATAATCTTACCATTCTGGGCCTGGCACGCAAGCTAGCGGGCGGGATTACGCGCGTAGAGGCGCCATCGGATGCCACGCAACGAGCCGCGTGGCGTGACTCGGAACGACAGAAATTGCGCGATACGGTTCGCTATAACCCCGTCACTGTGAAGGAGCCGTGGCTGATCGCGAATACCAATCACAGCGAAGTGGAATCCTTGTCTTATCGCTTTGAAATGAGCAATGGATTGAGCGCAGCCGGGGTGTGGCTGAAAGAAACGGGCGCGAAAGCCGCCGCGCCGCTCACCATCGTACTGAACGACGACGGCAAGAAAGCCGCTGCTTCCGAGCGGTGGGACCGCGTTTCTGAAATCGGAGACCGGCTAGACCGAGGCGAGCAGGTACTGGCGCTCGACCCGCTCTTCACGGGCGATGCGGCGCCGGATCAGCCGGGGCATCTTCTGAGCGAAATGCTGGCCGCCGCCGGTGACCGGCCGCTCGGACTCGAGGCCGCTCAACTGGCCGGGATTGCGCAATGGGCACGCCGGCAATTCGAGCCGGCACGGATCAGGATCGAGACGACCGGGCTCCGCAGCCAGTTGGAGGCGCTGGTGTCATCGGCGCTCAACCCGGATCTGTTCTCCGAGGTCGCCTCGCACCACGGGGTGGAATATCTCAGGTATCTCTTCGACAAGCCTGTGCACTACGAGGACGCCCCGGACGTTTTTTGCCTTGATCTATACCGCAATTTCGATATCGACAGCCTGAGTGCTATCGCAGAACCCGCCAAGGTGGTGCATGAAGACGATCTGGAGTTGTCCCAGCAAGCGGCTCCGAAGTAGTTTGTGCGACAGCTCTAACCACCGGCACCGTGACACAGTTACCCCTGCAATGGCGCAGTCTGTAGCGCGTGTGCGATGCTCCTCGGTAAGCGCCGGCTCCACGGATGGCCATGCGTACCCGAATTTGTTTGACCCCACTGCAACCGTACGCCCGCACGCCTTGTGCTAAGCCTCGTTTGCATTACGAGTCGGTTCGCGCAGCGGCAATTTTCTACGGGTCCGACATATTCAAAGCCGTTGGCGAGGTCGGACCCCACGCCCCGGACGCTTCCTATTGCCGCCTGTCGTGCGACAACAGCCCCTCCAGAGCCTGATCACCTTGGAGTGGTCACGAATTGACGAGGACACCGTTGTAGGGCGCCTTACGACTCCCCGCGACGTGCAACTCGTGATCGAGACCTACTTCCCATTTGCGCCCACCAAGATCGTCAAGCAAGGGCTTTTCTTACGCGGGCCTTGACCGCTACGGCTTCGATAAGGAGGCGTACGAGCTTGCTGACAAGAGCTATGGCCTGTTCATGGAAGACTGGAGATCTCACCAGCGCTCGAACGAGTTCGGCCGGCAACGCCGGAGGTGATCCTCACTACACGTGGAGCGCTTTTCTATGCCAGGTCGCTCTCGATCAGTACGTGGACAACACTCCGTGGGACGGCTTCCGCCTCGGCATTCTCAATCCACCGTCGGATGGTGAGATTCGGGGCTCCAGATGGGGGCGGCCATGAGTACAGCGTCACCGTCGGTCCGAGAATCACAGAATTGACGCGCGATGGCAAGAGCAGGTTTCAGGCCAGCGCGGGCCTTGTGGTGCGACACTATGAGTCGAGCCTATCCGAGCTGTCCTTTACGATGAAGAGCGCTGCAGTTGTGCGCGTGACCACCCGTGAGTTTGACTCCGGCAGCCTGAGCCTGACGATGGACCGCAAAGCTGCAGCCAGCCTGGCCATTCGCGAGGGAGGCGCGGCATTCGTCCTGCCGGGAACGGGGGGGCGCGAGTTCCGGTTCCGCGAAGGCTGCCAGCTTCTGTAGCTTGGTTTTCGACTTGGACAGATGCCTTTCCAAGATAAGCAGGTAAAGCGAGTCTGGCGGGCGTGCGCTGTCTGCGGCATGCACGCAGAGAGAGTCTGCCCAGGGCAAGCTCTGGCAACCCGCGAGGGACGCAAAGATTTTTTCTCCTTGGCCGAGCCAATTCTTCTGCGGATTTCGCTTACCATTGTAAGAGCGGATCGGCCCCCATCCACATCGCTAATCTGGCCACCCTGTTAGACTCCCGTCGCTTCGGGCAGCCGATGCCAACATGCGAACTCCCACGGTAATTCCTGTCGGTCATGGAAATCCTGGCCTGAAGGCGCGGCGAGCATCAGCGCGATTAGCATCCGGCTCAAAACCTCCCCTCGCGGACCCATCCCTTGACATTGATTCCCGCTTTTGCCGAGATTACGATGGTCACTTGCGGTAACGGGGGACTCGTATGCTGGAGACCGCGGTGCAGGACCGGGCAGCGAAGCTGAAGCGGGAGAAAGCGGCTCAGGGCCGCATCGCCTCCATTGACGCGCTCCGGGGATTCGACATGCTGTGGATCAGCGGCGGCGACGAGCTGATTCATTCCCTCCACTCGGCCCACCCTACTCCCTTTACGGCCGCTCTTAGCACACAGTTTGAACACGTCGCCTGGGCAGGATTCCACTTCTACGACCTCATCTTTCCTCTGTTCGTTTTTGTTGTTGGCCTGGTCCTCCCGTTCTCGCTGACGCGGCGTCTTGAAGAGGGCTGCGATCGCCGCCAACTCTACCTGCACGCCGTTCGTCGCTTGGGAATACTTCTGCTCTTCGGCCTGTTATACAACGGTTTGCTGGATTTCAATTTCCACCAACTTCGGCTTTCAGGCGTCCTGCAGCGCATAGCCATCGCCTATTTCTGCGCCACGCTCCTCACGATGAACCTGAAGCTTCGCGGCCAGGTGATTGCGACCGCCGCCATCTTGGTGATCTACTGGGCAATTATGGCGCTGGTGCCGGTGCCTGGATTCGGAGCCGGGGGTTACACACCACAGGGCAGCCTCGCCGCGTATATCGATCAACGATTCCTGCCCAGGCCATTCTGCTGTTACACGTTTGGCGACAACGAGGGGTTGATTTCGATGTTCCCCGCGGTCGCAACTTGCATGATGGGAGTGCTAGCCGGTCACTGGCTCCGCTCAGATCGTTCGCCGAATCGGAAGGCTACCGGTCTGGCGCTCGCCGGGGTTGCGAGTCTTGCCGTGGCGCTCCTGTGGAACCTTGATTTCCCCATCATCAAGAACATATGGTCCAGTTCTTTCGTGCTGTTTGCAGGGGGCTGGAGCCTTCTGTTGCTGGCGCTGTTGTACTGGGTGATCGACGTGGGCGGGTACCAACGCTGGGCCCTCTTCTTCATTGTGATCGGCGCAAATTCCATTGCGGTCTACCTGGCCCATCGCTTCTTCGACTTCCGGATTCTCGGCGATATTTTCATTCACGGCCTTTTCCCCTATATGGGCGCCTGGAGACCTTTCATTCGGGACGCGGCCGGCATCGCCGTCAGCTGGTGTCTGTTCATGTACCTCTACCGCCGGCGGATTTTCCTGCGCATTTGACGCGGCCAAACCGCACCGGCGTGGATTTGGCAGCCGCCGCAGACCGGGTGCGTGCGCCAGGGCTGCGATCACCTCGCGTTCGACCGGAATCGGGTGTGCGGTGATTTCCTGGTAGAAGGCTTCGCTGAGCGCGATCGTGTTGTGGGATGCGTCGTAGCCCGCCGTTTCAGGTTCTCTGCTGTAATTGAACCAAAGACGCGACTGTCCGCAATCCCTGATTCCGCATGTCAAGTTGATTTTGAGGACTCACAGGTATTCCCAGTCCAACAGCTCAGGGTTTTTCGCCTTCAGCAGTGCGTAGGGCGGAGCAAGGGGCAGTATCACTTCACCCTGGGGGGCGGAACGTCCTGTCTGGTGATCATTATGCTAAGATGGCAGTCGTTGTTACTCGCGTGGCGTGGGGTCGTATCGCTGTGATTCTCAACAAGGTGGTTTGGGCGCCGGACCGACCGGTCGCAGTGGCTCCTAGATTGGTCGCAGTCCGCGGTGCAGGCATGATCGCGCAGTTCTTACCATGGCCCTCCGCCAACGCCGGTTGTGTGCCTAGCACCATTGCCCGAGATTTCGGGCCAGGAAGACTTTCAAAGCTTAGGGATCGAGTGCCATTGCACGACCCATTACCAGAAAGACCTTTTCGCCAGCGATCCATCGTGGCCGACCAGGCGGCATAACGGCGGCAGTGGAGTAAGGACAAGCAACATCAAGTGGTCCCACAGTTCAAATTACTGGAAACGTCATCCGAAGAGCGTAACCGACGCTGGACCAGTCACGGGATAGGCTCAGTGGTGGAACTCGGGTCGCTCGTGTGTTTCTTTTGGCTTGCGACATTTTTTTCGGCCATGGTTCGGGATCCGGAACGAGCCAGGGACGAGTGGTCCGCAAGAGTCATTTTGCCAAAATGGGTGCCCCCACGGCCGGCCAACCGAGCGGCACCGTTATCCTCTCCCAGAATTCATCCTCCCAAACAGACCGTCGAGCTTCCCAAGGCGGTCAGCAAGCCCATCGTGCCCCCTGTGACCGCAGTGGTTCGCCCAACCCCGCAACCCCCCAAGTTGCAGCCAACGGTGCTGACAACCGAGATGGCCAAACCCGCGCTCCCGAAGTGGCAGCCCAAAGTGCAACTCGGCTCTTTTGAGTCCAGTGATCCTGCTGTAGCGAGCCTAAAGCTGCCGGTGTCCAGAGTTCAAACCGGCGGATTCGGCAGCCCCAACGGCCTCCCGGGACACGCCGAAGACGGAAGTCAGGGAAACGTACCACGGGTGGGATTGTTTGATCTGCCCTCAGGTTACGGAAATGGAAACGGATCAGGCGGAGAGCACGGAGCGCGCGGAACGGTGGCGAGCGCAGGCTTCGGCAACGGCGTCGCCGGTCCTGGACAGGGCCAGGGAGCTGCAGGCCGAGTCCAATCAAGCGGCTTTGCCGATGCTCGATCGCTCACTCAGGTAACGCCGGTTGCCAAGCCACGGGAGGCTGCTGGTTCATTCGAGCCCGTGGAGATCACAGTCAAACCCAGTCCGGTCTACACTGACGAAGCCCGCCGGCTCCGGATCCAGGGTGAGGTACTTCTGCTAGTCGTGTTCACAGCGTCCGGGCAGCTGCGAATCCTGGCTGTAACCCAGGGGCTCGGTTTCGGTCTTAACGAGGCTGCCACACGCGCGGCACAGCAGATTCAGTTTAAGCCGGCGCGACGAAACGGTCAGCCGGTAGATACAACCGCCACTCTTCGCATCCTATTTCAGCTGGCGGACTAACTCGGGCGAGGGAAAAGCAGTGGCCAGCAAAGTAAGATCCGCGACACTCATCGCAGCTCTGACGATGGTGCAGTCCATCTGGGCGCAATCCGGGGCGCTTCCCCAGCCCGAGGCCCGAAGTGCCCAGGGCCGAACCCCCGATGCCAGTTCGATCTCCCCTTCTGAGACGCCCGGGCCCTCAGCGACAGAGGTGCAGGCGCCTTCCGCTAATCGGGGTGAGTCACCGGAATTCACTCGAATCGTCAACACGATAATCGCTCGTGAGAACCAGCTGGTGAAGAATCTGCAAAGCTATAGCCCGCGAGTCGAAACTTACATCCAGGACATGCATCCTGACCCGGAGCTCGGGGCCACGCCGGCCAATGATCATTACTTCCTGGGGCGCATGGATTTCAAGCGGGGCGCAGCGGTCCTTTCTTTCTTGCCGCGACCGCCTCTACGTGCCCGCATCGTGAAGGATCTCACTGACGAGGTTTCACGGTTCTATTCGCTCCATTACCAGCCCCAGGCTTTCGCTTACAGCATCGTAATGGACATAGGCCGGTTCGATCGCCGGCATTATGACTTCTATTTTGTGCGGCGCGAATTTCTCGGCGACATTCGCTGCGTGGCATTCGACGTCAAGCCCAAGCCTCGGGCGGGCGTGGGCCTGTTTGAAGGCCGTGTTTGGGCGGAAGACCAGGACTACAACATCGTGCGCTTCAACGGCACCTATGCGCCAGCTCCAAGATTCTCTTTCTACTTTCATTTCGATAGCTGGCGTGAAAACGTACAGCCCGGTCTCTGGCTACCGGCTTACGTTTACAGCGAGGAGTCGGACCTGAAATACTCCGTCAATCGCACCTTGCGGTTCAGAGGGCAGACTCGCCTGTGGGGCTACGACCTGAATAACCCCAACCATCAATCTGAGCTGACCCGAGTGCTGGTCGACACCCCCGACGAGGTGGAGGACGCCAGCCCGTCTTCGACCGATTCCTCACCGGTTAGCGGCGAACGCGAGTGGCAGAGAGAATCCGAGGACAACGTTCTGGAGCGCCTGGTCAAGGCCGGCCTGCTGGCCCCGAAGGGTGAGGTCGACAAAGTGATGGACACGGTGGTGAACAACTTCGTCGTGACCAATCACTTGGATAATCTGCCCGCGGTCCATTGCCGTGTCTTACTCACCTGCCCGTTGGAGTCGTTTGCGGTGGGAAACACCATCGTCCTGAGCCGCGGACTGATTGACGTATTGCCCGACGAGCCCAGCCTGGCCGCGATGCTCGCTCACGAGCTGGCACACATTGTGCTACAGCACACGATGAATATCGATAGCACAAAGTACGCCTTCCAGGATCGCCTCCTGATGTCGGATGAAGAGATCCTCCGCTACATTAACTTCAAACCGAGCGAACACGACGAGGAGGCGGCTGATACCAAAGCTCTTGAACTCTTAAGAAACTCGCCCTATAAAGATCAACTCGGCAAAGCCGGGCTTTTCCTGCGAGCGATGGCCGAGACGGCGCCGCATACCCCTCAGCTCTTTGGCAGCCACCTAGGGACCCGGGTGGTGCAGGGTGATCACGTCCGCCGCGTCGCGGAACTCATGAGCGGTGCCCCGCAGCTCCAGAAGACCCGCGTGGATCAAATCGCGGCTTTGCCGTTGGGCGCGCGCGTGAAGGTCGACTCCTGGGGCGACCGCATCAGTCTGGTCAAGAGCAAGCCCGTGGCGTTGCTTTCGGCGCGAGAGAAAATGGCATTTGAGATTACCCCGCTGTTTCCGTACTTGACCCGTTTCGAAACCTCTGTGCAGGCCGCCAGCCAGCCTCGGCAAAGCGTCACACAGCAGCCAAGCGCCGCGCCTCAACCGCGGTAGAAGCGAGTGTCCGGCCGCGAAGTGTTCGCCAAGCCATCGAAAAATCAAAAAAGTAACGGTCAGGTTAGCGATCGCGGCGATCAGCTTCCGGACTTCGAGCGAGACTCGCGGCCGTCCTCGAGGCTTCGATTTCCACTTCCGAAACAGCCGCAAGCCCTTCCGATGCCAGCGGATGAAGGTGTCGGGCTTAACCAAGGTCAGAGCCTCTCGCCCGCAAACAGTCTGGAAAGCAACGCCAGGCTCAACTTGGTAACACGCTTCGCCCGACGGGGTTCGACCTTGCGCTACAGGTGGAAAGCCAATTGTTTGCGAAGGAAGAGGTTCTCAGCCGCCAGAGGCACACTACGGTTCCAGGCTGGCGCTGATGAACCTCAGGCATCCAGCAATAGATCGAATACGGTCAGCAGCAGGTGGGCAGAAACCCCGTCAGGGCACCACACTGAGCTTCGCGATCACGCGAGGCACATCCTCATAGCTTGCGCCTTCGATTTGCCCAGGAAGACCTTTGGGGACGAGGGTTGAGATTCATACCGCCGCCAGCAAGACCACGTGCAGGGCGAGCCCGTTCCGAAGCTCGCCCACCATTCGCCGCCGCTCCTCTTTGGCTGGGCCCGAGAGGCTCGAAACCGGGCCCCCTGTCCTGCCCTCAACGCGCGTCCCAAAGCTGCTCCCGTACGCAAAGGCAGTGCGGACCTTCCGGGCCAAAATCAACCCACCACCGGGCTGTTTTAGTCCCGCCGCCCCAGGGCGACTACGGACGTGTCCGAGAAAGTACGCCCTTTCGGCTATTTGCGCGCTGCAAGTCATTGATCTCCATTAGCCAGAAGTCCGTTTTCGCACCATTCGGACACCCTCCCTAGCCGCCTGCTCGCCGTGCACTCTGTACGCAAAATGCTCCACAGAAGGTGGGTAGGCCCGGTCCCGTCGTGCCCTAACATGAAGCCGTAGTTTTGCCGCTAAAATGCCCCATCATCGACGTTTGCAAGCGATTGAGTGAATGGCGGCGAATTTGCGCGGAGCTCCGACGGCGCAATTCAATGTGACGGCGCATGGTTGAAGATATTGCGAAGGACATTCTGAGCTATTTTCTTCGGAACCCGCAGGCCGCGGATGATCTCGAAGGGGTGGCTCGCTGGCGTTTGCTCAGCCAGACCGTACATCGGGATGTCGAGGAAACGAGCAGGGCTCTCGATTGGCTGGTAGAGCAAGGCTTCCTTGACAGAGTTTCCCGTGTCAGCTCGCGGGCCATCTTCCACCTGCGCTCGGAGCAGCGCGCCGAGGCAGAAGCGTTCATAGCACGAGCTGAGGGCAAGAGGGACTGAACGTCCCGCGTGCGCAAGCGACGCGCGACTTTTGTCGCACAGGCGCTCAGAACAGACGAAGGCATTTCGGGTTACGGAGCAGGGTGCTGTAAGTCACAGGGCGGAGCTTTATGCAAGCTCTCGAATCTACTGCGGGGGAAAGAGAGACTAAGTCCGACGCCGCCTGGTACGCCCTGTACACGCGCCATCAGCACGAGAAGGTGGTGGCGCAGGCCCTCTCCGGCAAGGGCTTCGAAGTCTTCCTGCCGTTGTATTCCATAGCGCGCCGCTGGCAGGATCGCGTCAAGCAACTCGCCCTGCCGCTCTTCCCCTCGTATGTCTTCCTTCGAACCGGCCTCGATCGGCGGCTGCCTGTGGTAACGACAGCAGGTGTGCACCACTTTGTTCCGACTGACGATCGGCCGATCCCGATCTCTGAAGGAGAGATCGATTCCGTGCGCCAGTTGACTCTGAAAAGCACGCGCGTTGAACCTCACCCATTCCTCAAGCGTGGTGATTGGGTTCGTGTCAAAACCGGACCGCTCGAGGGCCTGGAAGGGATTCTGACGCGGTGGAAAGCAGCCTTTAGGCTCGTGCTCTCGGTCGAGCTTGTGCAGCAATCGGTGGCAGTGGAAGTTGAGGCATCTAATGTGGAACCTATCCGAGAGCCTCGGAACCGGCAAGCCTCAGGGTATCTCCGTTAGAGGATCAAACCAACCGCTGATGACGTCACATTACGTTGAACCATTATCTCAGAGGGCGCCAGCACTCAAGCGGTGCGGGGTCGCCCGACTTACTCTGTTCGTCTCGATTCTGACGCTGCTCATCAATTTCGACGGGGCCGGCCGGCTCCGAGCTCAGCAGTTGCTCGATTCCAGTTCACCTTTGCGTTCTCGGACGGATACCGGCAACCCGCCGCTGGCCCCCGCTGATTATGTGATCAGCCCAGACGATCTGCTGGACATCTCCGTGTTCGATGTTCCGGAGATGTCGCGTACCTACCGGGTGCATCCCAGCGGGGCGATCGAGCTTCCTCTAGTCCACGAGCCCATCGCGGCCGCTGGGCTCACAACTGATCGGCTTTCCGCAACCATCAGCAGTCGGCTCCGCACCGACGGCCTGGTCAGCGATGCTCAAGTTACCGTGGAGGTGAAAGAATCGCGTCTCCATTCCGTGGTCGTCACGGGAGAGGTCAAGAAACCTCAGATCTATCCCATTTTTGGCGAGACCAGACTGCTTGATGTGCTCGCTCAAGCCGAGGGACTCGCGGATGATGCCGGCAGCATTGCGGTGGTAACTCGCGGAAACGCCGCTTTGCGCACACCGGGACGTGATCCGAATCCGGAGCTGCCCGGTGATCCCGTCGTGGTTGATCTGAAGCGCCTGATGGAAACGAACGATCCCAAGCTGAACCTTGAGATCTATCCGGGCGACCGCGTCACGGTCCAGCGTGCCGGGATCGTCTACGTGGTGGGAGCCGTCAATAAGCCCGGCGGAATTGTCCTGAACAGCGGGCGCGAGCCCATGACGGTGCTCAAGGCAGTGGCGCTGGCCGAGAATCTGAAGCCAACGGCGGTGGGCAATCGGGCGCTCATCATTCACGCCAAAGCTTCCACTGCCGGTGAGCAGGACGAAGCACCGGTCAGGCTGAAGGACATCTTGGGCGGCCGCGCGCCGGACCAGCCCCTGCACGCCGAGGAGATTCTGTTTGTTCCTGACAGCAACAGCCAGCGCGCGCTGCGGCGAGCCGCTGAGGCCGCGGTTCAGGCCGCCACCGGCGTCATCATCTGGAGACTTCCATAGCTCTTTTCTAGCCGCCATGATTGAAACCCAGTCACTTGAGCCCTTCCGGGCCGATAGTCCCAAACGTCATCTCGCCGCCCGTCTCGCCGATCTCGAGCTGGAACGAACCGACACCTACTACTACTTGCGTGCATACTGGCACGTCTTGGCGAGGCGGCGTTGGACCATCCTCACGGCCGCATGCATTCTGGTGGCCCTGATGGCCGTCTTTTCCTTCAAGACGCAGCCCGTCTACGAAGCCATCGCGCGCGTGGAGGTCGAGGCCGAGCCGCCCCAGATTCAGTCGCTCAGTGACCTGTACCGCAGCACCCCGAGCGACGACGCGTTCCTGCAGACCCAGGTCAACGTATTGGAAAGCGACACGCTGGCCTGGCAGACGATTCAGCAGCTCGGCTTGGCTCGGACCGCGGAGTTTGGGTCGCCGGCCGGGGCCTCAGGCTCTTCTGAAGTTGCGCCGCCACGAGGCCCGCTCATCAAAGCTTTTCGCAAGCGTCTTCATGTCGAGCTGATGCGCAACAGCCGCATGCTCGAAATCACCTTCGAAAGCACGGACCCAACGCTGGCCGCCACGGTGGTCAACACGCTCGTGACCAACTACACCGAGTACAACTTCCGCAAGAAGTACGATGCCACGCGCCAGGCTTCGGCCTGGATGGAACAGCAGCTCGACGAACTGAAGGCGAAAGTGGAGAAGTCTCAGCAAGCGTTGGTCGACTACGAACGCCAGAACGCCATTGTGAATGTCAGCGATAAGGAGAACGTGGTGGAAGAGCGTCTCGCAGACCTGAGCCGGGACCTGACGAACGCTCAGAACGATCTCGCGCAGAAAGAATCACTCGACGAGCTGGTGCATTCCAACCAATCTCAGGCTGCGCTGCTGGTGCAAGACGACCTTCTCCAGCGGCTCCAGGAACGCTACGCTGAGCTTGACGCTCAATACGTCGACGCGCTCGCCCAGTACGGGCCGAAGTTTCCGAAGGTGCTGCGGCTTCAGGACCAGTTGAAGGCCATGGATTCGTTTATCGCTGGCGAGCGCAATCGGCTGATCGAACGCATCCACAATGACTACGTCGCGGCTCGCGGCCGGGACGCGCTCCTGTCGACCGCGGTCACCCAGGAGAAAACCGAAGTCGGCAAGCTGAACCAGCTCTTGATCCGTCACAACATCTTGAAGCGGGAGTTCGACACGAACCAGCAACTATATGACAGCCTACTCCAACGGCTCAAGGACGCTACGATCTCAGCAGGTCTAAGGGCCACCAACATTCACGTGATCGATACTGCAGCGCCTCCCTCTTCTCCCGTGCGCCCGAAGCGGCTGCTCAACATCGCGATCGCGTCGCTTGTCGGGCTAATTCTCGGCGTCACTCTTGCTTTTGTTGAAGAGGGGCTGGATAACTCGATCAAGAGCGCCGAGGATGTGCAGCGACTCATCGCTGCGCCGGCGCTGGCGATTGTACCCGCGGCCGGCTCCGAGGGTAACAACCGGTATTGGCGCCGCGGTGGCCATCGTGCCAACGGTCATTCCGGCAAGGCCTCTACAAATGGGGCTGTAGCCTTGGCGGTCCTCAAGCATCCGGGATCGGCGCTCTCGGAGTCTTATCGCGCCCTGCGGACCTCCATTTTACTTTCGACTGCTGCCCGTCCTCCCCAGGTGCTTCTGGTCACCAGTCCCCAGCCGAACGAGGGCAAGAGCTGCACCTCGCTCAATCTGGCCTTGACGTTGGCACAGCGCGGCAGTCGAGTACTGGTGGTGGACGGTGACCTGCGCAAGCCTGGCATTGCCTCCCATTTCGGGCTCGGTGGCGAATGCGGACTCAGCGGCTTGCTCACTGGCGCTCACGACCTCAGCGCGGCGTTGTTTCAGGTGGAGAGCATGCCACAACTTTGGGTACTACCTGCCGGACCCACGCCTCCCAACCCGGCGGAGTTGCTCTCTTCACCGGGAATGGCGGACACGCTGCTGCAGTTGCGAGAGCGATTCGACCATGTCGTGGTCGATTCGCCGCCCTTGCTCATGGTGACCGATGCCACGGTGCTCTCTACTCTAGTCGACGGCGTGATCCTGGTGGTCGAAAGCGGAGTGACGGTGCGGGGTGCGCTCGTTCGCGCCCACTCCCTGCTCGAGAACGCTGGAGGAAGAGTTCTCGGGGTAGTGATGAATAAGGTCGATCTCCACCGCGATGCCTACTATTACTCGTCCTACTCGCGCTACCACGCGTATTACGATCACACCCCGGATTCGCCTGCGTCCTGACGCGGGGCAAGTGCTGGACGTATCCATCTCCGCTTCTTGCGATCAACCCATGAACCCGTTCCGTTCTCAAAAGCTCTTGTGGCCGGTGTCCTCACGGTGTCACAAGCTTGTGGTGCTGTTCGCCGCCGGGGTGGCCGGTTCTCTTCTGGCGCTCGAGGCTCTGCGGATCGCAGGCGCTACAACGCTCGGTGAGTCGGACAATCCCGAGGTCCTCGAGACCGCCTTATCACTCGATCCGGCGAATGCCGAGATCTATCATCGCTTGGGCATGCTGCGCTACCACTCTTCGTCCCAAAACGGTCTCGCCAGTGCACGCGAGGCTCTGCGGCGCGCCACCGAATTGAATCCCAACGAGGCGCTCTATTGGTCGGATTTGGCTTCGGCCTGCGAATCATCCGATGACACGGACTGCGCCGATCGCGCTGTCGAGCACGCGCTCGACCTTAGCCCCATGACGCCGCGGATCTGCTGGGTCGCCGCCAATTACTACTTGCGGTCTCATCGGCAGCAGAGGGCCCTCGCGCTCTTCCGGCGACTGTTGCAACTCGATACGGGCTATGCCGGGCCCACTTTTCAACTATGCCTGCGAGCGCTGGGCAGCCCGCGACCGCTCCTGGAAGACGTCGTGGGGCCGAGCCGGAATCCACAGGTAGAGCTAGCCTTCGTCAACTTTCTGAGCGCGCACGGCGACGACGACTCCGCATATGCGGCTTGGCGCCGACTTGCATTCAACACACGCCCAGCAGTGGCCACGCCCTTGCCTGCCCTTGATCTTACGCTGATCGCTCCCTACCTGAACCATCTCATCGACCGGGGCAGAGGTGCTGAAGCTCTCGCCGTCTGGGCTGACCTCGAACGCATGCAATTGATCGGAGCGCCGGCTGATGAAGAACAGCGACGGGCTGCGATGCCTCCATCCAACCTCGTATTTAACAGCGGGTTCGAACGGAACCCGCTCAACTGGGGCTTCGATTGGCGATACCAGCCGCCCCCTCTTGTCGCGCTCGGATTCTCGAAGGCCGGGGCGCATGGCGGCACTCGCTGCTTGCGGCTTGAGTTTACGGCGCCTGCCAACGAAGAATGTGAGCCCATATACCAGGTGGTGCCGGCGGATCCGAATGAGTCCTACATCCTGTCCGCTTTTGTTCGCAGCGAATCGATCACCTCTGACAGCGGCCCTCGGCTGCGCGTGGTCGATCTCATCTGTGCCGCGTGCACGAACGTTGCTACTGAAAGCACGGTCGGAACCACGCTTTGGCATCAGGTTCAAGTGAGCTTCTCCACAGGACCTCAAAGCCACTTCGTCAAGATATCGCTATGGCGGCCGCGCAGCCGCTCCTTTCCGCTCGAGATTACAGGAGAGTTCTGGCTCGACGATGTCTCGCTCACCGCCGTCAACTTGCCGGAGAATGCAGTACGCGTCGAGTCTCACGGACCACGATCGCCGGTCCGCGTCGCTGCCCTGCACTGATATGGCTACAAACATCGCCTATTCCGTTCCGGCGGCGATCCACAACCGCCACGGAGCTATCGCTGATGGAGTTGCGAATCAGGCCCGCGAACCAGCTCTGTCTGCGGCTCGTCTACCCCTGGTTACGGCGCTGTTTTTGGGCACGTTGGCATTTGGCGCCGTGCAGGCGTGGGCCTGGGGCGTCACCGCGGTTCTAGTGGCATTAGCGCTGTTCCTTTGGGCACTGGCCACTGTCCGAACCGGCGTGCTGCGGGTGGTGTGGACGCCGCTCTACCTGCCGGCCGCGGCGTTTTTCCTCCTTGGGTTCGTCCAGTTCTCGGCCCACCTCACGGCGGATCCAATCTCCACGCGGGAATCTTTCGTGAAACTGGCGACGGACCTCGTGATCTTCTTTCTCGCAACTCAGCTTTGGAGCGCGGAGTCGCCCGAGCAGAACCGACGGCTGGTCATCGGCATTGTAATCTTCGCCGGTGCCTTGGCTCTTTTCAGTCTCTCGCAGTTCTTTGCGAGCCCGAGGACCATCTACGGCATTGTGAAACCGCGCTGGGGTGGATGGATCTTCGGGCCTTATGTGAATCACAACCACTACGCCGGGCTGATGGAGATGCTGATCCCGATCGCACTCTGCTATCTGCTTTTCCTTGGGACCGGACGCGGGAGCCCTCCTGGCCGTGGCTTGGCGGCGTTTGCAGTGGTGGTCGCTGTGGCCTCTCTTCTGTTGTCCGGCTCGCGCGGAGGACTGCTCTCGTTGGCCGCAGAACTTCTCCTTCTGACGCTGATTCTCTGGCGACGCCGGCCGGGCGCAAGACGGTCCCGACTCGCTGCCGCCGGATTGTTGGGGATGGTCGCGGTGGCGTTGCTCTTTCTGTGGATGGACTCGGGGCAGATTTCGAAACGGCTCGGCACCATCGCCGACGTCACGCGCGCTCCGGATGCCACTCTGGGTGAGCGCCGCATGCTCGCCCGCGATTCGCTGCGCATCTTTCACGATCATCCCTGGCTCGGTACCGGACTCGGCACCTTCGCCACTGTCTATCCGCGCTACCGAAGCTTTGCAAGCGACCTCGAATGGGACCACGCCCACAACGACTATGCCGAAGCCTTGGCTGAAACTGGCATCGCAGGCGCAGTGGTGATCCTGTCAGCTCTGGGCCTGTTCTTTATTCTGGCATTCCGCAACCTGAACGAACGCCTCGAACACGGCTCCGGCTGGATCGGCCTCGGTGCCGCGATCGGCTGCTGCGGCCTGATGGTGCATGGCCTCGCCGATTTCAATCTTCACATCCCCGCCAACGCGGCTTGGTTCAGCTTATTGATCGGCCTGGCGGTGAGCCCGGCGCGGCTTCGGCGAACCCCGGAATGAATGGTAACCCTAGCCTAGCTAGCTCACGTTTTCGGGATAAATCCCGCTGTCTGCCTGCCCGGTTCTCCTTGGCTCAAAGATCGACTTATGCCGGCTAGCGCCGCCAGTCTTCAATCAGGATCGCAGTCGCGCTACGTTCGAAATTTCGCCACCACCGTGGGCGGCCAGGGGACGGTACTGGCACTCGGAATCTTCACCGGGATCACCTCCGCGCGATTGCTCGGGCCTCAAGGCCGCGGCGAACTGGCCGCCGTCACCCTGTGGCCGCTCGCGCTGGCCTTGCTGACCAGCCTGGGCCTCAGCCAAGCCATCGTCTTTCATTCCGGGAAGCAGCGCTTCACAGTTTTGGAGATCTGGACGGCCACACTCGTCATCTGGCTGCTGCAGTCGATCGCGGTGCTCGGTTTGGGTTGGGCCGCGATCCCAATCCTCCTCCGGCACCATAGCCCCGAGGCCCGGCACCTCTCGCTCATCTTCCTGGCCTTCGCGCCCCTGATCATGTTCGTCGGATATCCGGCCAGCCTCCTGCAAGGCCTGCTCGATCTTCTTTCCTTCAACCTGATCCGTGTCATCACGCCGGCGATCTACGCTGTGGGGCTCGCCGTCCTGTTGCTTCGCGAGAGGGCAAGCGTGGGCGAGGTCGTCGTCTTGCAGATCCTCGGCGCCTCAGTGGCGGTCGCCATGGGGGCATGGCTCGTGCTCGGCAGGACTCGTGGCACTCCGGGGATCGGTCTGGCTTGGAACCGCGCGGCCTGCTCGGGACTGCTGCGTTTCGGGTGGAAATCGCAACTGTCCTCGGTCACGTCCTATATCAACCAGCGCTTCGACCAGCTCCTGCTCTCGCTTTTCGTCGGCCCTCGCGACCTGGGGCTCTACGTGGTGGCGGTGGCGCTCGCCTCCTCGATCAGCTTCTTTCCCCAGGCGGCCGGCATCGTGACCATCGCCACGGGGTCGAGCCTCGCCGCGGACGAAGCGCGCAAGGTGATCGCCCAGTCGTTTCGGGTCACCCTCGCTGCCCTCTCGCTCGGATGTGCCGCCCTGCTGGTCTTGTGCCCGTGGCTCATGAACGTGGCCTACGGACCCTCCTACAGCTCGGCGGTTACCGCTTGCAAAATTCTCTTGCCCGGAACAGTGGCCCTCGGATTGAATCAGGTTCTTTACGACGGCGCGCGAGCTCTCGAACAACCGGCGCTGCCGTCTTACGCCGAAGGACTCTCCACCGTGATCACCCTGGGCTTACTGTTTCTACTGCTGCCACGCCTCGGATTTGTGGGCGCGGCCATCGCTTCAACGGTGGCCTACACGGCGAGCCTGACCCTCATGCTGGCCCTGGCGCGCTCCCGTATGCAGCTTAGTCTCCGGGACCTGCTGGGCGCACGTCGGAGTGTGCCCGTTGAGACGACGCCGAATTGGGAAATCCAAGGCACCTGAATGGGCACCGGTCGCGTAGAAAAGAGCCACCGATGAAGACCGACGCTGCCTTGATGCACCGTTCCTCGGCTGAGCCGGTCAATCGGCTCTACGCCCGGTACTCGGAGGTCCGCCCGAATCATCCTGTTCCGAGCTGTTCGGCCGACTTGCTCGCCGGGAGGGAGCCCACTTTTCGCAAGCACTTTGCTCCTCTGCTGCCTCGGGCCAAGGACGCCCGTATCCTCGACCTCGGTTGCGGCTACGGTGAGTTTTTGTACTTTCTGCAGCGGCAGGGCTATACCCAGACCGCGGGTATCGACCTCGATTCCGCGCAACTCGAGATCGCCCGGAGCCTGAGAGTTCGCAACCTGCATTGCGCTGATGCGCGCGACTTCCTGTCCTCGGCGACAGATTTCGATCTCATCGCGGCCCTCGACGTCCTGGAGCACATTCCCAAAGATGAAGTCCTCCACTTGCTGGAACTCGCGCGCAACGCCCTGCGGCCCGGCGGGCAATTTCTATGCCAAGTCCCCAATCTAGCCGCCTTCCACACGCCGCTCTTTTTCATGGACTTTACCCACGAAACGCCGTTCACGGCTCCCAGCCTGAAGCAAGTGCTTGAACTGGCTGGCTTCGTGAATGTGCGTGTTTATGCGATGGGTCCGGTGGCGCACGGCCTGCGCAGCATCGCACGGTCGGTGCTGTGGAAGGCGATCACCGCCACCTTGCGGGCGGTTCAGACCGTCGAAGGCGGACCCCGCGACGGCCTGTGCTCCATCTTCACCTCGGCCATCTGCGCCACAGGCGAAAAGAGCTAGGCAATTCCCCCGACCATACCGTCATGCGAATCCTGATCTCCGAGCGCACCTGCCGCGACGAACACTGAGCTCAATCGGGGTTAGGTAAACGGCACTACAGGTCTTGCCAGACCACGCGCGTGCGGTCCTGATTTGCGGCCGGCCAACCCAAGTAATGGCACTCAGGCGCCTACTAAAACGGATTCTGGACGACAGGTACGAGAAGCTGGTGAACGCCAGCTGCTCCGAGCAACCCTATGTCATTCCGTCGGCCGTGCAACGTTACTTCAACAACGCCTATGCCTTTGAGTACGTGGCGGCGATTCGAAGCCTGGTGGGCGAGGCACAAAAGATCTTGATCGTCGGCGATGCCGGCGGCCGCGATTATTTCTCCCTAAAGCTCGTCGGTCGCCGGCCGGTGGTAATGGACGTGGCTGAGCAGCCTC
This sequence comes from Terriglobia bacterium, assembly GCA_035946735.1. Taxonomy (GTDB): domain Bacteria; phylum Acidobacteriota; class Terriglobia; order UBA7540; family UBA7540; genus Gp13-AA77. The sequence continues at coordinate 29,202 of DASYYZ010000091.1, forward strand.
TGCTCCCGGACCTGGTCATCGCGGATGCCAACGCGCCTTTGCCCTTTGCGAGCGCCACCTTCGACGCCGTGGTAATGGCAGAGGTAGTCGAGCACTTGCCGGACGATTTTGCCGCCTTGAAACGAATTCGACAGGTCCTCAAAGATGATGGGGCGTTAGTCCTCAGCGTGCCCTACTTCCACGATGCTGAGGCTACCCATGTCCGAATCCACTCTCCGCTCTCGATGGAACGTCTGCTGCGCGCCGCCGGATGGTCCGTTGCCGCCTATATCGAAAAAGGCGGCGGACTATGCAGCCTGGCGGGTTGGTTCCCCATCGCCATGGCCGTGCACGCTGCTAATCTGCTTGCTTTCGGGCTGAGACAACGCACTTTTTATCAACCCCTGAACCGCCAGATCGCGGCTTTTGATTTTTGGCTGGGACGGCGGCGCCATTCTCTACATCGCTGGTCGCGCTTGTACGGCGCCTTCATCAAGTGCACTAAGGCGCCACCAGCGGATTACATCGGAATGAACGTCCGCGCATTTCAAAACCTCGACCTGCGCCTGGCCGGGACGTCAGCCTGGCCCGCCGCCTGAAGGCTGCTCAAGGAACCGACACCGCTTGACAATGCGAATCCTGATCTCCGGCCATATCTATCCCGACTCCTTCGCCCGCAACATCGCCGCCGCCGCCAAAGACATGGGGCACACGGTGCTGACGGTTGATCCCCGCCCGATCCGCCGCCGTCTCGGCTACGCTGGAACGATCCTGCTGGATTATCTCGCCAAGGCCATCCCGCCAGTCGAGACGCCGGGGCATCGTGCATTGGTGCGGAGTGCGGAGAGATTCGAGCCTGATCTGGTTCTGATCGCGCACGGGACGCTCGATCCGATGGTCGTCCGCCAACTTCGCAAGGTGACGACCGCGAGGCTAGCCGCCTGGTATCCGGACAGCCTGGCAAACCTGGGACGCCAATATTTGCTGGCGAGCGACCTTGATGCCTGGTTCTTCAAAGACCCTTACATGGTGGACATGTTTCGCGCCAGGTTGGGTCTGAATGCCTTCTACCTGCCTGAGGCCTGCAATCCGCGCTGGCATCGGAGGGTTGAGTTGAGCGACTCGGACCGGCGCCACTATGGATGCGATCTCACCAGTGCCTGCAATATGTATTACTACCGTGCGCGCATCCTCGAGATGTTTGCGAACTACAACCTGAAGATCTGGGGCAGCGGCTTTCCTTTCTGGCTCCGCTCGCCGCTGCGCGCCCACTACACAAACCACTATGTGGCCGAATCGGAGAAATCGAAGGCCTTCAATGCGGCCAAGATTGTGGTGAATACAATGTACCTCGCGGAGGTCGAAGGCGTGAACTGCCGCCTGTTCGAGGCCGCCGGCTGTGGGGCGTTTCAGATCGCCGATTGGAAGCCGGCGCTGCCTGAACTCTTTGAGCCAGAGAGGGAAATCGTAACCTTTCGAAGCCGGGAAGAGTTGCGCGAGAAGGTGGATTATTATCTGGCACGCCCGGAAGAACGGCAAGTAATTGCCGATCGGGCCTACGCCCGCGCCCATCGCGAGCACACCTATGAGAACAGACTCCAGCGAATGTTCGAGAATCTCGGATTGATAACGGCCGTCTCGGTCCCGGACAATGAAACCGGCCTCGCAGAGGGCGACCCTGGCCGCTTGCCATTGATCTTTAACTGATGGAAATAACTCTAAATCAATCTTTGCAGGCTCTTCCCAAGGTTCCACGCACGTACGGGGTGAGCCTCTACCCTCCAACGCTCTTACGCATATTAGGAATCTCAACGCTATTCGTATGCGTCAGCCCTCTGCTTCCGGGCCGCGATTTGGGCTTCAATCTCGAAGTCGGCGCGTGTACGTCTCTCCTGTCTCTGGTCGTTCTGTTTCCTGTTGCTTTGAAAGGGACCACCGAACGCGGCTTGTTGCCTTATGCCGGAACACCCTTTGTGGTTCTTAACTTTGCGTACTTTGTTGTCGCCAGCCTAGCGCCGCTCCTTTTCCCCAATGCCTACTATGGAACTATCTCGTTAAACGCACTCCCGATTTCGCTGCTTATCCTTTGTGCGGGGTTCTTGTCGTTTGCCATGGGGGTCTTGCTGTCGGGCAGCATGGCTCGGAGGCAGCGCTCGGGCAGCCCCGGAAAGATATCCGGTCTGGGCGTGCTTACAGTAGTGTCCTCAATTGCCCTTTGGATCACGCGCACCATCCTAGCAACGATGGGCTTCGGCGTAACGCACGTGCCGACCATGGTTCCCCTCGATTCAACGGTCAGTCAGATGGGAGTACTGGCGGGCTCCGTCGCTTACTTACCACTGTCTTTATGCATGGCTAGGATCTGTAGCAGTTCGTCACCCCCACACCAAATCCGCGTGTGGAGGAAGTATCTCTCGTGGGTGTTCATAACGGACATTCTCTACTACACGCTGGCTGGCTCCAGGTTGGGACTTCTCTGGGAAATCTTAATAGTCGTTTGGGTCTTGTCGTACCGCAGGGTACGGATCGTGCCGAGGGCTCTGATTCCTGTGCTTGGTCTGGCCCTGTGCGGTGCCCTGGCCGTGGTATATGCCGAACGGGCGGCTCTTGAAGGCGTCCATCCCGAACTCGGCGAGAATCACTTGAGATTAAGCCGGACCTATCTTCCAGCAACTGGGGAGAGTCTAGTGGGGAGCAACCTTTGGTCAACGCTCGAAATGGGCGGTACCAGCGATGCGGGTAGGTTGACTGCGGTCGGTCCTTTTTCTGGGGTCGCTGAAAGAGTGGTGGGCGGCCGATATTCCCTGATGTGGGGTGAAACGTTCGGTGCTGAGATGCCTTTGCTAATTCCTCACGTCTTCTGGCCCACTAAGCCAATCGGGGAAAAAATCGACTTCATCATAAACCGTAACTTCGATCTCTTCTCGCTGGACGAACTTAGCAGCTGCGAGACCGAGTTGATCGCGAACTTCGGAGTCATAGGTCTTTGCGTGGGCATGCTTCTGTACGGAATAATCACAGAGAGATTTTGCGCCCCCCTTTCTGCCGGTTCTGCCCTTTCGGAGCGAACTATAGTTCTCCTGCTCTGCACGATGCCTGCGCTGTTTCGCGTCGAGACGGACATAACCAGTATCCTGGTCGGGCTACGGGTAGTCGTGCCAGTTTGGGCCATCCTGCGGTTATTGGAGACAAGAGGACGCGCAGCAGCGTGAAAGTACTGATTCTCGCCACCGACATCTACACCCGGGGCGGCATTGCCCGCTACACTGCCACGCTGGCAACGGCCCTTGGGCAGTTAATGGGTCCGTCAAGCGTGGATCTGCTGCCGCTGCTCGACGACTCGGAACGTAGATTCACTCCGAAGGAGTATCGGATTCTGGAAGCGACTACCGCCAAGCTGAGGATGATCCAGAAGATTCGGCACGCGGCGCGCGCCTTGAGGTGCGCGAACTCAGGCTCCGACCTTGTGGTCTGCAGTCACGTGGGTCTCGCGCCCATCGCCGCCCTCATCCGCTTACGCCATGGAACGCCATACTTCGTGGTTTGCCACGGGTCCGAAGCCTGGGAGGTCTTGCCTCGCTTAAAACGCGTCGCGCTCGAGCAAGCGGACGCAGTGCTGGCGGTCAGCCAGTTCACGGCTGGCGCAGTCGCGAAGGCGAACGGCATCCCGAACGCGAAGATCAGGCTGCTGCCTAACGCCATTCCGGAAGACATGGTCCGGCGGCTGGTTGATCCTGACTCTGATGCAGACAGTGAGCGCATGGGGCCTGATTCAGTGTCATTCCGGGCGCAGCCCCGTCCCATGTCATTCCGAGCGCAGCGAGGAATCTCGCTCTGGACGGAGAGAAAAAGCCAAACCAGATTCCTCGCTCCGCCGCGCTACGCTCGGAATGACAGTCGGAGGATTTCGACGCTCAGACCCGCTGACAGATGGCCTGAGCTTAGGAATGGCGGCCTTGGGAACGGGCCTTTACTGCTTTCGGTGGGCAGCCTCAAAACGGAGCACGCCTACAAAGGCGTGGACACGGTGATTGAGGCGCTGCCCCGCATTATCGGCGTCGTGCCTGGAGTTCGCTATCTCGTGGTGGGTGACGGCGACAATCGCCCGAACCTCGAACGCCTCGCCGCCGCCCGGGGAGTTTCCGAGCGCGTCACATTCGCCGGCGAGGTGACGGACGCCGATCTCGCGGAGCATTATCGTGCTTGCGACCTGTTCGTACTGCCCAGCCGGACGTCTCTACGCGAGGGAAGCCGTCCCGGCACTGCGGAGGGCGAGGGGTTCGGCCGCGTCTACGCGGAGGCAGCGCTTGCGGGCAAGCCTGTCGTGGGCAGCCGCGATGGGGGCGCGGCGGAAGCGGTCCTCCATGGCCGGACCGGGCTGCTGGTGAATCCGCGATCGACCGAAGAAATCGCCACTGCGGTGATCGCTCTGCTCACGGCGCCTGAACGGGCCGCAGCTATGGGCGCCGAGGGCCGTTGTTGGGCCCTCGAGAATTTCACCGTCGAAGCCATGCGGCGCTCACTAGAGAGCGTTCTTTCGTCCGTTGTCCCTAACCAAAGTTCTCAGTCATCAGTTTTCAGTTCTCAGTTAGTTGTCAGTCATGCCCGGCCAGTTGCGCACTACGAACAACGGTCTACGAACCACGAGGTGCAAACTGCGGACAACTGACTACTGAGAACTGAAAACTGACAACTTCTTATGAACTTCGTCATCGAGGCACTTGGGCTGACGGCGGGAGGCGGCAAGGCTGGCCTGCTGAGGCTGCTGCCTGCGCTCGCCGGTCAGGGCCGACGCCACAAGTTCGTGGCGGTACTCGCTGACCTCGAAGAGTTTCGCGTCCTGGAGCGATCTAACCTGAGAGTCATCCTGCAGCAAAAGCCCGCCAGCCTGCTGCGCCGGCACCTTCACCTGCAGCAGACCGTGCCGCGAATCTGCGCCGACGAGCGCGCCGACGTCTTGCTGTGCCTGGGCAATTTCGGGCCGTGGCGGCCGCTGCTGCCCACGGTCGTGCTGATGCACAACGCGCGCTACGTGTCGGGCGACGTAGTGCGGCAGACGTTGCGCGAGCGGCTGATCACGTGGTATGGCAGGCGCTACTTGCGCCGGCTGCGGGGAGACGTGCGCCTGCTGGTACAAACGGAGCTGATGAAGCAACGGCTGGTGGAGGCGCACGGGATTGCGCCCTCGAGGATCGTGGTGATCCCTGACAGCGACGCACTGCCGCCCGAAACTGGAAGAACTGCCTACCAACGGCCGTGCTACTCGGCGGTGCGGAAAGGCTCAGCCTTTCCGCGGGACGGGGAACAAAATCAAGCGTTTGTCGTCTTGCCGGAAGGGGGTAGCCTTTCCGCGCCGCAAGGCGGCAAACCCGCTAACTCTTCCTTTACCTTTCTCTGCCTGGCACGCTACTACCCGCACAAGAATCTGGAGGTGCTGGTGAAGGCTATGAAGCGGTTGAGCGCTCATTCCCGCCGGTCGGCGCGCTGCCTCCTCACCATTCATCCGGACCAGCATCCAGGAGCCCAAAAGCTCCTCCGGAAAATCGTCTCAGAACGCCTGGAGCAAATTCTGGTCAATATCGGCCCGCTCGACGGCAATGAAGTGGTGGAGGCATATCGCTCGGCCGATGCTCTCATTCTCCCCAGCCTGCTCGAGTCTTTCGGGCGCACGTATCTCGAAGCCATGCGGTTCGATCTGCCCATTCTGACGAGCGACCGCGATTTTGCGCACGAAGTGTGCGCTGGGGCAGCGCTCTATTTTGACCCGCTCGATCCGGAGAGCGTCGCCCGGAGCATGGCGCGGATCATGGAAGACACTGAATTGCGCGATCGCTTGGCGGCTGAGCGCCGGGGTATCCCCATTCGATCCTGGGACGAGGTTGCGGCCCGGTTCGTGGACGTTTTGGAGCGCGCCGCGACCGAACCGAAGTCGTGCACGCTAGTCAATCAGCGTCTGTCGGCGCTGCGGCAGTTCGTAGATCGTAGATCGTAGTTCGTAGTTCGTGGTGGAAGGGTGCTGCGTGTCGAATGACTGGGATTGCGAGGGCTCGTCAATGAACTACGAACAACGTCCACGAACAGCCGGAGTGCTGAATCCTCAAATGAACGACCCACAACCGAGGACTGACAAACGAGGCCTGTCATGAAAATCCTTGTAACGGGCGGCCTGGGAGCCATCGGAAGCTGGCTGGTGCCGGAGTTGCGCCGGCGCGGCCACGAGGTCTGGTTCTGCGATCTCGCCCACCATCACGATCCGCAATACGTGCGCTCGGACGTGGCCGAGTATCGCCAACTGGAGCGCATCTTCGACCGCCAGCGCTTCGACATGGTCTATCACCTGGCGGCGGAGTTCGGGCGCTGGAACGGCGAAGACTTTTACGAGACCTTGTGGCGCAGCAATGTGATTGGAACCAAGAACCTGATCCGGCTGCACGAGAAGCACCGCTTCCGCCTGGTCTTTTTCTCCACCTCGGAGGTTTACGGCGACTGGAGCGGAGTGATGCGCGAAGAGGTCATGGACCATCACGAAGTGCGCCAGCTTAATGACTACGCCATGACAAAGTGGGTGGGCGAGATGCAGGTGTTGAACTCGGCCCAGATGACGGGCACCGAGAGCGTTCGCGTCAGGCTCTTCAACGTCTACGGACCCGGCGAAAAGTACAGCCCCTACCGCAGCGTGATCTGTCTGTTCTGCTATCGCGCCCTGCACGACCTTCCTTACACGGTCTATCTGGACCATCACCGCTCTTGCATTTATGTGAGCGACGCCGTGTTTACGCTGGCCAATCTCGCGGACAACTTCGTTCCGGGCGAGGTCTATAACGTGGGCTCAACCGAGTATCACGACATCAAGACCGTGTCGGACCTGGTGTTGGGCGCGCTCGGCAAAGACGATCGCCTGGTGACCTATAAGGCTTCGGAGCCATTCACCACGCGCGACAAGAAAATCGATGTCACCCGGGCGGAGCGGGATCTTCGGCATCGCTCTCAAGTGTCCCTGGCGGCAGGACTGGCGCGGACTCTTGAATGGATGCGGCAATACTATGGGCTTAATTCCGCGCTCGAGCCGCAGTGCTCTCCGCTCGTAAGCGCGGCCTCGCTGCGCCAAAACGCGAAAGTGGTTTCCTGTCACTTGCCTCGTCACGCGCCAAGACGCAATGAAAATCGTCATCCTGGCACAGCATTTCCCTCCTGAGACCACGCCAACCGGAAGGCGCGCTCAGGATCTGGCAGAGAGCCTGGCCCGCCGTGGTCACGAGGTGACCGTGATCACGGGTCAGCCCAATCATCCGGCTGCGTTGCACCGGTTCTTCTGCCAGAATGCGGCGCCCACAAAGCGATCGTCCGAGGGCTATCTCGTGCTGCGAGTGCCGGTGTTCCGCTCGTCCGACGCACGCGCCTGGAAGCGGCTCTTGACTTATGCCACGTTCATGCTGGCGGCGGCCTGGAGGGGCATTCGCCAAGCGCGACCGGACACGATCGTGGCTGTTTCGCCGCTGCCCGCCGGACTCGCGGCCTTGGCGGTCCATTGGTGGCATCGCGTCCCGTTGATCTTTGATCTGCAGGACATCTGGCCAGATTCGGCGCGCGCCGTGGGCGTGATGCGGGACGGCCTCGCGCTCCGCGCGCTGCGTCAGGTAGAGAGGCTCTTATACCCATGCTGCGCCCAGGTGGTGGTGATCAGCGAAGGCTTTCGGCGTTATCTCTGCGGCCTGGGCGTGCCGCGGGAGCGAATCAGCCTGATTCCGAACGGGGTCCAAAGCGTGATGTTCTACGGAGCCCCTCCCCAACGCAGGATCAGGCGCGCGCGGCCGCTGCATGACGATTTCGTTGTAGGCTACGTCGGTAATCACGGCCTGGCGCAAGGTCTCGAGACGGCATTGGACGCAGCCCGCTGCCTGGAGCGCGAACCGGTGCGGTTCCTGCTGATCGGCGAAGGCGTGGAGAAGCGGAGGCTGGAGCAGCACGCGCGCGAGGCCGGGCTGAAGAATGTCCGGTTCCTGCGTGGTGTACGGCGGACTCGCGTGCCCGGGCTGCTCAAAGCGTGCGACGCGTTACTCGTGATCCTGCGCGATGATCCACTGTTCCGAATCACGATTCCCTCCAAAGTCTACGAGTACATGGCCGCTGGCAAGCCCGTATTGTGTTCGGTGGAAGGCGAGTGCGCGGACCTTGTCGCCGAAGCGCGCTGCGGCCTCGCGATTCTGCCCGGCGACGGCCAAGCTCTGGCGGCAGCGATCCGGCAGCTCACCTCTGATCCTGCCGCGGCGCGCGCGATGGGCGAGTCGGGCGCAAATTGGGTGCGCGCGCATTGTGATCGATCGAGTGTGATGGAGGCGTATCACCGAGTGCTCCGGGAAGCTCTGCACAATCCACCTCGCAATGTCGTCGGCCGCGAGCAGGTGGGGTCTGAGGTTAGTCGCAGGCCCGCGATAGCGTCGGTCTATGAGAGGCGGTTTCGACGCTCGCAGAGCGCCCAAGAAACTCGTGTAGCCCCCTGGAGGTGATAATGCGAGATTCATCTTGCTGCACCGTGCTTGTTCTACTCCTGTGCCTGAGCGCCCCTGGGAACAGTCAGGGCCCGCAAGTGCTGGGAAAGATCGTCAGCTCATCGGCCGCCTCTCTGGGCGGAGTCGCTGCACCGAGCGGGGGGACGGTACTGTCGGGCGACACCTTGAGCACCTCCGCGGACGGCACAGCCTTGGTGAGATTCACCGCCGCGAGCCAGGTTGAACTGTCGGAAAACACCAGCGTCAGTTTCAGCGGCACGCCCGCTCACGTGAGATTGAAGATCGCGCAGGGCACTGTGGGCGCAATGCAATCAGACCCAGACTCGCTGCTGATCGAAACCTCGCAATGCACGCTCCAGCCGGCCAAGTCGGGAAACGCCAGTTACTCGGTGTCCGTATTGCCCGGCACAAGCGCAAAGGTCATCGCGCTCAACGGCACGGTGTTAGCCGCGGAGAGCGATTCAGGCCACGCCTTCATCATCTCCGAAGGAGAAACGTCCCCTTGTCCGAACGCTGCTGCTTTCGCGCCGAGGGTCTCGCCACCGAGCTCTTCGCCTGGCCCGAGGGAGGAAGTGAAACCGGCGCCGAGCGTACCGGCCGGCCAGGCTTCGCCGAGTCCGGAGGCGCCCAAACACAGCAATACTGCCCTGTGGCTGCTTCTCCTAGGCGGAGGAGCCGCAGCCGGAATCGGCGCCGCCGTCGCGGCCGGAGGACACGGCGGGGGTGGCGGAGGTCCGGCGAGTCCGAGCGCGCCGTAGGTCGAATGAGAACGATTCCCCCGATGAGAGCCGCACCGATCAAGATACTCAACGTTGTCGGAGCTCGGCCCAACTTTGTGAAGATCGCGCCTTTGCTGGCCGAGATGTGGAAGTACAGCGATGTGCGGCCCTTCCTTGTTCATACCGGACAGCATTATGATGACGAAATGTCAGGTTGTTTCCTCCGCGACCTTGGCATCCCCGCGCCGGACGTCGTTCTCAACAGCGGGGAAGCGGGTCCACCACTGCAGAAGGAGCAGATGACCCGTGCGCTCGGTGAACTGATGCTCGGTGAGCGGCCGGACGTCGTGCTGGTAGTGGGAGACGTGAACTCGACGGCGGCCGCCGCGATTGCCGCCGCCCGCCTGGACATTCCCGTGGCACACGTGGAAGCGGGACTGCGCAGCTTCGACCCCGGTATGCCCGAAGAGATTAACCGGATCGTGACCGACGCTGTCTCCTCCCTGCTCTTCGCCAGCGAGCCGAGCGCGGTGCGGAATCTGATTGCCGAAGGACAGCCCGGTGAGCGCATCTTTCTGGTCGGCAATGTCATGATCGACACGCTCCGGCAATTCCTGGCCGCGGCGAAGCGGTCCACGATCTTGTCGAGGCTTGGCCTGTTGAGTGAGGGCGGCGCTTCGAAGAAGTACGCCCTCGCGACCCTCCATCGGCCCGCCACCGTCGATGACCCCGCTGTGTTCCGGCGCATCTGGGAGGCGCTGAAGATGATCGCGGCGCAGGTGCCGGTGGTCTTCCCCGCTCACCCCCGCGTCCAGGCACGTCTGCGGGAATCGGGGCTTCACAACGGGCCGGAAGAAGGTCCGCCGGGAGACCCCGGAAGACTCCAGATTGTCCGCCCTCTCCCCTACCTCGACTTCCTGCGCATCGAGAGTGAGGCCGCTTTAGTGATTACAGATTCCGGCGGAGTCCAGGAAGAGACCACCGTCCTGGGCGTCCCCTGCCTCACCGTGCGCAACCACACGGAGCGCCCCATCACCGTGTCGGAGGGGACGAATCAAATTGTCGGGCTCCAATCGAGCACAATCTGGGAAGCAGCCGGCAAGATTCTGTCCGACAAATTCCAACGGCGCCGAATCCCGCGACTCTGGGACGGACACAGTGCCGAACGGATCGTGCGGATCCTTCGCCGGCATTTTTGCCGTCGAGCGCAACCACACCGAGGCCGCCTGCCATACGTCAGACCCAGCCACCCCACTCCCCTTCTACCTTCCCCGCCGGTATCGCCCTCCTGCCGCGCCAACTAGCACTCGCCTAGACAGCCTGACTCCCAACATCGGCAGATGGCCACACACCCATGCCGCACCCGCGTTCGCAATGCCGAACTGAACCTGGAGCTCGTGTCGGGGGACGCCCGCCCGCGAATACCCAGCCTGAACGCGTTGAGTCGAAACGGGATGCCAGTTGGGTGCTTGCAAACAGTAAGGGGTCGGTCTCTATGGTCTCGCGACTCTCAATGTTCGTCTCTTACAGCCTAGCAACTGCTCACGTTTGAAGTCCCATTTGTACCCGTGCTATGCGCGGGCATAGCCACTACCTGAGGCCGGGGTATAGCAGGCGTCGGCCTGCGTGCCGAGTGGTGCGTGCCCTCCCGGCCGCTGATCTTGGTTTGACGTGACTGCGCAACCGACTGAAGGTGCGGAGACCTCTAACCAAGCGGTCCAACTCAATTCGCGTCGCTCGGCTGTCAAATGGCATCACGGGCTTGTGTGTTGTCAAAAACGAGCACGGTGAAAAAGAGGCTTGATCTCGCCGGCGCCGCGCGTGTGCCTTCCGTGACTAGTGGCCTCTCGACGAAATCAACTCCGGAACACCAGGGCAGTCAAAATCCGGCATCACTTGAGACCGCCGCTACAGCGAGTCGTTGTCACTGCATCCGTAGTTCTTGTTAAGTGCCCGTACCAGAAACACTGACGGTTTGCGGGCTTCCGCCGCCGTTGTCACTAATCGAGAGCGAACCCGTGCGATTACCTTTGGCGCGGGGCGTGAACATCACGCTGATGGAGCACGACGAGCCTGCGCCCAGTGTCACGCCACACGTGTTGGTCTCCGCAAAGTCGCCGCCATTCGTGCCGGTGATCCCTATATTCGTAATGCTGAGGAGCACCGTGCCGGTGTTGGTGAGGGTGACAGTCTTGGCCGCGCTCCTGTGACCCACCTGCACGCTGCCAAAGTTGAGACTCGCCGGCGAGAGCTTCACCTCTGTTCCCGCGCCCGTTAGGGAGACGGTCTGCGGGCTGCCCGGAGCGTTGTCAACGATCGATAGGGACGCGGTTCGCGTTCCCTTAGCCGTGGGCTTAAACGTCACACTGATAGTGCAACTCGCCCCCGCCGCGACGCTCGAACCACAATTGTTGGTCTCCGAGAAATCAGCCGGGTTACTGCCGCTGATGCTGATGCTGGTGATAGTGAGCGTTGCCGCGCCGGTGTTGGTCAGGGTCACAGGTTTCGAGGCGCTGGACGTTCCCACCAACTGAGTGCTAAAGCTCAGGCTGGTAAGGGACAGCACCACCACTGGTCCGCTCGTCACGGTCTGAGTGATCGAGGGCGCGACGTTCGGGTTGAAATGGCTGTCGCCCGAGTAGACCGCAGTGATCTCATGCGTGCCCACGCTCAAGCTGGACGTAGTGAACGTGGCCGTGCCGGAGGCGAGACTCCCGCTGCCCATCGCGGTCGCGCCGTCGTCAAAGACAACCGTGCCGGTCGGGGCAGGTTGACCGGGAAGGATTACGCTGGGCGCGATCGTAGCTGTAAAGGTTACGTTTTGGCCGTCGGACGACGGGTTGAGAGAGCTGGAGGCGTTCATGAACGTGCCGCCGGGATTCAGCAGCACCGTAACGCCCGCATTGACGGACGTCACGGCAAGGTCAGGCGCACCGTCGCCGTTCAGGTCTGCCACCACCACCGAATCGTCAATGTTCCCGAAATAGTAGTTGACGGGTGCCTGGAAAGTGCCGTCCCCATTACCGAGCAGAACGCTCACGCCGCTGCTGGCGCCCGCGCTGCCCCCGTTCGCGACGACCATGTCGGCTTTGCCGTCGCCGTTGAAGTCGCCTTCGGCGACGGACAGCGGGTCTACGCCTGCGCAGTAGCTCACGGCCGCCCCAAACGTTCCATCTCCATTCCCCAGCAGGATGCTCACGCTGCCGGATCCCGCGGGGCTCGTGCAGAGACTGCTGGCACCTGCATTCGCTACTGCCAGGTCCAGTTTGCCATCCCCATTGAAGTCGGCAATCACCACCGATGTGGGATACGCTCCAACCGGATAGTTGACTACCGATTGGAACGTTCCGTCTCCATTGCCGATGAGCACACCGACCATACCTGCGGCGCTTCCGTTGGTGACAGCGAGGTCCAGAATTCTGTCACCAGTGAGATCGCCAACCGCCACCGAGGTCGGTCCGACCCCCACGGGGTATCCAACGGCCGGCCCGAAGGTGCCGTTCCCGTTTCCCAGCAATATGCTCACGTCGCCGTCACCTGCGTTGACTACGACCAGATCAAGCAGCTTGTCGTCATTGAAATCGCCTATCGCCACGGCGATAGGATTCGTTCCAGTGCCGTAATTGGTCGCCGAGCCGAAAGTGCCGGAACCAGTGTTCAGGAGGACGCTGACGTTATTACTGGCGCTGTTCGCCACCGCGACATCTGGGTTGCCGTCGCCCGTGAAGTCGCCTACGGCGATGCCCTTCGGAGCGCTCCCGACGTCGTAGTTGGCTGCAAGCTGATCGAAGGTTCCGTTTCCTTTGCCCGTGATCACCGAAACGCAACCCGGCGTGCAAATCGGTCCTGAAGAGCCGTTCGACGCCACCAGGTCTGGAACGCCGTTGCTCCCGAAAGCGCCGACCGCGACGGCCTGGGGCGTGCCCCCGATTCCGTAGCTGACGGGCGCCAGCACAGTCCCATCCCCATTGCCCAGGAAAATGCTAACGCTGTCGCTCAGCTCATTTACCACCACGGCGTCCAGCTTGCCATCAGCGTTGAAATCGCCAACCGCGACCGCGATAACGTCCGCTGCCGCGTCAAAGTTGCCGATCCAGGTGAGGGTCCCATCGCCATTGCCAGTCAGGACGGTCAGGGTGTTGCTGCCGTTGTTTGAAGCAACGAGATCCAGCTTGCCGTCGCCGTTGAAATCACCCACCGCCACGCCCGTTGGATAGGTCCCTGCTTCGTGGCTCATGGGCGACTGAAAGGTGCCGTCCCCGTTGCCCAGCAGCACGCTGACCCAGATCTGGACGTTGCTGGCCACGGCGAGATCCGCGAAGCCGTCGCCATTGAAGTCACCAACGACCACGGAAACGGGGTCCGAGCCGTCACCTGGTTGACTTACCCCATAGTTCTCAGCCGTGCCAAAGGTCCCATTTCCGTTGTTCAGCAGCACGCTGATCGTATTGCTTTCGCCGTTGGCCACCGCGATATCGAGGAAGCTGTCGCCGTTGAAATACCCAAGGGCCACCGACGTGGGGCCTGTTTCGACGTCGTAAGGGACAGGGGCCCCGAACGTGCCGTCGCCATTGCCGAAGAGCACGCTGATGTTGTTTCCGGCCTGGTCGGCGACCACGAGGTCGAGATTCTTGTCGCCGTTGAGGTCGCCCACGGCTACCGAGGACGGCTTCGAGCCTGCGCTGTAGGGGGCGGCCGGTTGAAAGGTTCCGTCGCCGTTGCCCAGCAGAATGCTGACGTTGTCGCTCGAAGCGTTCGACACTACCAGGTCGAGCTTGCCGTCGCCGTTGAAATCGCCGATTGCTACCGAAGACGGTGCGGTCCCTGCGGCGTAGTTCGCCGGCGCCTGAAAGGTCCCATCTCCATTCCCCAGCAGCACACTGACGTTGTTGCTGCCACTGTTGGCCACGACTAGGTCGGGTTTAGAGTCGCCATTGAGGTCGGCCACTGCCACAGAACAGGGCTTGGTTCCAGTGGCATAGTTTGGAGCTAACGAAAATTGGGCGGCTGCCGCGGCATGGGGTCCGCAGAATGCCAAGAGAACGATCGTTACGACGCTGGACGAACCCAACCATTTGTTCTTCATGGTTTCCCCTTTCTTCGAATTCGGCTTCGAAGATCGGCTCCTGAGAGTACGATCTGGCGTGAACCTACACGTCCGCCAGAAAGGGGCTCAATGGTGAGGACATGATTCTTTTGTGCTCAAGATGTGTTCGAAGTGTCAGTATCGGCGCGACCCATACGCGGGCATGATCATTTTGTGCTCAAAAAGTGATCGAGGCATAAGTGGTGGGTAGGTCAGGGAATAGAGCTTTTTAACACAGCCATGAATGGCATCGGTCCCGGTGCATAATGGCCGAAATTCGCGCTCGTTTTTGGGCGGGTGGCGACAACACCGCTTTTCATGTCGTCGCCCGCGATCTCCAGCACAGCCGCGGCGCATACATGAAAAGCAATGTATGCGCCACCCGGCGGACCGCAACCCTCTTGCCCGGCTGTCTCAGACCATTTGGAGTGCGGCAGCTTGCTGCCGCTTTGCTCCTGCGAGCCACAGAATCCCGGCGCACAGCAAACAACTCTGCTTGCTTAATCTGATCACGATCGTCGCTTTCGTCACGTCCCCCCTCCAAGAATTCAGTCAAGATTTCCACTCTGGAACCCGGGCCTGGAATCGCAGATCTCAGATCCCGCGCCAGCCCTCTGCCTTCATTAGTGGTTGGGCACGCACTGCGCCAGCATCTCAGAAACCGTCGTCGAGCACGCATTCGAGTCCTGCCAGACCGATTCGCCTTGACACGTGCCGGTGTAGCAATTGACGTCCGGCGGCGCGTTCTTCGGGACCACCTGGTCGATCAGAAAAGAGCCTTGGCCGGCGTTTCCGTTGCTTTGGGGAGGCGTCACGCACATGAACCAGCTCATGGCCGTTTGCGGGTAGGAGTAATTGGCGCCCGCGGTCACGATAGAGTCCGCCGTCCAGCGGCTGATGTCGCTCGGCAGGGGATTTTTCGCGGCACAGGTGGTGGTGTTTTCCCACCCGTTCACCAGCTTGCCCGAACCATAAGCGAAAGGCGCATTCGGAAACAGCGGGCACAAGTTGCGCGGCGCGCCGGTGTAAAGGGAGGTGTCGCAACCGTAGTCCATGCGCGCAACTCCCGGGCCGGCCGCGATCACGACGTAATCGAAGTAATCGCCGAGCCCATACTGCGCCAGCGAATAAGCGAGTGCTGCGCCGCCCCCACTGATCCCCTGGCCGCAAAAGCCTGTGGTCCGGCTGCCGCGCTGCACGGTATTGAAGACGGTCTTGAAGACGGTCGCCGGCCGGCAAGCCGCGCTTTTCACGCCGATGCCGTTGGCGCTCGCCCAGTCGCTCGCCCAGGCAAGTTGTGACACGTTGAATCCGTCCTCGAGGTAAGTGTCCGCAAAATTGCTGTTGAAGAATGTCGTGCCGTAACCTCCGTTCAGCAGAATGATCGTGCCTTTGGCGGTCCCGGTGGGAGAAGCAACCCCGAGTGTGGCGTCGAGGTCGGGGAGACCGGGGCAGGATACCGTGATGGACTTGCAGTTGGCTCCGGTCGCCGCGCCCGCGGGACAGGTTGCGGGGCCGTTGAACGTGACCGTGCCGGTCCGCAGATTGGGGTTCTGGTTGGTGTTGCTATCGTCGAGAGCTTCGCCTTTGAACTGACGGAGCCTTGCCGTTGCCGTGACCACCGCCGTGGCTGAGATCAGCCCGAGAAGAATCCATGTCGCAGGTGACCTTAGCTTCATCGCTTCTCTCCCCTTAATTGAAAGTGCCGGCCTCGCCCACTTGGGCCAGAGCAAGGAGGTCTAACTCGCTCGATTTTGTAACGCTCCGTGCTGCCTTCAGTATTCCGAAACAGCGTACCTTCAATTAGTGGTTGGGCACGCACTGCGCCAGCATCTCAGAAACCGTGGTCGAGAACGCGTTCGGGTCTTCCCAGACCGATTCGCCGTGACAGGTGCCGGTGTAGCAATTGACGTCCGACGGCGCATTCTTCGGGACCACCTGGTCGATCAGAAAAGTGCTTTGGCCGGTGTTCCCGTCGCCGGCGTAGCGCGACGTCGCGCAGAAGTACCAGCTGATGGCTGTGTGCGGGTAGGAATAATTGGCGCCGCTGCTCACGATGGAGTCCGCCCTCCAGCGGCTGATATCGCTCGGGAGGGGATTTTCCGCGGCACAGGTGGTGGTGTCTTCCCAGCCGTTCACGAGCTTGCCCGAAGCATAAGCGAAAGGTGCGTTCGGGAGCAGAGGGCATAAGTCGCGCGGCGCGCCGGTGTAAAGGGCCGCGTCGCAACCGTAGTCCATGCGCGCAAGTGCCGGGGCCGCCATGACGACATAATCGAAGTAATCGCCGAACCCGTAGTGCGCCAGTGAATAAGCAAGCGCCGCGGCACCCCCACTGATCCCCTGGCCGCAAAAGCCAGTGGTCCGGCTACCCCTCTGCACGGTATCGAAGATGGTCTTGAAGACGGTCGCCGGCCGGCAGGCCGCGCTCTTCACCCCGGCACCGTTCGCGCTCGCCCAATCCGTGGCCCAGGCAAGTTCTGCCACGTTGAATCCGTCAGCGAGGTAAGTGTCCGCAAAGTTGCTGTTTTTGAAGAATTTCGTGCCGGGACCGCCGTTGAGCAGAATGATCGTGCCTTTGGCCGTTCCGCTGGGAGAAGCACTCCCCAGTGTGGCCTTGAGGTCGGGGATACCGGGGCAGGATACCGTAATCGATTGGCAAACGGTTCCTGTGATAGCGCCGGCGGGACAGCCGGTGCGACCGTGGAACGTCACCGTGCCTATCTGCAGAAGGTTGGGGTTCTGGTTGGTGTTACTGTCATCGAGAGCCTCGTCTTTGAACTCGCGGTGCCTTGCCGTTCCTGTGACCATCACCGTGGCTGAGATCAGTCCAAGAAGAATCCATGTCGTAAATGACCGTAACTTCATCGCGGCTTCCCTCCCTTACTTGAAACGTATCGCCCGCTGAAAGAGCCATGATCGGGCCGTGATTCTACAGACGGACCCCAAAAGGTTCCATGCCCACGGCATGCTTTTTCTCTGCTCAAAGTATGCTCACCGGTAAGCGACACGTCAAGGCGAAGTTAGGCCAGCCCGGCCCTAATCGACAACGATCTCGTCGTAGACCGTAGCGGTGAAAGAGTCTGTCACAAACGGATTTCTCCGGCGCGAGGGGCCCCGGCCGCAATGCCGAGGCCCCCTTTCGTGATTTGACTCCCCCAGCTACTTCTCTTCGCCTAACCGGATCCCCTCCCCCGAGGCAACGAACCCGGAGTCCGTGCTAATAAAAAAGAACCGGGCGCCATTCGCGTTGAGGAGAAAATTGAAATCCGCAACTGCCCCTGTCGACATCGTGATGGTGTCGCTGCCTGAGCAGTTGGCGTTCACGCTGTAGGTAACCGTCCCGGTGACCCCGGTAGTGATGGTGCCATTCATAGAGATGGTTTCTGCGAACACTGTCCCGTTCCCGTTTCCGTCGAAAGTGACCCCATTAACCACGGCGGCGGGGCCGACCCCCACGACCGTACCGGTCGACGAGGCCATATAGGTGCCTTTCAGAGTACTGTTGGAACACCCCTGCGAATTTGCTGCCCTTAACGCCTGGGGCGCCCAAGCGGTTGTCAGCAGAGCAAGCACCGCAAATTTCACCATTCCCAAATTTCGATTCGTGTTCTTCATAGTGATTTCTCCTTTTTTAAAGTTGAGTTTCGAAGCGTCACTGCTCGAAGCGCAGGCCGAGCATCTGTCCGCCGGAGCACCAGCAGCTCGCCGGTATCGTCGCGCAAGACAGCGAAGCGAAAAAGTAACGCCTGAGCGGCTGACGAGTCGGCTTTGAGGGCTCGTACTGCACCCTCCAGATACTCGGTCAACGTCGCGTAAAATGGCCCGGTCATGGGGTCCCTCTCTCATCCTTGCATCGCTGCTCACCTAAATCGCGCCAAGGATGCAGTGGTAGTACCCGGGAATTCAATAACCAGCGCATGATTTTTCTCTGCTCAAAATATGCTCGGCCGGCAAGTAAAGCGTGGAACGAAGGTTAGGAGTTCCAAAATAAATGCTGATGCGAACGAAACGGCTGGCTGTATAATGCCCGAAAGTTCACAGGGGAGCTTGAGGTGTTTCAGCCGCTGAAAGACGCCCCAGTTTCAGTCCGGCGCTTCGGTGCGTTCGAGCTGGATTTCGAGCAGCAAGAACTACGCAAGGACGGGTTGCCGGTACGCCTCGCTCCGCAGCCCTTCAAAGTCCTGGTCCTGCTCGTTGCCCGTGCCGGCCGAATGGTAACCCGCAAAGAACTTGAGCAAGAACTCTGGGGCGACTCCACTTTTGTCGACTTCGAAATCGGCCTCAACCGCTGCATCAAGCAGATCAGGACCGTGCTTGAGGACGATACGGAAGGACCACGCTTTATCGAGACACTGCCGCGGCGGGGCTACCGGTTTATTGCCCCGGTGCAGGAAACGGACCCCGTACCCGCCAGCCCCGGCGGAGACGGCCAGGCAGGGAAAGCGGCGGGTCAGTGGCCGCAAGTCGGTCCGGAACGGGCGCCGTTAATCCCCTCTGGTGCTGGCCAGGACGTGGAAACCGAGGACAAGCCCCGGCAACGCCGGCCGGCCATCCTGCTGGCGGGGTTGGCTCTGGTGGTGATTCTGGGGCTGGGCTCTTGGTCCTATTTGCGGAAGGTACTGTCCCCTGCCGCTCCTTCGGTTGGGGTCGGCTTCAGGGTCCGGCCCGCCGTAGCGGTGCTGGGTTTCAAGAACCTGGCGGGCAAGGCGGAGACCAACTGGCTTTCGACAGCACTTTCGGAGATGCTCACCACCGAACTCGCAGCCGGAGAGAAACTCCGCACCATCTCCGGCGAAAACGTGGCACGAGCCAAAATCGATCTCGCGCTACCCGAGGCGGACAGTTACGCCGGCGACACCTTGGCGCGTATTCGCAAGAACCTGGGTGCTGATTATGTGGTGTTGGGTTCGTACCTCGACCTGGGCCAGGCGGCGGGCGGACAGGTCCGCCTGGACCTGCGCCTCCAGGACGCGCGGGCGGGATCAACCCTGGCTGCCGTCTCAGAGACCGGCAATGAAGCCGGACTCTTCGATCTGGTCGCGCGCACCGGAAAGGAGATGCGGGAAAAACTGGGCGCGGGCGAGGTGACGGCAGAGCAGGCGACCATCGCGCGCGCCTCGGCGCTCTCGAATCCCGAGGCGGCCAGGCTGTACGCCGAAGGACTCACTAAGCTTCGCTCCTTTGATGCGCTGGGCGCTCGCGACTTGCTCCAGCAGTCGATTCGCATTGAGCCGGGTTTCCCGCTGGCGCACGCCGCGCTCTCCGAGGTCTGGAGAATCCTGGGTGACTTAGACAAGACGACGGAGGAAAGCGGGAAGGCCTTTGAAACCTCAAAGAACCTCTCACGCGAAGACCGGCTTTTCATCGAGGCCCGGTACCGTGAGGTCTCCTTGCAGTGGGACCAAGCCATACAAGCGTACAGGGCACTGTTTACACTCGCTCCGGACAACCTGGACTACGGCCTCGCCCTGGCGCGGGCCCAAAGCACGAGTGGCAAGCCTGATGACGCCATCGCAACCTTGGAGCAATTAAAGGAGCTTCCGGCGCCGGCTCGGGATGACCCGCGCATCGATCTGGAGGAGAGCGTCGCGGCTACCGAGGCGCGCAACTCGGAAAGGGCTGTGGTCGCAAGCGCCAGAGCTGCCCAGAAAGCCAGAGAAACGGGTTCAAAGCTGCTTCTCACCCGAGCCTTAAGGGCCCAGGCAGAAGCACTCCTGAATCTGGGAGAAATGGATAAGGCCCAAAAGGCTGCCGGCGAGTTGCAGCAGGCCGCGCGCGCGGTTGGGGACGACGATAGCGCCGCCTACGCGCTGTTCCTCATGGGCAAATTACTTCTTCAGCAGGAAGATCTCTCCGGGGCCCAATCAGCCCTCGAGGAAGCACAGCGGATGTGGCGTAAGAACGGCGATCGGACGTACGCCGCGCTCTCCTCGATGCTGCTCGGAATTGTCTCGGAAGCGGAGGGCAATCTCGCTGAGGCCGAGAAGGCTTGCGAAAGCGCCCTCGCTGTTTCCCGCGACTTGGGCGACCGGGCGACGTATGCTCGCGTGCTGCTTTTCCTGGGCGGCGTGCTCGCGGTAGAAGGCAATCTTGCCCCAGCCCATCAGAAATACAGCCAGGCCGCGAGCATGATGGTTGAACTCGGCCGCAAGGTTGACGAGGAAAGGAGCGAACTCGCCCTGGCCCAGCTCTCCATCGCAGAGCGCAATCCACAGCAGGCCGAGGCCACGGCGCGTCGCGTCCTCGAGGACCCGCATCTCCTTGATGCGCCCGATTTTAAGCTGGCCGCCACCACAGTCCTGGCGGAGTCGCTTCTGGCCCAAGGCAGGACCCCAGAAGCTCAACAGGTCCTGCCCCCCGATGCCGCTTCCAGGAAGGCTCCCACGCTGGCAGCGGGCATCAACTTCGGTCTGGGCCAGGGATCAGCGATCCTCGCCGAGCGCATTCGCTCCTCCACGGGAAAACCGAGCGACGTCACGGAAGCGACCAGCAGACTGCGGGCGATTCTGGACGAGTCCGCTAAACACGGCAACCTGATGCGCCAGTTCCAAGCAGGCTTGGCACTTGGAGAGATCGAGATGAAGTGGGGCGAGAAGCAGGCAGGGCGCGTTCAGCTCGCCACGCTCGAGCAGAAGGCACAGGCCAGAGGCTTTGGCCTGATCGCGAGCCAGGCCGGAGCATTGAGGAATAGAAGCTGAGCGCATTCCTAACTTTCGCTCCACGATCTACTTACGGGCCGAGCATGTTTTGAGCACAGAAAAAGCATGCGCTGGTTATTGAACCCTTCAGATTCGGGTTATAGATTCGAGTCCGATGCTCCGGGTGGTCAAAAACGCAATGCCGGCCCCGGCTGGCGAGCAAAGCGGAATATCGTAGAAACAGCGGGCCGGCTAAATCTTAAAAAGGAGGAACCATGAGCCTGATCAGTTCGAGGAACCTTGTAAGTGTAACGATAGTCGTTGCTGCAATTGTTGCCGCGCTGGAGGGCGTTCCGCCGGCTTCGGCCCAGAAGAGCCCTTCGCCTGACTCGCCGCTGCCGCCGCCGAATTTTATGGTCACAGGGACTGTAGGGTGTACGGCAGGAATTTCACCGCCTTGCTCCATCGGAACCGCCACCGGCACCCAGCTCCAGCTCTCGAGCTGCCTTTCGGGGGGCGTGACTGGTACAACCTGCTGGGGGCTGAACATCTCGGGGTGTCCCAATCCAGCCACGCTGCCCTACGACGCCACGGTCAAGGTGACAAGTCCTACGGTGGCGTCCATCGGTACCATCATCTTCCTCTCGGGGGCCACCGGGGTTCAGTTTTACGACCAGGAGTTCGGGTCGGCGGCGGTCTCGATGATTAATTCCCTGGTTAGCGCTGGGTACACCGCCGTCCAGATCATGTACGACAACACGGTGGCGGGCTGGCTTACGGGGCCGGCGACGGACGGGCCGCTCGACTTGGCATGCCTTCCATCCACCTCCATGCAGTGGGTTCACGACCACATTCTGGGCTCCGGCACCCCGCTGTGCGCGACCGGCAACAGCGGAGGCTCGCAGCAAATCGCTTATGCGCTCTCGCAGTACGGCCTGGGGTCTGGCACGACCTCAATCTTCACGATGGCGGAGGCCACCAGCGGCCCTGAACTCTCGCGCATGGATTACGGCTGCGCCCCTGCCGGCAAGTATACAGCTTGCGCCATCTGCGGCTTCGGGAAACACCAAGAGAGCTATGGCCTCACCATCGCAGAGACCGGCATCGACCCTGCCTACACCGGCAAGGTCACCACTACCCCGGACTCGTCCGACCCCTGCTCCTATGATTACCTGAACCACATGACGTGGGCCACGCAGTTACATCATGACAGCATTCTATCTGACGTGTATCCCCCTCCGCCCTCGTTCTCGACGGACATTCACTTCGCATTTGGCGGCGCGGATGCGCATAGCCCTGCCATTCCGGAAGGCCTAGACTGGGCTTCGTTCATCACCTCTGCGACCGCTATCGTCTGCGTGCCTACAGGCAACCACGAGCTCCCGAGCACGTCGGCAGGGGCCGCTCGGATCGAGAGTGATCTTACGACTTACTGTAAGCTGCCGTGATTTTCTATTGGCGAATGTGATTGCAGATTGCCGGTTGAAGACCCGGGACGAGCTTCCCGCTGGGCGACTCGGCTGGATGGCGCGGACCGAGGACCTGCGATCAGGCGGTTCGATTCGCCGTCGAAGACTTCGCTAAATCTTAAGGAGAAGAACCATGAGCCTGATCGGTATGAGCCGCAGGAACCTTGTGAGTGTAGCGATAATCGTGGCCGCGCTGGTGGGCATTCGGCCGGCTTCGGCCCAGAATTTCAAGATCGGAACCGCCACCGGCACCGAGCTCACGACATGCCCTTCTGATCCAATGGGCGTGAGTGGAACCTGTTGGGGGCTGAACATCTCGGCCTGCCCCAATCCGGCCACGCTGCCCTACGACGCCACAGTGAAGGTGACGAGTCCTTCCGGGGCGTCCATCGGTACCATCATCTTCCTCTCCGGGGCTACGGGGGGTCAGTTTTACGACCAGGAGTTCACGCAGGGAAGCTCGGTGATTGATACGGTGGTCGGGGCCGGGTACACCGCCGTCCAGATCATGTATGACAATAAGGTGGCGGGCTGGCTTACGGGGCCGGCGACTAACGGGCCGCTCGACTTGGCATGCCTTCCATCCACCTCCATGCAGTGGGTTCACGACCACATTCTAAGCCAGAGCACTCCGCTCTGCGCGACGGGGAACAGCGGAGGTTCGCAACAGATCGCTTATGCGCTCTCGCAGTACGGCCTGGGCTCTGGCACCACCGCAATCTTCACGATGGTGGAGCCCACCAGCGGTCCTGAACTGTCGCGCCTCGATTACGGCTGCGCCCCTGCCGGCAAGTATACGGCCTGCGCCATCTGCGGCTTCGGAACCCACCAGGAGAGCTATGGCCTCACGATCGCAGAGACTGGTATCGATCCTGCCTACACAGGCGTGGTCGAACCGAATGGCCCCTGCTACCAGGGAATCAAGGGTTCAACGCAGAACGCCAGTCTGTTTCATCATGACAGCACTCTGTCTGACATCTATCCCCCGATACTTTCCTTCACCACCAACATTCACTTCGCATTTGGCGGCCAGGATACCAGCGCCGCCATTCCGGAAGGCCTCGATTGGGCATCGATGATCACCTCGGCGACTGCTCTCGTCTGCGTGCCTACGGCCGGACACCCGCTCGCGAGCTCCCTGGCTGGAGCCGCTCAGATCGAGAACGATCTGATGAGTTACTGTAGGCTGCCGCAGCCGTGACTTTTATTGCGAAATGTGATTCCAGATTGCCGGTTTGAAGACCCGCGACGAGCCTCCCGTTGAGCCACGATGATTTTGGGGATGGCGACATGGAAAGCAAGATGCTTTACTTCATTTTCGCAGTCAGAGTTCAAGAATAGGCTCCCTTCGCAGCGTTACGAAGACGCTGCGAGCCAGCGGCGGGACGGCACCCGGAATAGACTGAGCCGCGAAAGCCAACCCCACGAAGTCTCCCTTGAGGGAGGAGAAACCAGCCAGACTCGGCGCGCGTTCGGCCGAGGTCCCACATTTTGCGCAGTGCCTCCTCGATGCTCGTCGTGGGGTTTGCCGGCGGATTGGCTGGAGCCTTCACGCTGACGCGGGCGCTGCAGAGTCTGTTGTTCCAGGTGTCCGCGCTCGACCCGGCAGCACTCGCCGTTGCCTGCGTCCTGACGGCACTTGTCGGCATGCTGGCGGCCTGGACTCCGGCGAGCCGTGCGGCCCGCGTGGATCCAATGACCGTGCTGCGCGACGAAGGCTAATTGGGATGCAGGGGCGGTTAGCGTAGTGCGCCAAACCGACCTTTGAACGCGGCTGCACTGGCGCGCTTGATCTGCTTCAGGATGCTTAGCCGAAGCGTACAGGTGAACGGCTTCGGCCCTTCATTGATGATCCGCGCTATGAAAGGGATTTCCGGTTTTAGTCCCGGGCTTGAGCCGAGCAGGATTCCTGATTAAATGGGAACAGCGTGATCTCCAACGCTGGCGATGTCAACTATTTCCGTGTCCGACGGAGTTCGGGCGAGACACAGCTATCCGCGCGGCGTACGACCCCTTCAAAGAAGGAATCCTCGTGCGGATCACCCGGTGTAACTTGGATGACTCAGGAAGCCGTCCGCGAGGCCTTCAGGCCGGCCTTGAGCTGTTCATCCAGGTCCTTGAGATGCTTCTCCGTGTCGGGATCAGGATTCTCTTTCAGCGCCGCTTCCACAGCATGCCCCGCGTCCTGCGCCAGGCCCACCAACTGCCTGTACTTTCCGGGATCATAAACATGCTTCTTGTCGAACAACGAAGCGCTGCTTGCCAGCTCATTCGCCAGAAAGAGCCCAAACTTGGCGCTGTCGAGCGGTACGGGACCGGCGTTCATTTTAGACTTCACCGTGTCTGTGTCCCCGCCCACTACCTCGGACAACGCTTTGGCAATGCCCATGCCTGACGCGCCGAGGGCCGCCTCCGATTGTTCGTACTCTCCGATCTTCTTTCCGCTTTCGACCTTATCGAGCGTCGGGCTGGAA
The DNA here is from genome assembly GCA_035946735.1 of Terriglobia bacterium. Taxonomy (GTDB): domain Bacteria; phylum Acidobacteriota; class Terriglobia; order UBA7540; family UBA7540; genus Gp13-AA77. The sequence goes on from DASYYZ010000091.1 coordinate 54,077, forward strand.
ACGGATGCCAGTGTAACGGGATAAGGAGCATCCAGAGTGAGACCTTTCGGGATCTGCCCTCCCTTGGTTAACTGCATGGCTGCTTCGGCAAAACCCAGCGAGATCTCACCTGCCCGCCGCGACGTATCGCGGTAGAGGCCCTCGTATTCGGGCTTGACACCAGGCTCCCTCGCCTTGCCAGAGCCTCTTTCGTAGGCTTCTGCCAGTCTTTTGAAGCCCTCGAATTCGCCGCTGAGGATGATGGCGCGAAGCACGCGGGCGCGGTCGGTGTATTCGTTCGGCGGATCAGCGCTGCTGAGCGTGGCCAGCGTGTCTAGAGCGTGTTCATAGTTGGCGCTGTGACCCCGGGAGAAGAAATCCTTGGCGTTCTGGTAAGACACGCCGGGACCCGTGAGCTTGGGCGTTGAGGAAGAGCAACCTGCCATCAGGATCAGCGCAAGACCGGGGAAAATCAGGCGGCCGAGGCCAGAGCGGCGGTAGCGGCGGTGTTGAAGAGTAACGTTACTGAGACGGATCGAAATACTTCGCGACGCCAGGCCGGACCGCGCCGGCTGCCGATGCGCCGTGGGAAGACACGTTTTCATGATCACCCCCAAGAGTTGGGCTGGAACAGCGGCGCGAGAACCAGGCTGCGCGGGGTCCGGCTCCGAACCTGCTGCCATTCACCCCCGGGCCCTTTAGACCCGCCGCGAACTATATCGAAAACGATGATGGGTTACAAGGGGTGTGATTATCTCTAGCGCGATTTCCAAGCAGGAGTCATTCGTGAAAGAAGGAGAAATGTCTTACTTCCGGTTTGCCGGCAACCAGCCGGAGCTTAGTCAACGGTGCTGTCCCATAGGTAGCGAAGCCGTCAGTCGGATATTCGTGCATCCAGTTACACGACGAGGTGACGCCCGACCTAACCTCCGAGTGACTGTCACCCGGCCAGAGCGCGCGGATGGTGAACCCTGCGCGACCACTCGTTACAGGTGCCAGGCCGGGCTAACTTTATTCGGTTTTCGAAGCGCCACCGCCCGTAAACGGTGAAGGGCCAAGATCCAAACCGACCCGCACTGCTCGCCGAATTTTCCCGCCTCGTGCCCGCCCAGGGGTACTATGTTCCCGGTGCCCATCGCGGAAGCGACCACGTTCCCCAGAAGGCCTGCAAACCGGGCACCGAACTAATCGGAGGTCCACCATGGTGCGAAGAACCCTCGGTTGCGCGTTTGCAGCGGTTCTGATCCTTGTTAACAACGCCGGCGTCTGCGGCGCACCAAAGCGAATCCCGACTGCGAGTGACATGACGAGCGCTGCGGCGCAAGCCCGGGCCGATATAGCCCGAATGGAACAGGTGATTCAATCTTTCGTGGCGAGCAAGAAGTTCATGGGAGCGGTGGTGGTGGCCCGCGGAAACGAAAAGTTGCTCGATAAAGGCTACGGTTACGCCGATCTGGAATGGAATGCGCCGGACTCGCCGCAGACCAAGTTTCGGCTGGGGTCCATCACGAAGCAGTTCACGGCGGCGTCAATTCTACTGCTCGAAGAGCGTGGGAAACTGAACGTGCATGATGCCGTGAAGAAATACCTGCCGGATGCGCCGCCAGCGTGGGACAAGATCGCGATCTTCAACCTGCTGACGCACACGTCCGGAATCCCAAACTTCACGAGCTTCCCCGATTACCGATCCCACGAGCCTTTTCCCGTAACTCCGGAGCAGCTCGTGGCGCGGTTTCGCGACAAGCCCCTTGATTTCCAGCCGGGCACAAAATGGAGTTACAGCAACTCGGGATATGCCCTGCTCGGCTACCTGATCGAGAAAATCAGCGACGAAAGCTACGCGCAGTTCGTGCAGCAAAACATCTTCAAGCCCCTGGGCATGGACGAGTCGGGTTATGACTCGAACTCCGCCATCATCCCGGACCGCGCCTCGGGTTACGTGCCGGGTCCGGACGGGTTCACGAACGCGGGCTACATCAATATGACGGTTCCTTTCTCGGCGGGCGGGCTCTATTCCACCACCGGGGACTTGTTACGCTGGGAGCAGGGCCTTTTTGGCGGGAAACTGCTTTCGCCCGCGTCGCTGAAGGAGATGACGACGCCGTTCAAGCACGATTACGCCTTTGGCTTGGTAGTGCACAAGGTCAACGGGCACGAGCTGATCGATCACGGCGGCGGAATCGAAGGCTTCAACACCATGCTGGCCTACTATCCCGATGACAAGCTGACGGTGGTGGTGCTTGCCAATCTGAACGGCTCGGCGCCGGAGGAGATTGCCCAGGATCTGGCCACTCTCGCGTTCGGAGGAACGCTGGTGTTGCCCTCGGAGCGTAAGCAAGTCCACATCGGTCCCAAGATATTCGACGGCTATGTGGGCAGCTATCAACTGGCGCCGGACTTCATCCTGACGGTCACGCGTGACGGCGATCATTTCATCACCCAGGCTACCGGGCAAGGGCAGGTTGAGATATTCCCCTCCAGCGATCACGATTTCTTTGCCAACGTCGTCGACGCGCAGATTACGTTCGTGACGGACAAGCTGGGGCGGGCGACCGAGTTGATCCTGCATCAGGGTGGCCGCGATCAGCACGCGCCGCGAGTGGAAGCGGCGGCCGCGGCCATGGCGCCGAAGGCGCACCAGGAAGTGCACGTCGATCCCAAGATATTCGATGGGTATGTGGGCAGCTACCGCTTCACCCCGGACTTCGCGATCGCCATCACCCGGGAGGGCGATCACTTGTTCGAGCAGGCCACGGGCCAGGAGAAGTTCGAGATTTTCCCGGAGGGCGAGAAGGACTACTTCTTGAAAGTAGTGGACGCCCAGATCACGTTCGTGACGGACAGGGCGGGTCGCGCCACCGAATTGATCCTGCACCAGGGCGGACACGACCAGCACGCCAAGCGGATCGAATGACGCGATGGGCGTCGCGAATCCACGATGGGCCCGCGTATGGGAAAGTGGGCCGATTCAGAGACACGTTCGCTGTCGGATTGCTTCAGGCGGGTGTGCCGATCGAGCGGGTATCAGTGTTGCTCGGTCACAGCAGCATCAGGGTGACGGAGAAGTATTATTCGCCTTGGGTGCGAGCGAGGCAGGAGCAGTTGGAGGCAGATGTACGGCGGAGGTGGAGTCGCGAGCTAGTGGACGCTCGATCACCCTCGACCACGACGAACCGGCTGTACTGAAACCCACGATTATCGGGGAATGTAGGTGACCCGTTTGGTTTTGTTTGCCTGTGCTCCAAGTCGATTCTCAGAGGGAAGTTAGGTCGAAAATTTAGTGAAGGGTGTTCCCGACTTCCGGCGGGGTGGTCACCCCTGCCGGTTGGTGATCAGCGGCGGGCACGGGGAACATAACTCGAACGAGGGTGCCCTGGCCATTAGATTCAATTTCGAAGCGCCCGTCGGATTCCTTGGTCCGTTCCCGCATACTATTCAGGCCGATTCCGCCGCCTTGGCCGTTTGCCTTGAAGCTTTTGAGCAATTCCGGCGCTATGCCTTTCCCGTAGTCTCGCACCGCAAGTTCAACCTCGCTTTTGCCGAGCTTCAGCGTAACATCTACCGACTGACTCTCGGAATGGCGAACAACATTCGTCAAACTCTCTTGAAGGATACGAAATAGCATGAGTTCAAGCGTGTAAGGCAGCCGGTTCGGCATATCTGAGATTTTGAGATTCACCTGAACTCCGCTGCGACGCGTAAAACCCTCCAGAAACGCTTCCACTGCAGAGCGCAAGCCCAGCTCATCAAGAAGCGGCGGGTGAAGCAAATAAGAAATAGTTCGCGTCTCCACCAGAGATTTATCGATGCTTTCCGCAACCTGCGAGAGCGCTTGCATTCCCTTCTCGGTTGTGTCGGGCCTGTTTATGAATTCAGTCAGCATAATTTTTGCATACGACAGGTATTGTCCAACACTATCGTGCAACTCACGGCCAATCCTTCGGTTCTGATCATCCTGCGCCCGCAGCAGTCTCAAAGCGACTTGCTCATATTGGCGTGTTCGATAATTTTCCCTCAATAAGGCGTCTCCCAGCGCTTGCAGCAGCTCGCCATGTACGGTCAGCCGCCCTTGTGGCACCGGCTTCTGCTGGCGCGAGACCCGCCAAATCCGCTCGAACGGAATACCGGACCGCCGGGCCAGGTTTTGAACCTCGGATGACTGCGAGAAATCGATAAAAGCGTATCCGGCAACCGCTGCCGCAACCACATTTCCCGCGAGTACCAGGGATGTTCCGATCACCGCCAGGCCGCCGACCTGGGAGATCATCACGGCGGGCCGCTGCTCAGTCTGGACAAGACAGCGCTGGGCGCACTCGGCCATAATTCCAGGATCGTAATTGGCTTCGTCGAATAGCCGGAAAAGGGGAGTCGGGTGGATTGGACCGAAAACGACGCGCAGATCGGCGTCAAACAGCTCGACCGTGAGATGGGTGGCTTGGCCGTATTTCTCCAGCGCCACCTCCCAGAGGTCCGAGCTGAAGAGCATGTCATTGGGCGGATCCATCGTCTGGCCCCCCAGGCTGAGTCTGCCGAAACTGGCGCTCCGGCGCGCGCGACACGAGGCCGCGATACCGGGAGAATGGCGCCCGTGCTGGAGGCAGCTCCCGCGGCAGCACGCGCATGCCCTCTGCGGTGATTTCACATTCGCACGTCACTCGCTTGACGGGGTTGGACCGCATCTTCGCTACGTTTAGCCCGATTCGAAAAGAGTCGCCAAGCTCAACCCAGTTCAGCAAGATGATGTTGTCCACCAGCGAACTCATGGCAAAGCCGCCCATCATCGAAGCCATGCCCAGCATTTCGGGATTTTCATGGTTATAAATGGCGGCCACCTGATATTCCTTCATGAGTGCAACAAGGGCGTGGAAGAAGTCGCGGAACAATCGCCCCTGGGTGCCAAGACTCGAGCCATAGGTGGAAAGGCTGTCAATCAAGACGCGCTTGGGTTTGAACGTCTGAACCAACTCCTCGATGTGATAGAAGTGTGAATCGACCTCGATTTCCTGGGGCGGCTCGTACTCGATGTGAATCAGATCCTTCTGCATCGCGGGGCCAAGGTCGATGCCGATGCTGCGGGCGTTGCGCAGGATCTGGTCCACCTGCTCGTCAAGGCTCAGCATGACGCAGCGCTCGCCACGGCGCACGCCTTCTGCCAAAAACTGCAGCCCCATAACGCTCTTTCCGACGCCGGAAATTCCAACCACCACCGTGGTGCTGCCGACAAAATAACCGCCATTGGCAAGCTCATCCAGGCCAGGAACACCCGTCGTGACCCGGGTTGTGGGATCGAAAGCCGAAGCGCGGTCGCGGCTCGCCATCCGAGGCGCCTGAACGCGGCGGTAAACGTGGATACCCGAGCCGTCGAGGATGCGAAAACTATGGCGGCCCATCTGATAGCTCTGCCCGCGCGATTTCACAATCTCGATCGATCGGTTCACGGCGCGATGACTCTCTTCCATGGTGAGGCGAATGACGGTGTCGGCAATAGACTCCTCAGGCAGAGAATGGGTTGCGTCCACTTCAAGCGCGGACGCCTCGACGGCCAGGATGGCCGTGAGATTCTCGCGCTGTAAGCCTTCCGTAAGAACGTGAAAAGCCGAGCGCGATTCCGCGGTTCTGTCGTTACTTATGAGCCGGGCCACCCCGTCGATGAAGATCCGCTGGGCACCCATCTTCGCAGCTTCTTCAAGCAACACGCTGTCCGCCTGCTGCAGTTCCTGTCGCAACACCTCGCGTGTCGTGAATACGATTTTCAACCGGTTCTTCCGTTCGAGCTCTTGGAGATCCCAACCGAAGCCAAGCGCATCCCTTGTGACTTTCTCCGGCGACATCTCGAAAAGAACAATCAGGCCGGGTTCATTGAATTGGCTCGCGCCCCGGTAGATGAACTCCAGTCCCATCGTGGTCTTTCCGGTGCCGATCTTCCCTTCCAGCAGGATGACGTTACCGCGCGGAATGCCGCCGTTCAAGATCTCGTCGAGACCCGCGACTCCGGTCCTCACACTGTCGGATGTAGCCATTGGTGTGTCACTCCAGGCGTTCAAGACTTCAAGCAACCCTCAGTAGCCGCCCCTCAACTTTAGAGGCGCCCGGCTCTCCATCCGAGCCTTCTGTATGGATGACTTGAAGAATGGACCGTCGTCCCTGCCGCGTAGACGCCAACTGAACCAGACGCCTCAGCCTTTCGCCCTCAGGTGTGTGTCTGTGCGTGTTGAGGTGGTAGAGGCGGGCCGCATGACCGGGATTTTGAATCCGATCGAGAATCCCGGCAGCAATGAACACCTCGATCGATTCAGCGATTTGACTCATAGGGTATCCGACGAGCGCCGCAAGCTGCTCGGTGCTCAACAAAGAGCGAGGGTGTCTGTTTAGGAAAACGAACAAATCCAGATCGCAGGCATTGCGAAGCAGGGATACTGCGCCCATCAATTCCGCGATCTTTTTCGCTTCCGACTTAGCCGGAATTTCCATTATCGAGTTTCCGTCTAGGGGGCAGCATACACCTAACCAGCCCTGGATGCAAAGAGTGTTTATATCGCGCAAGTAGCCACACAGGGAGGCAGGTTAAGATGTAACCCGAGTCGGCGAGTAGGGATGAGAGGGTACGGTGGGTCACCAGTCGCGGTTGGGAGTATTCGTGCGATCGATGGGCGCTATCAGAAAGGCGATCGGAAGGCGCGCCAGGCCATTTTGAACGAGTTCTGTTTGAACACGGGGTATCACCGCAAGTACGCTATTCGGCTGTTGAACGGGGCAAGTCCGAGCGCGCGGGCAAGCCCCTCGGGAGTGCGGCGTGCCCTGAGTTACGGGCCCCAAACGCTGGCGATTGTGACCGCGGTGTGGGAAGCGGCGGGATACCCTTGGTCGGTGCGGTTGAAGGCGATGTTGCCGACTGGATGCCATGGATTCGCAAACGCTTCGGGATCGGCCGCGAAACGGTGCGGGAGTTACGGCGATCAGCCCGCGGCAGATGGATCGCCGGCGGCGGGACCAGAAGGTGCAAGCCCGCCGGAGGCTCTAGGGACGCAGCAAGCCCGGCTTGCTGCTGATGTTGCTCGCGCCCGGCGAATACCTCCCAAAGACGTAACAATAAGCGAGGGCAAAGCGATGGGAAAGCGATGGCAAAGCGATGGCGGAGACTTCGCTATTTCAATTCGATCAGGCAGAGCGAGCGGGGCTGCATCTGCACGTCGAGGGCGCTGGGAAGTTCCACGTCGCGCTCGGTTTTCTCGCCGTCCAGATCCATAATCAGCCGCTTGGCTCCATGACCTTCCAGCTCCACGCGCGGAGATTCCTCGAGGTCGGCGAAATTGGCCAGCACGACCGCGTTCCGCCCATCCTGGGCTCGCCATGTTGCCGACTGTACCAGGGGCTCCTTGCCGAACCAGCCATAATCACGTTCGGTGACGCTTGAGACCTTCCAGGGTCGCAACATTCGCCCGTATACCAGATAATCCCGGGCGATCCCGGCCCGGAATTTGGTGATGCGCCGGGTCCAGTCCAGAATCCCCGCCTGGTCGGGCACGGCGCGCGTCCACGACTGGTCCCAGTCGTACTCGATCTGGCCCTTGTCCCGCAAAGTGTAGGTCACGATGTAGCCGGTCACGAGCGCCCGCGCGGCCGATAAGCGCAGCGCCTCATCATTCACCCGGTGGGTAAAGACCCCGCCAAACCCATTGGCGTACTCGTGGTAAAGGAAGGAGTACAAGGGGCAGGTTGACGTGCGGCCGTCCCAGGTTTGGAAACTTTGAAGGTAGGTTTCCGGGGGTGCGCCTTCAGTCGATAACGCCACATGAGGGTTGACCGAACGGGCGGCGGCCGCGTGAGCCTTCACGAGATCGGTAAATCCCTCTGTCATCCACGGCCCAGGGACGGGCGGGTGACCGTGGTTGGCGGCGTAACAGGCAAAGGGTCCCGGACCTTGGTCAAACTGTTGGACAACGTCGGGTCCGAATTCGGCCATCCGGCGCGTCATCTCCACAATCGCCTGGCGCGCTTTCTCCGTGCCGACGCAGACGAAATAATTCTTCCTCCAAGGCCAAACGTCTTCAAGAAGAGTACCGTCCCATTTGCGAACCGCCGAGGATACCCCGTCATGCGCCCGGAAATATGGCATCCCGTCATAGTTGGTATTCTTCTGCCAGGTCACCCAGCAAAGCCCGTCACCATAGATCGTCGGATGCCAGCCCCGTGCTTTCGCCTTGGCCATGAAATCGCGAAACGTGGCCTCGCCTCCGAGCGGCGGGAAGGCATCCGGCTGGATCCAGGGGCCTGGGTGCTCCCAGTTGTACACAATCGGCATCAGAGGACCGTCGAGCGCCGCCGCCAGCTTGTCCAGATAAGGCAACGCGTTGGTGAGGGGCGTGTACTCGGGATTCTCCGTCGAGGGCGAATCCCAGTCCGCCTGGCCGCGCATGGGGAAGGAGATGGCGGGGCCGGAATTAGCAATCCACTGGGGTATGTCGGTGCGATCGGCCAGCTTGGTGGAGCAGAAAGGCTGTTGGGAAGCCCAATTCCGGTAGATCTCCGCCGCCGTGTACCAGTCGCCGTGAAACGTTCCCAGCACCACGTGGTAAGGCAGTTTGGTTATGCCCGGCCCGCGCGTACCCGGATAATGCCCCAACCCCATCGTTACCCCGTCGTGCTCCATGACCGGATCGATGAATTTGGGCAATCCTTTGGGATCATCCAAGGCCACGTACAGCCCGCCGACATCATCGTAATAGGCAATGAGCTGGGTGGTAGTCCACTCGCCGGGGTAGGTGGTGGAGCGCCAGACTTCAGGCGTATCGTAGGTCCGTCCGTACCACGGTCCGTCGAGCTTCCAATCCCACGCCCCCACATCCATCATCGGTGCAACTGGACCGGATAAGGCGCCATCCCCAAATGACCAGAGGATGTGGCTGGATCGCTTGCCGGCGGGGTCGTCAAATGGCACCTCGACTACCGGGAACTGAATGTGCCCGATCCACGACGTGGTGCGGTTATCCACTTCCAGGCTCCAGTAAGTGAGCGCCTCGCTCTCGGGGCACCGGATGGTCACCCGGGCGTCCACCGGCAACTGCCCAATCTGTTTGAATTGCAAGGTAAGCGTTGTGCCTTCAGAATCTGCGGATTTGCTGACCTTCACGTCTTTGGCTTGTGCCGAGGTTACCGTCTTGAACTCATGGCGGTCGTTCATGAATTCGATTTTGAAGAGCGGTAATTGGTCGTGGTCAGGAATCAACAGTTCGCGGTCCACGCCAAAGGTCGACCGGAAAGAGACGATGGTTCCTCTCTCGGAGTCGATCAGCAGGCGATATCCCGCGTTGGCCACCACTAACGGAGGCTTGGTCGACGTGAAAACTTGAGGGTAGGACGATTGCCCTCGGGCGGCCGGTGGCGCGGCGGACGCTCCGACACTAAGGAGTACGCTCACTAGACCCGGCAGCCCTGTAGCAGCAAAAGAATGGCGAAACTTCATCGGCTTCTCCTTTTTCTAACTGCGGGAAATCCCCCGACGACCAAGGGGCCGTGGGCTGCTCAGCGCGGTACCCAGTTTCTCCTGTGCTCCAGGGGTGAGCAATTGAGCGGATTGCCGCCGACCGCATTTTCTTCCGAATCCCTCCGACCAGGCAAGGAAAACATAGGTAGAAGGCCTGTGCGGGAAACATTTTTATTTAGTAGACGGTCTACCATTTCTTTGGTAGATTAGCTACCAATATGCCAAAACAACAGTCCGGGGACCGGATCGAACTCGTTTATGGCTCGCTAGACATGCTGATCCTGCGAACCTTGCGTTGGGGACCAACTCATGGGCATGGCATCGCCAAGTCCATTGAGCGCATGTCGGATGAAACCCTCAGGGTGGAACACGGGTCACTATACCCCGCACTGCAGCGCCTGCAGCAAGAAGGATGGATTATCGCCGAATGGGGCGTTTCCCAAAACAGGCATCGGGCCAAGTACTATCGCCTCACCGCGGCGGGACGACGGCAACTGGTGGCCGAGACCTCCCGTTGGGAGCGCTTTGTGCGGGCGATCACCGGCATTCTTCAGCCCGCCGAGTCCGAGGAAGGGCAATGAGCTGGCGGCGACACCTTGCCAAACTCGGTGCGCTGTTTCGCCGGTCGAAGCCGGTGGACGATCTCGCGGAAGAGATTCGCGCTCATCTAGAAATGGAAGAGCAGGAGAACCTGGAATCCGGGATGCCGTCAGACGAAGCCCACTATGCGGCGTTGCGTCGGTTCGGGAACGTGACCTTTGCCGAGGAAAGGAGTAGGGAGATGTGGGGATGGAATTCGCTAGAGACGCTCTCGCAGGACGTTCGCTACGGTCTCCGGACGCTGGGCCGGAATCCCGGTTTTACTGCAGTAACGATTTTGACCCTCGCCCTGGGAATCGGCGCCAACACGGCTGCCTTCAGTCTGATCAACGCTGTTTTGCTCCGGCCTTTGCCCCTGCCTTCGGGTGAAAGGGTCACGTCGATTCAAGTGATCCCAACTTTGGCGGGCGAGAGTGGAGGGCAGGCGTCACCCGCCCAATACCTCGCGTGGCGCGACAACAATCGCAAGTTTGATCTTCTCGCGGCCGTCGCGAGTTCCCGCGCGCAGATCTCAGGCATTGACGAACCCGAGGAGGTTCGGGTTCTTCGCGTCTCGCCCCAGCTTCAAGAGTTGGTAGGGGTCCATCCATACCTCGGCCGAGACTTCAGTGTAGATGACTTCAAGAACGGATCCATGCCCGTCTGCCTGATTTCGACTCGGTTTTGGCAGCGCCGATTTTCCGAAGATCGCGGTGTCGTGGGCCGCATCCTGTACGTGGATTCGACACCTACGGCCATCATCGGTGTCCTGCCTGGGAACCTCGTGTTTCCAGACACGGAAAGCGATCTCTGGATCGCGTTGCGATTCGCTCCGGAGCACCAGACGCAGCGGTCTCTGGACGTGTATGGCCGGCTGAGGCCCGGTGTATCGGCCGGGGATGCTCAGGCATGGCTCAACGACGCGACCGCGAGGGCGGAGAGTGAAATGCCCGAGTGGCTCAGAACCCGCCGGGTAACCGTTACTCCCATCCGGGCGCAGATGATTTCGGACGAAAGAAGGCTCCTACTCTTGCTGAGCGGTATCGCCTTCTGCGTGCTGTTGATCTGCTGCGCCAACATGAGCAACTTGCTCCTGGCGCGGCACTTGAACCGCGAGCGCGAGATGGCGTTACGTGCCTCAGTCGGTGCGACGGCTGCGCGCCTGGTTCGCCAACTCTTGACGGAAGCCATGCTCCTCTGTGCGGCGGGCACAACGGCCGGATTTATTACCGGTCGCCTACTGGTGTCGCTTAGTTACGGCTTTTTGAGCGATTCGCGCTTCAAGGCCCTCATTGCAACCGGCGATGACGTTGTGGATGCGCGTGTCGCTGCGTTCGCCATCTTCCTCTCCCTGCTCACCACCGTTCTGTTCGGGCTCGCTCCTTCATTGCGCTTCACACGCATGGACCTCAACGAGGCGCTGAAAGCATCTCCGAGACGGCGAAGTTTGAGCCGAGGCGAATCCATCACGAGCCGCCATCTCATCGCAATGGAGTTGGCGATTGCTTTCGTCCTTCTCACGGGAGCCGGATTGCTTGTGCAGAGCTTTGGTGGACTGCTCTGGATGGATCGTGGCTACACCGTGGACCACCTGCTAACGGCTCGACTTCCAATTCCTACCGCGGCTACGCTTGCCGGGCGCAAGCAGTTCTTTCATCAGCTCATGGAAGAGCTCGAGGCTATACCAGATGTCCGCGCCGTTGGCGTCGTCACCGGGCTGCCTTTAGGGGGTTTGAACGCCACGATGACCCTTCAAAGGCCCGGTCAACTCCTGGACCCCGAGAATCTGCCTTGGGCGAGTATCAACTGCGTCAATGCGGATTACTTTAAAGCCCTGGGAATCCGCGTCTTGAGGGGGAGAGGCTTTGATTCGAGAGACAGCGAGAACGGGATGCCCGTGGCGGTGATCAATGAAACGCTAGCGCGTCAATTCTGGCCGGATCGTGATCCGCTCGGACAGGAATTGATGCCCGGCGTACGCATTATCGGAATCGTTCCTGATATCCGGCAGGAGGCGTTGGACACAAGACAAGGCCCCGGCTTCTATCTGCCATTCGACCAGCGTGATGGGCTGGCTGCTGCGCCCAATTTCGTGGTCATACGCACCAAAAGCGATCCGAAGGCTTTTGCTCCGGCTCTGCGGAGAGTAATTCGCTCGCTCGATCAGGGCCAACCTATCACGGACATCCGGACGATGGAGGATGTGCTGGGCCGTTCTGTAGTGCAGCGGCGCCTACTCGCATCGCTAATGGCCGTCCTTGCGGCGCTTGCCGTGGCGCTTTCTGTGGTGGGCATCTACGGTGTCCTCTCTTATCTGGTCAGCAGCCGTGCCCGAGAGATCGGGATCCGCATGTGTTTGGGCGCTCGCCGCCGGGAGATCCTGATCTTGCTCGCCAAGCAACTATCCGTCTCAGTGGTCGCCGGATTATTGGCGGGGCTTGCGGTTTCGCTCGTGGCGACCGAGGCTTTGTCGCGCTGGCTGTTCGCAATTCGCCCTGATGATCCCATGACTATAATCGCGGCGGCGACCGTCACGGCCGCTGCCGCCCTGCTCGGCAGCGTTGTGCCAGCGGTGCGCGCAGTGCGCGTCGATCCACTGACAGCAGTCCACATGGAGTGATTGAAGGTGCCACCAAATCGGTTCAGGATACGTACGAGCACGCTCCTAATCATGCTGGCCTGCATACTGAACACCGCGGGGCTCGCTCAAGACAGGCCGAACTTTTCGGGTTCGTGGGTGCTCAATAAGACGAAGAGCAAACAGCGCGACCCACGGCAATTTACGCGCCAGACCATGGAAGTGTCGCAGCGCGATCCTGATTTGAAAATCCAGATTCGCGACCAAGAACCGGACGGCCATGAGTTTCGAGCGTATCTGGACTTGAAGACCAATGGCGACCCGGCAGTGGCCATCTTAGGAGCACCGCAAACAGCAGTAGTACGCTGGGCGGACAGGAAGATGCTGATTCGCTGGAATCTGGATGGCACGGCTTCTAACAAGGACGTGGGGCCGTCGGGCAGACAGGGCGCAACCCCTCCGTTCACATGGACTTGGACCCTCTCTCCCGATCGTAAGGTCTTAGTCAATCAGACGCATCTCTACGGTGATGTTACCGGTGATATCGAAGAGCGCTTGGTCTATGACAGGAAGCATTAGGTGAGCAACCGAGCTTAGGAGATCGAACACTACGGCCCACGGTGGCTTGGCCAGAATGTCCATCTGGCCGCTGATGATGACCTCGGCCAAGCGCCGGGCCTTCGACCGGTCTCGCCCACGCTCCTTCGCCAGCGCTCGGCAGCCATGGGAGACCGAACCACGGTGGCAGAAAGCTTAATCAAATCGAATTCGGTTCGCATGGAGAAATTTTTGTAGAGTTTTTACCGCATCCCCGCCGATGAGGCTCTCAAAATCTGGTTCCCCTCAGACTGACGAAATTGGCTCCCTCTTATCTCGGTGCTGACACGCGCCCCGCGTTCTTCTGCGGGGCGACGGTAAATCGTCCATTCCACCGTCGTGCGCGACGTCCCTCAGCCCTTTTGCACAGGTAAACGTACTTAGACTGAGGCGACCGGTGCGGCAACCATTCCTGCGAACAGCTACCAGCTCGCCCAGGGGTTTTCAAAAAGCAAGCTTCAAGGCAAACTGGAGATCCCGCGCCTCACCTGCGCTGGTGAGGGCGCCAAAGCCAGTGGTTCCCACCGTTGAATTCGGCAGGCCAAACGGCGGAGTATTCGAGAGATTGAACACCTCCGCCCTGAACTCGAGCTTGAACCGTTCGCTGAGAGCGAAATTCCGGATCAGAGCCAGGTCAAGATTGCGCAGCGGCGGCCCTACCAAAATGTTACGGCCTGAATTTCCGAAACGCGGCTGCCCGGCGGCTAACGCTGCTCCGAGGAAAGTCGTGGTAAAGCAGTTGACATTGAACCACTCGGCGACCGTTTGCGGCCCATTCCCGCCGCAGGTCCGATCGGGCCGCGGGCTGGTGGATCCTGTGTTGGAAAAATCCTGGGGCGCGAGCACGGTGAACGGGAACCCGGACTGCAAGGTCAGAATTCCCGAGAACTCCCAGCCTCCCAGGATGCGACTGGCCATACCGGACTGGTCGAGAAATCGTTTACCCTTGCCCACCGGCACTTCCCAGATCGGGCTGAAGACAAAACGCTGAGGTATGTTGCCGGCGGCAATTGCCCAATTTGCGCGGATATTGTTGTCATCCTGGGCGTACTGGCTGCCGGCTTGGTTTTCGATTCCCTCGGAGTCGTCGCGCGCCTTGCTCCAGGTATAGGAGGTCAGGAAGGCAAGGCCTCCGGAAAACCTGCGCGTGAACTTCACTTGGAGCGCGTTATAGTTCGAATCTCCGTCGGAGGTAAATATCGCCAGAATGTTGAAATCGGGATAGGGGCGACGCGGCTGAAGAGCTCCTGTGCCCGGCTCAGGCTGATTCCCGAAGGCGTGGTAAATGTCCAGGTGGTGCGCCTGGTTTCCCACGTAATCCACCTCCAGGGCCATGTCGCGTGACAACTGAGACTGTGCGCCGAAGCTCCATTCCAACACGCGCGGCGGCTGGAAGTTCGTCACCGGGTAAAGCGAGGCATATTGTTGGCTCAGCGGCGGTATTCCCGCTCCGGCAAAGGCCTCTTCGATAGTCGTCGGCGCGCCATTGGTTAGTGGCGGAGGAGCTCCGAAGGCGGCGTTGAAAATCCCGGTGGGGGAAAACACCGGGTTATCGTCAACGTACTGCCACATATTCATGTTGCCCAAGTCATAGAAGATCCCGGCGCCCGCGCGGAGCACCAGCTTATCCGAGTGCGTGGGCCGCCAGGCGATGCCGAGCCGCGGAGCAAAATCGTCGTGATTCGGGAAAATGAGAGTTTGCTACGCGCGGCCTGTAAACCCGAAACTTGCCCGCTGCTGGGAGCTGGCGACCAGGCACTCGCCGCTTGCTGAAATCAGGTTCGGGTGCTGGCCATCGGTGCAGAGCGTGTCGTTCACGGAAGCCGGCGCGGCCGTCACGAGCAGCGCATTGCCGGGCCCTGAGAATTCCGCCCCGACCGGATGGAAGGTCACAATATTGTTACCGGTCCACGGGGGGGCCGCGGAATTCATATCGGAGCCCCAGATTCACGGATAAGTTCGGGCCGACGCGGATGTCGTCCTGGCCAAACCAGTCGAGGAACGTGCCGCTCACGAAATTGCTGTCCTTGTATTGGACGGAGCGGGCCGCGAGCGCCGTGTAACCAAGCTCCAGATCAGCCAAATCTGAGACGCCGCTTGTTCCCGGAAGCTCACCCGCTAAGGAGGAGTATTGCCCGTTCTGTGTAAACTGCCCGTGTGGCGAATACGGCGACTCCCAGGGCAGGTTTTGCCACCACTGAAAGTCATCGCCCACCACGAGCGTGTGCCGCCCGTGAGTCCAGGTGAGGTCGTCGCCGTAGTCTTCGGTCTGTTCCAGACTGAGAGTCGGCCGATAATTGGAGTCGCCCACGCCGGAAAAATTAGAAAATGAAAAGAAAGGGAAACCTTCCAGAGAAGGGTTAGGGGCGCTCAGATTCTTGATCCCGAAGTTCTCTTCGAACCCCGCCGGGCGGGGGCATTCCTGACATTGGGTGAGTGGATCGTTTCTCTGGAATCCGAGATGAACTTCATTCAGCAGGGCAGGTCCGAAGGTGTGCGTCCAGCCCGTGGCCACGTTCTGGCCGCGGAAGAAAATGGTGTCGCCAAAAGTGGGAAGGGTTGTGTATCCCGAACCAGGGTCCAGGAAATTGGACTGCGCGAACAAGTAACGCGCGAAAATCCGATCGTGCTCTCCGAACGAGCGGTCCACGCGCACTCCGAACTGGCTGTCATTGCGGACCAGAGGGTTCTGGTTGATGAAGTTCGGATACCCGGCGCGGTTAGGGAGTGGGAAACCGGCTGTCACTTTCTGCCCCACCGGGTCGATGTTTGTAACCATGTTTCCAGAAACCAGCTGGCCTACGAGGATTGTCGATCCGGCGCTGGCGCTACCGGCGGGACAGGTGAAGAGCGACTCCGAGGCGGGATAGAAAAGCTGGCCGCTGTCAAAGTTCAACACGGCGGCCCGCCGGCGCCGCACAGATTAATGGTCTGGCCGGTGAGAGCGCTGCTGAAGTTTCCGCTCCTTTCCGCAGCGGTCGGAACCGCGTCTGGAAACGACAGCCCTTGGATCTGGCGCAGGCCGTCGTAATAAGCGAAGAAGAAGGTCTTATCCTTCTGGATCGGACCTCCCAGAGTGCCGCCGTAATTATTGCGGCGGAACTCCGGACGAGCGGAACCGGGAATCTCCTGCCCGGTGAGCGGATTGAGTTGATTCACGGCGAAGAAATTTCGGGCATCGAGCTTATCATTCCGGAAAAATTCGTAGGCGTCACCGTGGAACTGGTTAGTTCCCGACTTGGTGACCAAATTCATGGTTGAGCCCGCAGTCTTGCCGAATTGGGCCGAGTAAATGTTGGTTTGAATCTTGAATTCCTCGGTGGCATCGGGTGGGGGCTCAAGCGCGATGCCCCCGGTGCTCCAGGACCTGGACTCCATGCCGTCAATCAGCAAGGTGTTGCTGGAGTCGCGGTCGCCTCCCGCTGTGTAGTTGATGGTGCCGAAAGGCGATCCCCCAATCGCGATCTGGCCTGATCCCGCCGCATAGCCTGTAGGACTGTCTGGGGCCGTCCCGGGACCAGCGTGGCCAATGCTTCCACGTAGCGCAAGTTCAGGGGAAAGTCTTCCACTTCCCGTTCCCCTACAACCGTGCCGACGCTGGCCGTGCTGGTGTCGACTAATGGCGGCGTGCCTCTCACCTCAACGACGGTTGTCACTGCACCCACGTTGAGCTCGACATCGACACGGGCCTGCTGATTCACCAGCAGCGTCAGTCCCGAGACATCCTTAGTGCTGAAGCCGGATTTCGCCACCTGCACTGCGTAATGACCGGGTGCTAAGGACGGAAAGAGGTATTCGCCGGTCGAGTCCGAAGACCGCTCGGTGGTGATACCGGTCTCGACGTTTCTTGCAATCAGTTTGGCGCCTGGAATCGGGGCGCCGCTGACGTCGCTCACGGAGCCGTAGAGGACAGCATTCACCGCCTGCTGAGCGCGAAGAGGCAGGCAACCAAGGCTCAAACCAAACAGCACTGTGGCGATGAGGCGACTTCCCTTGTGAAGTCTGGCCAGTTGTGCACGCATTGCATTCGCCTCCTGTCAGCCCGAACGCGACGACGCAGTATTTCGTTCAAGTGCAACCGATCGCTAACATACAATAAACGCTGTTGAATGCAAAGGGCTCGTATCGCGCCACCTAAAATGTAACCAGAGGGGGAGTGATCGCGCCATTTAAGATGTAACCCGAGTCGGCGAGTAGGGATGAGGAGGTACCGCGTCTCGGGCACTAACCAACCCTCGGGGCGGTTGCCCATCGGCAGTGTCGTCTCATCGGGAAGATTCTGCACCAGGGAGTCCGTTACGAGGAACGAGGCCCGGCTGTCAGCACAAAGTCGAAGTAAAGGCGCGCTGCGAGAATGATCCGGGAACTCCGGAGCCTCGGCTCTCGAGTCGAAGCTGCGACATGAGCACCGGGATTTTCGACCCTGGCTTGACACGACCTCGCGCAGGGTAGCGCTCTCACGTCACTGCAGCAGCGGGATCAATCGTCACACGCGGTTTGCGGAAACCGTTAAGCATCCATAGCCGGTCCCCGAAACTCCTCTGATCCAATTCCACCCTATTTTCCGCCTTAGGTGTCAGGGCGCTGGTCCAGGCAGACCTTGAGTCTGACCTGCTACCGGTGCTAGTCGAATACAAGATCAAGGGAGGAAGTCATGAGGTATTCAGCGCGTCGAAGTTCATGTGTGGCAATTGGGGTTCTGTTGCTGACGGGACTGGCCGCCGCAAATCCGCAGGAGCAAAGCACAGCCGCGGCATCCACAGCCTCAGAAACCGTAGTGCCTCGCCTGGTGAGCTTCACGGGCACAGTATTGGATCCGAAGGGCGTCCCGGTCACGGGCCCGGTAAGTCTGACGTTCTCGTTATACGCGTTGCAGGAAGGCGGCAGCCCGCTCTGGGTCGAGACTCAGAAGCTGCAGCTCGATGAGCAGGGCCATTACACGGTTCTGCTGGGCGCAACCCAACCGAGCGGCCTGCCGCTCGACCTCTTTACCAGCGGCGAGGCGCAATGGCTGGGCGTCCAGCCGGAACTGGCAGGCTTCGGCGAGCAGCCACGAGTACTGTTGGTTGGTATGCCGTACGCGTTGAAGGCAGCCGACGCCGACACTCTGGGCGGCCTGCCGCCGTCGGCATTCGCGATGGCGCCAGCTGGATCGTCCGGCGCTCTTGGAACAACGCCCTCCGCCTCGCCGCAGACCGAGGGCAGCGGCGCGTCGGGTGTTTCAAATCTTCTCGCGCCCACGATCACTGGCAGCGGAACCGCAAATACCCTCGCCATGTTCACCGGCGGCTCCACGATCGGGAACTCGCTCATCACGCAAAGCGGTGGGGCGGCCGTGGTGTCGGAAGCCCTGCAAATGCCGGCGCTCGGAACCGCCACGTCAAGCGCGGGATTCAACTCGCAACCGCACGACAACCTCGCCTCGGCCTACAACAGCAGCACCAAGGCGGCCGTGAGCCAGCACTTCCGCTGGCAGGCTGAGCCTGTCAGCAACAACACGTCCACCCCTTCGGGAAAATTCAACCTGCTTTTCGGCTCGGGCACCGCCACACCTGCTGAAACCGGGCTCTCGATCAGCAGCAAAGGCCTGTTATCATTTGCATCCGGCCAGACCTTTCCCGGCACAGGGTCCGGCACCGTCACGAGCGTCGCAAGCGGAGCCGGCCTCATGGGTGGGCCCATCACGAGTAGCGGCAGCTTAAGCATTGCTAGCGGCGGCGTTACGAATGCGATGCTCCAGAATTCCTCGGTTACCGTCAGCCCAGGCGCCGACATGACGGGTGGCGGTCCAGTCTCGCTCGGTGGCAGCGTATCGCTGAGCCTTGACACCACCAAGGTGCCGCAACTGAACGCCGCCAACACATTCACCGGCAACCAGACGATCAGCGGCAACCTGGGCGTGGGTACGGCGTCTCCAAGCACCACACTCACAGTGGTCGGAAATAACACCTACGCGCCGGTTTGGGTGCAAAGTTCGAGCACTTTCGGAACCTGGATGCAACTGGCCAACACCAGCGCCGGCGGGCACACCTGGAACATTCTCTCCGCGGCCAGCGGCAATAGCGAAGGAGCGGGCAGCTTGGGAATCACAGACCTTACTGGTACCAGCAAGATCTGGCTGGAGGGCAATGTTCAGAGCACCAGTCTGAATGCCAGCGCGTCAGTTTCCGGAGCCTCAGGGAGCTTCACGGGCAACACCACAGGACAGACGCTCCTCGCGACCAATGCCGGGACCGGAGCCGGGGTCTTAGGGAGTTCCTCGAATACCTCCTACGGCTTTGGGGTAGAGGGAACCGCCAACCCTAATACGGCTTCCACGACGGGAGTGTATGGAACCGGAGGTGTTGGCGTGTGGGGCCTTGCTCCCGCTACTTCGGGCGAACTCATAGGGGTGGCGGGTGAAACAAACAGCACGGCCGGTTATGGAGTATTTGCGGTGGGCGCCGCAGACAACACCAACTATGGCATCGCAGGACTTGGAACGATCACCTACGGGGGCTACGAGAGTGGTAGCGCCGCCTATGGCGGGGATGGTCTCCACGCCTACGGAGGTAACGGCGGCGGAACCCCCGGCAGCGGAGGAACCGGAATCCTGGCGATTGCGGGATCGGGATCCAATTCCGGCTTCGGCGGCTTCGGAATCTACACCGAGGGCGGCAGCAGCAATCCGGGCCAAGGAGGAGATGGAATTTATGCCGTGGCTGGAACCGGATCCGTCGTGGGCAGCAATGGCTACGCCGGCGTCTTCTATGGGGATATCGACGTCACGGGAGCAATTTACGCGGGCACAAAGGACTTCAAAATCGATCATCCTACTGACCCGGCTAACAGATATCTCTACCACGCCTCGGTGGAATCGTCGGAGATGATGAACATTTATACCGGCAACGCTACCCTCGATTCGAGCGGAAGCGCCACGGTTCAGCTTCCCGACTGGTTCGAGGCCCTCAACGCGGACTTCCGCTACCAACTGACCTGCATCGGAGGATTCGCGCCCGTCTATGTCTCGCAGAAAGTTCAGAGCCACAGTTTCCGCATCGCCGGGGGCCAGGCGGGGATGGAAGTCTCCTGGCAGATCACAGGAGTCCGTCACGACGCTTATGCCGCAGCGCATCCCCTGGTGGCGGAAGTGGACAAGCCTGCCGATGAGCGTGGCTTTTACATCCATCCAGAGCTCTTCGGCGAGTCCGAAGAAAAGCAGGTCGAGTGGGGCCGCCGGCCTGAATTCATGAAGCACCTGCAAGAGATGCGTCAGAAAGGATCACAGCGAAAGGCGCTCCCCAACCTGTCGTCGACGGTCCGATAGGACAATGCGCGTCGGCGTTCAAGCTGTGGCTGCTCTCGGCTGCCGCTCATCGGAAGACCAACTATAGGCCGTCCCCGACGACCCAGTGGCGCTCAAGGCCGCGTGTTGGCTCAAGTTGCCCGCGCGCCTTTGGCTCTCCCTGGCTCATATTTATCTGATTCGGCGTCCACCACGAATTAAGGGAGTCGCCAGGGTTCTTAGATTCACGCTTCGGTGCCAACTCTAACGAGCTCCGGCCGGATTAGTAAGATCAAGGATGGGCATAGTCTCTTCGAGAGATCTGGTTCTGGGTCTGCGCAGGCTAATTCCTCTGTAGATTCCGGAATCAACGTGCTATGGTGTGGGACTGATGCGCTCGCTCCTTTCAATTCTCGTGCTGCTTGCCACTCCGGCCTTGGCACAGACAGCGGTCCAGGGGACAGCGCCGCCGGCGAATCCGACAGCGACCCCGGCCCAAGGCCAACGTCCCGCCGAGACCCCAAACACCGACATCTACTACCGGCTCGCGCCGGATGCGCTACCGCAGGACGGAGTTCCCCAGGGCGAGATTCGCGGACCGTTCACGCTGCCCAGCCAGGCCTATCCAGGCACTCAGCATACTTACTGGGTCTATGTGCCTGCGCAGTATGACCCAGCGATTCCTGCAAGTTTGATGATTTACAACGATGGGCAGGCGTTCAAAGCACCCGACGGCGACGTTCGCGCGCAGGTCGTTATGGACAACCTAATCTATCGGCGCGAGATTCCCGTGATGATCGGAGTTTTCATCAATCCGGGACGCCGTCCGGACCAGCCGGAACCGAACCTCAGTAATTGGGGTGATCGCGACACGAACCGACCTACCGAGTACAACACCCTCGACGACAAGTACGCTCGGGTGATCGTTGACGAATTGCTGCCGGTGCTCTACAAGGAGTACAACGTCTCGAAGGACCCCGAGCTTCATGGAATCGGCGGGTCAAGTTCGGGCGCCATTGCCGCGTTCACCGTAGCGTGGGAGCGTCCGGATTACTTCCGTAAGGTGCTGAGCAACGTAGGGAGCTTTACCAACATTCGGGGAGGAAATGCTTATCCTGACATCATCCGCAAGAGCGAGAAGAAGCCTCTGCGGGTTTTCCTGGTGGACGGCCGCAACGACAATCGAGGACAGCGAGCAGACGGAATTTACGATCAGACTCGCGACTGGTTTTTCCAAAACGTTCGGATGCAGCAGGCTCTCACCGAGAAAGGCTACGACGTAAACTACTCATGGGGCATCCAGCGGCATGGCCAGAAAATGCTGCAAACCGTTTTCCCGGAGATGATGCGCTGGCTGTGGCGCGACCACGGCGTTTCAACGGACCCTCACGATATGGTTGAGCGGTCGTTCAACGCACCTAAGAAAAGCGAGTGATCTTCCTTTCGGCCATCGCCTCGCCTCCATCCAATGAGACCCGCAACAGAATCCCTAGGTTAGTGTGTTTTCATGGTAGACTGAGCGCCCCTCAACGGCGGGGAATAATTTTCGGTTGGGCGCCGCTCTTGATAATCAAATCTTGCAGAAGGGTGACGGCTTTATCGATGGGCGGAAGACTGGCGTAGAAAAGAGGCGTTCGACCGCGGACATCGGTGTCATCGAGCGGCGCTCCATGGGCAGCCAGAAAGCGGATCACCTCGCAGATTTGGTCCTCGGTGGCAGCTTCGAGGGTGCCCACGACGGCGACGTGCAGGAGAGTGCCGCCGGTGCGGGTGGAGGCGACCTTGACGTCGGGACTCAGTACGTAGGCGTACTGCACAGCGTCCAGATGTCCGCTGCCGGCCGCGGCGCTGAGTACGTTCGTGCCATCCTGAGCTTTGAGCTTCGCGTCGGCGCCCGCGGCGACGAGCGCCCGCATGACGTCCACATGATCCTCTTTGGCGGCCAGCATGAGCGGTGTCTGTTCCCCGGCAACCAAGCGATACATCGCGGAAGCGCCGACACCCCCGGGCCCGCCCGCCGGCACCGGTTTGGCAGCGGTGCGCGCATTGACGTTCGCGCCTTTGGCCAGCAGCTTTTCAACAAGCGCTAGATCTCCGAACCAGGAGGCGATATGCAGCGGAGAGTCGCCTTCGCGGTCTGAGAGGTTTGGGTTAGCACCGCGGTCGGCCAGGAGGTTCGCCACCGCCACGCTTCGATACGAGGCTGCGACGATAAGAGCCGTGGAGCCGTCGGGCAGCGCGTAATTGGGATCGGCGCCCGCGGCGAGGAGCGACTCGGTCGAGGGACTCTCGTTCTTGACCGCGGCAAACAGCAACGGCGTGAAACCACCCTTGGAGACGGCGCGCACATCGGCGCCGTGCGCGATGAGGGTCTTGACGACTTCGGGATGGCGCTCCGCAGCGGCCCACATCAGGGCCGTCTGCCCTTTGCGGGATTCCGCCGCGTTGAGGTTCGCTCCGCGGGCGACCAGCAAGTTGACGGCGTCCACGCTGCCTGCGCCTGCCGCGATCATGAGCGCTGTCTCCCCGTCCCAGCGGGCGGTGTTCGCGTCGGCGCCGGCGGCGAGAAGGGTGCGTACGAGCGTCGCATTGCCGTTGGCGCAGGCCAGCGTCAGGGGTGTTTCGCCGTACTCGTCGGCCGTGTTGGGCTTCGCTCCGGCGCCGAGTAATTTCTCCGCTATTTGCGTCTCATCAAGATAGGCCGCCCATGCCAGCGCGGTGGCGCCGTCGGGTTGCGCCGCGTCTACAGGCACTTTGGCGCTCAAGAGAGCGATGACGGCCTGGTGGTCGCGACGCTTCACCGCGTCCAGCAACCGCAGATCGGTAGCGGCGAGGGCGGAGAGCGCGAACAGCAGCGTGGCTCCAGCGGTTCGCGCCAGCATGCGTGGCATCTGCGCTCGGCTCCCTAGCAGGCTGCAGAAAAATCTAATCTCGGGCCTCGGAAGGGCGGGGCCTAACAGTTTTCCGCAACCTGCTAGACGTCGGAGAGGTGTTCAAGGAATCCGCTGCTGTCGCCGAGCTTCGCTGTCGGATGCAGGCCGGCTTTGAAAAGCATGGTGAGCAGCAGGTTGTTCATGGGCGTCTCGCTCGGAAAGCGGAGGTGCCGGCCGCCCTTGATCTGCCCACACGCGCCGCCCACGAGCACGAGCGGCAACTCGTCGTGCGTGTGCGCATTGCCGTCGCTGATACTGCTGCCGTAGAGGATCATGGAATGATCCAGCAGCGTCCCGTCGCCATCCGGCGTGGACTGCATCTTCTGCAGCAGGTAAGCGAAGGTCTGCGCGTGCAGTTGATTGATCTTAACCACCTTTTCGATCTTCACGGGATCATTGTCGTGATGCGTCATGGAGTGGTGGCCGTCGGGCACACCGATGGAGCGATAACTGCGGTTGCTGGCCTCGCGCGCGAACATGCAACTGGCAACACGGGTCATGTCGGTTTGATAGCCGATCACCATGAGGTCCATCATGAGCCGCGCGTGCTCCTCAAACTCCTCAGGAATGGAAGGCGGCCGCTCCATGACCGGTAACTTCAGGGTGGCGTTTTGCTCTTCGGCCATCTGGATGCGGCGCTCGACGTCGCGGATCGCTTCCAGGTACTCGGTGAGCTTGCCGCAGTCCGATTCGCCCAAGCCGCTCTTCAGCCTGTCAACGTCCCCGGCGATGTAATCGAGAATGCTGCGCTGCTCATTCAGGCTCGCCAGGCGGGCAGCCGGGTCAGTGCTCTCGCGGTCGCCAAACAGCCGCTCGAACACCGCGCGCGGGCTGATCTCCATGGGGTTGGGAGTGGTGGGGCTGCGCCATGAAATGGTGTTGGTGTAGGCGCAACTGTAACCCGAATCGCAATCGCCGGCCAGGGTGGGCGATTCGAGGCCGATCTCAAGCGATCCCAGTTGGGTGGTCTTGCCCAGTTCGCGGGCGGCGATCTGGTCCACGGAAATGCCGACATGGATGTCCGCGCCCCCGGTTTTCTTGGGATGTACACCTGTCAGCCAGGTGGCGCCTGCACGCGCGTGGTCTCCCGGCCCGTCGCCGAGCGCCCTGCCGTTCAACTGCGCGAGTCCGCTCAGCACCAGCATGCGGTCGCGGAAGGGCTCCAGTACCTGCATCGTCGGAGCAAATTTGAATCCTGCTCCCTCGCCAATCGGGGTCCATCGGTTCATGATGATCCCGTTTGGCACGTAGACGAAGCCGAGGCGCATGGCAGGATTAGCCGCCGGGTCTTTGGCCAGCGAGAGCGCTGGCACCATCGCGTCGAGCAGTGGCAGAGCCAGCGTGGTCCCGAGGCCGCGCAGAAACGTGCGACGCGGGAGTGACTTCCTGGTGATGATCATTTTCGAGCGTCCTTCTCATCTGAAATGGAGTGCTGGTAACGATTGCCGTAATCAGTGACGACATCCGGTAATTGTCGCCGGCAGCCTCACGCACGATCCCGCGAACAGTAGGCTTGTCATAATACTCCAGACCGCGGCCCAGTGCATACATTAGCAGTTTTTCCGTAACGGTCTGGAGATAGTCGTCGCGGTGGCCATTGAGCAGCGCCTGCCTGAGACCGGCGGGACCCGTGAAGCGGGTGCCGTCGGGAAGCGCGGCGGAGGCGTCAATCACGACGCCGACATCCTTGACGCGCCACTTGCCAACTCCGTCGTAATTCTCGAGCGCGAAGCCCAGCGGATCCATGCGAACGTGGCAGGAAGCGCACACGGGGTCGGTCCGGTGCTGCTCCATCTGTTGGCGAACGGTGAGCAGCTTGCCGTCATGGTTCTGCGCCTGCAATTGCGAAACGCCGGGCAGCGGCGGCGGTGGCGGTGTGCCCAGCAGATTCTCCAGGATCCACTTCCCGCGCTGTACCACCGAAGTCCGGTTGGGGTACGAGGTGACCGTGAGAATGCTGCCCTGCCCCAGCAGTCCGCCTCGGTTCGGATCGGTGAGAGCGACGCGTCGGAATTGCGATCCGTATATATTCGGGATGCCGTAATGCTCGGCCAGCCGCTGGTTGAGAAAGGTGTAATTGGCATCGAGCAGGTCCAGTACGCTGCGGTCCTCGCGCAACACGCTTTCGAAGAACAGGTTCGTCTCCTGAAGGAACGCCTGGCGCAGCGTTTCGTCGAATTCGGGGAAGATCTCTGGGTCGGGTGTGGAGAGCGCCAGGTTGCGAATATCCAGCCACTGGCCGGCGAAGTTCGAGACCAACGCTTGCGAACGTGGATCGGCGAGCATGCGCCGCACCTGCCGTTGCATCGTGACGGGATTGTGCAAGCGCCCTTGCTCGGCCAAGGCGAGTAACTCATCGTCGGGGATGCTGCTCCACAGAAAGAAGGAGAGCCGCGATGCAAGCTCGACGTCGCTGACGCGGTAGACCGTGCCGGGCGCAAGACGCGCGGGGTCGCGCTCGATCCGGAACAGGAAGTCCGGGGAGACCAGGATGGCCCGCAATGCCCTTTCGATGCCCTGATCGAAGTCGCCTTCACGGCGACCTACATGATAGAAGGCCATGAGCGGCCGAATGTCCGAATCCGTAACCGGGCGGCGGAAAGCGCGGCGGCTGACTGTGGCCAGAATCCTGCGCGCGCACGGATCTCCGTCCTGGGCGGTGGCCGGGTGGCAGACAAACAGGCGGGCGCGACTGGGCGTTTGGCCCGGCCCCGTGGCGTTGTAAGGGCCTGCGACAAAGAAGTCGGTCACTTGCCGTGGAAGATTGCCCGTGTGCGGGACCTCGAAGCGCTTCAATCGAACGCCATCCAGGCGCACATCCATCTCAGCGGGCAGCGAAGGAGTCGGAGCAGGGGACGGAGCGAAGCGATCGCGCGAGGTGGGAGCCACGATTTCGGGCTCCGCGGATTCCCGAAGATAGGTGACGCCTACCGTCCGTAGACCGGCTTTGACCGGCACGCGCACTTCGTAGCGAGGCAACGGGCCGTCGTCGCTGGCCGCGCCGCCCAGCTTCACGCGCAGCGTGTATTCGGCATCCAGCGGAAAGTAGTAAGAAAACGCCGTGCCCCCGCTTGAATCGAATGGCAGATCGTCGCTTACACGCTCATTGCGCGCCTTGCGCAGGCCGGCGTGGTGGGCTTCGGAGGGAGTGAAATCCTCTTCTTCAGGTTTGGTTGCGGGATCGCCCACCGCCAGTCGGCTGACCTGCCGCGAAACGATCAGATAGCGTTCGAGCAGGGTCGGGGAAACTGATAGCACCGCGCCAACGTTGTCGAAGCCATACCCGGAGTCATCCACGGGCAGCCCGTCGCCGGCTTGGATATCCAGCGCCAGAAGATCACGCACAGCGTTGCTGTACTCGGCGCGATTTAAGCGGTGGATGGTGGTCCGGCCCGGATTCGGATGTGCGGCGGCGTCGCGGTCAAGCGCGTCCACCAGCCAGCTCGTGAATCTGCGCGCCACCGCAGCCTCGGGTCGCGGCATGCCGGCAGGGGGCATCTCACCGGTGCTCACTTTCTGCAGCACTCGTTCCAAAACGCGAGCGTTGGGCCCGACTCGGGAAAAATCCAAGCCTTCAAGCACTACTCCCGCGGTCTTCAGTTCCTTACTATGGCAGAGAATGCAGTATTGATTCACCACGGTGTTAGGGGCAAAGCCACCCGTAAAATGGGGAGATTGACTGGCGGAATGGTGGGATTGAGCGGCGGCCGCGATCACACCCAGCGTCACGACAAATAAAGCCGCAAACACCCGACGCACTCGCCCTCCTGGAGAACAGGCTACTGCTTGATCTTACGCTCCGTTACCAGCACAGGCAAGCCACTCTAGACGCGACAACCGGAGAGCAGCTGAAGAGCCAAGGAGAGGCTTCCTCTTGACGAAAAGCGGGTAAACCGGAAACTGACGACCCAGGGTTGCGCCGGGTTCCTGGCAAAATCGCCTTCGCGCCACGTTAGACGCCTGGGAGGAGAAGTCCTTCGAGGACCGAACCCCGTTTCAGGGGGCGTAGTGCAGGTTCGCGCTGGTCAGGCCCGAACAGCCCAAAACGGAGGCATCTGAAGCGACAAGACTAAACGGACAGCAGCAGGCTGCGACCTAAGGCCCCGGTCACCTGATCCTGCGCCGCCAAAGCCGAATTACGGATGAGCCCTGTCAGGAAGCGAAGATGGTCAGCGAAGTCCCAAGCCAGATCCCGCGCGGTGCGGACATCCCAAATCGCCAGGAGCCTCCCAATCTTCCCGGTGTCCTGCGCCAAATCACCAAGGACTCCGGTCGCGAGGAACTCCAGGGCTTGCGGAAGGACGCCTTCCAGGATCCCGTTCACGTGCTCAAAATCACCATGTTGCGGGCTCGTCTTCCCCGGAATCAGGTTCAGTTCAGTGTCGGTCTGCAGCAGCGCCAGCGCGAGATCGTGATTGATGTGCGCGTTCATTCCAGCCAGGGCAAACTGGATGCGCTCAATGCCAGGACGAAAGCGCGCTTCGAACAGTGCCCTCCACGAACTGGGGACGTTTGCGGGGTTGCTCAGCCAATTCAGAATTGCAGTGAGATAAAACTGGGCAAAGACGACATCGAGGCGGGTGAGCCATGCCGAGTCTTCCCAGCCTGTTGACGGAGGGCTGCAGTCTACTTGCTGAGTGACTCTCATGTAGAGAAGATTGAACCACTTAAGCCCGTCGTCGTTCGGCAGCAGATCGTCGATTCTCTGCATCAGGGTGAGTACGTTGGCAATCGTGGTGGGCGCAGGACCACTTGTGATTTCAATAAGCTGTCTGTCCGTGCCAGAGCCGTCCATGGACTCCTCCCGGAAGACACAGATTGCGAATAAAGCATGATCGACGGAAAGTTGAAACGAGTTTCCGGATCACGCAGATCGGGCTTGGACAGTTGCTTTCGGCCTGCACGCCGGCAGTGTTCATTGGGGCGTTAGTAGCCTGCCTCCTTGTCGACGACATTCCCCAGCGGCTCTCCTTTCAAAAACCTTTGCAAATTGTGAATGAAAAATTCCATGTCCAGCTCGTAGAAGTCCGGAGTGTGATCGGCGCAATGCGGAGACAACAAAACGTTCTCCATGCGATATAGAGGATGACCAGAAGGGAGCGGCTCGTTTTCGTAAACATCCAGGGCTGCCCCCCTTATGCGCCCGTGTTGTAAGGCATCAATCAACTCCGTCTCATCGACTGACGACCCTCTACCGACATTGATGAAAACTGCTGAGGGCTTCATGGCCTCGAACTCGGTCTTTCCGATCAGCCTCCGAGTCTGCGGAGTAGCGGGCGTAGCGAGCACGACGTAGTCAGACCGCGCCAGAAGATCGTGAAGTTGATGCGGTCCCAGCACCGTTTCGAGCCATGAATCTCCATTAGACAGCTCAGGCTTTCGCCGCAGCCCCACAATCTTCATGCCTAGGGAGTGCGCCCTTTCCGCGCAGGCCTTTCCGGTCTCGCCGTATCCAACAATGCCCATCACTTTTCCGTGTGCTTCTTCCATTTCAAAGGGCTGCCACGTGCCGGCCTGCTGATTTCGAATGAGCCGCCGAAAATCTTTTGCGAAGTAGAGCACTGATGCGATCACGAACTCTGCCAGTGACCGCTTGAACACGCCTCGCGCGTTCGTCAGGATCGCGGGACTCGCGATCAACTCCGGGAACAAGATCTTTTCCACCCCGTCCGACAGGGAGTGCACCCAGCGTAACCCTGCGGCGCCGGTGAAGATTTGTCGAAGAAGATATCCGTCCGGGATACCGTTCAGTATGACGGCGGCGTCCTGCACCGATTCCCGCAACAAGCCGGCCTGATTTGACACCACCACATTAATGGATGGCGCCAGTGAATCAAGCGCCTTAAGATGGCTTGCACCGGGTTTGTCGATGACTACGAGC
>DASYYZ010000092.1:0-50449 GCA_035946735.1 Terriglobia bacterium
GGAGTTCCTCCAGCATCTTGCGACGTAATTGGGTCATAGGACCCCCTTATGACCCAAGACTACTCCTCACGTTAACGGCAGGATCGACCGGACAGGCACACGCACAGCGTCCGCCGCCCCAGCGGCTTCGTTCTTGTCGGCAAACCTGAGATGTGCGCAGACAGCCAGAAACGGCCTTCGGCCTGATAACTCCTCCGTCGTCGGCCAGCGTTTACTTAACGCAGCCTGAGACGACTTCACCGGGCCGGCCTGAGAAAATGCCTTGCTGACGTTTCGCCGGCCGCATGCGCATCAAACTTGTGCGCAGCGACGCAGAAAGAAGAGGCTATGTCACTCCGCCCAATTAAGCGGATCGTTCAAACTACGCCTACCCTCGAAGGCGCCGGCGTGAAGCTGCAGCGCGCCTTTGGCTTCGGCAAAACGAAGGACTTCGATCCCTTCCTCCTGCTGGACGACTTCCGCAACGAAAATCCAGAGGACTACCTTGCGGAATTTTCCTGGCATTTGCATCGAGGGATCGAGACCATAACCTACGTGCTCGCCGGCTCAGTTGAGCACGGCGACAGCCGGGGGCAACAAAGGCAAAATGACTGCAGGCGACGTCCAATGGATTACTGCCGGCAGCGGCATCCTCCACCAGGAAATGCCCAAGGGCGATACCCACGATACCCAGCGCCGCATGCATGGGTTCCAGCTCTGGGCCAAGCTGCCCTCGTCTTTGAAGATGACCGATCCGCGATATCAGGACATTCCGGCAAGCGCGATCCCGGAGGTCACCGACGATGACGGTACCCGTGTGCGAGTCATCTGCGGCGAGTTCTGGGGTAAGAGGGGACCGGTGGAAGGTGTGGCCGCTGATCCGAATTACCTCGATATCTCGGTTGGCCCGGGCCGGCACAAGCGGCTCAAAGTTGAGACCACGCACGATGCCTTTGCCTACGTATTCGCGGGCTCTGGCACGTTCCGGGACTCCTCGGATCCTCGCGCGGTTCTGACCGAGCAAGTTGCTAGACCCAATGCGCCGCCGGTCTATGATGCCAGCAACCACTCGCTGGTGCTCTTCGACCGCGGCGACGAGATCGTGGTGTGGTCCGGCGACGAGGGCATCCGCTTCCTGCTGGTATCAGGCAAGCCGATCAAGGAACCAGTTGCCTGGTACTGCCCGATTGTGATGAACACGCAGGAGCAGCTGCGGGAGGCAATCGCCGAACTACACACCGGCGGCTTCATCAAGCATCGCCGATTTCCTTCCCGCCGATCAGCGCGTTATCCTGGTCATGGCGGCGAACTGCCCTTCGCATCTGCCTCCGCCGCCAGCGTGTACGGCCGCGTATACGCAGGAGAGAACACTTGATGCGCACAATCGGGATGCTCGCGATCGCGATGACGATACCGTTTTCAGCGGTTGCGCAATCGCCGTCCAAGCCACGCTCCACTACGCCTCCGCAGTTCGTGACGGTTGTCGAAGGCAACCACGCGGTGCGGTTACGCCCATATGCCGACGTTGAGGAATCGCTCTACGAGGGCTGGGAAGTCATTCACCATCCCGGACCGCCGATCCCGGGAGTGCCGGCGTCCCATTCGGTCACCACTGGCAACGCATTCGGGCAGGAGCCGGCTACCGGAAAGCCGGACAGTCAGAAGCCGGTGACCGGATTCCACGGCCTTCGCTTCGTCAACTCCAACCTGCGCGGCCTCGGCACCTTCACCGGCGAGTTGAAGTCGGCTGAATTTACCCTCCGCGGCGACGTGATCGATTTCCTGATTGGCGGTGGAAGATACAAGAATCGGACGTCTCTTGACCTTTACGTCTATAGAAATGGCGCTTACGAACAAGTACGCTCTTCAACCGGTGACAACAATCTCCAGTTGGAGCGGAAGCAGTGGGACGTGTCCGACTTTAAAGGCTCCCGTGCATACCTTGAAATCCTGGACAAGGCTCCCGTCGAGCCTTTTATGCACAGTGGGGACGACAACCCGGACGAACAATTCGGCTTCATCCTGGTGGACGACATCCGGCAGCTCGATAAGAACGGGAGGCGTGTCTCTGAGGCGGAAGACAACGAACATAACTTCGATTTCGAGCGTGTCAAGGAGCGGCAGCATACCGTCAGCCCGGCGGATATCGTGGTTGACAGGGACGCGCCGGACCAATTTAGCGAAGACTTCTCCGTTGCAAACGCTGGCCGGTTCCACTGGTCAATGCAGCGGACCATGTTGAACCCTTCCCTGTACAAGCTGGATGTCGCTTGGACGTATACAGGCCCTCACTTGCCCGGAGTGAAGCTCGGACTCATGACCGAACTTCCCATAGGGCCGAAGGATTGCCAGTACTACCTGTTTCCCGACCTGCTCTACAACGGTAACCGAATCGGGCAAGCAGCTCACTACCTTGGCGAGGACTTTCCCGAAGATGCGATGACGATACCGGCTGGCTACTCAGTCGAGGACGGCGAGCACACCTATGGGGAATGGGTGGCTCCGCAGCGAAACGAACTCGACGCGAAAGCAAGTGTCCGGTTGCAGGAGAACATGCAGGGAGACCGCTTCGAGGCGGCCTACTTGATTCCCCCCTCGAGTCAATTCGGACAAGGCATGGGCGTTGATGTGGATGAGCGGCTGACGGTCGACGACGGATTTCACATCGCCAAGACGTTCTACGTCTATGACGATGCGAAGCTCGGAATGCCTGGCGTCTCCAATGAAAAGCAGGGTTATGGACAGGTGCTTCACGCTGCCTGGCAGCTTCTGTACCCGAACTCTCCCACCAATCCGCCACGTTCTCTTACCGATGATTATGAACTTCGACTTCACAGTCTGCTGGATCCCTATGCGCTAATGCAGGAAGTCAACCAAGGAGGAAAGACGTATCGCACTTGGTATGTCGGGCGCTGGGAGCTGCCGGACGATTTCGATTTCAAGGCAGAGCGTTTCGTGCCCGTCCAGTATTTCCACCATTATACGGGCTTTTCATGGTCGGGAATGCTGGGCCGGGTGTCTTATACCGCGCTGGACGACTATCTGACCACCCACGATCCAAACGCCCTGCGCGTGGCAACCGACACGCTGGACCTGTTTGCCAATGAGGGAATGTCGCCGCTCGGAATCCTCTATCAGGTGTATTACGAGAAAAACGGCCCTGGCGCCGAGGGCGCGCTCGATTGGTGGTCGAGGCACTGCCCCCACTGCGCGTGGCACGGCTTCGGCACGTACGGCCGGGAGGGCCAACTCGACATGGGTCCGCTCGGGGAGGAACTCTATTGGTACATCAAGTCCTACGAACTGCTCAAGACCCATGGTGTCGCTGACAAGCAGAACTGGATTCGATCGGTCCGCTCGTCCCTGGACAAACTGATGGAACTCTATCCTCGCGGCGACGTACCGGGGCGGGTCGACGGCAAGAGCGGAAAGGCAAGCGGCCGATATACTCCGCTGACGCAGTGGCCGGATGATGGTTCGCCGCCCAAGATGACCGATGAGTGGTTCGACTACGCGAAACCTACGGCCGGTGGTCCTGAAGGGTTTGTCTACCTGATCTGGGCGTACACGTCGTACTACGGCTTTTCGCACGACTCCAGGTACCTGGCATACGCGGAACTGCTGGGGGACCAGCTTCTGACCGTTATGAATCGGTATGGCAGTCTTGCCGGGTCCGAGATGGACTATTTCAACGTCGACAAGCGAATGAGCCATGCTGCGCTTGCCGCTTTCAACGATCTGCACGCGGCAACCGGCAAGGAAAAGTGGCGCAACGCCGCCATCCTGGGTGGCAATTCGTTCGCTAGCTGGCAGTATGCATACAACGTCAATTTCCAGGGGTTCGAGGAACTTCCTTTGGGCCACTTCGATTATCGTACCGTGGGAGGCACACCGGTCGACGTGGTGGGGACCACGAACAACCTTGCATTTGACCAGGGAGCGAGCGAGTTCATTCGCCTTTGGAACGCCACCGGAGACCAGGTGTGGTTCGAGCGGGCGCGCGCGCTTTTACACCAGGGTACCGAGAGTTCTCTCACGGAGGACAAGCGCGCATGGTTGAACGCGCACTATCAAGGTCCCGGCATCCCGCGCCTGATACCGTTCAATCCGCGCGCCTCGTTCGACGCGCACTCAGTCGGAGGAGGGACTGAAGACGTCTTGACGGCCTGGCCTTACGACAAGGGAAACTGGACCACGAAGCACGCTGCCATTCTCAGTATGTACATGCTGGCCGAGAGCTTCGACTGGGCTGACATCAAGAGACAATTCGGCAGTCTAACCTACAGCTTCAAGTGGCATCAAGGCGGCGCACTCGATACGTTGGATGAGGTCCAGATCGACAATCGAGACAACCGCCTCGTTGTCACGGCCCGCAACATGATTGACTCTACTGAACAATACCCTATCAGGCTATTGGAGTATCACGGCCCCAAGGTTCGGGTGGATAGACAGACGTACGGAGCCGACGACATACAGCAGGGGATTCCACTAGCTTTTGGCCCTAAAGAGAAAAAGCGAGTTGTGATTGAGCTGGCCCCTCACATGTAGCACTCGACATTTGGCGGGTTCAGACTAAATGCGGAGCGATCTGAATCGGCAGATGTAGGAGTTCTGCCGAGGTCGCCCTGCGTACCGGGCCTCCGTTAATTGCAAGTTCGTAGGTGCCGTCGGCCAAGCCGACGACACGCAGTTCCACCTGATAAGGCTGGTCATAAGGAAATGGTAGCGCGGCCAGCTGGTTTTCGAGGTCGAGCCGAATTGTTCGTCCTTCGATCTTGCAGTTTTTCACGGCGACTCCATCAACACCGATCGCGACGCCGTGCTCGCCGTCGACAAAGACGCCGCCCAAGCTGCGCAGCAAATCCGCTGCGCCGGCAAGGGCTCCTCCTTCTCCCCAGTCGAAGCCTGAACGCAGGGGATCCTGAGGCAGGCCCTCATGATCGATGTTCTCCGGCTCGATGCCCACCGGATAGCGCGGGAAGCGGAAGATGCCGTTCTCAGTGTGGCGGGGATGGCTGATGGCAGCAAAAGCGGATCGCATGGCGGCAGCGGCACGCTCATACAGATCCTGGCGATGGGTCAACTCCGCGAGCGCAGCCAGGGATTCGGCGAACGTCGACGACCGCATATCCAGCCATTCCGCGTCGGAGTTCTGGCTGCGGAATCCGCCGAAGGCGTAAGCCGTGATCACAAAGTGCGGCTGCCACGAGGCCTGGTAGAAGATGGAGTAATCGGCCACCGCTTCGGCCGCCTGGAGATGGGCCGGGTCACCGGTCACCTTGGCGAGGGCGCTTAAGCCGTGGACGGCCCACATCATGGAAGCGGTGCACTGCGGATATTGCCCGGTTCGAGGGTCAAAAACATTTTCGGGTTTGCTGGCACAGGAATAAAAGGTCTCAAAGTCGTACCAGCGCTGCTGGGGCAGGGTTTCGCGGCTGATAAAGCCGGCCATGCGCCCGGCCGCCTCCAGATATCGCTTGTCCTGCGTCGCTCCGTACAGTTCCACCAGGAACCAGAGGTGTACGCCCCCTTCGGAATTGAACCGCAAAGCGGGGGCCGGCTGAAGATCCGGGGTAAACCACGCCGGAACGCTGCCGTCCGGTTGCATGTGCTCCAGCAGGAAATCACCGTACCGGACGAGATAGGGAACGATGCGAGTGTCATCCTCGCACAAGCGGCGATAACGCAACAGGTGCGCGCCGGTGAGGCTGGCAGCCGCGGTCTGGTAGCTGTCGCTGTTGAAGTCCCAGAATTTTGGCGCGGCCCCCGGCTGCCATCTGTCCGAAAATTTCCAGTGCGTGTTGTAGTCCGCGGAAAATTTCCAATAGCAACCCCTCCAGCGCTTTTCGTTAAATCGATAAAGTGAAGGAAAGATTCCGTGGTTCTGCGGCGCGGTGAGGGCCAGGTTCACCATGCGCCGCGCCTTGGCCACCAGGGTCGGATCATCCAGGTGCTGGCCCCACCAGTACATGCCGACCGCATCCCGCGCGTTGTTCCACCACGCGGTGTACTGGATGTCGTAGTACCATTGCGCGGGCGTGCCGCGGATCCCGCCTACCGGCTGCCCGTCGAGTTCGAACTCCAACCAGGTCGGCAACGGTCCCGATTTTTCAGGGTCATAGGGAAGCTCATCGGCGTATCTCTTGGTATCGGCGGCGATATCGCCCTTATATTCAAAAGCCGCCGGAAAGCACACTTTCGCGTACTCCGCGAGCGGCATAGCTCGAGGCCGCGGTTGGCGGATGTACTTAGAGCCGTACCGCTCCCACAGGTGCCGAGAGACTGCCTGATATCCGCGAAACCGGGCCGCGTCCGCCCGCAGCAAGAGATCGAAGCCGTAACGGAGGCGGTTGCTGGAAAGTTCGCGCCGCATGGCTCCGCTATGATTCTCGTGCCGCCAATACACGTGCTGCTCGGTAATGTAGTCGGCGAACCCGAATGCGAACACCGGCTTTTCCGTGATACCGGATTGCAAGTCCAGGTCGAGAATAGCAGGGAAGGACATCTTGGAAGGATCTTCGGGAACGCGAAAGCCTCGCGGACCATCCACAGGCCGAGCGCCCTTGGCGTACACCACCTCGGCGTTCAGCAGGTCGAGATCGGGAACCAGCGCGGCCAACAACTCCTCCTGCTGTATAAGCGCGGCGGGAGAGTTAAAGATGCGGTCGCCGATGACGTCGTCGTCGGCACGTTTCATGGCCGGAACATGCGTGAAATCCGGCTTTGAACCGCCTTCGAACACAAAGGCGTTCAGCAGGTACTCGATTTTCGGCGGGGTTCCCGGGAGGCTCACTTCGACTTTAACGTGAAAGTAGTTCTGCCCAGGATCGAGAGACACGATCTGCCGGACGCGGGTTTCGTCTGCGGCGCCGGATAGGACGATCTTGGCACTTGTGGAGCTCTTGTCTACCTGAAGGCTCTCCAGAACTCCGCAAGCCAGGATGCGGTAAGCTTGCGCGTCCCCCTGCCCGCTATAGAGGGGCGCGGCATTTGCGGGCCGCGGTTCCGGCGGAGTGAAGCTGCTCGCGATTATCATCCACGATCCTTGTGGGTCGTGCGCGAAATACTCCTGGCGGATGCCAGTTTCTCCCTTCGTGAACCGCGCTCGGACGCGGCCGTTCTCGATCTGTAGTGACCCGGTCGTCTCTGTTACGCGAACGGCTTCACCGACTTGCAGAGGTCGTCCCCGCATTAGAGCCGCACCCAGCGGCAGGGTTCCCAAGACTGCGGCCGAACCGGCGGCCCGCCCGATCGTTCCAATCGCGTCGCGTCGCGTGAGCTTTTTCATGACTGGCTTTGCTTTTCGAGGGTATCCGGCGAACTCCGAATCCGTTTGGCCGCCAAGCCTGTTCAGCTTCGAGAGGCTTTCGGCTTCACGCGAGGATGCAGGTTAGACCGTTGTCCTTCAGGAGCTCCTGGTATTCGGGGGCAAGGCCGGAATCCGACACCACCACATCCAATTCCTTCAAATCGGCGACGTGCATCATGCCGTCGCGACCAAACTTGGTTCGGTCCGCCACAACAATCACTTTCCGCGATGCTTCGATCATCTTCCTGATCGAGCCCACAATCAGAGTGTTGCTGTCACTTAGTCCGAGCGCGGTGATTCCCCGGATGCCCATCACCAGCGCGTCGGCAGCGACGCCGTGGAGCATCCTCTCGCAGATGGGCCCCAACTGGATGCCGAGCCGGGGGTAGAGGTACCCTCCGGTCAAGGTGACCTCAACCTGCTTGCAATCCCAGAAGACCTGCGCCACGGGAATGGAGTTCGTAATAACTTGGACTGGCCGCGACACCAGATTACGCGCTACCTCGACAGCCGTGGAACCACCGCCCAGGATGATGGTTTGTCCGTCATCGATCAATGTTGCGGCCAGCCTTCCAATACGGGCTTTCTCTTCGTGGCAACTAACCGCCAGCTTGTTGAAGTCGAGCACGTCGTCGCGGGTTCGAAGAGAAATCGCCCCGCCATGCACTCTCCTTAGGAGCCCTCGCTTTTCTAGTTCGATGAGATCGCGGCGCAGACTGGATCGGGAAGCGCTAAGCTTGCCGCAGAGATCGTTAATATCGAGGAACTCGTTGGCGGCAAAAAGTTCCTGGATTTGCAATTGACGTTTCGATGAATGCATGATCGGTTGCTTAGCCTTGCCGGGATCGGTCTGCCCAAAAAGATGTGCGGGCAAAATTGGCCCGATTGCGAATCAGGGAGACAGCGTTGGTTCAGTTATCAAAGATAAATCGAGCACTTGATAGAGTCGAGCTACGTCCGAGTGTCCATACCTTTGGTTTTCTCGGACCGCAGACTTACGTCAACTCAGTTCCAGCGCAAGTTCTTCGCCCTCCTTGACAATCAGATCGTCCGGGAATACAAATGTCGCCCGGTTCTGGCGGTACTGAAGCTCATGTGCGGCCGTTCTACCTGACACTTTTGCCGCGGAGCGGGCCTTGGTCTCAGTCCAGCCGGCTAACGACACAGAGCGGCAGGTTAGTCTGCCGTGCGACACTTTGAGTGTGAGCCCCTGGGCAGCGGTGCTTGTGGCGAGCGAGAATGTACCCCAGCCCTCTGCCGTCGACCAAAACGAACTGAACTGATACTGCGTCATGGCGGGTTCAAGGGTCAGAGTCTTTTCCGCTCCGTGGTAACGAAAACCGCTCAACGCCAGGATTGCGCCCCAGCTCGCCATCGCCCGCGCGTAGTGGTAACCACATTCAGCCTCATCCCAGGGATTTCTCTTCTCACCGTCGTAGCGGCGGCGGATATTCTCGATTAACTCGACGCCCTCTGATGTCATCCCCATGAAAAGCATGAGCACCGCCGCTGAATACTCAAAACCGGTCATCACCTCCGCGTAGTAGGGGAAAGGCGTTTCGGGCCGCGTTCCATGAGGATAGTCGCAGATGACGAGCGCTGCCTCGTCGTTCACCGCAAACACTCTCTGCACCGACTCGTGCTTGTAAAGGGTGCGTTTGTAGTTGTACTTGTAGATCGACCGTAGCGTTTTCCTGATGTTCTCGGCATCGAGTAGCAGTCCCAGGCCGGCAATCTGGGCGAAGTACTGTCCCACCAATTGGTCCACCAGGCAGCCCTCGCCCAACTGAAAGGTCGGATGTACCGTGTCAACCGTTCCCATGCCGGCCTGAAGGCCCTTCGCGATATTCTCTTTCGGGATGGAACCGATCTTTTGGATATAGAACTCGCCATTGAAGAGGTTCTGGTCGATCCATTGGCTGCCACTGGTGAAGAGCCGCCGATAGTCGTTGGCAGATTCTGTATCGCCAACCGCGCGCGCCATTTCCTCGCTGGCGCGCAACGCCCCGAGGTACCAAACGCCACAAAGTGGGTTGGGGCCGATGAACTCGACGTCGTAAGTATTGTGCTGAACCCCTTCCATTACCCCATCCCGGTTGGCGTCCCAGCCGCCTGGAATCCATGCAAACTCGATCGCGCGTTTCGCGCTTGGCCAATGCCGGCGGAGCCACTCCGTGTCACCGGAGAGCCGCCAGTCGAGGTAAAGCTTCATGATCGAACCCATTTGACCGTCGGCGGCGGCGAATCCCCAATAGTCAATCCCGAAGGGGAGGAGTTCGCGAAAATCCATCCTGCCTTCGGCGGTGGTCAGAAATCCGAATTGTTGCTCACGAAATGATCGCGACAAGGCTGGGAAAAGGCTCGCTGTAGCAGGTTCGTAGTTCCAAACGTGGGTACAGCTGCCGAAGCAGCATCCACCTTCGTCGAAGCACCCCTCGAATCCGTGAAACATGCCGTCCGCAGTCCGGAAACTGGTGGCCGACACCAGCGTGGAGAGATTAGCCGTAGCCGCATCCTTCACGGCAGCCGGCAAAGTGGTCTGCCGCATCGCAGAAACAAAGCTCCGTGTCTTGGTTTCGAGTTCAGGGAGATGAAGCGCTACGTATTCCGCTACCCTCCAGGCGTCACTGAATCGGGTGCAATAGAAATTACCAATCACGTCGTCTTCGTGCCCGGCTGGAGGACTCCATCCGCATCGCTTCGGAGTCCGATTGGGGAAATGCCAACTCAAAAGGAACGTATACTCGGCTTCTCCTTGTGCAGGGATTTCGCGCTGGAGGCAGAGAGCGCCGACCGAACTTCGAACCGGAGCCTCCGGTCCCAATACGCCATCCTTCGAGAAGTCGTCCCAGAAGAGGAGCGGACCCTCCCACCAGCGGGCGCTGGGCCATCCCCGCAGATAGCTCAGCTTACCTGTCCCAACGCCCAGAACGGAGAGGGCAAAGCTGCCGGCCATGGGATCATTCGTCGCGAGGAACGGGTTCCGCATCAGAAGGCCGGCGATGCCGTTGCCTTCGCGATAGTCGTTCGTGCGCCCGTAGGCCCCGGTGAAATCCACTCCTTTCGCTTGCTGCTGCCCGACGGGATTCTCGATTGAAAAGGCGATGGAGACAGTGACCTTGGAAGTTCTAGGATTGACAGCACGATAACGCAGCACGGCGACCGGCAGGCCGGAGTCATCGGCATCGAGCGGAATGAACGGAGTGAACGCTTCTAATGTCATCTTCGCCGGCAGGTCCGGATCCTGAAATGCAATACCGGCGAGCGGGAATTCGCCGGTGAAGGTGCAGGATTCGAGGCGCGGAAGACCGGGGACGTTGGCGAAGCCGAGCCCTGAAGGTCCCTCGTAAGGCGGCTGGATCTGCGATTCCAACACGCGCGCCACAGGCTTACCATTGCCACTCTGCCCCCAAACCGACGCGAAAGCGTACTGGGGCGAGTTCCCTTTGTGCGCGCGATTGAAGATTTCCCAATCTCGCAGTTGGCCGCGCCCTCCCAGGCAGAGGCTGCCGGAGCCAATTCCGCCCAAAGGGAATGCGATCATCTTCAGTTGCAGGCCTGTGCAGACGCGGGGGTAACTGAGAGTGGTAGGAAGATCGAATTTGTTCTCCGGGGACCCTTGGCCGGCCGGCGGTCTGGGGCCGCTTGAAGACGAAGCGCCCGGGAGCGCTAAGCCTCCAGCCCCGACGGCGACGGTTTTTAGAAAACGGCGGCGGCCCGCCTTGATTCCAGGTCTCCGTGCTCGGGTTCCCATGTAGCTTATTCCTCCGGCCCGCGCACTGGCGCTTAAAGGCTCCTTCTTGAGGACTCTTAATCTTGCCCTTTGCGAGTCCCCTCCACCATTTGGAGAGCTTTACGGGCTTCCGCAAGATTCGGCGAGAGATGGAGCGCTTTCTCAAACAACGGCTTGGCCTCAGTGAGGTTGCCTTGGCTCGCAAGCACCAAACCCCAGTTCAGATAGGCCTGCGAGTATTGGGGAGAGTCCTCGACGGCCTCCTCGAAAAGGGAAATTGCATCCGCACTTTTTCCGAGCTTGGCATAGAGCGTCCCCAGATTGTTCTTGGCTTCCGCATATTGTGGATCGATGCGAATCGCTTGCTGAAACGCCTCCTTCCCTTCAGAGACGTGTCCCTCCTCCATGTAGACGGTGCCTAAGGCGTTGTAGGCGAGCACCAGTTTGGGATCGAGCGCAATCGCTTTTTTGAGTTCCTGTTCCGCGCTCTGTGGATCATTCTGGCGGGCAAGCACGAGACCCAGATCGCTCCGCGCCGGGGCGCTTTCCGGATCAAGCTCCAAGGCTTGACGAAACTCCGCCGCCGCGCCCCTGAAATCGCCACTGTTGAGCAGCAAACTGCCGTTCGTTATGTGCAAACCTGCCTCACGGTCTCGGGTTTTGCGTAAGCTCAGGCGTTCGGACAACTCGCTCTCCTTCGTTGCCCGCTCTTCTCGGCCGAGCGACCGGAGTACGCGAGCTAACCCGACGTGTACCTGGACCTCATCCGGCTTGAGGCGTTCGGCAGCCTCAAGTTGGGAGAGAGCCGTGTCGAGCTCGCCTGCCCGCCACAGTGCCATTCCGAGCTTGTACTGTATATCGTAATCTTCGGGGCTGATCCGGGCAGCTTGCGCGAATTCCGCTGCGGCTTCCTTGAAGCGGCCAGCGTCGCGGAAGTCACATCCCAAGACATCGTACCCGTCGGCGTCGTTTGGCCTCAGACGAATGTATTCTTGGAGGTAGGGTGTGGCCTCAGATCCTCTCTTTAGCTGAAGCAACGTCTTGGCCAGCCCCATCAGAGCCGTGCCGTTTTCGGAATTGAGACGCAGCGCTTCGCGATACTGTCCTACTGCGGCGTCGAGCGAGCCCAAATGCGCGTAGCTGATGGCAAGCTTCAAACGAACTTCGGCGGAGTCGGGCTTTTCCGTCAGGAGCTTCTCAAGGAGCTCAGCTGCGGGCTTGTCTTGCTCGATGGAGGCGTAAGCCTCGACAAGCAGCATTTGCAGGGAGAACGTCGTGTCGCTGCGATTTTCAATGCTCTTTCCAATGCTCTCAAGGGTCGATTGAAGCTGGGCGATTGCCGCCCTAGGTCTACCCTCTCGAATCAAGAGTTTCGTCGCGTTATGCGCCGCTTCCTCAAAATCCGGTTGGACCCTCAAGGCGTCTTGGAAGGCCGCAAGAGCGCCAGGATGATCGCCACTGCTCTCAAGAACTACGCCGAGCGCGTTTCGGGCGCGGGCGGAATTCAAAGACCGCAGCTCGCCGGCAGCCTCATCAAGCTTTCCCGCACGGAAGTCTGCGAGTGCCTTCCGGTACCGTTCGTTCTCTGTTACTTGAGACGGGGATTCCAGAGTCCCTTGCTCGCCGACGGCCGGCTTCGGTGAGACCGGCCCCAAGCCGGCTGGCACCGACTGGTTATGGTCGGAGGGCGCTGTTTGTGCTGATACCTGACGGCCTTGCAGCCATACGCAAAGCGACGCCAAAAGCAGGATGCCGCACCTCTGCAGTCCGCGCTTCGATTCGTAGCTTTGCACTTCCCCTCCTAGGAAGGAAGCCCACGCCGCCCTCTCGATCTCGATCCTAACCCTTCCGGCAAAGCATGTCTCAGGATCCGGCGGCTCGCTGTCCCGGCCGTCCGGGACTCAAAAATAGAGTTTCAACGCAATCTGGATCTCCCGTTCCGTGGAACGCGTGCCGAAGACGGCGCCCGTCTGGCCCGGCAGTTCCAACTGGCTCACCGGAACTCCCCATGAGACTGAGTTAAGAGAGTTGAAGGCTTCAAACCGAAATTGCAGGCTTCTCTTTTCCCCAAGCGCGATATTGCGAAAGAGCGAAAGGTCCAGGTTACGAAGTCCGTCGCTCCGAAGGGTATTGACCCCCTCGTTCCCGAAAGTGTAATCAGCCGGAACAGCGAAGGCGCTTGGATTAAACCACTGCGCGGGGCTCGGATTTGCGAGGTTCGGGTTGCCCACCAGGTTCGGTCGCTCGTAGCAAGTGCTACGGTTGACGTTGGCAATATCCCCGCACAGTATTG
This sequence comes from Terriglobia bacterium, assembly GCA_035946735.1. GTDB lineage: Bacteria > Acidobacteriota > Terriglobia > UBA7540 > UBA7540 > Gp13-AA77. Next base: position 13,315 of record DASYYZ010000092.1, read on the forward strand.
GTCCGTAAGGGAGGCCAGACGTGATCTGAAGGATGGAGTTGATCTGCCAGCCGCCGATAATTGCATTGGCAGCCGCGTTCCCGGAATCCAGGTAGTGCCCCTTGCCGAAAGGCAAGTTATACGTGAGGCCGCCGCTAAGGACCTGGGGGATGTCCAGAGCTCCGACGCCCTTATCCATCCACAGGTCGTAGGGGTCCTGTGGCTCGCCCGAGGACCAATCCTGGGCCCCGCCAAAGTCCTCAGCCTTTGACCACGTGTATGCCACCGTGTACGAAAGCCCATTGCTGAACCGCCGCTGGAAAGTTGCTTGCAGCGCCTCGTACCAGTTCCTCCCCCAGTCACGTGCGAGGGCTGTTCCTTCAGGTATATAGGGGAAATTCTCGCGAAGCAACGGATTACCCGGGCCTGGCGTCACGGCGTTGCCAATGTCCCCCCCGATGGGAATCCGCATACCGCGTTCGCCGACATAGTTCACCGTGAGCAATTGTGACTGCGTTAACTCGCGCTCCACCCCCGCGGACCACTCATCAGCGAACGCATTTTTCATGCGGGGATCCCGCCATAGCGTAGAGATGTCAAAGGGACCATTCGGATCGGGCAAGGTCTTCTCACCGGGCGTTATGTTGAGCGGGTTCTCTGCGTAGGTCGTGACGTACGTAGTGTTGAGCCCCGTGTTAGTAATCGAGTTGTTATCTGGCCACAGCCCTTGCGACTGAAACAGCGCGCTATCTACGCCGTTATATTGATCGAAGTAGCGCCCGTAGCCAGCGCGCAGGACGGTCTTGTCACCCACCCGATATGCCAGTCCCACCCGGGGCTGCCAATTGTCGTAGACATTGCGAAAGATATGTCCATTTTGAGCAATTACGACGTGGTCCGGCAGAACTCCATTCGGAGTGGGAATGCAAGGCGCCTGACCCACTACCGAGCAAGCTCCGGGGTTGGCGGGAATGATGTAAGTTCCGCGCAACGGGTCCATCGCGCCCGCGTAGTAGTTTGGGTTCCCGGGCACGCCATATTGCCCTATCTTAAACGCATCCCAGCGCACGCCGTAATTCACCGTCAATCTGTCGCTGGCCTTCCACTGGTCGTGAACGAAGCCACCATAAACCCAATCCGGCGTCTGGTAACCCGTCGAGTCAGTCAGGTTTCCACCGCTCGGTATACCGAGAAAGAAGGAGGCGATCCCACTGCCCGTGCTGCCGACATTCTCCAGGTTGGCGGTCTGGGTGTTGCTGAAATCAATGAACCCCCGCTGCGTTCCCGCCCAAATCAGGTGACGCGAGAGTGTGAACCCAGCGTCTGTCGTGTGATTACCGTGGACGTGGGTTATGGTCGGTTTAAATTCGTAGAGGTCGGTCTGGCCAACCTGGCTGTTGTATTGATTTACGTTGGGATAGCCCGGAATGGACATCAGCGGCGCCCAGCAACTGTCTGTCCCATAACCAGCGGGCCTGCCGCCAATCCCGGGCGGGAGGTGGCAATTCCAAGGCCAATATTGGGGAACAAAGCTGTCGTAATTGAGATTGTCCCACTTGCTGAATAGGTTCAGGTTGACATACGTGCGCGAAAACAACATATGGAAGACAGTCGCCGGCGTTATCGTGTACGTGTAATTGGCGCCAAGGGTCCACCCGTAGGAATCCCTTCCTTGCGTCGAGCCTGCGATTCCGCCAGAGAAGTTGTCCGGGCTCGTAAAGTGGTTGTAGCGTACCGAAATGGAATGAGGACCAATCTGCTCGTCTCCCCGTCCAAAAAACTGATTCTGATTGAACTCCGCCGGGGTCGGGTCAATCCCGTTCGTGCCCGGAACGCCCGTGTTAATCGGTTTGGGAAAGAGCGTCTGGGCGTAAGCCAGCGTGGAGGCGTCAAACAAGCTGGTCGGAATTTTATTGCAGGGTGTTCCGCCTGTTTGCGTTTTGTTCGCGTTCGGTGTGATCGGATTTCCCCCCGCGTCGCACTCGAATGGATCGCGGAGGAAGCTGCCCGGATTATTGGGGTCAGGCCTTGTGCTCCACGGGTTATAAATCTGTGGCTGGCCGGTAAAGTCCCCGGTATACATTGCGAGTGTAGGAACCTCATAGAGGGCCGTGCTGCCAATGCTCTGGCGAAAACCCTGGTAGCTGCCAAAGAAGAAGGTTCGATTACGCCCGTCGTAGTGGGGCAACCGCACCGGTCCGCCGACGTCGCCGCCGAATTGGTTTTGCTTCAGCGGGTTAACGTTGGGGAGAAACGGATCTCTGGCGTCAAGGTCGTTGTTTCGCAGGAATTCCCACACGTTCCCATGGAACTGGTTCGTACCGCCCTTGGTGACGACGTTAATGTAACCGCCAAGGCCTCCCGAATACTCCACCGAGTCAGCGTTGGACACGACTTTGAACTCAGCAATGTCGTCAATTACGGGCGATACCGAAGGACCGAAGGTAAAGTTGGACGTGTTGTTCGTTCCATCCAAAAGGTACGTGCTCGTATTCTGGCTCTGACCGTTGATCGAGGGCTGCCGATAGTCGCCGGACTGAGGATTGCCCCATTGGGAATCCGTCCCTGCACTGGTCACTCCGGCAGTGATCAGGAGCAGTTCCGTAAAATTCCGGCCGTTGAGGGGCAGATCATTCACTTCCTTCTGCTCCACCAGCGTCCCGAGCGTAGCTGACCCAGTCTCGAGCGCAACCGTATTGGCGGTCACCGTAACCGCGGTGGAGGTTGCACCGACGGTCAACTGTACGTCGTGCGTGTTCGTTTCCGCCACGGCCACTTGAATGTTGGTCTCTTCAAGGGTGTCGAATCCGGGCGCTACCGCGGTGATCTTGTACGTTCCCGGCTCCAGTCCCCGGAAGGCATAATCACCTGTTTCGTTAACATTGGTCTCAACTTTGATCCCGGTTTGAAGATTCGCGAGTGTCACCTTGGCGTTGACGACGCTGGCGCCCGAGGCGTCGGTAACTCTTCCGATAATGCTCCCTGTGTTTATTTGGGCGTAGCTTGCCGTGGCGGTGGCCAGCGCAAAAAGGACCCAGCACAACCTCAATCGGACGACGTTTTTTCGTTCATCTATATATTGCGGGAGCACCGAGCTGCTAAAGGAAAGGATGTTGCTCTTCATCGCGACCTCCTCCTGAAATAGGTGAACCTTTTCCGAGTCCTCGTTCATTTATCACCGCAAGAATGCATTGTCAAGAACTTTCTTAAATCATTGAGGCCATATAATGAACGTTCATGAACGCTTTGATTTACCGGGAGGCATTGAGGCCTTCCGTTCTCAGTGTTCGGGGCCTCCCGGCCTTCTTGACACCGCTAAGTAGGCTTGATACGGTTCGGCAGGCACGCTTCTGCCGTGATTGGCGGGTCCCTGCCGCACAGCAGGCCGCCGCCCTGGCTTTTCGAATCGTCATCGGGAGAGCATCTCTTTTGCCATTGAGAAACGTGCCACGGACTGCCACAGGCGTTTGCCGCCGCCGGTCCATCTGGCGGGCTGCACTGCTTCTGAGCATTTTTTTCGCCAGCTTCACCGGCTGGCTCACGGAGCGCCCGCCGCTGCAGGCACAGACGGTTAAAATCGGTTCCCCAGCGGCACGCTTCCGGAACACGCAACCTGGCGTGGAGTATGTAGGATCTGAGGCTTGCGCTCAGTGCCACCCGTCAATTTATAAGAAGTTCGAGACCATCCCGATGGGGCGGTCCATGTCTTTGCCAGGGTCTTCGCCGTGGCCTTTGCCGGCTGATCGTGCGGAATTGTCATCGACGCCGGTGCCGAGCACCGTGCATGACGCGAAGTTGGATCGATATTTCAAGGTCTTTGCCAATGGGGCCGACGGGCTTGATCTTTACCAAAGCGAGTATCAATTGTCCGCCGATGGAAACGACATCTTCAGGAACACAAAGAAAATCGAGTACGTAATCGGCGCGGGCGAGAATGGATTCGGCTTCATCGTCCGTCGCGGGCAGTATCTCTTTGAGGCGCCCCTCTCCTACTACGTCAAGCGTCAAAGGTGGGAGCTTTCTCCAGGCTTCCAACTAGCAGACTTCGGGTTCGGGCGGCCGATCCTGACGGAGTGCCTCGCCTGCCATAGCGGCCGCGTTCGGCCAATTTCAAGACGGAATGGTATGTATGAGGATTCTCCCTTTGAGGAGCTTGCGATCGGCTGTGAGAACTGCCACGGGCCGGGCCAGTTGCACGTGGACGAGCGTCGCAGGGGCATGCCACTGTCTGGCGACACAGACACCCCGATTGTGAATCCCGCGAAGCTCCCGCACTGGCTTGCGGACAACATCTGCATGGTTTGCCATGAGGGCGGCGACGCGCGGATTCCGCAACCCGGCAAGGCAGTAACGGACTTCCGGCCCGGAACGCCTCTTGACCGTACACTCGCCGTTTTTTCAATTCCTCAGAGTCCGCGCTCACCGGGAAAATCGCCTCTCCTCGGGCATTACTCCCTGATGATTCTCAGTAAGTGCTATCTCGATAGTGCCGGCAAACTCGGCTGCATCACCTGCCACGACCCTCATCAGCGGCCTGCCGGAGTGGAGGCGGTGGATTACTACCGCCAGAAATGCTTGGGATGCCACGCCGAACAGAGTTGCGCTGTTTCTCTTGCCGCGAGGATGAAGAGGGTCCCCGCGGACGATTGCGCGGGGTGTCATATGCCGAAACAAGAACTCGATGCCGTCCCGCACAGTGTTCTGACCAACCACCGCATCGTTGCTCGCTCTGACGAGCCTCTTCCCGAAGCGGCCTTCCACCAAACCACGCCGGCGTTGCCGGATCTTATCCACTTGAGCGCGAACGGGGACGAGCGCGTCACGCCGGTGCCGCCAGTGGTCCTCCTCCAGGCATACGCGCAACTCCTCCCTGAACACCCGGAGTATCAGAAGTCCTACGATGCGGTCCTGGGTGAGTTCGCGAAGACCGGATCGTCGGATCCAGTTGTCCTCTCGGAACTCGCGCGACAAGACATCCGCGACAACACGCCTCCAAGTCTGAAGCGCGCGACCGGGTATCTCTGGACGGCAATCCGAAACGGCGATACGGAAGCCTCCGATTACGGGATGCTTTCCAACCTCTTGGCAGCAGACGGCAAGCAGCAGGAAGCCGTTGATCTCGTGAAGCGCGGAATCGAATTGAATCCGTATTCCATCCGCCTCTATCGGACTCTTGTGGTGAGATACGTGTCGCTCAAGGATTATGACAAGGCGCTGGCGGCGATGAAAAAGGAATTGGAATTGTTTCCCCAAGACTCGCTGGTACGGTCTCTATTTGACAAGAAAGGAACATCGATTCCTAACGCCGGTCCTTGATGGCTCGCACTGCGCCGTTCGCCGGCGCTTCTTGAATCCGACCAAATTGAGTACCAAGCGCCGGCCTTACAATAGGCGGTCCAGAAATCGGTACAACGTCTTAAGCGGAGACGGATTGAAAGCGATGATATCCTTCCTCCCAGGCATCGTTCGGGCGAGGCTCGAACACCACCTGTCGGACCGACGCCGCAACGGCCTCCCGGCCTTGCGCGATGTCCGACAACCGGCCACTGGCGATTGCCTGGACCATGACATTACCGAAGCCCGAGGCTTCCACCGGACCGGCAACGACAACGCGACGGGTCGCGTCAGCCGTGAACTGGCACAACAACCGGTTTTCGCAACCTCCGCCCACAACCCGAACCGTCTTTGTGGTGCGACAGGTTAGCTTTTCGAGCGAGTCCAACCCTGTTCGGTATTGTAAACTCAAGCTCTCCATACAGCAGCGAGCAAATTCCCCCGCCGTTTCTGGGGCGGGTTGGCCGGTGCGCCGGCAAAAGGATCGGATGGCAGACAACATGTCGTGCGGGGCCAAAAACTCGTCGACCTCGGGATCAATGAGACTTCGAAACGGTTCCGTCTTTTCTGCAAGCATCAAGAGTGACTCCCAGGTGTAAACCTCGCCTCGCAGGTTCCACTGGCGCATACACTCCTGGAGCAACCAGAGGCCGGTGAGGTTGCGGATGAGAAGGCCACATCCGCCCGCGCCGCCTTCATTCGTAAAGCCGAGACCAAGAGCCTCTGGGGTCGTGTTAGGGCTGCTCGTCTCGACTCCCATCAGACTCCAGGTTCCGCTGCTGATGAAAACGCTCTCGGCGTCCATACCCGGGATGGCAGCGACGGCGCTTGCAGTGTCATGGGCAGCCACGGCGATCACAGGGGGCGCTGAACGAAAGCCGACCTCCTCACCTACTTCGTTACGAAGCGAACCGAGGACCGTTCCGGGCGCACAAACATTGGGCAATTTGTCCGTAGGGATGCCGATGCGATTGAGCAGATCATACGCCCATTGGCAAGTGCCTTTGCGAAGCATCTGGCTTGTGCTTCCAATCGTATATTCGATCTGCCTCTCGCCGCCCAGCCAGTGTGCAAACAGGTCCGGTATCATGAGCAAGGTGGTGGCCGCATGAAGTTGCGGGTCCCGGCTCTGGACCATGCTGAATAACTGGAAGAGGGTGTTGATTTGCCAGGAGCGCACGCCGGTCTGGCAAAACATTTCCTCGGCGGACACGCGAGCGAAGGCCGCCGAGCTTACACCAAAGGTTCGGGCATCGCGATAATGATACGGGTTGCCGAGCAAACGTCCTGCAGCATCCAGCAACGCGAAATCTACTCCCCACCCGTCGATTCCGATTGCCGCGGGAGGCGCTGAAAATTTGCGTCGATAACCGCAGAGTCCCTCTTTGAGATCCATCCAAAGACGCAGAATATCCCAGTGCAAGCTGCCCAGGATGTTTACGGGGCCGTTCGCGAATCGGTGGAGCTCGTGCAAGTCGAACGATGTCCCGTTCCAACAGCCAGCGAATATCTTGCCACTTGAAGCGCCGAGGTCAGCCGCCAGGAAATTGCTGGTTGAGTTCATCACTCTCCGCCGTTCGCGAACGCCATCACCTGCTCGGCGATGCTTGCAACCAGCGCCTCAAAAGCCTCTTCATTATTCCAGACCCTCTCCCCTTCTCCAGAGGAAGCGCTTTCCGTGACAGGCTCTCCGCTTGCTTCGGGGACACTGGCGGGCGCGGCCGGCTCGAAGCGCGCGTCCGGCAGTCCCAGCCGCTTCTTGATCTGGAGAAGATTTACGATTTGTTCCTGAGGGATGTTCCGGATCGGAGCCCCCAATGACGAGGCTAGAATAAGGGTCCGGCAATACGCGTCCATAACCTCAACCAGCCACTCGGCGTGAGTCACCGTATCCGCCCAGCAGACGAGCCCGTGATTGGCTAACAGGATCGTATTGTGGTTACGGACGTAAGGTAGCACCGTCTCGGCGAAGGCCTTCGTGCCAGGCGTCTCATACGGAGAGAGAGCCACAGGACCCACAAACACTTCCTGTTCCGGAGTCACGTTCCCCGGAGGGACTAGGCCCGTGATGGCATAGGCCGTGGCGTGCGGCGGATGACAGTGGATCACCGCCTTGGCGCTCGGCACCGCATTGTAAATTTCCAAGTGAAGCAAGAGTTCGCTGGTGTGGAGCAGAGCGCCTAGAAGCCTCTCGTTCGTCAGGCTGACAAGCGCGAGGTCATGGATCGAGAGATCGCCCTTGCTGCGCAGCGTCGGAGTGCAGATGACGTGGTCCCGCGAAATACGGCAAGAAATGTTTCCGCCGTTACCGTCCACGTACTCACGCAGCCAAAGCTTCTTCCCGGCCGCAACAATCTCGTCCTTGATGGCTCGCGCTTCGCTCGAATTGAAGACCTCGTCCGCAGGCCCGTTGAGGTCGCCGTCGGAAGCCTGGCAATCCGGCAGACATTGTCTAAGCGCCTGACGTAGGATGTCCTCCACTGTTCTTCGTTCGGCGTTTCGCATAATCGCACCCATCTGAAGCCACTCATCCTAGCACAATCGCTTTCTGAGGGCTCAAGACGTTCGCTCGACGCTTCATGGGCAATTCCATTTGGGGGCGCGTCGGGCACTCCCGGCCAGATTCTTGTCAATTGCGGATTGGCACCGCTGCCAGGGAGAGTCTCGGGATGTCAACCGCCCAGGCGTGGTACACCAACAAGCCTCCAGTTCGACCGCAATGTGGTTTTTCCGGACCTTCATCACACACCTCAGCCGGTTCCGTATCCCCAAAGCCCAAGGTCTGTTGGCTTCAACAGACAGGCCCATCGTTGAGATTAGCCAGGAAGTTGGGCTTCGCAGCCAAACTTACTTCGGTGTTGTCTTCCAAAAGTTCGACCACATGTCGCCCTACCAATACCGAAAACGCACGACTAAGGTTGCAAGACAACGGGTGCCCGCCCGCGCTCGGGCGGCGTCTTCGGAAGTGCCAATCGAGTCACGCCAGGCGGTTTCCGCAGATGCGGTCACGATCCGCACCCTCAAGAGCGGGGCCAGCTCAAAGGGGAGTTTACTAGCGGACGGACCCTAATGCAGGCAATTCCAGGTCTCTCCAGTTGTATGCGAAAATTGGAGGAGGCACGCTTCGTCTCAATGCGCCATATCGCATAAACTTCGGCCTTACGCTGGATTTGGGCGTTCTGATGCAAATAGCGGGCGGTGAAAGAACAGGTTGAACCTGCTCGTGCCAGTCGCGCCATCAAGCAGCCATCACCCGTTGCCACATCTCGGCTTGGCTTGAGACGGGACGGCGGGTAATCGATGATAGGTCGTATTGTCCTTTGCGGATCTTGGCTGCTAACGCGCCTCTCGTATCGACGCCACTTCTGCTCGAACTCTGGCGCATACCGCACCGTCCACGGCATCACGGTCGTATGGCTAACGCTCGGACCCCGGTCAGCCATCATTTCCATCAGGTCCCGGTAGGACAGCTTATAGCTCACGCACCAGCGCACGCACAAAACGATGAGATGGTCGTCGAACCAGCGGCCGTCGAAGAGAGGATTGCGAGTCGAACGGGGCGTCGCCACGTCATGAGGCTAACCCAGCCGCCTGATGTTTGCACCAGAACCCAGATTCCTGCTGAGAACCGATTTTGGACGGTACGGGTTCTGAATTACAGCTACTATTAGTGCGAATGACTCGAAGGATGATAGAAGACAGTCGTGGCAGGCCCACGATCTGGCGGAACCTACTAACAGGGTTTTTGCTACTTTCTGACGTTCGAGGCGGACTCAGCACATGACAGGTGACAACATGCTCGAAATAAAACCCAACTTCGTTAAAACTTTAATCATTGTTTTCATCGTGGCCCTGGTTGCCATCGCTCCGCTCAAAGCGGGCCAGTTCGACCCCGCTTTGTACGCCGGCATGCAATGGCGGCTGGTGGGTCCCTTTCGCGGAGGTCGCGTTTCCGGGGTGGCCGGGGTGACCGGGCAGCCAGGCGTCTACTACATGGCGACTCCCGGGGGTGGCGTTTGGAAAACCACGGACGCCGGGGAGGTCTGGCAACCGATCTTCGACCAGGTGCCTGTGGCCTCGGTCGGCGCGCTCGCAGTTGCGCCGTCGAATGGCAGGATCATTTATGTCGGTACCGGCGATTTTGGCATCGCCAGCACCTCATGGGGGGCGGCAAACCTAGGAAACGGAGTCTGGCGTTCGGATGACAGCGGGGGCACCTGGCGCCATATTGGCCTTTCCGAGACCGCGCACATCGGGGCGATACTTGTGGACCCGAACAACCCCGATGTGGCGCTTGTGGCGGCGCTCGGGAACGCCTACGCGCCCGATCCTCATCGGGGCGTCTATTTGACCCGAGACGGCGGCCAAACCTGGACCAGGACTCTTTACAAGGATGATACGACGGGCGCCATGGGACTGGCGTACGACGCCGCTCGCCCTGGGGTGGTCTATGCGGCTCTCTGGCACCATCAAGCCGCTCTTCCGCCTGCGCCGGCCGATAATGATCAAGCCGGCGGGGCCATCTACAAATCCACCGATGGAGGAGCAACCTGGCAAGCGTTGTCCGGCCACGGACTTCCCACTTGGCCTATGGGGCGCATCGGGTTGGCGGCTGATGACGGACGCGTCTTCGCAATCATTTCAAGGGACCAGGGACACCAAGACCACCTTCAAGGTGGGTTGTTTCGCTCCGATGATGGCGGAGCGAGCTGGCGGAGCATCACGCAAGATCCACGGTTAGAACCCGGAGGGCGCTCCGGCTATTTCGACAATGTCTGGATGGATCCCCAGAATCGCGATGTGGTCTATGTGGTTCACACGTCATTTTATCGCTCGACGGATGGCGGAGAGACGTTCGAGGTTTTGAAAGGGGCTCCGGGCGGCGATGATTACCACAACCTCTGGATAAATCCCAAAAGCCCTTGTGTGCCCATGGACGCCGGCCAGGGCTGTCTCAGCAGCGAAATGATCTTGGGCGCTGACCAGGGGGCGAGCGTGAGCCTGAATGCAGGCCAGACGTGGAGCACCTGGTACAACCAACCGACTGCGCAGATATACCACCTGTCAACGGATAATCAGTTTCCCTTCCATATTTACGGGCCCCAACAGGACAGCGGCTCGGTCGAGGTGAGCAGCCGCGGAGAATTCGGTGATATCAGCTTCCTGGACTGGAGGCTCTCGATGGGCGCCTACGAATACGGATATGTTGAACCGGATCCCGTGCATCCGCAGTGGATATTTTCGAGCGACGATGGTCCGGCGATCCACCGCAGGGTTCGGGGCACCTGGCTAACCCTTGATGTAACCCCTTACATCGGTACCGGAGGGCCGTACCGTTACTTATTGGGCCCGTGGTGGGGTTCGGTTCAACCCCCGTTCGTATTCTCGCCCGAAGACGGCAACGTCTTGTATGACGGCGCGCAATTTCTCCTCGAAACTTCCGATGGTGGAAGCCATTGGCGGCGCATCAGTCCCGACCTTACGGTCCGGCCCGATCTGCCAGCGCGTCCCCTCCCAGACGGCAAAACCAGCCGCGACTGGGCTGCAATCTCGGCGATAGGTCCCTCACCGCTGAGTGCCGGCCTGATCTGGGTGGGTACCGACGACGGTCTCGTGCAGGTTACGCGCGACGGTGGCAAGAATTGGCAGCGAGCGACGATCCCCGCATTGAAACCGCTCGATATCGTCAGCAGGATTGAAGCCTCGCCCTTCAAACCTGCGGCGGCTTATGTCGTGATGGACCGGCACGATTGGGGCGATTTCCGTCCCTACATCTACCGCACTGACGACTACGGACGTACCTGGACCGCGATCACTGCCGGCATTCCGGACCGTAGCTTTGTTTGGGTGGTTCGAGCCGACCCGAAACAGCAGGGACTGCTCTACGCCGGCACAGAAAATGGCGTCTTTGTGTCTTTCGATGACGGCGAGGAGTGGCAGTCGCTGCAACTCAATCTGCCAACCGTTTCGGTGCGCGATTTGGCCATCCGGGATGGCGACTTGGTGGCGGCGACGTTTGGCCGGGCGTTCTGGATTTTGGATGACCTGAGCCCGCTTGAGCAGCTCGACGGTGGGATCGCCGCGGCGCCTGCTCACCTCTTCCAGCCGGCAGAAGCGATTCGAGTGCGCAGGGACGCCAACTCAGATACTCCAATGCCGCCTGAAATTCCCGCCGGGATGAATCCGCCTGCAGGCGCGATTCTGGACTACACATTGCGGGCCGTGCCGTCCCAGCCGATCGAGTTGGCGATTTATGACGCAAAGGGGAATTTGGTGCGCCAGTTCAGCAGTGCGCCGATTCCGGAAAGCATCAGAAGACCGGAGAAGTGGCCGACAATTGCAGACTACTGGATGGCGAATCCGCAACCCTTGCCCACCCATATCGGAACGAACCGCTTCACCTGGGATCTCCGCTATTCGCCGCCGGCGTCGGTAGGACACTCTTACCCCATGTCGGCAATCCCGCACGAGACTCCGGCTGGTCCGGAGGGACCCCTTGTCGTCCCTGGAAACTATGTCGTAAAGCTAACCGTGGCCGGTCAGACCTATACGCAGCCGCTGACGGTCCGGCGCGACCCGCGCGAAACTACGCCCGCGTCTGATTTCGCCGCCCAATTGTCGCTAGAGCAGAAGATCATGGCCGGAATGGGCGAAAGTTACCAGGCCTACCAGGCGGCGAAACAGCATGGCGACAGCGCCGCGCGGCAATTTGCCGACCTGAACGGCACGTTGAGTGGCTTAGCAACCGACGTCGAGGGGGCTGACGCCGCACCCACGCCTGCAATGTATGATGCCGTGCGTCGCGAGCTGGAACGGTTAAGCGCACGATTGCATACTTCGAAGTGAGTCCAAAACTCGGGATGGAGAAAATGAAACTAGCTGAAGCTCCTCGAGGAAGTTTGCGCCAACGTCGGCTGCGGAGCGGATGGTCCTGGTAAACCCGTTTCCCTGAAAAATGGACGATGCCCGCCAGTAGCAAGTCACACGGACGAGGCAAACCGCACAAGTGGCCGATAGGCTTCAGATCCCCCGGAGTTGCAGGAAAATAGGCCCGGCTCTGTCGGCCAGCGTTTACCGATCTACGCGCTCTCGGCGGATGACGTGTAGTCGGAAGTTGTCCTTAATGGCCTCTCAGCCGACGTTCCGTCCACCACAATCCGGTCGATCATCACCGGGTAAGAGGCGAAATTGACCCGGAGGTGATCCGGATCGATCACGGAAACTCCCTTGGCCGTGGCAAACCAAAGCCTGCCGTCACGCGCCTTCCAGGCGGTGGGCAAGCCGTCGCCCTCGCAGTCGCTCGTGGCCATGCCGTCCTGCATTCCGTAAGAGTCGGTTGCGAACCGCTTGATCTTGCCCGACGCAAACCGTTCGAGGTCCGGCTTGCTGACGCGGGAGATGCCTTTCGGGCCGCTCATCCACAGATGGCCCGTGTCGTCTTCGAGGATCGAGTACACCCCTTCGTCAAAGAGCCCGTCCTTGACGCGGTACACGGTGAGCTTGCCGTCCTTGAGGCGGCAAAGGCCTGCTTCGGTGCCCATCCAGAGGGTTCCCGCGGCGTCCTGATAAAGCGCACGCACCGTATCGTCCGGTAAGCCCTGCCGCATCCGCATGACGCTCTGCGTCTGGCCGGTGATGTGGATCAGACCTCCGTGATCGGCGCCTGCCCACAAGGAGCCATCGCGGTCTTCCAGCAGGCAGTAGATCTGTCCTTCCGCATGGGCTACCGTGTTCAATTGCCCGCCCTGTACCCGATAAATTTCACCTTGTGAGCCTCCCACCAGTGTTTCGCCGTTGCGCAGGCGCAGAATCGAGCGGAGTGTAACGCCTGGACGCTTGAGCAGAAACGGAATAAGCCGCGAGCCGGCGAGGCGATAGTCGTTTTCGTCGCCGGTGGCCCACCAGAGGACCCCGTCGGGATCCTCTGCAACTGAGTAGTAGGTTTCCGCCTCCAGCCCCGTGCCGATGGTTGTGAACTTGCCATCCTTCAGCCGGGAGATCCATCCTCCTTCGGTACCAATGCACATTGAGCCGTCGCGGCTTTCAAAGACGCACTTCACGTCGTTCTTGGACAGTCCTTCGGACTCGGTGAAAGTGGTCACCTGGCCTTCTTTCAGACGGCCGAGGCCGCCGCCTCGAGTCCCGATCCAGATGCTCCCGTCAGGGTCCTCGTACAGGGCGTCGACGTAGTCGCTCGAAAGCCCGTCCTTGGTGGTCGTGTACGAAACGATCCGCCCGTTTTCAAAGCGAGCGAGGCCCCCTCCCATGGTTCCGAGCCACAGGCTTCCGTCGCGATCGCGCAGGATCGCCCAGACATCCTTGTCTAGAAGGCCGTCCTTAAGGGACCACGAATCAAAATGGCCGTTCCTGAGCCTTTCCAGACCGCCACCGTCGCTGCCCGCCCACAGCGTGCCGTCAGGATCCTGGTAGAGCGACATCACATCGTCGTCTGACATTCCATCCTGCCGGGTGTAGCGCTTGAATCGGCCGTCCTGGAACAGATTGAGATAGCTCCCCTGCGTTCCCACCCAAAGCCCGCCCGAGAGGTTGGCCCTGATGCTGACGACGTCGTTTCCCGGAGAGCCCGTCTCTGGGGGTGTAGTGGGTGAAGCGGCCGTCTTGAAGATGATTGAGTCCACCCGTGTGAGTGCCTATCCAGAGAGTTCCATCGGCCGCCAGAAACAATGCTGCGATCGAGTTGCTGGAGAGTCCGTCGTTCGTGGTGTACCGTGTGAACTTCCCACTGCGCAGACAGAGAAGCCCGTTCTCGTCGGTGCCGATCCACAACTCGCCGTCACGTCCTACCGCCACCGCGGTCATGGAGTTTTCGGGGAGGGCAGGGGTGTTGTAGCGATCGAACGTTCTGAAGTTCACACCGTCAAAACGCACCAGGCCAGCGGGCGTGGCGAGCCAGAGGAACCCGTCCGGAGTCTGAGCGATGGCGCGCACCGTATTCTGAGGTAAGCCTTCGGAAGTTTGCCAGACGGTATAGACGTATTGTCTGAAGGTCTTCGAGGGGCTGAGCGCCAGGCTCAGGGTGCTGCAGGAGCTCGCCAGCAGAACCGCTCCTACGGCGCGGGCGAGACTTGGCGGTAGCTTCATGGGATGGGGCCGACCCTCCGGAATCACCCCAAGCGCGCTCTTGTCCGGATCGGGAGTCCGACATAGCATGATGAGTCAATAATACTATATATAGCTCTGAGTCCCCGGTCAACCCCAGCGCTTTCGGCACGGAGAGCCTCGAAGATCGAGCCAATGATCGCGTTGCGTACAAACTGAGGCGTAGCGCGAGGTCCCGCCCGCGACCTGCTAAGGAGCCGTTGATGGCGGGCCACCGGGGGCCAGGAAGATAAAAGTGGTCGCCCCCGGGGGCAAGGTCCGCGTGCCGGCTGAGGCCAAGACGATCGAGATCCATTACACGGCGCCGAGCCTCTTCGAGCCGGACAAGGTCGTGTTCCGGTACCGGCTCGAGGGTTACGACCAGCAATGGGTGGAAGCGGGATCGCGTCGCGTCACCTACTACACCCGCCTGGCTCCGGTGACCTACCGTTTCTTAGTGCAGGTCTCAAGCCGCGGATCCTCGTGGAACGCCGCCGGCGCCGCCGCCATCGACATCTACCGGGCCCCCCACTTTTACGAGACCGGCCCGTTCGTCGCATTGGCTTTTCTCCTCCTCATCGGACTCGTGATCACGATTCATCGCTTACGGTTGCGCAGCCTGCGCGCGCGAGAGCAAGACCTGACCCTGCTGGTCGGTCAGCGCACGGGCGAACTCCGGCTCGCCAAAGAGATGGCCGAGGCCGCAAGCCGCGCTAAGAGCGAATTCCTGGCTAACATGAGCCACGAGATCCGGACTCCCATGAACGGCGTGCTTGGTATGACGGAGCTCGCCCTCGACACGGAGTTGGCGGCGGAGCAGCGCGAATATATCGGAATGGTGAAGAGTTCAGCGGATTCGTTGCTGACGGTCATCAACGACATCCTGGATTTCTCTAAAATCGAGGCCGGCAAGCTGGCGCTCGACCCCGTCAACTTCAACCTGCGCGACAGCCTGGAGGAGACCACCAACGTGCTTGCCTTACAGGCGCATCGCAAGGGCCTGGAGCTGGTCTGCGACATTCGGCCTGAGGCGCCAGAGTGGGCGGTCGGCGATCCCACCCGACTGCGCCAGATTTTGGTCAATCTCGCCGGCAACTCGATCAAGTTCACTGAACAGGGAGAGGTCGTGCTCCGAGTGGCCGTCGACGCGTCGGGCGGCGGGCAGGTCTGGTTACATTTTTCGGTCCAGGATACCGGCATCGGGATTCCGTTGCAGAAACAGAAGCTGATCTTCGATGCTTTTTCCCAAGCTGACGGCTCAATGACAAGAAAATTTGGCGGGACCGGACTCGGCCTCACCATTTCGTCGCGGCTGGTTGAACTGGCGGGAGGAAAGATCTGGGTGGAAAGCGAGCCGGAACGAGGCAGCACGTTCCATTTCACTCTGCCGCTGGGTGTTGGAGTGTCCGAAAAGGCTCCTGGCCCCGAACCCGTAGGCTTAGCCGGCAAGCGAGTGCTGGTGGTCGATGATAACAGCACAAATTGCCGCATCCTGGAAGAGACCTTGGTCCGTTGGGAACTTGAGGCGTCATCAGCGCCGGGCGGTGAGCGGGCTTTGACTATGCTGGAACAGGCCTTCAGCAGTGGGCGTCCATTCCAACTGGTGATCACGGATGTTCATATGCCGGAAATGGACGGATTCACCCTGGCCGAGAGGATCAAACAGGACCCACGTCTTGCCTGCGCCACCATCCTGATGCTGACTTCCGCCGGCCACCGCGGAGACGCGGCGCGCTGCCGTGAGATTGGAGTAGCGGCTTACCTGACGAAGCCAGCCCGGCAGTCACAGCTACGGGTAGCGATTGCGGCGGCGCTCGACGAGACGGCGCGCGCCGGCGTGTCGCCTCTTATTACCCGTCATTCTCTCCGCGAGGTTCACGCCGATCGGCCGCTGCGAATCTTAGTCGTCGAAGACAATCCCGTGAACCAGCGCCTGGCCGCCCGCCTTCTAACCAAACACGGACACGAAGTGGTGGTTGCCGGAAACGGATTGGAGGCGTGGCGGCCTTGAATCAGCAAGCGCTCGACGCCGTGCTGATGGACGTCCAGATGCCTCAAATGGACGGATTCGAAGCTACCGCCCTCATCCGCGAAGAAGAGAAGGCCACCGGCGGCCATCAGGTGATCATCGCGATGACCGCGCACGCTATGAAAGGCGACCGCGAGCGTTGTTTAGCGGCTGGCATGGATAGCTATATTTCAAAACCGGTGCAGATGAAGGAACTCCTTTCCGTTCTTAGTACTCAGCTATCACACCAGACTCGCGCGAACGCCGAAACCCAGGCACCCCTGCAGCCCAGCTACGTCGCTGGGCTCAAGCCCGCTTGACCCGCCCCCGCCTCGAGATTTCGATGGAACTATCCCGCTTGGTGTCGGAAAAAAGCGCATCAAGGCTCTGCACGGCAGCATAGACGAGACGTGGGGTGAAGTCGGTCAGCTTGAACATCATGCCGTGGATGATCCCGAAATTATCGCCCTCGCTGCTGCTGGTGTCATTGATCAGTTCTCAGATCGAGGTCGGAATCCCGAATGACCAGTTGTAGAGCATCCCGCGCCTGACGTATTTCTCCTGTATCGTCTCGTCGTTGCCACGCGGAAGGTCGGGCAGGGCGTTGAACTCGTCGTCCCAGAACTGGATGTTGGATCGAATGCCCGGATAGCCACGGATAGCCTCGCGGAGCGATTTCGGCGTTAGCGGGGCCGAACGCGCCGTAGTCCATGGATTCCGGCGGCGTGTTTTGAGAATAGCCGCCGGGATTAGGTGTGATAGGCAAATACGTCGAGGCTGGAAGCACACTGGCAGGCGCCCAGCGCGGCGCGCGCGAAGTCGGAGGAGAGCGTGGCTTGGCCACCGTAAATCAGCTTGGCATCTGAGTCGGTTTCGCGCACGGCTTTCACGAAGGCGCCCAACAGCCGACCGTATTCCTCCGGACTGGAATCAGGATTCCAGTAGGAACCATCTTGCTCGTTCCACAGAGCATAGTAGTGGATGCGGCCGCGGAAGTGGCCGACGATCCATTTGGTGTAGCGAACAAACGCAGCGATCTGCTCCGGGGTTTTGGGCGGCCAGAAAATCGAGTACAAATTCATGTCGCGATTGTAGACGCTGGCGGGGGTTGGAGTGATCGAATCAGGCAGCCGGCCCGCCGGCGAGGTATACATGGGGTTCCCAGCACAAGCAGTGCGGCTCCGGCTAGCAGGAGCCACCGATGTCGAAGAAACGCCAACGGACGGTCTGAGACACAGCCATTTTCTCACCTTCGCGCGTAATTGCAGACCACCGATTTTCGATTCATCCGCCCTTAAAAGCGACGCGTAGGGGAAGCCCGTACCTCCCCCATACCGCCACGTGTACCCAAATCCAATTACAGGGGGCTCCAGATAAGAGTTGTAATTGAAAGCGCAGGCAGGCTGATGCTGAGGATCCGGCCTCTTGATTCCAAAGCCACCTTGGCGTCGGTTCCCCGGCTATTCAGGATCTCGGCAACCAGCCCTCCCTGGGGGGACTGAAAAGCCAGACATTGAACCTCTTCCATCGAGCCCGTTGCCTTCACCCGTACATCACCCGGCCGCACGAACTTGCTGAAGTGTTCCAGGTAATAGAAAGCCGCCGTATACGTGACTTGTTTAGCGGTTCGATCGATGACCACCAGCGGATGCTGAACGTTGGGGTCCGGATCCTCGTGAATCGGTGATACCATCCACGGCCCGCCTTTCTCATCAAGGATCATGTTCCAGTAAATCCAGGCCGCTGCGGAAGCTCCCAGATCCCCGAAAATCTGACGCCCCCAGTGGTCTCCATCCTCCCAGTCGTAACGCGGCAAGGGAATATTCTTAGGGGCGCCGCAGATGTAGCACCAGCAGACCTCGGTCTCCCAGAGCGGCAAATCAGTAAATAGCTTATGGAGGGCTGCGATCTTGTCGAAATCCTTCATATCGTATCCGTGGTAGGGCAGCGCTGCCACGTACTTGCGTGCTTCGGGATCGTCCAAGACCGTGGGGTACTTCTCATAGGCGACTCCGCGTCGCGGTGCTTCGCTCAACATGATCTTCGTCTTGAGGCCGGATTTCTCGAGCTGCGGCCCCACGTGGTTCTTCAGCAGCTCGGCGATTTCATTGTAGGGGATCTTGGTGTAGACGCCCGGCTCGTTGAACAGGCTGAGGTAGTCGATGAAGACGCCGTGCTTCCGGTATTCCTCCAGATACTTAAGGTAGTAGTGCGTCAGAGCATCGTAGTACTTCGGATTCACGTCCTGCCGCGCGTTGACGTCGTACAACATCCAGTCGGGGGGATAGTCCATCGGCGCCTGCAGCACGAACTTCCCGTACTTGCGTGCGCGCTTGATGAAGGTGAGGGAGCCGTTGGGGCCGAGGTCGCGGACGATGGAGAAGTGGTTCAAATCAACGTCGTCGGGTGTGTCGTCGTAGGTGTACCACGGCCCCGCCGACATGAAATCCGTGCCCCCGATCGTCGTTTTCATGGCAGAGAAGCCCGCGCCGGTTTCGGGGTCAAAGAGCGCGCGCAAGACGGTTTCCTGCTCGGCAGGCGGAAGCGTATTCAACACCACCAATCCCGCCTCCAGAATCGAGGCACCGAAGCCGATCATCGTCTGGTATTTCACACGATCGTCGATCTGAAAGGTGGGAACCTTGGGCGCAGCCGGCTCAAAGCGCAGGGGCTTCTTCGCGCTCAGGCGGTCGCCCGCTTTCGAGGAAACGTAAACCTTCACTTCCTGGCCCGAGAGCGGTGCGAGAGCGATTGTGAAAAGGATGGCAAAGAGCAGGGCGGCGGCTCGCATGCGTCGGCAAGTCTGAAGCAGCACGGAACTAAGCAAATACATCGGATTCGCCCTCGTGAGTTGGAAATGGGCTCGAACTGCGCCCAGTTGATGGAGTTGTCTGGATTGCTTGGCCCTACCTTAAGTGGAGGCACCGGAACCGGGAACCGCTGGCCTTCGTTGTTTCCGGTGTTTCGATCAACGAAGGGAGTCGCAAACAGAGGTGGAGTAGGACTCGACCAAGAGAATCCGTATGGAGCGTCTCCTGACTCCTGGGTGAGGATGCGATTTTCTAAAGAAGTATAATAGATGCCCCATCCGGCACGGATGCTCGTCTTGCCGGACCCGCCCAGCAATTTGCCCAGCAAGCCTCCCTGGGCATCGGGAGAATAAGCGAGACCCATGCGCGGGGCAAAATTGTTGTAGCGCGTCGGAGCCAGGGTGGAGGGAACCCCAGGGTCGCCCGGGAAGACCCAGCCGTCGGGCGCTCCCGGAAATACCTTCGACTCACACTAGGGAGAAGCCCTTCGACTTGGTTGTGGGTTTCCCACCAAGGAGTGCTGACTTCCCAACGCAATCCATAATTCACGGTTAGATGCTGGGTGGCCCGCCAGCTATCCTGGCCATACACGGCGTAGTCGCGGCCGCGACTATACATTGGCAATTGGAGGCCTTGTTGACACTGGTAGGGCGCCCCAATCAGAAAATCAGCCCAATCGCTGCCCGTTTCTGTTCCATTAAATCCGAACGTACCGTTGAGGGCGAATGTAAACTTGTATGAGACCTGCGAGTAGCCAAAGGTCCCACCGAATTTCAGCGTATGGGTTCCTATCACTTTGGAGAAGTTGTCCTTTACCTCGTAAGTGTTATCCAACACGACAAGGAACTTCTGCGAGGCGCCGATGTTGAAGTTGTTGAAGCTGACTTGCTCAACGCCCTGGAGCTGAGGCTGCATTGGAAAGATGCCCGTAAACCCTGGGAAGCAACCGAAGGGCGCACCCCGCCATCCGGAGCATTGGGTAAACGGGAGGTCGCGCATGTATTCAAGGCGGAGCTCGTTGACCGAACTCGCGCCAAACGATTTGGTGATGCCCAAGTTGATCATCTGCGCCCGGCCGTTGCTCGTTGTGGAGAACCCTGGAACGCTCGTTGCGCCGTAGGGATTCACGAACGCGTAATCATCCACGAAATAATAGCCCGACACCATTCCTAGGCGGGTGTTGGCGTCGATCCGGGCGCCGGCTTGGTCGTCCCTTAGCGTTTCTTTGTTGGCCGATGTGGTGAAGTCTGAACCCAAGTTGGGAAGTGGAACGTACTTCGGGAGGGCATTTGTGGGCGCGCTAAACGCAGACTGCGGGATGATTGCATTGGGAAACACGCATTGGGAGCTGGAAGTGCATCCAGGCGTGTAATACGCCTCGCCTGCGGTGACGCGATAGCGCAGTTCCTGCGCGAGTGTGTTGGCGCAATTGGTCCCGTTCACTTTTCCGTCAGTTTGGTGGCGAGGTCCGAAAGGTCGCCTTGCCGGTCCGCCATCGAGGGGACTGGGATCAGGCCCGAGTCCACCCCCTGCACCATGCGCGTTCCCTGGTAGTCGAGGAAAAAGAACATCTTATTGCGCAGGATCGGCCCGCCCCGTCCTCCAAACTGGTTTTGGTGCGGGACTGCGAGTGTCGGCGAGTAGAAGTTGCGCGAGTCAAGATGAGGATTCCGCAAAAACTCGAAAGCGTCTCCGTGGAAGTCATTGGTGCCGGATTTCGTAATGGCATTGATCAGCCCGCCGGCGTAGTTGCCATACTCTGCGTCTGCATTGTTGGTCAAAATGCGAAATTCCGCGATGGAATCGAGATTGGGGATGATGGCGGCTGCCATGTACAACTTTTCCTCGGCGCTGCCGCCGTTGATTATGAACCCGTTGGCGGATTCTCGCTGGCCACTTATGGAAAGCTGCCCCGGATTCAGGTCTCCTGAAACGTTGTTGCCTCCTCCCTCACCGCTGGATACCAGAACCACACCCGGTTGCAGACCAAGCAAGTCCGTGTAGCTGCCGCCGTTCAGCGGAAGTGCGGTCATTTTGGTGATCCCGATCACCTGGCCCATTTGCGTGCTGCTGGTCTTTCATCAATGTTCATCGGCAGAACTCGCCGCACGGCAAACGCGCCATCATAGCACAGGGGCAGAACCCAGAGAGAACGGCGCGTTCGTTCTCTGGCTGCCTTGGCACGGGCACGAGATGCGAGGTTTGTTTCCTTTTAGCGTACAATCCGCAAGGATCCCCGGCCGTGATCTCCTTGCGGTGAGGGATTCGGCACGCGCTTCACGCACCGCCTCACCGGGGGATAACTTCGACCTCAACGACTGCGAGCCGCGCGGTGATAAGAAAGGAGCACAATGCGGCAGAGGGCTGTAATTGTCTTTGTTTTACCGTTTGCTCTGTATCCGAGTTTCCTAAGAGCCCAACAGACTGCTCCGCCACGAAGCGAAGTTTACATCGTACCGTTTTCTCATCTCGACCTTTATTATATTGGGCCGGCACCGAGGAGGAATGTCTGAGCCGCGGCAATCGGATCATCACCAAGGCGATCGAGTTGGCCGAGCGTTAAACAAGCAGGGGCTTGCAAGTCCTCACGCCTTCCATGCCTGGCCGCGAATGACGTCGACCAAAGTAAGCCATTGAATCTGGGGATTCTCTATATGGATAGCGAATCCAATCTTTGCCAGTTAATGATCCAAATCAGCCGGGCAATATAAACGCGATGTTTGTCACAGTTGAGCCGCACGGGCGGCTGCCACGTGCCCACGGGCAAGCCTTTCCTGTACGCTCAACTCCGAAGAGAAGCTAACCACCCTTGACTTTGATCGCGTTGTGTCCAAATATTCGATCGCTCTGATACGGAATGAGTTACAGGAGCCGCTCGGCCTGGCCCGCCGAGGCTTTTTGGAGTGCCTGCGGGCGTGGTGTCCAAGAACTCAAAATCAAGCATGATTGGTGGCGAGGAATGGCAGCTCTTGCGCTGCCAGGCCTACTTCAACGCTGGAAATATCTCCCAGTGAGCTTCCAGCTGCCCAGCTAGCCGGCGCAACCTGTTGCCGCGATGTCGGTCACGGCGTCAAACCACGAGTATTGCCGGAGACGCTGTAGGGACAGCGGCGAAGTCCGCCAGCTAGCCGGAATGGATCCGCAGAAGTTGGACCTGGTTGGACCGGAGAATACCGCCCTTTATGGAGGCCAGTGGGCTCTGCTGGTTATTCGGCGCGGTATATTGCGGGCGAATGGATGGGTGTTCCCGCCATGCCGCAGACCACCTTCGATGTCTGGTTCTGCACCAAGTCTGCCACGGGGATTGGCTACGGGCTTGGTCCTCGACGATAACCGCAATCATCGGCTTCCTCATGACGCCCAGATCAACCTTGAGAGTCCGGCTTATTCCTACATCCCGAAAGGCCGTCCGCTCACCGATCCGGCCAAAGGAGAAGAGCTCAGCCGAGATCAGGCGTTTCGGCGCCAATCGCCAGTGGCAGGCCGACCACCAATCCGTATTCGCATGGCGCTCGGCGCCGACCATGGAAATGTGGTCCAACTGGTCAGACTCCGGCATCATGTTAAGCATGACCTCGAGTGTACGCGGCGAGGACCACGGGGCACTCGGCACCTGGTGCACGAATAGGGCCGAGAGACCAAAATCGGGGATCGCGGGCCAATCAGCGGCCGTGTCGGCGTGACTATCACGGGCTGGCATTCCGCCTGGGGTTGGCGGAGGCCGGCGGGCTCAAGCCGGTATGGCGCGACGGTATAGGAATTGAAGAAACTCTTTACCTTCGCGCAATCTCCGGACCATCATCTGTGGGCTCCTCAACATCTCCCCCAGCATCTCAGCGATCTTGCGCGGCCGGAAATAGAAACGCCGGTACATGGTCTCGAGCGCATGAAAAATCTCCTGATGAGACAAGTCCGGATACTGGAGGGGAGCGACTTGCAGCCCACGACCGTCCACCAACTCGGCTTGGTCCAAGTCGAGCCATTTATTCTGCAGCGCCTGTTCATAGAGTTCAGTGCCGGGGTAAGGCGCTGCCAGTGAAACCTGGATCGTATGAGGGTTGGTTTCAATGGCGAAGCGGACCGTCTCCCGCAGGGTCTCAAGCGTCTCGCCAGGCAGGCCCACGATGAAAGTCCCATGGATAGTGATCCCGAGATCGTGGCAATCACGAGTGAAACGGCGGGCGAAGTCGATCCTGGTTCCCTTTTTGATGTTGTTCAGGATCTGCTGGTTCCCGCTTTCGTAACCCACCAGCAGGAGCCGCAGGCCGTGGTCTCTGAGCACCTCGAGGGTGCGCCCGGGCACGTTGGCTTTGGCGTTGCACGACCAGGTGACCCCGAGCTTGCCGAGTCCGCGCGCAATCTCCTGCGCGCGCGGCAAGTCGTCGGTGAAAGTATCATCGTCGAAAAAGAACTCCTTGACCTGTGGAAAGTAACGGTGGGCCAAAGCGATCTCTTCGATGACGTGGGCCGGCGAGCGGGTCCGATAACGGTGCCCTCCCACTGTTTGAGGCCACAGGCAGAACGTGCACTTGGAGCGACACCCTCGTCCCGTGTACAGCGAAAGGTAGGGATGCTTCAGGTAGCCGATGAAGTAGTCCTCCACATGCAGATCGCGCTTGTAGACCTCTGTGACAAACGGCAGTTCGTCCATGTTTTCCAGCGCGGGCCGTGGTCGGTTATGGATGATAGCGCCAGAGGCGGACCGGAAGCTGAGGCCGGTGATCTCACTGAGCGGCCGGCCCTCCGCTACTTCCTTGATGGTGAAGTCAAACTCTTTGCCACAGACGAAGTCCACCGCAGGCGATGCACTTAAGCTGTCCGCAGGATTCACCGCCACCGCCGCGCCAACCAGTCCTACCTTGATGGGCGGATTCGCTTCCCGAAAGGCTTCGGCCACTTTCAGGTCCGAAGCAAAGGAGGGGGTCGAGGTGTGCATCACCAGAAGTTCGAACTGCGACGCCAGGGGCAAGACGTCCCGGAGGCGCAGGCCCGCCGGAGGCGCGTCCACCAGCTTGCTGCCCGCGACGAGCGCCGCGGGTTGGGCGAGCCAGGTTGGATACCAGAACGACCGCACCTCGCGGCGCGCCTGGTACCGAGAGCCCGCCCCGCCGTCGAAGCCCTCGTAGGAGGGTGGATGCAGAAAGAGAGTTTTCATACTGAGCCTCGGGCCGGCGCAGCGCACCACGAAACGCAAAATCGCAGCTCCGCCGCAGCGACGCTTGGAAAGTACATCTCCTCCAATTCTATGCTACGGTGTGATCCAGATGGGAATCAACTTCACGGTGCGGCGGACCGTTGCGGTTCGCGCCACCTTCGCGCGCCGGGGGAGGTCTAGCCGATGAGGCTTGCAGTGGGCTCCGAGCGGAGGACATACGTTCTGCTCGTGCTGATGGTCTTAGCTGCCTCCAGCGGAAATGTGCTGCTGGGTAAGGGGATGAAACAGGCTGGGGGAGTCACCGTTTGGTCGCCGGCAGGCGTGACAACACTGTTCGTGAAGGCGTTCGCGAACAGCTGCGTCTGGCTCGGAATCGGCTGCCTGCTGCTGTTTCTGGTTTCCTTCATGGTCGTGCTCTCCTGGGCGGACTATAGTTTTGTGATGCCGGCTTCGTCGTCGAGCTACGTTGTGACTGCCTTGATGGGCCATTGGCTGCTGGGAGAGATCGTCACGCCCGCGCGTTGGGCCGGCGTGGTGTCGATCTGCCTCGGTGTGGTGCTGGTGACGGGCACGTCATTCAACACGAGAATGGGCAGCCCGATCCGGGAGTAGGATGCGAACAGCGCTGTGCCTTTCAATCATTGTGCTGAGCACGACGGGCGGCGAGGTCGCGGTGTCGCACGCCATGAAACAAGTTCGCGAACTTGGTAATTTCGACCTCAGGTCAGTGCTTGACTTCTTGAGACAGGCCCTGCGGGAGACTTGGTTCTGGGTTGGAATCGGACTGTTGGCTGTCGGTTTTTTTGCGATGCTGGCAATTCTTTCCTGGCAAGATGTTAGCTTCGTGATTCCGGCCACGGCCCTCGGTTACGTTTCCGGAGCGCTCGCTTCAAAGCTGATACTTGGTGAACGCCTCCCGCCTCGCCGATGGGCCGGAATCGTATTGGTCTCGGTCGGCGTGGCACTGGTATCGCTGAGCTGACAGAGAGGATTCTGGTGAACAGTGCACGCTGGGTGCTCCTATTGGCAGCGGCCGTTCCTCTTGCTTATTACGCCGCCGCCATGATTTGTGCATGGTCCTTCTTCGGCAAGGCGCAGGGAGGAGTTTCCGGACTTCTGCCCGCCCGTAAGCGTCCTGAAGCCGATGCGGGGATCGAACCGCGAGACCTATCAGAACCTCACCAGCTTCTGCCGACAGCAGTATCCGGAATGCGAGTTGCTCTTTTGCGTGGATGAAGCTCGAGATCCGGCCGTCCCCGTCATTCGCCGGCTGACCGCTGAGTTCCCGCACTTGCCGATCCGACTCCTGATTGGGACTCCGGCGGCCGGAACGAACAACAAGGTTGCCAAGCTCTGCCGGCTGGCGCGTGAAGCGCGTTTTGACCTTCTGGTCGCAAGCGACGGCGACATTCGCGTCGAACCCGACTACTTGCGTCGCGTGGTGGCTCCCTTCCGTCATGAACGCGTCGGGGTGGTGACGTGCCTCTACCGGGGGTTAATTGGGTCCGACCTTTGGTCTCAACTTGAGGACGTGGCGCTCACATCGAGTTTTCTCCCTGGTGTGCTGGTGGCGCGGGAGTTGGGCGTGAAGTTTGCGTTGGGTGCGACCATGGCAGTGCGTCGGCAAGCCTTGGCGGCAATCGGAGGGTTCGAGCGGCTTGCCGATGCCGCGGCCGACGATCACGAACTCGGCAGCCGCGTTGCAGATCGAGGCTATCAAGTGGAGCTTGCTCACTGTACGGTTGAAACAGAGTGCGGCGCACGAAGTTTCGTGGACTACTTTCAGCAACGATTGCGCTGGGCGATCGTTACCCGCGCGTCCCAGCCGTGGGGCCATTTGGGACTCCTGTTTGCGCAGGGCCTGCCGTGGACGATCGCTGCGATCGTCTTAGCGCCCTTACCGGTGGCAGCAGGATTTGCAGCCGCCTACGTGGTGTTGCGCCTGGGTGTTGCGTTCACCGTGGGAGTGTCGGGTCTTCGCGACCCCTTGCTGAGAAGAAGACGGTGGCTGGTGTTCTTTGACGACGCGCTGGGTTTCGTTATTTGGCTGGCGAGCTTGTTCACCAACCGCGTGGTGTGGCAAGGGTTCGATTACAGGGTGCGAAGCGGATGCCTGGTGCCGGTAACGAACGGCAAACCGGCACCTGCTGAAGAAGCTGCTTGCACCTTCGAGGGGCATGGGCCCTCCCAACCCCTCATTCGCTAATCAACTAGCCGGTGATCCCGGCTTTCCCGCCCACATCAACAGTAATCGACGCGACTCCTATCATCTCTGTTCGGTCTCCAAGGTCACAATGGGTGTTCCGCAAGCCGCTGGCAGATTTAGGCTTCCCTGTGGATTGGAGGTTCAGCTTGAATGGCTCTGCAACCAAGTAACCCGCAGCCCGGACGTCACGTCCTCGGTTCTCCTCCGGCATCATACGAAGACCGTAGTGTACTCTTCCGCGTTCTTCCGGACACATCTCTTCCGCGTTCGGACTGACATGCACTCCTATTACGTTGCAGACGACGGTTCCGGCGGGTGCCCTACAGGCATAACCACGGCAGATCATGCGGGCACACTCAAAACTGCTGGGTGCCGGACCCACTGTGCGAGTTCGAATTCACGAACCGGACCGCCGCCTCCCCCGACCGATCAAAGGGCTTCAAGAAGTTACCGGACCCAGTATTCCGGAGGCCGGGACTGCGTCTGGAGCGTCCGCTCCGCGCAGTCACCCGTTACACGGCCAACTGTCTGGCGCCCAGTTGTCCGGGGATCTTCAGGTGGTACAACTCATTTGACGGAAGGTGACTTTTCAGGCCGAATTCGCCACGCCTCACCCGAACATCAGTTGTGAGGTGACGAGATGTATCACGAGGAATGGGCAGCGATTCCATCGGCAGACACGACGCTGGGATTGCGGGCCATCGGCCCTCGGGTTCTCGTCCGCATCCCCCGATGGCCGGCGGAGGGGCGACGGCGGTCCGCTGCGGGACGCTGTTGTGTCAGTTTACCTGGAGTTTTCGCAGATAGTTGTACGAGATCCGCAAAGCCTCCAGAGGTGGGTGAGCCATTTTGCCTTCGTGCTCCACAAAATAGTGCTTCACGCGCCCATGACGAGCCGCCGTCTTAAATAGCTTCTCCCAATCGATGCTCCCGAAGCCGATTTCGGCGTTCGTGTCTTTATCCTCGGTGTCAAGGGTTGTGGAAACATGATAGCCCGGCACGAGATCCTTGATGTGAAGCAGTTCTATCCGGGTGGGATATTTGTTCAGGTAGGCGATCGGGTCGTGGCCGGCATGGATCATGTGCCCGCAGTCCATCTCAAAACAGACCAGGTTCGGATCGGTGTTCTGGATGAGCGCATCAAAGCCGCACGTGCCGCCGAAGTTCTTGAAGTCAATCGCGTGGTTGTGGTATCCGGTCCTGATTCCGTGGCGTTTGAGGTTCTCCGCACACCGGTTGAGCTGGTCAGCATTCCACTTGTAGTCGGAAAGCGAAATCTTTTCGTACAGTGGCACGAATTGCTCGAAGTTGGCGTCCACACTCTTGCCCTCGAGCGAAGGCAGCGCGGGAAAGACCAGGATCGTGTAAGTGAGTCCGAGCGCCTGTGCAGCGGCAATGGTGGCGGGATCCTTGAGATCCTTCAGCTCAAAGTGTCCGCTTACGCACTTCAACCCGGCGTCTTCAACTTTCCTTCTGAACTCCACCGGTGCCTTCGGCGTTTCAAACAGTTCCACCTCGCGATATCCGATGGCGGCCAACTGATGCAGAGTGCCGTCCAGATTGTCCTTGATCTGCTCGCGAATCGACCAGAGCTGCACCCCCGGAGCGAGGCCCAAGGGACTCCCTTGCAGCAGGCTACCGCCCCGCGCAAGCCACGCGCCGCCACTCGCCACCGCGGCGCTGTGAATGAACGCCCTTCTTGGTATCTTCATCGGCCCCTTTTACACGCATTGTACCATCCACCATTCCCAGCCGCTGAACAGGCCGTAGGTGCGCCACGCGCAGCGAGCGCCCCTCCCCCGCGAATGCGGCCGTGTCGATGCTTTCGCTCGACCTGAGGACTCTCGAGCTGGATCGTGACGCCCATCTTCCGGCTGCACACGTTGCTGCCTCCGCCGCCACCTGGAGTTGGAGCGTTGCCGGTCTACACTACGGCGTCAGGCGCGATCCATCCGGGAAAACCACGCTGATCTGTTCCCGATCTCGATCACCCATCCAGACGGCAAAGACCGTGGCGGCGTGAAGATCCAGGGCCTCTCCGGACCTCTTTATAGCGCAGCAGGCGCGACACATGCTAGGGTACAAGGTCCATCCTCGAGATAAGCTTTTGCTTCGTTTGTGCCTCGACGTTCACCACGGAGGACTTGTTGTGACTACAGAACACCAAATTCGGCCACGAATACTGGCAAAATTGTTCGTGGGCTTCATAGGATGTTTGGTGACGTTGCCCACCGCGGGAGCGGACATTTCCGTGAAGAGCACCTCTGATCAACCACCCCGCAAGGTCATTGTGGGCACGGTCATGCAACCGTTCTGGGAGAAGCATCCCGGCTTGCAAAAACGGTTGGACCAACTGACGGGGATTGTCGATCGCATGCACGCGCAGTCACACGAGAAGTATGGCCGCGGTTTAGATTTGGCGGTACTGCCGGAGATGGCCCTGACCGGTGAAGGCGAGCGAGTAGGAGAAGTGGCGGATTGGTCATTTCAGTTGGAAGGCGCGGTCAAGGAAACCTTCGCTCGAGAGGCGCGCAAATGCCATTGCTACATCGTGGTACCTACTTACCTGCTGGAGGATCGGGCCACGAAGCGATGTTCCAACGCCGCCGTTCTTTTTGACCGGACAGGCCAGGTCGCGGGCATCTATCGGAAGGTGCACCTTGTGGTCGATACTGACTCAGGCTTGATGGAGCATGGCTCCACTCCCGGCAAGGAAGAACCTGTCTTCAATTGTGATTTCGGCAAGCTGGGAATACAGATTTGCTACGACATGGATTTTGATTACGGCTGGAGGGAACTGGCCCGCAAGGGTGCCGAGCTGGTTGTTTGGCCAACACAATCACCGCAGACTTCCCAACCTGCCGCGCGTGCCAGGCGGAACCACTACTACATCGTCTCGAGCACGTGGCGGAACAACGCTTCCATATTCGAACCAACGGGCAAAATCGTCTCCCAAGTAAAATGGTCCGCGGGCGAGAAAATGGCCGACGTAGGCAACCTCACTCCCCCCGAAAACAACATTCTCATCCAGGAAATCGACCTGAGCTATGCTATCCTCCCGTGGAGTTCGGCCCTGAAGAACGGGGAAGCACTCAAGAAACTATACGCCGATAAAGTGGGCTACCGTTATTACGAGGACGAGGACTGCAGGATGTTTTGGTCCAATGACCCTCACATCACGATCCGCCATATGCTGCGAAGCATGGGACTGATGGAGGAGCAGGAGGAACTTCAGCGCGCCGAAGAGTTCTACCATGAAGCAGGTGTTCCGGGTCACTGAAATCCACGGCTGACGGGTTCGCCGTTGAGTTCAGCTTTTCGTCCTTCTTCTGAAGCCGGCTTGGCATCCGAACTGGCCTCGCGTCCGAATCGGACTTTCGGCTACTCAGGCTCAATCCGGCCACCCCCAACGCCCGCGCCCGACTCATCCCAAGAAGGTCATCATCGCCGGCGGGGAATTGCCGCACTGGCGTGCACTTACGAGCTGATGATGCACGGTCATGAGGTTGTGCTGCTCGAGGCCTCTGGACGCACACGTGGGCAGGTGAAGGCGATACGTGATCCGCTGGCAGACGGCCGCTGCGCTGACGTCGGAGCCGAGCACTTCGTTCAACTCCCGGCCTACGAGCTTTACTGGCTACGTACGACCACAAATCAAGCGGGTGGGGGTCGACGCCCAGCCGCCAGATCCCATCAGAGATCGCTGGCAACTGCTTTCTTATGTGCCGCGATAGCCACTGCATTGGCCGCTTTCACTGCCGCCACAAACTTGGCGTAGGGCATGTCGCTGACACTGACAAGCCCATAGTTCGAGTTCTCGCCATCGAAGCGACCCTCCTTTGGCTCATCGGACCACTGAAACCAGTGGTAGCCGATTGCCTCCTGCAGGCTCTCTAAGCGCGTGACGTAATCGGCGTAAGCCTTGGCGCGTGCGGCCTGGTCCGGAACCCTGGGCCCCGCACCCTGAGTGTTCGGCAGCCCTGAATCTTGGGCGCGGAAGGCGAATTCGGTGATGAGCACAGGTTTGCCCGCCAGTTTATAGAGGCGTTCAGCCAATAGGCTTGGATCGAAGCCATAGATGTTGATGGAGGCGACGTCGGCGAAGTGGGCGGCGCGAAAAACCACGTCCGGCGCTTTCCCGGCAAAACGGGCACCCAAATAAAGGTGGTGGCTATCCGCCTCATGAATGGCTTGCGCGCAGATTTGGAAGTACCTCTCGGCTACGCCTGCCAGAAACTGCTCGGCGTCCGCCCGGTAGGCGTCGGTCTTGCCAGGCAAGGGGATAGCTGTGAAGTCCTTGGCCTCGACCTCCCACGCCCGGTTGAGTTTTCCAATATCGTTCCCGTACCGCTGACGCAGGAATTCGACGGCGTGTTGCCTTCCCATCGCATCGGAAGGCAGTTTCAGATACATCTCAAGCATTGTTTCTTTGCCGCGCCAGTCCGGCCCCCAGCGCAATTCGTTGTCGCTGAAGTACCCGACAAGGAATCTTTCCTGGGCGCGCCGCCTGCACTCCTCGTCCGCAATCTGTTGGGCGGTAGTTTCGAAGCGAGGAGCGTAAACATCCACCGGCTTGCCATGCTCCCAGTCAGCTCCGGCACGCCCTGCAATATCCAGGATGACCGTGTAAGGGAATTCCCGCTTCCACAACTCAGGATCAGACCATGCGCCGACGGTGTTGAATCCCCACTCTGTCAGTCGCGACAGGACCGCGGACTCCCAGGCGTTGCGGTCAGGATAGATTCGCTTTACCGCCTCGAGATAGGGCGCGCGGTCAGTTCGGCGAATCGGGTCGCCTTGGTAACGGATCGTGTCTACGCCGACTGAGATTGAAGGTGCTCCGTCAGGCCATATCAGCCACCAGACTCCAGCGCGCTTCTCGACCTGGAAGAATCCCTGCTGCGCCCAATTCGATTGGGGGTGAGCACAAAGGCAAGCGAGCGTTACAAGTGGCATTGCAAAAGCCATCGCACCGGCGTTCTTGAGGCGCATTCTCAATTCTCCGTTCTGTCTAGCACGCGGGCAATTGTATCTCATTATTATAAGACCAATGGAATGACGCTTTGCTTCGGTTTTTGGGACACTTCGCGCTTGCGGGTGGGCGCAATGGTTCGCAGTCGGAGCAGCACAGCCATCCCTCGACCGAGCGCACCGTTCTACTGTGCGCGTTCCGTCAAACGCTTGTGGCTTTCGTGCGTCTAAAGCGCTGGAACCATCGGGCGGCCCGTTCCGTATTAGAGATCTGGCGGTCTCTGAGTCCATCAGCTCTGCCAGCTCCTGGTCAGTGGTCTCAGGCCGGCTGACTGAACGGGACAGATTGAGTGGCTGAGCGACTGAATGACTGGCGGACTGACCGATGCTTCTAACGAAATGTCAGCGCCGACGTCATATCCAGTGAACGCTGTTCAGAGGCTTCAGGCGAGCCCCCGGATGACGAGCACAGCAGGCAAGGAGTGGGACCCTGTTCGCGATCAGAAGGCAGCGAATGCAAGGGACCCGTCCGGCCTGTTCGCAAAGCTTAAGCCCGGCGCCCGGCTTCTGGTTCAACCGGCCATCCCACGCAGCGCCGAGGAGCACGAGTACCGCGTGCAGCAGGTCGATCCCGATCGTGCCTTGATTCAGCGGCGGACGAACGATCCCCCACTCAGCATCTCGTCGAGCGCGGTGGCGCAATTGCATTTCTCATCGGACAGTCCTTCGCTGGTGGTTCTCAAGGGCCGAGTGCAGTGGATCACTGCGAGCGGACAATGGGCATTGTTGCCAGAGCAGCCGCCGCCGGACTCCGAGTTCGGCCTGGACAAGCTGGCGAATCCTGATGATCCGCAGGTAATCCACTTTGTGAACCAGCTTCGCGAGAGGGGCTACTCGCCGTGGTGGGTCCCGAAGGACTCGATGCACGAGCTCCTGGCCCAAGGCGCCGAGATCATCTACGACAAAGACGGACGTTACTTCAGAGCGCGCGATCAGCACTCGGAGTGGATTCTGCTCGGCAAGCCAGGTAACAGCAACTTCTTGCCTTGACGGCTCACGAAAAGCGGATACCGCAGTCTTATAGAGTCGGAATATGACGAACTTCAGGAGGGGTGTGATGAAACAAACTTGTAAGCGGCTTTACGTGGTCGTTTTACTGGCCTTCGCGTTCACAGCGCTCGGCGGTGCGGCCGCGTGGCCCGAAGTGCGCGGCCAGTTCTCCCGCAGTTTGCAGGTGAGCGGCCCCGTTAACCTGGAGGTGGAGAACGGCTCCGGCGATATCGTGGTCCACGAAGGGGGCTCCGGCTCGGTTGAAATCCGCGCCAAGATCCAGGCCGGAGAGCACTGGGGCAACTCGGGCGCGGCTGAAGCCAGGGTGCATGAGATCGAGAATAAGCCGCCGGTGGAACAGGACGGCAACACGATCCGCATCCGGCAGAGGGGTGACCGCGGCGAGTGGCGCAACATCTCCATCGATTACGAGATCACGGTGCCGAGCGACACTCAGCTCAATTCCAGGACCGGCTCGGGCGATGTGACGGTCGAGGGCATCCGCGGCCCGGTGGAGGCTGAGACCGGCTCGGGCGACGTCAAGGTGAGCAGCGTACACGGCAACGTGACAGCTCAAACCGGGAGCGGCAACGCCAAGTTCGCGGGAATCGAGGCCGAACGCGTCGAAGTCAAGACAGGCTCCGGCGACGTCGAAGTTCGCGATCTGCACTGCGCTCTCGTGGCGCGCACCGGAACCGGTGACATTGAAGCCCAGGGACAGCCCACGGGCGAGTGGAGGCTGCACACCGGCTCCGGAGAAGTCAAGCTGACACTGCCGTCCGATCTCGGATTCGACCTCGAGGCAAGAACCAGTTCGGGCGACGTGAATACGCATCTGCCAATCACGGTGCAAGGCGCGCTGGGGCACGGTGAAGTACGCGGAAAGGTCCGGGGCGGAGGCGTGCCGGTGGAAGTGCAGACCGGTTCGGGAGACATCAGCATCGACTAAATGCGTTCAAGCAGAAGGAGAAACCACAGTGAGAGACCAATTTCACCGCATGTTGCGAGCCGTTGCGCTCGTCGGAGCGATCATCGTGATCGGACCCGCGCTGCTCGTGGCCGCGCAGGGCTCATTCGACCGCACGCTGCAAGTGAACGGCCCGGTCGATCTTCAAATCACCACCGGTTCCGGCGGCATCAACGTGCGCGCCGGCAACACGGGGACCGTTCAGGTGCACGGGATAATCAAGGCTAACAGTCACTGGGGCGGTCCCAGTCCGGAGGAAAAGGTGAAGCAGCTCGAGGCCAATCCTCCAATCGAGCAGGACGGGAATACGATCCGCGTCGGACACATCGAAAACTCCGAACTTCGCCAAAACGTGTCGATCAGCTATGAAGTCATTGTTCCGGCTGAAACCCGGCTGCGCGCCGAAACCGGCTCGGGAGACCAGTCCGTGGAGGGGATTCAAGGCCCCCTCAAGGCGGGGACCGGATCGGGCGGGATTCACATGGTTCGCATTGGCGGCGAAGTCCACGCCGAAACCGGCTCAGGGGACATCAAGCTCGAAGGCATCCAAGGCAACGCTACCGCAAACACCGGCAGTGGCACCATTCGGGCGAGCGGAGTCGCAGGCGAGTTTTCAGGCGAAACCGGGAGCGGTGATGTACACCTGGAGCAATCAGCGCCCGGACGGGTGAAGGTTTCCACCGGCTCGGGAGAGGTTGAGCTGGCCGGCGTCAACGGACCTGTGCGAGTCGAAACCGGCAGCGGCGAGATCAAAGCCGAAGGCCAGCTTACCGGCGACTGGCGGCTTGAAACCGGCTCGGGTGGGGTCACGGTCAGCGTGCCGTCGAGCGCGGCCTTCGATCTTCACGCTCACACAGATTCTGGCAAGATCTCGACCAACCGGCCGATCACCATGGAGGGCACGCTCAGCCGGAACGACTATCGCGGCAAAATCGGCGCAGGCGGCTATCTTCTGGAGGTTAAGACCGGCTCGGGCGATATCCACATCGAGTAGCTGGCACTCCTCATCGAGCTAATTCGCGACCGGCCCGGCAATCACGCCAGCGGTTCCGGGCCGGTTTTATCCGACCTTAAGTACTCCATAAGTCCCCGGCTTGTCCCCAATCCTCAGAACCTACCATAATCCAGCGTTTCCTCAAGCCTGTTCTATACTAATCCTTCGTCTCAGGCTCGCACGGACGTTGAGCTTTTGAGAATTGAAACAAGATGAAACCAGAACGCAGCGCTGCCAGTTTGGCCGGCGCATATCGATATCAGCTTCGCGTGTGTTAAATCAGCATGATGAGGCGCAAGCATCGGCACAGTGGCCGTTTCGCTGGCGCCCTCTACCTCGGGGTGGAGGGTGGCGGCACGCGCACTACAGCGTGGGTTTGCGACGAGCGCGGCCGCGTACGCGGGCGCGCTACGGCAGGTGCAGCCAATCCCGTCAAGGTCGGATTGGTTGCGGCAAAGCGTGAGATTCTAGCCGCTGCCGACCGAGCCTTGGCTGCGGCCGGAGGCAGGGATCTCGACGGACTTTGCCTCGGGCTTGCCGGCGCCGATCGCGCCGAGATCTCGGGACCGCTCTTGAGGTGGCTCCGCAAGCGCTTGCCGGCAGGCTTCCACTTTGTTACCACCGATGCGGCGATCGCGCTCGAAGCAGCCCGCGGCCGCTTGCCCTGCATCGTGTTGATTGCGGGCACCGGATCCATCGCTTGCGCCCGCGATGCGGACGGGAACGTTGTGCGGGCCGGCGGTTGGGGCTCGGCTTTTGGCGATGCCGGCTCCGGGTTTGATCTGGGCCGCCAAGCGGTAGGCGCCGCCCTTCGTGCAGTGGATGGCTACGGCGCTCCCACGAGGCTGCTCAAGACGCTTCCGCGCGCGCTCGGAGTTCGCGACGTACGGGAGATCGTCGGACTTCAGCTCGCTCCGGCGGACATTGCGGCGTTAGCTCCGGTGGTGATCGGAAGCGCGCGCGCCGGAGACACGGTCGCGCACGAGATCCTTGACGGCGCCGGAGGCGAGCTTGCCAACCTGGCTTTGGCGTTGATCAGCCGCCTGGGGTTGGAAGACCAGCCCGTTTCGGTTGCCTGCGCCGGGGGACTCCTGCTGTCGAGCGCGGAGATGCGACGGATCGTGGCGCGCCATGTCAAAGCTCAGGTACCGCAAGCGAGGTGCTCGCGGCTCCGGCGTCAGCCGGTCGAAGGGGCCCTCGCGCTGGCGCTCTCGAAGGGAGATAGTTCCTCGAAGAGCGACGCCCGCCGCGGCCGGGCACCGATCACTGCCTGACGCCGGGCTTCAGTTACCATAGTCGAAGATCGAATAGGACCGAACTTGACCACGGACGAGGAGCTTAACAAACTCGAAGAGAGCCTGAGGCGGTTGAGAGTCGAGTACGAGTCCTATTTCAGCGGCGGCGTGCCGAAGCCGCCTCGTGACTCCGCCTTCCGCGTCGAATCAATCTTGAAGCGCATGTCGGAAGACAAGGCAGAACTGACCCTGCGACAGCGTTTTCGGTTCAACCAACTGCAACAAAAATACATGGTCTATGGTGGCCTCTGGCGCAAGCGCACACGCGATCTTGAAGAAGGCCGCGGCCGGAAGGCAACAAGCGCGCCGCCGCCGCCCCAGAATCTGTTCGCCATCGTCACCCATGGTGCCGAAACGGAAGGCGACAAGGTGAATCAGCTTTTCGACGCCTTTATCGAGGCCAAGCGGCAAATGGGAGAATCCCCGCCCGCAATCGACCGCGCTGTGTTTGCTGAATTTGTGCGTAAGAAGGCCGCTGAGATCAAGCACCGTCTCGGCTGCAAGGGTGTGGAGTTTTGCGTGAAGGTTGAAGATGGCCGCGTCAAGCTGAAGGCCGGACCCGGGTGAGCCCTTGCCAGGCTGCCCAAACTTAAGATCATCAGTTTCTGAGCAATCGCGGACCACGCATCCGCAAAGATCAAGGAGGAAATTCATGAAGAAAATCGCGCGCGCGCTGATCAGCGTCAGCGACAAGACTGGCATCGAAGAATTCGCCAGCGGACTCGCGGCGCTGGGCGTCGAGATCCTGTCGACGGGCGGGACAGCCAGGCTGCTGCGAAGTCGCGGCCTCCGAGTGCGCGACGTATCGGATTTCACCGGTTTTCCCGAAATGCTGGATGGCCGGGTAAAGACTCTGCACCCACGAGTTCATGGCGGGTTGCTCGGGGTTCGCTCCAATCCCGGGCATCAGCGCCAGATGCAAGAGCATGGCATTGAGCCGATCGATCTTGTGGCCGTGAACCTTTACCCTTTTGAGGAGACCGCGGCCACGCCCGGCGTCCACTTCGACGAGCTGATCGAGAACATCGACATCGGTGGACCTTCAATGATTCGCTCAGCCGCCAAGAACTTCGCGGACGTGACCGTGCTGGTGGATCCCGCCGACTATCCGCGGGTAATCGAGGAAATGCGGCGCGGCGAGGGTGCGGTCTCCGATCTGACGCGAGCGGGCCTGGCGCGCAAGGCCTTTGCCACAACGGCTGCCTACGATGGTGCAATCTCGAGCACGCTGCAGCAGTGGGCTTCCAGAACCAGTGACACTGCGACC
>DASYYZ010000093.1:0-16913 GCA_035946735.1 Terriglobia bacterium
AAGTCGGGCCAGCGCACTTGCAAGGTTGAGCCTTTGTGGCCCAGGCCTTCCCACACCTCGTCGGCGAGATGGGGCGTGAACAGAGCCAGAACCAAAGTCAGGATCTCGAGCGCCGCCTTCAGGACTTCCGGACGCACCGGCCCCGAGAGCGCGGCCTCGTCCAACGATGCGATCTCATGATAAAGCTCCATTGCCAGGGCCACGTCAGCGTTGAAATGCCAACGCTCCTCCATGTCCTCTGTTACACGGCCGAGCGTCTGGTGCGCCTTGCGCAGCAGCCGGCGCTCTTCGGCCGTGAGGTCTGTAGCCTCGCCGCTCGCCTCCCAGGCACGCAACTCGCGCAGCCGGTCGGAATGGCGCGCCCCCAGCCGGTAAAAGCGGCTGAGGAATCGCGAGGCGCCCTCAATGTCCTGATCGCTCCACTCCAGGTCCTTCTCCGGGGGACCGGCAAAGAGCATGTAGAGCCGCATTGTGTCGGCTCCGTACTTCGCGCACATCGCCACCGGGTCCACCACGTTGCCTTTGGACTTCGACATCTTGGCGCCATCTTTGATCACCATGCCCTGGGTAAAGAGGCGCGCGACGGGCTCGGAGAAGCCCACCAAGCCGATGTCGCGCATCACCTTGGTCCAGAACCGCATGTAAATCAGGTGCAGGATCGCATGCTCGATGCCGCCGATGTATTGGTCCACCGGGAACCAGTACTTCACGGCTTGGCGATCGATGGGAGCGCTCGAGATCTTCGGGTCCGTGTAGCGATAGAAGTACCAGGACGAATCCACAAACGTGTCCATGGTGTCGGTCTCCCGCTGGGCTCCGCCACCGCATTTCGGACACTTCACATGGACGAACTCCGGCACGTTGG
Source organism: Terriglobia bacterium (assembly GCA_035946735.1). GTDB lineage: Bacteria > Acidobacteriota > Terriglobia > UBA7540 > UBA7540 > Gp13-AA77. The sequence continues at coordinate 866 of DASYYZ010000093.1, forward strand.
CGAGCGCCGCCCGGCCCTGCCCGGTCAGCGTGACGTTCCTCGGCAGAAGCACCGGCAAGTCATTCTCCGGCACCGGCACGATTCCACAGTCCGCGCAATAGATCATGGGGATGGGCGTACCCCAGTAACGCTGCCGCGAGACACCCCAGTCCTTGAGACGATAGTGGATTTTGCCTTTGCCGAATCCGCCGGCTTCGGCGTCGCCGGTCATGCGCTCCAGGGCGGCTTCGGAGCCAAGGCCGTCGTACGGTCCCGAGTTCACCAGCACGCCGTACTCGGTGAAGGGAACGGCCGGAGCTGAGTCTGACCGTTGACTGCTCGCGACCTGGTCTTGCGTCGCTCCGGAAGTCTCCGGGACAATCACGACGCGAATGGGTAGGCCGTAGGCGGAGCAGAACTCGAAATCGCGCTCATCGTGCCCCGGCACGGCCATGATGGCTCCCGTGCCGTAGCCCATCAGCACGAAGTTCGCAACCCACACCGGCACACTCTCGCCATTGAAGGGATTCCGCGCCGTGAATCCAGTGGCCGCGCCGTCCTTCTTCAGCTCTGTTTCGCCCCGTTCCTGGACGGAGACCGCCTTGATGCGCTCCGCGTCGCGCCGCAAGTTGTACGGCGAAGGCGAAGCTGCGACCAGCTTCTCAATCAAAGGATGATCGGGCGCCAGGAACAAAGCCGTACAACCGAAGATGGTGTCGATGCGAGTAGTGAAGATCCGGACCGACTCGCCAATTTCCTCCAGACGGAACTCCACCTCGGCGCCCACGGACTTGCCGATCCAGTTGCGCTGCATGGTGAGCACGCGCTCCGGCCAGCGCACCATTTCTTTCATGTCTTCGAGGAGCTGGTCGGCGTAAGTGGTGGTCTTCAGAAACCACTGGTCCAGTTCCCGCTCTTCCACCAGGGTATCTTCGTGCCGCCAGCAGCAACCCGCCACCACCTGCTCATTGGCCAGCACCGTCTGGCACTTCGGGCACCAGTTCACCCGGCTCTTCTTGCGGTAAGCCAGGCCGCGCTCGAACATCTTGATAAAGAACCACTGGTTCCAGCGATAGTATTCCGGAACGCAGGTGGCCACTTCGCGCCGCCAGTCGTAGCTGAAGCCTAGCCTCTGCAACTGGCCTCGCATGCGATCGATGTAGCTGAACGTGAACTCCGAGGGATGCCGGCCGCTTTGGATGGCCGCGTTCTCCGCCGGCAGTCCAAAGGCGTCCCAGCCGATAGGGTGCAACACGTTGAAACCCTGCATGCGTTTGAAACGAGCCACCGCATCGCCGATCGAGTAGTTGCGGACGTGACCCATGTGGATGTCACCGGAGGGGTAAGGCAACATTTCGAGAACGTAATACTTTTGCCGCGCAGGATCGGCTTCGCTTTCAAACAACTTCTCGCGCGCCCAGCGCTCCTGCCACTTCTGCTCAATCGACTGCGGATTGTAATTGGCGTCCATCTTGTTTTGAGAATCTAAATAAATGCCCTATTTTCAGTACGATGACGGGATAAGCTCAATAAACCGCACGTTTTCAGCGACTTGACGGGATAGGCGAAGCGCCCTCCAATGTTTTCAATAAGATGACGGGTTCGTTCGTAATGTTTTTGAATTTCAGTTTCAGCTCCTCCAAGCAGTCGCAGCCCCATCTTGACGTGCGGGACTCCCGTGTGCTGTTCGCGGTTCAAGCTGTGCCCGTCTCCCTTCTGACTCCTGTCTCCTGACCTCTGACTCGTCCTTCTTGCCTTGCCCAAGCCTTCGGATCATGTCCAGATTCCGCCGGTCGTCGCCCGGCTTGTCGATTGGCGTCTCGCAAATGAAAGGGATCAGCCGCAGGTTCGGATGCCTCAGAATGCGACGAAAGGCGTCCGCCCCGATGTACCCCTCCCCGATGTGAGCGTGGCGGTCACAGCGGGAGCCAAAACCGGTCTTTGAGTCATTGGCGTGAACCAGCCTTACTTTGTCGAGGCCTATGGTCGCGTCCAGCCGCCGAACGGTCTGATTCAAGCCGCGGGGAGTGTGGATCGGGTACCCGGCGGCGAACAGGTGCGCCGTGTCGATACAGAGGCCGGCCGGAATTTCGCCCGCAACGCCGCCCAGAATTTCCGCGAGCTCTTCGAAACTCGATCCGAGCACGTTGCCCTGCCCGGCCGTGTTCTCCACGAGCACCGTCAGGCCGTTGAACTGGATCCCCCGCGCCGCCTGAAGAAGGGACTCTCGAAATCCCGCCACCGCCCCGCCGCGCTCGCCGTTCCTGGCGCTGCCGGGATGCAGCACGACGTAGTCTGCGCCGAGCGCGATCGCTCGCTGCAGCTCTGCCCGAAACGCAGCCACCGAGAGAGCTCGAATCACCGCGTCCGGCGCTGCCAGGTTGATCAGGTAATTCGCGTGAATGGCCAGCGGCGTCAAGCCATGGCCGGCGCGAACCTCGCAAAACTTGTTACAAGCCGCCTCTGAAATGCTCTGGGCGCGCCATCCGCGAGGGTTCGCGGAAAACATCTGAAAAGCGTCGCACCCGATCTCGTGCGCGCGGTGGGCCGCGTTCTCCAGCGCTCCAGCAATTGAGGTGTGAACACCAGCTCGCATTCCTAATTCTCAGGTGTGAGGAACTGCTTGTCAATTCTTCGCGAGTTCTTAGTGCTGACTAGACTTGTGTGGGCGGGGTCACTACCGGAGAGGCCTTCCCGAGCGCTTGATGACTCGATCGATGAATGGACCGAACCACTTGAGCGACATTCCGACGCAAAAGAAGGTAACGCTAAACAGAAACAGTAGAACACGAGCAACGAGAGAATGCGGCCACAGATACCAGATGGGAAACCACACAAGGAACACGCCGAATAGAAAGAGTAGTGAAAACAACACCCATCGCCTTGGGCGAGAGTCGGGTTTCAGAGAGTGATAAAACCGGCCTCTGGCGAGAATGAGAATGGAGGTGGTCACAGCGATTGTGGCCAAGAGGCCGAAACAAGCGAGAACCAGGGTATCGTTTAGCATGCATCGCTCTTTTCACAGAGGGCCCCAAAGTTAACCCATTATCTTCGGGATAGTTCCGGCATCAGTAGCCTTGCCTCGCGCAGTAATGCTAAGGCTTGGCGAACGTGGTGAGAATTCTACCACGTCATGCAGGCCACGAGCTCCTCTTACTGAACATCGCAAAATCAAAATATAGTTACGACCCCTGCTGTAGCGCCGGTGTCCCCACCGGCGTATCCGGCAACTAGGACAGCGCCGCTACCGTAAAGGCGTTGCTCTATATTTTGCGAGCCTCAATAGGAACGCCGGGGCATGATACATTGGGATGAATTTCGATTGCTTCCATTTCGATGAGGCTTTTCCTGCCCATGACTCTTCTGACCCGTCTTGCTGCCCGGCAGCACAAATCATGCCTTCGTCAGTGCTTCTACCTGTCGCTTCTCGCCTTTGTCATCTCCCCGGCGACGCCTGATCTTATCGCTGCGCCGTTCCAGGCTCAAGCCAATGGATCCACGGCGGCAGCCGCTTCGAACGCGCCGCTCCAGTTTCAATACGCGGTTCGTATCACGCGTCCCGCCACGCACCTCGCCGAAATCGAGATCGACGCGCGCGGCGTCAGCGCGCTCACTCTCGATTTCGCCATGCCTGCCTGGTCGCCCGGACGCTATGCGATCTACGATTTCGCCAAGGGTGTGCAGGAATTCGAAGTAAGGACCCCGGACGGGCGCGAGCTCGCATGGAGCCAGCCCGACAAGCAGACCTGGCGCGTTGAGAGCGGCGGCGCAAGCGAGGTCAGGGTGCGTTATAAGGTATACGGCAACGATCTCAACGGCTCGTTCTCCCAGATCGACGCCGGCCACGCCAATCTGAACGGAGCTTCCATCTTCATGTACGTTGACGGTCACAAGCCCGACCCCGTGCATCTGACGATCGAGGCGCCGGCGAACTGGAAGATCGCGAGTGGCTACTCGCTGGACGCGAATCAGCGCTCGTTCGACGCGCCCAATTACGACCGATTGATCGATACGCCGCTCGAGATCAGTCCTTCGGTGAACATCACTTCCTTCACCGACCACGGAAAGACTTTCGCCGTAGGGGTGCACGACTATGCCACAGATGAGGACAAGCGCGGGGCTCTCGTCAGGAAACTGGTGGATGGCGTGAAGAAGATCGTGGGCATCGAGATGTCAATGATGCCCGCGCCGGATTTCGACCACTACACATTTCTGTTTCACTTTGCGCCCGATATTCCCGCCGGTGACGGCATGGAGCATCTCAACTCCACCCAGGTTATCGTCAGCGGGCTGCTGTCTGACGACTCGCTCGATGAAGCGTTAACCGATGCCGCACACGAGTTTTTCCACGCCTGGAATGTGAAGCGCCTGCGGCCGGCGGCGCTTGGGCCTTTCGATTACCGCCGTGAAGATTACACCCCCTCTCTGTGGTTCGCGGAGGGAATCACCACCTACTACTCATACGTGGCGCAATTGCGAGCCGGACTGTGGACGGAGGAGGATTTTCTGAAGCGCCTGAGCGGCGAGATCGCGCAGCTCGAGACGGAGCCCGGTCGCGAGTTGATGTCCGCGGAGAACTCGAGTTTCCACGCCTGGTTCTATGACCGCTCGCCTCAAATGCAGGAGACAAACTTCGCCAACACCACGATCTCCTATTACAACAAGGGTGCGATTCTGGGCATGCTGCTCGACCTCGACATTCGCGCGCGCAGCGACGGCCGCAAGTCGCTGGACGACGTCATGCGCCTGCTGTACCAGCGCTTTTACGATGCGCCCGGGAGCACTTACTATCTGCCGGGGCGCGGCTACCGGGAGAAAGACATCCTGCAGGCGCTCAATGAGGTGAGCGGCAGCGACTTTACGGACTTTTTCCGGCTTGCGATTCAAAGCGCGAGACCTCTGCCTTATGCGGAAATACTGGTCCCTGCCGGACTCTCTCTCACCATCGGCGCGCGAGCCGATGCCGGACCAAGCCTCGGAGCCGTCACCCGGCCGGCGCCCACTGGAGTCGAGATCGCAGCCGTAACACCGGGCGGAGCGGCCGATCGCGCCGGCCTCAGCCGCGGCGATCTCCTGGTGTCCGTCGACAATTTCTCGCTTGCCACAGCGTCGCTCGAGGATCGGCTGAAGATCTACCCGCCGGGCGCCGAAGTGCCCTTTGTGGTTCAGCGGCACGCGGAACGGAGCATCGTCATGGTGAAGCTCGACCCGCCGCTCGGTGACCGGTATACCATCGCTTCATCGCCGGAGGCCGCGCCGGAACAGGTCGCGTTGAGAAGAGGCTGGCTGGGAGCGACACATTGAGGATTATTGAGCATTGCAAAATATAGTGACGACCGCTGCTGTAGCGCCGGTCTGCGACCGGTGTCTTTCGCCGCTCCCTTACAGGGCAGGCTCCCGAGCGGCGCTACAGAGAATGACGTCACTGTGTTTTGCAATCTTCATTGAGTGATCGACTGAAGAATGGCCCGTGCGCTCGCTCTCTCGATCGTCAATTCAGGGGCTTCTGCCGCTGAAGGTTGCGAGCCCGTAAGCGGCTCCTCAGCAACAGAACGATTGAGATCGCGACCACCAGAATCAGGACCGTCCAATTGGCGCCTCGAATGAAGTGCACAATACGCTGCCAGCTTGAGCCGATCGCATAGCCGACCGCACCCATGGTCGCGGCCCACACCAAAGCGCCAGCCGCGTTAAGAAGGAAGAACTGAATGAACCGCATCTTCAGAGCGCCGGCCAGAAAACCGACGATGATGCGCAGCCCGACGACGAATCGTCCCACGAACACTGCCCAGGCGCCGTGCTTCTGAAAAGTCTCCTCGGCGCGGTCGAAGCGGGGGCCGGAAAAGTAGGCGTGGTTCCGGATCCTCCGGACCATGTCCGGGCCGCCGAGGCGGCCGATGAAATAGCCCAGGCTGCCACCGGCGGTTCCGCCCGCAAAGGCGTTGGCAATCACCCACCAAATGCTGAGCGCTCCCTGATGAGCGAGAAACGCGCCGAACAGCAGCACGCTCTCGCCCGGCAGCGGCAGGCCGGCGTTCTCCAGCATTACGCCCAGAAACACGGCGGCGTAGCCATAGTGAGCGAAAAATTTTGAAAGAAGATTGAAAAGGACCACGCGTCTTCCGTTGCTGAACGTGTGATAGCGGAGGTCACTTGATGAGAGTGAAATCAAACTCCTGCTTGCCCGCGTGTCCGGCGGCAGTGCGTTCGAGGATCACCACCAGAGACTCCGTCTGGCTCCGGCGATAGGTCAGCTTCGTACTCTTATCCGGCGTCGCGAAAACCACTTGATTCTCCGCGAAGCTCGCAACGGGAAAGCTCTGCGCCGCGTCTTTATCTTCCCAGGCAGTAAGGCCCTGATCGAAGTGTCTCAATCGAAGCACGGGGCCCGCCGCTGTAGCCTCAATCGTCATGAATTCGTAGAACTGCACTTTGCCGTTCTCCATGTAGCGGAACATGCCCATCATGGTGTCGGCCGAGGGTGAGCTCCATTCCTCATCGAACAGACCGCCGGCCACACCACCTCGCCAACGTCCCACCAGGAAGGCAAGGTCCTGCACGAGCGGGCCATTCACGATCGGCGCCGGAGATTGCCGGCGGATCCCTCCTTCTACCTGGGCACGCAGCACGGCAAGAGAGCCAGTCGGAAAACTGAGCGGAATCGCTCCAGCCAAGATCGTCAGTATTGCGCCAAACACTCGTCGCCGGCTCAGCATCGCTGACCCCATACAGAGCGCGGCGCGACCGGCCAATCCTCGTGTGCTTCTCGGCAGCACAGTGCTTTTGATTCCGACAAGCGAGGGGCAGATGCAAGGCGTGCGAGACTCCACTTGTTCCCTCACGGCTTCGAATTACATCGTACGGACCGGCGGCGGAGGCTTGGGAAGAGACTTCTCTGCGCTTTCCAGCTCTTCGCACACAGTCTCGAGCTTGGACGCCAATGACTCGAGCTGCAGCGTCAGCTCGTCCAGTTCGTCATCGTAAGCGAGACTTCCCTTCTGGAACTGGTCCAGCCGATTGCAGGTATTGGTAGCGCGATCGCAGCCTTTGTTGACATCTTCGAGCAGCCTTTCAATCCTATCGACCCAAGCCTTTGCCTGCATGACGACCCATCCGCCGCCCGGCGATCCGATTCTTCAATCGCCGGGCTGAATTAATACCAAACTATTGCCGATGCTACTTTCCTGCCAGGCGATCGAGGAGCATCCGGATGAATTTCTCAGCATTCACCTCGACCGCTACTCGGGCGTTGGCCGCCACGGGATCGAGCGCCTCAATCCACAATCGTCCTTCGTGCGGCACATTGCGCTCCACGCGATTGGTGCGATTCGCCACGGTCTCGCCGCGAGTGAACTGGCCGCGCGTTTCGACGTCCACGCGCATCGCCTGGATGGTGACGATACTTGGATCGATGGCGACGCCCACTGCCAACGGGTCATACATCGGCACACCCTTGTCGCCGTACTTTTCCGAAAGGTCTTCAAGGAAGTTGAGCACGCCCACTGCAAAATCGCTCTCGGGACCGCGCCGGGCGGCGAGCTCACGGACGTGGTTGCGCATCACCAGCGTCCGATTGCCCACGTCCAGGCCCACCATGGTTATCGGCCACCCCGCGTTGAAGACGATCTGGGCCGCCTCGGGATCACCGAAGATGTTAGCCTCCGCTGCGGCGTTCACATTTCCCCCGGAGATCGAGCCGCCCATGATCACGACCGCGCGCACCAAGGGCACGATGGCGGGATCTTTGGAGACCGCCAGCGCAATATTAGTCTCGGGACCGATGGGAACCAGGGTGATCTCGTGCGGGTACTTGTGGACCAGCTCGATAATCAGATCAGGAGCGAATCGCGAGTCCATCTGGCACTGCGGCGCCGGAAGCTCGATATTCGCCAGACCGTTTTGGCCGTGCCAGAACTCGGCGGTCACCAGTTTCTGATTGAGAGGATGTTCGGCTCCATGCGCCACCGGCACGTCGCAACGCCTGGCCAGAGAAACAAGACGCAAGGCGTTGTCCAGGCCCTGCTCCGCTGTGACGTTGCCCGGCACGACCGTGAGCGCCTGCACATCAAGCTCAGGCGAGTTGAGTGCGAGCAGGATCGCCAGCGCATCGTCCGTACCCGGGTCAGTATCGATGATCACTTTGCGCGCTCCATCGACCGCGTGGCTTTGACCTTCCGGCAGCGACGGGTATGCGGGCGACGCGGGGATGAGGGCTCCGGTCATCAGGCACATGCAGGCGAAAGCAGCAGACAGTTGGATCATCAACTCCAGTCCACGTCCGCCAGCATACATCGTTCACAGAGAAATGGGCGAACTACGATATTCATCGGCCGCCTTAGCTTTTTCATCGCCTGCGCAGCCCTAAGCCGGCCTCTTGTCGCGCCCGAAATTTAGGATGAAACAGGCTCAGGAAGCCTGCAGGGTGTGGTTGGGGCGCTGCGAAATCGGGCAGCAACGCAGTTATTCAGCATTACAAACTACAGTGACGACCGCTGCTGTAGCGCCGGTCTGCGACCGGTGTCGTTCGCCGCTCATAGAGAGGCGCTACGAGGATGACGTCACTGTATTTCGCAATGTTCGTTAGATAGATTAACCCCCATGTCCGGGGGTTATTTGACGTAACTATTGTGTGTTCAGTGGGCTAACGGCATGGCGCGGGCCCTAGTAAGACCCGCTGGAACGCTGCCAATTGAGGGGGGCTTAAAGCGGCCGGTAGCCGAGTTCCTGCTTCACGCGGTCGAGCAGGGCCGGCAGGTCAACCGGTTTGGCGATGAGATCGGCCGCGCCCAACTCGAGGGCTTGCGCTGCTTCGTGGCCGCGCGAAGCTGAGGACAGCACGATGACCGTGGTCTGCGGGAGTACGCCTTCAGAGGCCAGTCGCTCGATCAGTTGAAGACTGTCAAACCTGGGCAAGTCGGCGTCGATTAGAACTACCCGTGCCTGAAGGCTGCGCTCGGTTCCGGCCAAAGCCCGAGCAGCGGTCAAACCACTTCGTATGGAGCGCGTGCGGTATCCTTCCAACTCAATCCCGTGAGTCAGCAGTGTCATAGTGGCTTCATCGCCGCTTACCACCGCCAAGTCTACCAGCCGCAAACCGGCCTGCTCTGGCTCCGCAGCGAGCACTCGGTTGCCGCCCGCGGCGCTCGCCCGTCGTCGCCCTTCGCCGGCCGCGAGCAGCAGACCGTCGAGATCGCTCGCGTCTTCAGGATAACCGGCCACCCCTCCGCTAAGGGCTACCTTGAATTCCGAAGGGCTTGCGGAAGCTAATTGAGCTGTGAGGCGGCCGATTTGAGCCGCGAAGCCGCGCTCGGAAAAGTCGCACAGGAGTTCTTGCAGCCGTCGAACACTCGCCTGACGGTCGAGCCCGTACAGACCCACCGCGAACTCATTGTCACCCCAGCGCCCGGCAATCTCCTCGCTGCGGAACTCTTCGCGCAGGCAGCGCCCGAGTTTGTGCAAGACTTCATCCCCAGCGCCCGAACCGTATTTCTCGTTCACGCGTTCAAGTCCGTCGACACCGAGCAACGCCACCCCCATGGGCTGCCCGTGGCGATCGGCAAGCCGCAAGAAATCGGTAAATGCCTGCCGGCACCTGGCCCGATTCAGGAGTCCGGTGGGTGCATCCACTTCAGCGATGGTGCGCAGCAGGCGAGTGCGTTCCAGCCGATTACTGATTCGCGTGACGAGTTCGGGACCCACGATGGGCTTGGCCACGAAGTCGTCCGCCCCCGAGGCGAAGACGCGCCGCACCGTCTCCTGATCGGTGAGCGCCGTCAGAAAAACCACCGGGATCGCAGCCCAGCGCAGGTCATTGCGCACCACGCGGCACAGCTCAATGCCACTCACCTGGGGCATCTCGATGTCCAGAAGAAGCAGATCCGGCGGCGAGCCCTCGAGCTTGTCCCACAAAGCCAGAGGATCGTTGAGCGCCGTCAGGCGGATCCCATGCGAGGCCAGCAGGACGCCGAGCGCGTCGAGCACCGTCTGGTCGTCGTCCACGGCGATCACATGGGCGGACGGCTGCTGCCGCTCGAGGAGCGCTTGGGCAGCCTCCACGATCTCCGCCGCCGGCAGGGTCTTAAGAAAGAATCCGCGACCGCCGCGGCGCGCGACCTCCACCCGATCCATCAGAGTGCCGGCGGAGGTCAGGATGATCGCCGTCGCGGGAGGGGTACGGGCGGCGAGCTCAGTGAGAAGCTCCAGAGTGCCGGGGGTCCTGGCGTCCACATCGATCAGAACCGCCGCCGGATTGAGCTCTGCGACCGCCCTGCGGGCCGCGGCGGGGTCGGAAACCGACTGCCATTCCCACCGGCGGGCGATGGCCTCTTCCGCCAGGCGCGCAGCGAGTTCCGCGTCCGCGGTAACCAGCAATGCCGGTCGCGAATCAGAATCGTTCGTCGGAGTCTCGCCCGCGTGCCGCTGCAAGGCCGGCGAACGGTCCACTTCCAGGCGTAATGCCGACACCACTTCCAGGAAGCGGAGCGCTTGCGATTCGGTGCCCCGGACTTTGTTTTCGAGCGCTCGTTCCAGTTCACGCGCAAAGCGCGTTCCAGCCAGAAGGCCGAAGGTTCCGAGCGACCCCGCTAACTTGTGGGCCTCCGCCTGGGCCTGTTGCCGCAGGTCGGAATCGAGGTTGCCTTCGAGCCAAGCCGAGCCCGCCTGATCGAGGGTCTCGACCCGCGCGAGCATCTTCGATCGAGCCCGGCTCCAGGCTTCGGCGAGCCTCCGCACAAGTGGGTCTTCGGGAACGGCGCCCGGGACCGGGTCCGGCACCTCCGGGTAGGGCTCCCCCAGAATTGACGCTACTTGTCGCGCCAGCATCGTGGGATCCACAGGATGAAAGACCAATTCCTTGACGCGCAGGTCGAGAACAAGCCGGCGCACGAGCCGGGCATCGGCCGCAGGATCAAGGCAGTAGATCACGGGAAGATCGGGTGAGATCGTCCGCAGTTTAGCCAGCAGATCGATGGGTTCGCCCACGAACTGGTGGTCGAGGATCAGCAGGTCGGCTGAGTGTAGGCTTTCAAAGACCGGGTCCGGCGAAGGAGCTGGATGAATTGAGATTCCGGGCAGCCGTCGGGTTAACTCCGAGGCCAACCGGGAGTCGGAATCCGCAATGAGTACTTCAGACAACTTCAGATTCCTGGTCGGGAAAGGGCGCCAACCATCCTGGACAAGTAGATTCCTTTTCCTGGGAAGGGATTAAACGGTATCACTTTTTTACTGTAATGTCAACTATCGATGGAATACTAAACTCACTATTGGGTTTAGGTCTTGTGGAAATTCAAGGCTTGAGGTAAGCGCGGCACGAGGTGCCAGTCGTGCCCTAAAGCCTTCCTCCTCATGAGCCCGGGTAAGTTCTTAATGTGGAGAGAACTGGTGAGAGCAAGAGGCGGAAAAAGCCTGATCGATGGTTGCAATCTTTGCGGGCGCGCGGCCTCTTACTTAGTTACTTTGCCAGACCGGATACAGGACGTGCACACCAGTAGCGCCCTGCGGGCTCCATTGACGAGGGCATGGACGCGCCGCAGATTGGGTTCCCAGCGCCGCCTGGTGACATTGTGAGCGTGGCTGATTCGATTCCCGAACGTGGGGCCTTTGCCGCAGATTTCACATGAACGTGCCATCACTGAACCTCGATTTGTCGCAAAATGAACGAACAGTATAACATAAGTTTGGCTCGGCAAAGATGACGCGCAAGTATGGTCAGCCTACAACGGTCCTTGAGCCGGTCGAATCCGTAAAAGCTCAGTAATCTGTGGACTTGAACTCATGAGTCACCAACCGGACGCCATTGTCATTGGAGGGGGCCTCATTGGAAGCTCCGTCGCCTTGCGGTTGGCGCAGTCAGGGCTCAGCGTGTCTGTCTTTGACCGCGGCGAGCCTGGAGCCGAGGCCTCGAGCGCTGCTGCCGGGATGATCGCGCCGCAGGGTGAGAGGGTTCAATCCCGGGCTTTCATGGAACTCTGCTGGGCAAGCTATGGCCTCTATCCGGAATTCGTGGCCGAAGTGGAGAGCTTGAGCGGCCAGCAGGTGGGCTACCGCAGGGACGGCAGCCTGCTCGTGGCTCTTGACGACGATCAGGCGCGTGAGCTCGAAGCGGATCAGGCGGGCGCGACGGCCGAGGCTCTTGGGGCGGCGACTGCATATGCCCCTGTGCAACCCCTGCCCCAGGCCACCAGCCGGCGCGTCCCGGGCCTTTCCGCCGAAATCCTGAGCGCGGTTTTCCTTCCCGCGGACCACTGGGTGGACAACGAGCGGCTCACGGCGGCCGTGATCGAGGCCGCACGACGCCAGGGGGTCGCCTTCTCGGCCCATAAGGCCGTTGACCGTTTCGTCGTGAACGACGCCCGCGTGACGAGCATCGAGGCTGATGGGGAGCGCTTCAGCGCGGGGGAGTTCGTCCTGGCGGCTGGAGCATGGTCGGGAACGCTGGCGCGCTCCGTCGGACTCGAAATTCCTACTCTGCCTTGCCGGGGACAGATGATGGAGTTCGAGCTGGCTTCGGAGCTGTCAATGGTGGTGCGGGCCGGCCATCATTACCTGGTGCCGCGCGCGGGCCGCAGAGCCATCGCGGGCACGACCGCCGAATACGCCGGGTTTGAGAAATCTGTAACGGCCGCAGGACTCGCGTCTGTTCTGGAGGGAACGCTCCGGCTGGCACCCTTCCTGGCGGACGCCCGCCTCGTTCGCACCTGGGCCGGGCTGCGGCCTGACACTCCCGACCATTTGCCGGTGCTCGGTCCGTCGGGGGTCGCCCGGCTTACGGTTGCCACGGGCCATTTCCGAAACGGCATTCTGCTGGCTCCCGTCACGGCACGACTGATCGCAAATCTTGTTTTGAAGGGCGCGGAATCGCTTCAGCCTTTCCGGGCGGACCGGTTCACGCGCCAGGGGGTCGTGCAGTAATGCTTCAGGTAAGACTTGACGGCAGCTGCATAAGGCGCTCAGGTTCTTTTAAGGACATGCCGATAGTGTTATCACAGGGCAGGCCGGCTAGTTTCCTCCTTTTACTAGCGGCTGCTCAAACGGCGGCCGAGGCTCAGTTCCGGGCACACGAGGACGCCTCGGCCGCTCGTCTTTTTGCCGCGTCCCCAATCTGAGCAAAGCCCACCAGGCTAGCCAACGACTCCGCACTCCGCAAAGTGGCCTGCCATCCCGGAAAGCGCTTCGCGGGGCCGGTCCGGATCGACTATAATGTGGCGGGGACTAAACAGACAACCGTTGCCGAGGCCAGCTGCGTGCGCATGCCGGCCTGGATTGCCGGCAGGAGTCTCGACAAGTTAGCTGCCGGTGAGGTAAAGTGCTGGCACCCTGCCGTCAGGGGCGATGAGAGCGCGGGCTCGGCACAAGCTCGGATCAGTTAACTTATGTCGCATTTGTTGCTGCTCTCGATCCTGTTCGCTCCCACCAACCCGATCGTGCACTATTTTCAGAGGGTGTTCCACAAAGACCCGTTTCATGGTCTTTACCAGCCGAACGCATTCGATCTTGCCATTCTGATCCCGTACTTCACGATTCTGATCATTCTTTCCGTTTACGGCATTCATCGCTATCACCTGACCTGGATCTACCTGAAGCATCGCAAGCATGCGCCCAAGCCGCCGCCGGCGTTTGAGAAGCTGCCGCGCGTCACCATCCAGCTCCCGATCTACAACGAGCGCTACGTGGTGGAGCGCCTTTTGGAGGCGATTACACGCATCGACTATCCGCGGGACCTTCTCGAGATTCAGCTGCTTGACGACTCTACCGACGAAACCACCATCCTGGCTTCGCGCCTGGTGAGTGAGTACGCACGGGCAGGCTTCCCAGTGAGCTACTTTCACCGCGATAACCGGTTCGGGTTCAAGGCGGGCGCGCTCGAAGCAGGGTTGACGCGGGCCACCGGCGAGTTCATTGCGATCTTCGACGCAGACTTTGCGCCGTACCCGGACGTGATCCGGCGCATGCTGCCCTACTTCACGGATCCCCAAGTGGGCGTGGTGCAAGGACGCTGGACCTGGCTGAATCGGGACTACTCGATGCTCACCGAAGTCGAGGCCATCGTCCTGGACGGCCATTTCGTGATCGAGCACGGCGGCCGCAATTTCTCCGGGCGCTTCTTCAACTTCAACGGCACGGCCGGCATGTGGCGGCGGAGTGCTATCGAGGATGCGGGCGGCTGGCAGCACGACACCCTCACCGAAGACACGGACCTGAGCTACCGCGCGCAGCTCAAGGGCTGGCGGTTCGTGTACGATCCCAGCATCGAGTGCCCTTCCGAGCTGCCCGTTGAAGTGAACGCATTCAAATCGCAGCAGGCTCGCTGGGCCAAAGGGCTCACCCAGACCGCGCGCAAGATTCTGCCCAGCGTGTGGCGCAGCCGGCAACCGCTGAAGATCAAGCTCGAGGCCACTTTCCATCTCACCGCCAACTGCGCCTACCCGCTGATGGTGCTGTTCTCGCTGATTCTGCTGCCGGCCATGATCGTAAGGTTCTACCAGGGCTGGTTCCAGATGCTGTATCTCGACCTGCCTCTGTTCATCGCGTCCACCTGCTCGGTTTCGAGCTTTTACATGGTGGCGCAAAGGCAGCTTTACCCGAAGGACTGGACAAAGCGCATCAAGTACATGCCCTTTCTGATGGCTACGGGGATTGGCCTGTCGGTGATGAACGCCAAGGTGGTGATCGAGGCGCTCTGCGGCGTCAAATCTGAATTTGTGCGGACGCCCAAGTACCGTGTGGAAGGCAAGGAAGCCGCCTGGGAGAGGAAGAAGTATTCGCGCAAGAGCGGCTGGATTCCGTATGTCGAGCTGGCCCTCGCCGGATACTTTCTGTTTAGCACGACGTATTCGTTTACGGTGGAGGACTACCTCACCACGCCTTTCCTGCTGCTCTTTCTTGGAGGCTACCTCTACATGGGATCGCTGTCCCTTCTGCAGATCCCCTTGCGCCGTCTCCTGAATGCCGTGCCGGGTCTGGTGCGCGCCCGCAGTCTGTCTGTGGAAACCTGACGAAGCCGCACGTAAAACGAAGCAACAATCCTGTGATTCTGCAATACCGGGACTCTTCGCTTCGCCCCGGAATGACAGGTAAGGCCTTCGGCTTGGATCAAGTCAGGTCACAAGTCGAGCGGGAAGGGACTCTCGCCCGTAATCAAGCGGGCGGACCGATTAAAGCTGAAGTAGTTCCAAGCCCACTGCACCGCCACCAGCATCCGGTTCTGAAATTCCACGATGTAGAGCAAGTGAATAAACAGCCAGGCTAGCCAAGCCGGGTAGCCGGAGAAATGCAGCCACGGCAGTTCCACTACTGCCGCGGCCCGGCCGATGGTGGCCATGTTGCCCTTGTCATGGTATCGAAACGGCGCGAGCGTCCGGCCCTGCAAGCGCGCTTCGATCACCTGGGCCGCGTATTTCCCCTGCTGCAAGGCAACCTGGGCCACGCCAGGCAGAGGCCGGCCACTCTGATGCGCGAAATTCGCCAAGTCGCCAACCACGAGGATTTCGGGATGCCCAGGCAATGCGAGATCCGGCCCGACCATCAGCCTGCCGGATCGATCCATCTCCGCTCCGGTTGCCGCAGCCAGGACTTTTCCCAAACCGGACGCCTGCACGCCGGCGGCCCACAGCACTGTGCGCGCCGGGATCGTTTCCGTGCCGGATGCGGCCTTCAAGGTAACAGAAACTTCGCTCACGCCGACGACGGTCGCGCCTGTCCTGATGGTTACTTTCAATCGCCGCAAGGCCTCGGCAGCACGATCCGAAAGGTCGGGTGGATATGGGGGCAGGACCCGGTCCGAAGCCTCCACCAGCATGATGCGGGCCTGTGAAGGATCGATGCGGCGAAAGTCGTGCCTCAGGGTGTCATTGGCGATCTCACTGAGCGCGCCCGCGAGCTCCACGCCGGTGGCGCCGGCGCCCACGATCACGAACGTGAGCCAGGCCTTCTCCTTCGCAGGATCGGTCTCGCGCTCGGCGGCTTCGAAGGCCAGCAGAATCCTGCGCCGGATTTCGGTTGCGTCCTCAATGGTTTTGAGTGCGGGCGCGAAACGGGCCCAATCATCGTGACCGAAGTAGGAATGGCCGGA
>DASYYZ010000094.1:0-4563 GCA_035946735.1 Terriglobia bacterium
TTCAGCGATGGCCTCGTCCAAGTCTGGATTGAGGGCCGGATTCGTTTCGCTGAGACCGCGCCAAATGTCGAAACCGTCACTGATGAGAAGTAGTGAGCGCGCCCGGCCGTCAGCCGGCCAGTGCTCCGCCAAGCTCGAGACGGACTGATAGATGCTCCCACCCACGTTGATCGCTCCTTCTGGGAGCCGCAATCGGGCTTCGGTTGCTTGCCGGTTCGTCGTGAAACCCTGCACAAAGCGCTCCGTCGTACCGTATTGGGAATAGGCAATCCCGATCGAGGTAGAAGGCGGAAGAGAGTCGATGAAGTTCCGGAGATCGTTGAACTGCAACGCGATCTTGGAGCGCAAGGAGCCGTCGATGAGAATAGCCAGATCGGTTCCTCTCGCGCTCGAGCCGACCGGGGTTAGATCCAGCACCGGCCGCCGTTGGTTGTTCTCAAATACGGTAACATCGCGCCGGCTGAGCTGCGCGGCGAACGGACGCCCACGGGTCGAGACGGTTACCGTGACTTGTACGGCACTGCTTCCAGTGCCTGGGCCCGCAGCCCATAAACCCATGCAGAGCACCACAATCGTCGAAGCCGCGGCCGCGAGAATGCCAAGAACGTTCTTTATTTTCATATAATTCCTCCGCGAGTCAATCCGACTCACTCCATTTAATTAGATGCTCTGTCCGCCGCAGCGTTCTCCCGGGGCACGCGGCCGTATCCGATACATCTCGAGCGAACTCATTGTCAAAACCTCCCCGAGGGCGAGTCCACTGGCCGCCATAGGCTAGTAGACCTGCCTCTATTAATTGAGGGCGGGCGGCGAAGTGCGGCTCCCAGCGTCTTAATCCGCAGGGCGGCTGGCGCACAGCGAAGCTGTGCGATCTGAAGCGGGACCTGAGAAAATCCACTGAATCGCAGAGTTTCACCTGCGCCAGCCCGGCACGCCAGTGCCGCGCACTGCTTTGAGGCTCAGAAGGGTGAGCGCCTGCTATGCTGAAGAGTATGAAGAAAGTGGGTAGAAACGATGTATGTTCGTGTGGGAGCGGCCTGAAATACAAGTATTGCCACGGCGGCCCGGCGGGAGCGGACGCTCGACAGCCAAGGCAGAGCCGGGAGGTGGCCGTATCCCAAAAGCCGACTCTGAAAACGACTATCAAAGTCCTGGGGCTCGGGGGACAGGCACAGCACCTTGTGGCAGTGAACCACTATCGTGACCCGGATGATCCGCGTAATCTGGGCGCTCCGAAGGGATTGCCTGGCGACTACGAATCTGTGTTCGTGCTGAACCGGCCAGGCTTTAACCTGATTTCCGAGAACCAGCACTCGTTCGCCGAAGGAATGGAGGGAGATTCACACCTGGCGATCTCCAAACCCGCACTCTCCCCACCCGGCAATCCGGAAGCTGACCAGATACTCATCAACGGGGACACAGAGGACGGGCATTTTGAATTCATAGGACTGCCTAACCAGCGCGGGTATCTGGGCAAAATCAAATCGAAGCCATTTCAGGCCGATGACTTGATGGACGCGGCGCGCAAATGTTACCGCGCTCTAGCATCCTCGCTGAGTAAGTGGTCGGCCGAGCTGGACGTTCCGTTGCATTTATTCCAAGTGGAGAGCAAGGAGCTAAGAACTGGGAATGCCCAGATGAGTATCGTAACCGCGTTTCGGGAAGTACCCCTTGCAATAAGGCCAAATGCGCATCTCGAAAAGGAATTCCGGGGTTACGCGAGCTTGTACCGGGAAGCCTTGAACAGCACCGCCGTCTATCAGTTCCTCTGCTTCTTCAAGATCGCAGAAGCTATCAGTGCCCGGCGCAAGCGGCTAGAGCGGCAGGCGAAGCGGGAAGGTAAGGATTTCAGCCGCCCGGACGAGGTGGTTCCGGGAGATCCGGGCGAATTCGTTCCATGGCTGAGGGCTCTCTTCCATGTCCAGCGGGACTGGGATGAGATGTCGCTTGAATCGATATTTCAGCCTGTAGCGCGCGGGATGCAATGCGCGGATGTGATTGCCGGCATACTGAAACCGTTGCGCGACACAATAGGGCACGCACTGGGCCTCCTGGAAGGGGAAGAACTGACCCTCTCGGCTGATGAGCTGCTGCACACTGAAGAGGTAAACAGGTGGCTGCCGCTGACCAAATGCATCATACGGCGAATGCTGAAAAATGAATTTCCTGCTGACTTTCTACCTTATCTGAAGGAGGACGGAACCGTCACCGACTGATGACAGCTACCAGCACCAGAAAGCCAGTGAGCGTCATATTGGGAGGGCGGCCGGCTGGCGCACAGGCGAAGCTGTGCGATCTGAAGCGAGACCTGAGAAAATCCACTGAATCGCAGAGGGCAAGGCGAGCGCGGACCCCGCCTTCGGGTCCGCGGCTTTATGCTGGGAAAAAGGCCGCAGACCGAAAACCGTGGTCTGCGCTACCGCCGCTTCTGCCGGGGTCCGGTTTGACGAACTCCTCGGGCTTCACTAGAGTGACTTACTGTTGCGAGCGATAAAGGCACGCGTTTGAGCCGCGCGAGGAGCCGACGCATCGGTGGATGACTATGCCTTCAAGGAGGGAGTTGTACCGCTTGCTTTCTAACTCCCACCGCCTGCTGGTGGGCATTGCACTCGCCGTCCTGGTGACGCAGGCCGCCGCGGGACAATCGTCCTTAAGCCACCCGGCCTCCGCAAGGCAGCCGGCTTCCTCGGCCCCTCCCGCTGCCGTCATCAATAGGATTGAGCGGGCCGTCTCGACCGCTATGTCGCAGGGCCACATTCCTGGGCTCTCGACAGCGATCGTCACCGATCGCCAGTTGCGCTGGTCGAATGGCTATGGAATGGCGGACCTCGAGAACTTTGTTCCCGCGAAGGCGGCCACGGTGTACCGCCTGGGTTCGATTTCAAAGCCCATCACGGCCACGGCGATCATGCAGCTCGTCGAACAAGGCAAGCTCGATCTGGACGCCCCCGTGCAAAAGTACTGCTCCGCTTTTCCGCCGAAGCGCTGGCCGGTAACCTCGCGCGAGCTTCTCGGCCACTTGGGCGGCGTGCGGCACTACACTCAGAAAGAGGAGGAGGCAGAGTACACGTCACACTTCACTTCGGTGGCCGACGGGCTTGCGATCTTTAAGGATGATCCTCTCCTGGCGGAGCCGGGCACCGAGTTCCGCTATTCGAGCTTCGGCTACAACCTGCTCGGCTGCGTGGTGGAGGGCGCGTCGGGCCAGCCCTTTGCCGCCTACCTGCACGAGCACATCTTCGTTCCCGCCGGCATGGACCACATCCAGCCCGATGATGTATTCCAGATCATTTCGAATCGAGCCCGGGGATACGCCTTGCGCCCAGACGGTTTGGTGCGTAATTCCGACCTGATGGACAGTAGCTACAAGATCCCCTCGGGCGGGCTTTCTTCAACCGTGATCGATCTTGCGCGCTTTGCCATTGCGATACAGTCCGGGGTGCTGTTGAAACCCGAGACGGTCAGCCAGATGTTCACCTCGCAGAAGACTCGCGACGGCAAGGCAACGGGCTATGGCCTGGGGTGGGGCGTTGAGGACAACGCCGGGGTCAAAGCGGTGTCGCACTCCGGCGGCCAGTCCGGCACGAGCACCGACCTGCTGATGCGTCCCGACCGCGGCCTGGCCGTGGTGGTGATGTGCAACCTGGAAGGGGCGCACGTGTCAGCCCTGGCACGAGCTCTCGCCCAAATCGTGCTCCAGCCTGAAGGGTCGGGCGCAACCAAGCCGAATTGAGCCCGTAGCGGAAGTAAGCGAAGTAGACGAAGCCGGTCGGCCTGGCAGAAGTCTCCGGCGGCGGCCCACACTGGGCACTTCCTCTCGGTGATGAGGAACCTGCAGGCTGAGGTAACACCGCCAGTTTTCGAACGCTTGACGCACTCACAATCTTTGTACCGGTTGGGGAGGTGTCGATGAGATCTCTGTGGCGCGTTGTGTTAGGTCTTCTCACCGCGGTGGCCCTGGCCCTGCCGCTGACAGCGCCGGGCCAGTTTCAGTTAAGAGATGGCGACCGGGTGGTATTTTACGGCGACAGCATAACGGACCACCGCCTATACACCACCTTCGCCGAAACCTATGTGGTGACCCGTTTCCCTCGCCTTCACTTGTGGTTCGTCCATTCCGGTGTAGGTGGCGACCGCGTCACTGGAGGCTGGGCCGGCGGCATTGACGTCCGTCTGCGCCGCGACGTGGTCGCCTATAAGCCTACGGTGATGACCATCATGCTCGGCATGAACGATGCGGGCTACAAGGCCTGGGACGAGGCTCTTTTCAAGACGTATTCCACGGGCTACCAGCACATTATCGACACCGTGAAGGAATCCCTTCCTGGTATCCGAATCATGGCAATCCAGCCTTCACCTTACGATGATGTCACTCGGCCGCCCAAGTTTGGGAATGGCTACAACAAGGTGCTGGTGCGCTATGGCCAGTTTGTCAAAGAGACGGGAGAGCGGGAGGGCTTAACGCTGGCCGACTTGAATACGCCTGTGGTGGCCATGCTCGAAAAGGCCAAGACAACGGACCCCGATCTCGCTCAGAAGATCCTGAAAGATCGGGTTCATCCG
>DASYYZ010000095.1:0-31176 GCA_035946735.1 Terriglobia bacterium
AGCCGCCGTAGGAACCACCGGTGATGCCGATTCTCTTGGGATCGACGTAGCCGGTGGCCTTCAGGAAGTCCACGCCGGCGATCTCATCCTTCAAGTCGCCTCCGCCCAGGTCCTGGAAGTTTGCCTTCTGGAAGTCGAGGCCGTAGCCGGTGGACCCGCGCGGGTTGGGTGCGATGCAGATGTATCCGCGCGAGACGAGCGCCGCCACTTCGGTGTTCCAGTAATCTACCATCTGGCCCGTCGGACCGCCGTGAGGTAAGACGAGGGCGGGATTGGCCCCATCCCGCTTCAGATTGAACGGCATCCATAGCAGCGCGGTGATGATTTTCCCGTCGAAGCTCTTGTAGTGGACGATTTGCGACGACGGCAGCGGCGTCGCGCGGAGGCTCGCAATTGCCGAGAAGGTCAACTGGTCGGCATGGCGGCTCGACAGGTTGTAAACCCAGAAATCGCCCGGCTGATTGGAGGCCTGGTGGGAAACAAGGACGCGGTCGCTCTGCGGCGCGAATTCGTTGGGGTTGCCATTGAAGTGGTTCAAGCCATGCGGCAGGTCAACCTTCTCCGCCTGATTCGTGGAGCGATCCGCAATATAGGCATCCGTCACTCCGTCTTCGTTAACGACGTAGGTGTAGCTCTTGCCGTCGGGCGAAAAGCTTCCGGAAGAAGCTTCCCATTTCAGATCGGTGACCCAAGTGATCTTCTTCGTGGCGGTATCCAGCAGGGCGACGTTCATGTAACCGCCCTTGGCGTCGGACGTGAGAAGAAGAGTCGCGCCGTCGGGTGAGAGCGATGAAACCAAATAGCGAATCGTGCCGTGGTGGGGAGTGAGATTCTCGGTCTTGCCCGTAGCGACGTCGATGCGATAAATGTCGGCGTCGGTAAACGGAGGATTCACCCGGCCGGCGTAGATGGTCTTATCGTCGGCGCTCCAGGCCACCGCATTCCAGGCGTACCCGGGCTGCTGCTCGTTGGTGAGCTTGCGTACTTTGCGCGTCTTCCAGTCGAGCAGGGCAATATCATAGTTCCTGCCGTCCTTGCGCTTGTAACCGATAGCGATGGTGCTGCCATCGTGCGACCAGAGGGGGCTCTGCTCGCGGATCGCCGGCGTGTTGGTCAGGTTGATCACCTCGCCGCCCTCGCTCGGCACCGCGTAAAGATCCCACAGTTCGTTGCCGGCGTGGTCCTGCTGGTAGACGATCCACTTGCCGTCCGGCGACCAGGCGGCTCTGTATTGCAGGTCGTCAGACTGCGTCAACTGGATGGGCCATCCTCCCGAGGCGCGTACCTTCCACAAGTTGTCGCGGCCCGCCATGTCGCTGGTGAAGACAATCTCCTGCCCGTCCGGGGACCATGCGGCGCCAAACACGCTTCGCGTGTAATAGAGATCTTCGATGGGCGCGGGCCGTGCGGCCGGGTTGGACGCCGAAGTCACCGACTTCGGATCGGTCAGCGGGCGGCCATCAGGCCCCGTAGAGTCCGCCCAAATCGCGCCGCAGCAGCAGCAAATGAACAGCATCACCACCAATACTCGCTGAATTCTCATACCACCCTCCCTCGATCGCAACCGCGAGCAGACGATCGACACCCGCTGCGGACACGGCCTCGCGACATGAATAACATACACAGTCCTGGCTATTCTTAGCTTAATGGATTGCCACCGAAGGCTCACCCTTCCGAACCAACGTAGGGTGGCTTCT
Source organism: Terriglobia bacterium (assembly GCA_035946735.1). Classification (GTDB taxonomy): domain Bacteria; phylum Acidobacteriota; class Terriglobia; order UBA7540; family UBA7540; genus Gp13-AA77. The sequence continues at coordinate 1,698 of DASYYZ010000095.1, forward strand.
CGCTGACGAACGGGTCAATCCGATCGTCCAGCCGCGCCGGCCCGCATACTCCTGCATGACCCGGTTCTGCATCGCCAGCGTCTGCTGATCATTCGTGGGAAGCCGGGCGTACAAGCCCGCTCGGCCTGCGTGCCGGCCAAAAACGTTATCCGATTTTTCTTTTTGAGAGGTCCGTTTATAGGCATTGGGGGTGTCACTTTATCATGGCCGCCTACGATGGTTTTCGGCCAGAGGGAGGCATTGTACTTCAGGAAGGGGTCGGCTACCGAGAATCTATTCCGGCGCCAGACCGGCTAAGGCCTGGCGGCGCCCGGTGAAGTACAGCGCGATCTTTCAGCCCGGGCCGGTTGACACGATGCCACTGGTGAACACGCCCGTGCGTTCGTCCGACGCCTCGCGCGTCGGAAAGGCAAGTGAGGCGGCTGCTGAAAGGGGATGTGGGCGGGTAGGTTCTGTTCATCAACTTAACCCTCGGGCTGAAGACCGTCTGAGCCACTCAACATTACAGGCGCACAAATGTGCCCCCTCTCTCCTGTTGGCAACACTTCCCAAAACCACATTGAGCTGAAGGTGGCTCGCTGGCCCCGAGGCATCAACTCAACGAACACTTACCCTCCTCGCCGGTCTGCTCCCTATCGACAAAACGCCTGATAATTGGGGGAAGCGGCGAGACAGGATCTCCTTCCCCACGCGGCCCCAACGGCTGGTCTTAGCGCCCCTTAGGCGTGGTGTCCATGTGGTGTCCATTTCTGTGAGGTTCTAAACAGACTGGAAAGACTACGAGAGACCGGACAGAAAACCAATTGCAGGTCGCCGGAGCCCTTTGTTTAGGAGGCTTGAAAGTTTAAGTTGAAGATTTGGTAGCGCTACCGGGAATCGAACCCGGGTTTTGAGATTGAGAATCTCACGTCCTAACCCCTAGACGATAGCGCCGGAAAGAAGTTGCCAGTTCTCAGTCGTCAGTCTCTTTCAAGTTAGACGCGATCGACACGAAAGCTGAAAAACTCGCTGACCGCTACCATTTCAGAGTACAACAGGCCTCAGCCAGTGACAACCGTAACGTCAGTGGTCAGTGTCCCGGAGTTTCCTTGAAGCGCAAGTCCATTTTCAAGCGCTAAAATTCACATTGCGACTAGAACTTTGTGACCGACGAGAAGTTGAAGTCACGCACTTTCATGCCGGGGACCACCATTTCAAAGGACTCCTCCCCTGCGGTGCGCTCCGGCGGAGTCATCATCTCTACTTCGGACAACATCGCGATCAGGCTCTGATTGAAGCGCAGGTTCCTGACTCCACCTTTTACCTCACCGTCCTCAATCCAGAAAGTGCCGTCGCGAGTCATGCCGGTGACGAGCTTCTGATAAGGATCGACCTCGCGAATGTACCAGAGACGGGTCACCAGAAGACCGCGCTCCGTGGAACGGACCATCTCGTCGATGCTGTGCCGTCCGCCCTCCATCACGATGTTCAGCGGCGCTTCGCCGTACTCGTTGGGCAGCGGAAAACCGTGGCCTGTAGGCTCTTTGCCTAGCTTACGGGCCGTCTGGCGTGCGTAGACCAGGTTACTGGCCACGCCGTGCTCCACCAGGCTCACGCGCTGCCGTGGCACACCCTCGCCATCAAAAGGCGTGCCCAGGTGCGAAGGATGGAAGGCGTCGTCGCGAATCTCGATATTGCTGCCGAAAAGCTTCTGTCCCACGCGGCCGGTGAGGAAGCTGCGCTGCTCGGCCACCGCCAGACCGCTGAAGTCGAACACCAGAAACCCGAGGAGGTCTAGCACGGCCGCAGGCTCGAGAATTACGGTGTAGCGGCCGGGCGGGACCTCGCGAGGCTCGGCGCCGGACAGAGCCTTGCTGGCGGCCCGGTCCGCCAGCGCCTCCCAATCGAGTTCGTGGTAAGTGCCGCTCGACTTCTTGGCCCATCCCGAGCTCGTGGGCCCCATCATGGTAACCGAAAACTCCGCCAGCGTTTCTTCGTGAAAGGCGCGCAACCCCCGGGAATTAAAGAGAGCAGTAACGGCGGTGCCGCTTGAAAACACTCCCGCGGCGGTCAAATGGTCAGCTTGCGCACGGCCAATCACGGCCGCCACCGCGCGAGCGCGTTCCTCGGCGCTGAGTTCGGCGGTGTCCGAATCATAGCGGGAGAGGGCCCGGTACATTTGAGGTCCGGGCATGGGCAGCAGGTCAGGATCGCGAGGCGCCAGCCGGGCCACCGCCAAGGCTGACTCCGCGAGGCGCCGGATGGAATCCTCCTCCAGCTTGTTCGTGCTGGCGCGCGCCATGCGCTGATCAACCACCGAGCGCATTGACAACTGGAGACCCTCTTCGGTCACGTTCTGGTGGATCGAGTTGTTGGCAAAACGCGTCAGCGAATACGAATTGGAGGTGATGAGAGCCTCCGTCTCCTTGGCTGTGGAATACTTGGTGACTTCGCGAAAGAGTTCGTGGGCGCGCTGACGGGACAGGGACATTGGATGATTGAGTGATCGAGAGATTAGGTGATAATCATTCAATCCGCGTAGGCAACTCCCACGTTAACCTTCCTGAATCGGGCCGGGGCGGCGCCGTGACCGGTGCCCATGATCTGGGCGGGCTGGCCCTTGCCGCAATTCGGCGTGCCCCACAGCGTCCATTCTTCGGGGCCGCAGATGGCGTCGCAGGAGTTCCAGAAATCGGTGGTGATGCCGCCGTAGCTCGGATTCTTAAGCATCCGGATGCGCTTGCCACCCTTGATTTCCCATCCGATCTCGGTGCCAAACTGGAAGTTGTAGCGCCGGTCGTCGATGGACCAGCTCCGGTTCACATCCATGAGGATGCCGTCCTCCGTGTCGGCGATCAGGTCCTCGAGGCTCCAGGCTCCTGGAAGCAGGCTGACGTTGGTCATCCGGATCATGGGAATGCGGTTCCAGCTCTCGGCGCGCATGCAACCGCCGGAGCGTCCCAGGCCCGCAAAAGCCGCGGCCTCGCGCGAGCTGAGATAACCGAGAAAGAGGCCGTCGCGGATAATGGGCGTGGACTGCGCCGGCACGCCTTCGTCATCGTAGGCGAAGGTGCCGAGGCCGGGGCCGTGCGCGGGACGCGCATCCGCCACCACGTTGACGATCCCGGAGGCGTAGCGGAGGTTGTTGAGCTTGTCAAGCGTGAGGAAGCTCATGCCGGCGTAGTTGGCTTCGTCACCCAGCACCCGGTCAAGCTCGATCGGATGCCCGATGGATTCGTGGACTTGCAGCGCCAACTGCGATCCGCCAAGAATGATGTCCTTAACGCCCTGCGGGCACTGCTCCGCCCCGCCCAGCGCCACCGCCTCTTCGGCGATGCGCGGCGCGTTGCCGAGCAGGTCCAATTGCTCCACCAGCTCATAACCGGCGTTTTGGTATTGGCCGCCGAAGGAGTTCGGGTAAGACCGTTTCTGGATCTCGCCGCCCGTGAACGAGCTGGCTGAGTAGCCTACACCCGTATGCGTGCGGAGCTGGTAGATGTCCGCGCCCGCGCTCGAAACAAACAACTGCTCGATACGGCGGAAATCCATGGCTCCCTCGGCCAGGGTCACGCCCTGTACACGCCGCAACTCGGCATCGACTTTCAGGAGAAGGTCGAGGCAAGCCGAAACCGAAATCGAAAAAGGATCGATGGCGCAGCGGCTCTGCCAGCGGTCCACGATGGCGGCTTCCGGGGCCAGTTGCACGTCCTGCCGCTTGGCAAGGGCGCTCGCCCGGGCCAGTTCCACGGCGCGGGCTGCGGTGCGCTCCACCGCGTCTCGCGAGAGGTCATCGCTCGAAGCAAAACCCCAGGCGCCTTCGGCGATCACCCGCACACCGATGCCGAGCGACTCCGAGTCGCGCGCTCCGGACGCGTGGCCGTTCTTGGTGGCGAGATAGCGCCGGTGCTGGTCCACCACCCGGACGTCGGCATAACTGGCGCCGCGCGACACGGCAGTGTCAAGAGCGTGTTGGGCCGAATCTCTCATCTGAGGCGCAAAAAGCTTCTCAAGAGCGCAAAACATTCTAACAGTCAACGGACAAGAGTCAAAAGTTCAAAATCAGAGGCAGGCGAGACAATAGGGAAAATTCCCGGTCGAGCAAGATAGCAAACGAAAAGTTCCAGTATCTTCTGCGCGACCGGAAAAATGGGGCCTCGGTCTCGAGGAGTTCCGCACGAACTCACACGGCGACCACACAGCGCCGGTGGGCCTCGGCTCCGGGCTCATGGTCACGTCCGGATTCGCTTCGGCGTCCTTACAGTTCCACCCGGCGTATCAATCCGGCGCTGCATTCCGTTACCTGGGCCGCGAGACCGTCAGCGGTCACGATTGTTATGTGATCGCCTTCGCGCAAGACCCCCAAAAGGCGCAGATGGTGGAGCGCTTCATACCAGCGACACCTCGGTACTGGTGCTGTTCCAGGGCCTGGATCGACGCCGGCACGTGCGAGATCATCCGTCTTCGCAGCGATCTGCTAACTCCCCAGGCCAAGATTCGCCTGCAGGCCAAACCACCGAAATCACCTACGATCCCGTCCAGTTCAAGCAGGTGGCTTCAGCTCTTTGGCTGCCCACTGAAGTCGACGTCACCTTGCAGTGGGCGGGCAAGACCTACCGGGACACGCACCGGTACTCGGCCGTCAGGCTCTTCAATACCGACACTGAGGAGAAGGTCAGTCAGACGAACCTGCCGGCAGAGCCCTAGGGCGAGCATCAATGAACCACAGATTTAGGCTACATCAAGAGCCTAATGGCTGAAATGTTCCACCGTCCGGCGCGGCCCTTTGGCTTATGGAGCGCGCTTCCTGATTTGGCAGACCGGTGATGCGGACCCCGGCGGCATGAACGTGGTATCGGATATTCACGGTGATCAGCAGGGCGGTGATCTGCTCAAGCACACGCGCGTTCTCCAAACCTCCGCCGTTGAGCGCCCGCACGCCCGGAATCTTCTCCGCCAGCTCGCTCGCCACAACGCGGGCCTGAGCATCGTCTGTACAAACGATGACGTCGCAATCGACCGGAGCGTTGCTGTTCAAGGATTCGGCCGAGAGATTCTGGAAGGCCGCCGCCACCTTCACTCCTTCCGGGGCGAGTTCGGCAGTCTCCTCTGCAGCCGAGCCTTGCCAGATTCCCAGCGTGCGCGTGGAGCGCCCACCGACGCTCGCGGCCAGCGGCACCGTGGCGTCAATCAGCACAGTGCCGGCTCGTAGCACGGGTTTGAGTTGTTTGAGCAGGGCCGCGTGTCCCGCAAACGGAAGCGCCAGCACTACCACGTCCGCTGAAGCGACTGCGGCGATGTTTTCTGCGCCCGATAATCGGCCTCCGTTTTCGAGGCGTCGGGAGAGTTCCGCCGCCGATGTTTGCGCTCGTTCGGCATCGCGCGAGCCGATCACGATGTTTTCGCGGGCCCGTGCCCAGCGCAAGGCCAGCCCGATGCCCAAAGGTCCGGTGCCACCCACGATTGCAATTGTGCGGCTCAAATGCTCGTACCTCCCCGGCGCATTTGGACCTTGGATGGAGTCTCTGCGCCTGACTGTGATCCAAGATCGCAAATTCCAAATTTTCAGCCAGATTTCAGAATGATCATGGGCCCGCGCTGAAACGGTCCCCCGGTGCGGCGCACGCTTAGACTGGCTATCGAAAGAGGTCCTGAGCCGGCGGCCGAATCAGGTCCCGCCCGCGGCCGCGCCCGCGCTGGTAGCTGAAGCCGCGAATCAGGCACACCGGGGCGCGTGAAAGCTTGCCGCACGCCAACCCGGCCATGCTGGCCAGCGCGTCCGCCACTGCTTCCTGCGTCACCTGGAGCTTGTAGCCGTAGGGGTCGCACTGACCGCGGCAATCGCGAAAGACTCGCAAGCCGGAGCAGCCGATGGCCGCTTCAACCAGGCCTTGACGCCAGGGCCGCCCGAAACTGTCCGTAATGATCACGGGAATGTCGACGCCCGTCTGGAGGCGGATATTCCGCCGCAACCGTTGAGCCGAGCGGTCCGGATCGGTGGGGAGCAGCGCCGCGCTGTTTCCGCCGTCGACATTCGAGACGTCCACTCCGCTGTTGGCGCAGATGAATCCGTAATCGCCATGACAAGTCTCGGTGATGAGAACTCCATTCTTTTTGCGCACGATTCTGCGGCTCTGGCTGAGTGCCAACTCGATCACGTGCGCGTCACGATGATATCGCCTTGCCCAGAGCCGGGCGGCGCGCGAAGGCCGAATCGTGTCGAGCGAAACGATGCTGCCCTCGGCCTTAGAGATCACCTTGTGCGTTACCACCAGGATGTCGCCGGGAACCAGCTTGCGTCTACTCCGCCTTAGAGCTGCCAGTATAGTATCCGCGATGGAATCTCCGGCCTTAACTTCACCGATGCCGGGCACCGGAATGGCGCGCAGTTCGGCGCTCAAGGAGTCATTCCCCACGCCTTCTGGCGGTCGCTATTGTGAAGCAATTGCAGTCGATCGCGCACATTCCAGGAGCGCAGCAGCTTCTGGCTGTCCGTGCGCGTCTCCACCTGGAGAAGCTCGGCGAGGTCGCCCGGATTATCGATATCGAGGCCGATTCCCGGCAGCCGCAAAACCTGGCAGAGCCGGCTCCTTTCCCGTGCCACGCGCAAATGCGGTTCGAAGCTGTCGTTGCCGAAACGAAGGTCGAACAGTCCCGGCGGACGGAGAAGCGCAGCATTTGTTCCCCGCCCGTCATGCGCCGGCACCAACACTGCTCCGGGCGCGTCGGGCGAGCCCGGCAGAGCATCGAGGACGGCGCGGATCTCGCGACCGTCGACGAGAGGAATGTCGCCCGGGATCACCAGGATGCGTGTTGCGCCGCGCTCTATGCAGGCCCGGGCTGCCGCGGCGACTGCCTGGGTCTCGCTCAAAGCATCGCCGTCTTCGATGATCTCGCATCCAAAGCGCAACACCACTTGCTGTGCACTCGGGTCACTCGTGATCAGAGCGACCGGCGGACAATTCGAGCAATCTGCGAGTGAGCGCAGCACATCTTCGAGCATGGCGCGGGCAAAAGTCGGGCGCTCCCCGGCGCTGAGCAAAGGCGCGAGCCGCTGCTTGGCCGTTTCGAATCCCTTGACCGGAATAAGGATCATGCCTGATTCAGCCGGCGAAGGCGCGTTCAACCGCAATTGGTCACGCTTCATGTCGTTTTAGCGTCGTTCGGTCGCGTGGTGTGATCGCGTGCGCGGCCAGGAGCGTTTGCCGTGCAAGCTCCACTTTCTCACTCTCCGATTTCATCACGATGTTGCTCGCGTGCAAAGGCACGTTAAAGAGTTCGTTGCCGGCTGCGTTCAGCGCGTCACGCGAATCCACCAGCAAGAGATCAAGGAAATCGTCATAGCACCGGATGATGCCTTCCAATGAGACCGGAAGCCCTTGCGACCGCATCAGGTTTCCAGTGGGACCGGACACCGCAGCGTTTCCCACGAGCGGGCTCACCGCCACCGCGGGCGCTCGGGTTCGCAGCAGAGCCTCACGGATGCCGGGCACGGCCAGAATCGGCCCGATGCTTGTAACAGGGTTGCTCGGCGCCAGCACCACTGCCGCGGCACACTCAATAGCCTCGATCACTCCGGGCGCCGGACGCGCCTGCTCGGCGCCCGCGAACCTTACGCCGCTAACTTCCGGTCGAAAACGGTCGCGTACGAAATACTCCTGAAAACTAAGCTCGCCTTGTGGAGTCATAACCCGAGTCTCAACCGTAGAATCGGTCATGGGCAGCACGCGCGATCCAATTCCCAGCCCGCGCGTGATGTGCTCGGTGGCCTGGCTCAACGTCCTGCCGGCCGTCATCAACTGCGTGCGGACGAGGTGGGTGGCCAAATCGCGGTCCCCAAGCTGAAACCAAACCGGTGATCCGAGCGAACCCATCGCCTCACGGCAATGAAAGCTGTCACCGTCCACTCCCCAACCCCGCTCAATGCTGAGCCGTCCACTCAAGCCGTAGGTGATGGTGTCGAGATCCGGCGAGACGTGTAAACCCCACCAAACCAGGTCATCGCCAGTGTTCACGACGATGGTGAGTTCTGCGGGCGGCAAGATCAGCGCGAGTCCCTGAACCAGCTTCGCGCCGCCGGTGCCCCCTGTGAGAACCACAATCATAGTTCGGTCGACCGGCGCGCAGCGTCCTCGAAAACCAAGAACCGCTGGCGTTCCGGGGCAGTCCCGAGGTAAAAATCCCGGATCAACCAGGATGCACTGCGAAACACGAAGATAGCATTGATTAGAATTGAGTGCGGAAATCGAAGAGATCATCGAGCGGAAGTTGCCAGCCGGGGAACAGGCTGGAGATCAAGACCTGATGGGCTGCCAGAATCGAATGGACAATGTACTTTCGGCCTTCGATCTTCAGGATCTCCACTGTTTTGGCTTGCGGATCGACAAGCCAGACCCAAGGCACGCCCGCCTCGGCATAGAGCGCCAGTTTGGCGGCGCGATCGTAAGCGGCTGTGGAGGGCGAGAGGATCTCGACCACGAGGTCCGGCGCGCCATCGATGTAGTCCTCCAGGATGATTTCGGCCCGCGCATTGGAAATGAAGATCAGATCAGGCTGGACGGCGCTGTCAATGTCCAGCCGCACGTCAAACGGCGCGGAAAAAACAACTCCCAGCCGGTTCGCTTTCACATGGGGACCGAGACTGACGAACAGGTTGGAATGCGCAGTCTGGTGCTTCGTATTTGGAGCGGGTGCCACGCGGACCTCCCCGTGAATCAGCTCGTAGAGCTTGCCATCGTCCGGAAACTGGCGGAACTCCCCGTAGGTAATCTTGGTGGCTGCTTCTTTTCCAATGACTGCCATTTCCATATCGAGAATTATACACCTGGCGTCCGGGGAATCATCGGGATAGCTGCCGTTGCCGATGTTCATCGTGAGCCATTTCCGGGGCGGTCTTCTGCTTAGGATTATCTGCCGGTCTCGGTTCACGGCAAAGGCTGTATGCTAAAAAACCGCGTGACACTGATACCACGAACGAAGAGCAACGTTTCTAATTGCTCTGAATGAGTGAGGACACTTATGACGTTGCGGTTCGTGACTTTGCTGATGCTGATTTCCAGTTTCGCCCGAGCGCAGGCACCCGAGACCGATCTGCTGGATTCCCTGGGCCTCGCTCGCCTGAAGAACTACACGGCGGCGCGCGTCTCGAGCGACAACCAGTATGTTTTCAGCAACGACGATAGCAAGCGGATTATGCCCGGCGAAACCCTGTTGATGGCCAACCTGGAAGGCCCGGGGATGGTGACGCATATCTGGGTGACGGTTGCCGACAGCGAGTACGCCTGGCCGCGACTGCTGCGCCTGCGTGTCTACTACGACGGCGAGAAGACTCCCAGCGTGGACGCACCGCTCGGTGACTTTTTCGGCGTGGGGCACGGTTACGAGCGCGAACTCGACTCCATCATGGTTCGCGACAGCTCCTTCGGGCGCGCCCGCAACAGCTATTGGCCGATGCCTTACCGCAAGGCTTGCCGGATCACCGTAACCAACGAGGGCAATCGCTATGTGTATTCGTACTACTACCACGTGGACTATCGAAAGTACCGCTCGCTGCCGGCGGACCTCGGCTACTTTCACGCCTACTACCGGCAGGAGCGGCCTGCGGTGGCCGGCCGCAACTATGCCTTCCTCAATATCCGGGGCAAGGGGCATTATGTGGGCACGGTGCTGAACATCATTCAGGCGCAGGTTTCCTGGTTCGGCGAAGGCGACGACCTCTTCTACGTGGATGGAGCCGCGCATCCGCAGCTCTACGGTACGGGATCCGAAGATTACTTCAACGACGCCTGGGGCTTGCGGAATTCTTATGGTCCGTGGACGGGTACGCCGGCGGCGGAAGGGGAACGGGTTGGATCGCGCCTGACTGGATACCGCTGGCACGTGCCGGATCCGATACCGTTCAATCGCTCGCTGTGGGCAGGGATCGAGCATTACGGCTGGACGGCCAATCCCGACGGCAGCGTGCGCTCCGGCTTCGAGGAGCGGCCCGACTATTTCTCGAGCGTGGCTTTCTGGTACCAGGAAGGCGTGAATCAGGGATTGCCCGAGCCTGCCTACGGTGACGATCGGCTTCCCCTGGGTAACGCGGTGCAGATCGCGATCGAGGATTCCATCAAGGATGTGACCGCGGAGAAGGGCAAGGCGGAGGTGCAGCGGGGCGTCGATTGGGGCAAGGACCTGCTTTTCTTGGACGCGGAAGGCAAGGGCGCACGCATCAACATTCCCCTGGACGTGGCGGAGAGCGGCCGCTACGAGATCGTGGCACGCACGGCCGAGGCTCCGGATTACGGCGACTACGTGGCGTTGGTGGACGGCGAAGCCACCAACCTGGACAAGCGCAAACCAGCTACTTCGGAGATTCCCTTTCCCGGTCCGGAGGTGTTTCGCAGCTATCTGCCGGAGGTATACGTGGCTGTGGACCGGCCGCTCGGCTGGTTTCAATTGGAGAAGGGACAGCATACCATCAGCTTTGTTTGCGTCGGGCGCGACGAGCGCTCGGTAGGCTACAACTTCGGCGTGGAGGATCTGATTTTGGAAAGGGTTCCGGCTTCGGCGGGCCAGTTTGAGCCTGAAGTGGAGCGCCAACTGGTTCCAGAAGCGCCCGAGGCCACACCGGCACAGCCTCGCGGAACGCCGGTCTATCGAGGGCGCCCGCTTGCGGACTATGTCGAGAGGCTCCCGCAGGCGACCACCGCTGATCGTGCTGGGACGCTGCGGGCCATCGGCTCTTTCGGCGCCGAGGGAGCCTCTGCCACGGCCCTTGTGGCCGCCGCTCTGTCCGATTCGGGTCCGCAGGTGCGGGGGGCGGCGGCGTGGTCGCTCTCACAGATCGGCGCGCCCGCTGCGGCATCCTATTCGCCGGCGATTCCAGCCTTGGGCAAGGCGCTTTCCGATTCGAATCCCGGGGTGCGGTCGCTCGCGGCAGTGGCGCTGGAGGCGATGGGACCGGCGGCGGCTCCCGCAGTGCCCGAGCTCATCCGCGCCCTGAACGATCCTGTGGACTATGTGCGCGCGAAAGCATCGGATGCTCTGGGCGCAATGGGACCAGCCGCGCGCGCCGCGGTCCGGCCGCTGGCCGACAAGTTGCTGGTGAAGGACGAGCCGATCATGGTTCTGCGCTGCGTGGCGGCGGCGCTTGGCAATATGGGGCCAGCCGCGCGTGATGCGCTGCCAGTTCTCGAACAAACTCGCAACACTTTTCGGGTCAGCTACACGATCGAAGCCGCGATCCTGAAGATCGAGGGTAAGCCCGTTCCAAGTTGGTGGTAAGGGACCTCACGCTTCGGCATGGGTGGTGCGTGGCGAAGCACAAAAGCGTCGAGCGGGAGGACATTCGACCTCTAGTCTGGCCGTGCTCCGCGGTTCGCTCTATACACTCAGTTCCCACGGACTTCGATACCGCCGCGCCAGGTAGCGCTCAGCCTCCGGCCCGCCTTCTTTGATCTCCTGCTTCTCCACGTCCCAGGCGATTCGCCGGCCGCTGCGGTAGGCTACGTTCCCGAGCAGGCAGGTGCTCGTGGAGCGATGCCCGATCTCGATATCGCTGATGGGCTGCTGGCGGCTCTTCATGCAATCCAGGAAGTTGCGGATGTGGTCCACGTGATCGTTGTTGGCGCTCTCCATCTTCATTGAGGGCGCCCGATTCATCACGCGCTTGCCATCCCGGCCGCCGTTGCGCGTCTCCGGAAATACCTCGAAGCCGCCGCGATCCACAAACATGCTGGCGTCGGTGCCGTGAAACTCGATGCCGTAACCGTGCCCGTACATGGAGTTTCCGTTGTCCCAGCGGTTTTCGTACACGGCCACGAAATGCGGATATTGATAGGTCACTTGCAGAGTGTCGGGGATTTCGGCGTTGTCCTGGATGTAGAACTTTCCGCCCGCGGCCGTGATGGCCTGTGGACCTTCCACCTGCATCGCCCACTGAACGATGTCCATCAGGTGAATGCCCCAGTCGGTCATGAGCCCGCCCGCGTAATCCCAGAAGTAACGGAACGTGGACCATCGATCGCCCACTCCGAAGCGATTGGCGTTGAAGGGTACCTTGGGCGCGGGACCGAGCCACGCGTCCCAATCCAGTCCGGCAGGCGGAGCGGAATCCGGCGGATTGCCGATGCCCTCGGGATATTCGTTGGAGTAGTTCCAGCTGCGCGCGAAAGTCACTTTGCCCAGGTAGCCCTGCTGTACCAGCTTGACCGCTTCTTGAAAATGAATCGCCGAGCGCTGCTGAGTGCCCACCTGCACCACGCGATTGTGCTTGCGGGCGCATTCCACCATCATCTTGCCCTCTTCCACCGCGCAGCAGATGGGCTTTTCCACGTAGACGTCCTTGCCGGATTTGCAGGCTTCCACCGCCATCAAGGCGTGCCAGTGATCGGGCGAGCCCACGATCACGGCGTCGATGTCCTTGCGCTCGAGCACCTGGCGGAAGTCCTTGTAGGTTTGCGCCTTGCCGTCCGTGGCCGCAAGCCCCTTCTGCAGATTCGGCTCGTACACGTCGCAGACGGCCACGATCTCCACGTCCGGCTGGATCTTGAAATCGTTGAGATCACCGGTACCCTGGCGTCCGGTGCCGAGCACGCCCACGCGGACACGGTCGTTGGCGCCGAGGACCCTTGCCGACGCGCCGGACAAGGCCATGCCCGCGCTGACGGTGGTGATGCCGGCACGCTTGATAAAATTGCGACGATTCAAAGTGTCACTCATAGCTGAGACCTCCGTTTTGTTCTTCGAGCACGCGGGAAGTATACCTCATCTGCACCACAGACGAGCGCGCCTCCCGTTGCGAAGCAGAGCGTCATGCGTTCAGTCAGACAAGCCCTGGGAGCGCGGGGCGTCTGACGTTGTGTTTAGCCGACGCGCTCGAGGATCGCAACGGGACGCAGGATGGAAATATTGCGAAAAGGATTCAATGCCAGCAGGTCGTCGTCTCCGCTAACAATGTGAGTGGCATGGCCGTCCACGGCAAGCTCCAGAAACTTGTTGTCCTTCGGATCTCGGCACGCCGTGATGCTAGTGGTTATTTCAACCCATTCCGCTTCGCGGGCGAAGGCGGCCAGGAATCGGCGCACCTCGTCCTCGTGGACGTACCGGCGGAAGTGCTGCCGGCCCAATACCTCGTTGAGTTCGGCAAGCACAGGAAAGGATAGGAGAAGCACGCCTCGATCCAAAGCTCGATCAAATGCGCGCCGAGGCGTTGACGAGTCGCCAAGAAGCGCACTGACGACGACGTTGGTATCGAAAACGAAGCGCAAGCTACGCTTCTTTCAGGAGGGCTGCCAAAGTCTCGGAAGTAAGGCCTCGACCCTTGGCGTTCCGGCTCACGTCGGTCATGATCTGCTTCAAAGTCGACGGCTCAGTAGCCGCCAGATCCTGCAACCAGAGGCTCAGAAGCGCCTGGATCTTCTTCTGGCTTTCAGCGGGCGCGGCTTTATACGCCTTCGCGGCCTCGGAATCCACCTCGATCGTAATGGTTTCGCTTGTCATTGAAGTTCCTAACGGCATTCTACCAGATCGAATCGTCTGCGCCCCGAGCCGTAGCGTCCCCAGGCCCCTTGTCCCTGACCCCTGATCCCTGGCTTAGGCCGGCGGAGTGGCCGTCTTGCGCGGCGGATTGAAGAACGGCAGATCGACCACCGTCGCGGGAACGGTATGGCGCACAGCCTCGACTGTGTGCTCCACCTCGAGCCGTGTCCCGGCGGCGGCCTGTTCCCGAGACACGCTGGCGAGCGCGATCATCTTCTTCAGCGTCGGCGACCACGTTGTCGAGGTTGCTTTACCGATCTGGGTTCGGCCTTTGTAGACGGGAACTGGCAGGCGTGAAGCGGTCGAGGGCACCTGGGGTGCGAGGCCGACGTCCTGATACAACTTTTCCAGGCTGTTCCAGTCAAGCTCGAGCCCTGCAAGACTGCGCGCCGGTCCGCGCCTTTTCTGTTCGGCAATAAGCGCGGCGCGGCCAACGAAATTGTCTTTCTGCAGGTTCACCAACCGGCCGAGACCGATCTCAAAGGGCGAGTACTTTTGCGTCTCGATCAAAGCCTTACGGCAGGAGACATAGTCCACGTCGATGAGAATCAAACCCGCCTCAATGCGGGCAACGTCGAGCGCCAACATACCGCACGGTCGAGCGTCGAACTGCTGGCCTGCGTCGGTGAGTGCGTCCCAAACCTGCACCGCCCGGGGCCAGGGAATCCAGATCTCGTAGCCGAGGTCGCCCGTGTAGCCGGTGCGCGAAATGTCAACCGGCACGCCCGCAATCTCCGTATGCGCCACCCGAAAATACTTCAACGTGTCGATGGGCGCGCCCGACACCCGGCGCAGGAGGCGCGCCGAGGTCGGACCCTGCAGCGCCAGACATGCCACCTGCTCCGAGATGTCCTCAATCTCGACGTCCATGCCCAAGGCGTTCCGGTGAAACCATCTGAGATTCGGCTCGGCAGCCGTCCAGCGGTAGGTGTTTTCGCCGAGGCGGGTGACGGTGCCGTCGTCGATCACCTTGCCGTGTTCATCGCACCAGCAGCAGTAGATCACCTGGTCTACCGCCACTTTGTGAATGTCGCGGGCGATCACGCGATTCACCAGGCGCGTCGAATCGGGACCGGTGAGGCGATACTTGTAGAGCGGCGAAACATCAATTAGAGCGGCCGCGTTGCGAATGGCGTTGTATTCGTGCTCGTGATGAGTTTCGTAGGCGCTGACGGCATAGAATCCCGACCACTCACGGTAGTTCAGGCTCTCGCAAAGCGGAAAGGTGCGTGAGTGAAGGGCAGTTCCGATGGGCAAAAGCGCAACCTCCAAACAAGGCAAAAGCCCGGAGCCAGAAGCCAGAATATACCCACCCCATTGAATGAGCACAAGGCTCCGGCGAGACGAAGGGAACGCTACGGGTACACGAGAAGCAGAAGGCTCTAAGCTTAAGGAAACAAATCAGATAAGCTGACGGAGAGGCTGGGACCTCCTGGGTCGGAGAGACTTCGGAGGTTAAAATTCGTTTCCCGCAGGGTGGCGATTTCCTGACCCCGTTTTCAAGTAACCCTCCAGGCTTCGCGCTCTACTTTGATCCCGCACCGCGATGTAGGCCTCAAGTTCAAGTGGCCTGCGATGTCGAGTCACACCGACCTTCGTTGTGTTCCCGCGTGCGACGCTTCAGATCGTTGGCGCCGACGTAGAGCCTGCCGTCGATCAGTGCACGCTGTTGCACGCTCGGGGAACACGCCCGTTGCTCTGACTCAATTCACCCAGCGGTCGGTGTCCTTGGGATCGTGCTTCTGCATGTAGACTTCGAATTTTCGTCGCAGGCGGGAGCGGCGCCACTCCGCGTACTGGCCGCGAAGATCGAAACCGGACCCGCGGCCACGAGTGCCGCGCACCCGGCGGAGGTAGAGGTATCCGAACAGCATGCCTCCCAGGTGCGCGACATGGGCCACGCCGGAGCCGGGTTGCGTAAGCGACATCCAGAATTCCACCAGGCCCATGATCAGCACAAACCACTTCGCCTTCACCGGAATCACAAAATAGAGAAAGATCGGGCGGTCCGGAAACAGCACGCCGTAAGCGAGCAGGATGCCGTAAACAGCGCCCGAATTTCCGATCACGGGTATGCCGCCGGCGGGATCGAGCAGCACGTTAAAGAGGCCCGCTCCGATACCGGTAAGAAAGAAGTAGAAGAGGAATCGCCGCGATCCCCAGGTGCGCTCCAACTCGTAGCCGAACATCCAAAGCGCGAGACAGTTGAAAACGATGTGCGACCAGCCGCCGTGCAGAAAAAGGTAGGTGGCGAGCTGCCAGACGAGAAGATGGTGAGTGACCTCGAATGGAATCAGTCCGAAATACTCGGTGCCAAGCGGTACGCCACGAAAACCAAAGGCCGAGGGCATGAGCTGGACGGGAACGTAGGTGACGAGGAAGACGGCCGCGGTAATAAGGATGATCGATCTGACCATTCCCGTGAAGGGCGGCCAAAAAGACATCTGAGCTTGCCCGTATCGCGGCATGCCACAAGCGTAGCATGGAAATTCGGCGACTGGCGACGCTCTATGAGGCGGCCGTGCCTGACTTGCCGAACCTCCGGCGCTGTTCTCTCAAGCGCCCACTATTTTCATGGTTCGGGACTCCTTGCGGCACTCGCTTTTGCTTTTCGCCTTCGCAACCGGTAACGATTTCCGGTACTATAGTCCGGCCTGCACTTTGGAGCTCGGAGGATTCATGCGAAGAACAACAACGGCGCTGATCGTTCTGGCATCGCTCTCAGGCCTGACGCTTATCTCAGCGAGCGTCCACGGGCACTCCGCTGTTTCCCCCCATTCAGGACCGCCTGCCTCTGGAGCGCCGGGAGCCGCGAAGACCGCGGGCGAGCAGTTCAAGAACATCCAGGTGTTAAAGGACATTCCGGCGGGCGAGCTGATTCCGTCCATGCAGTTCATGACGGGGTCACTCGGCGTTGACTGCGAATTCTGCCATGTTCGGGGCGCGTTCGAAAAAGACGACAAGGAAGAGAAGAAGACGGCGCGCAAGATGATCACCATGATGTTCGCGATCAACAAGGACCATTTCGGCGGCCAGCGCGAGGTGACCTGCAATACCTGCCATCACGGGGCCAACGATCCCGCGAGCACGCCGGCGATTCCCGAGACCGAGTCCAAGCACGAGGAGGCCGAATCGGCGAATGCTCCTGCCCTGCCGAACGCCGCGCAGATTTTGGACCATTATGTCCAGGCCCTTGGCGGTGAGCAGGCTCTGCACAAGTTCAGCAGCCGCGTGGAGAAAGGCACCCTCTCCGGTTTCGGCGCTCCCTCACCGGTGGAAGTATTCGCGAAAGCGCCGGACGCGCGCGTGACTGTAGTCCACACCGAGCGCGGCGAGAACGTCACTGCGTATAACGGCCAAAGCGGCTGGATGAGCGGCATGGGTCCGGCGCGGCCCATTACCGGCGGCGAGCTTGACAACGAGAAGCGGAACGCCGACTTTTATTTCGCCGCCGACATCGCCAAGACCTTCCAACAGGTCAGTGTGGGCCGCCGTACAGAGAAAGTGGGCGACCACGAAAGCTATGTGCTGATGGCGCGCAATCCCGACCATCCGCCCGTGCGCTTTTATTTCGATAAAGAATCCGGCCTGCTGCTGCGCGAAATGCGCTTTGTAGAGACTCCGCTCGGCCGCAATCCGAGCGAAGTGGATTATGCCGATTACCGCGATGTCGAGGGCGTAAAACTGCCCTTCCAGTGGACGATCGCACGCCCGGGAGGCCGGTTCACAATCAAGATCGAGAGCGTGCAACAGAACGCGCCCATCGATGATGCGCGGTTCGCCCCCCCAGCCGCGCCTGCAGGGGGAGGACGTTAATAGGTGTGGACTCTTGAAAGGACTCCAAGGCGGGGGATGAAAAGCCCCGCTCTTCAGCGGTACTGACAAACGGCTGGACTGGCTAACTGCAAGGCATCTTCTAGTTCGCTTCGGCGCTGCCTTTGCCCACCCGGACCAGCTCGACGCGGGTGCCGCTCACGTCACTCTTCAAGGCAACAACTCTGACCTCGCCCTTGCGCTTTATCTTGAAGACCATCTTGCCGTCGTCATCGAAGCCCATGAAGTTTCCCATCTCGCCGCTGTCGAGATCGAAGTCGTCATGGCCGGAGTCGATCTTCGACCTCTCCGCGAATGGGCCGTCCAACGTGGTCAGGCGGCCTCGATAGAAGTCGCGAACTTTGGAGAGCGAATCCGGGGTGTCAAACTTGCCCGCCACAACGCGCAGCTTGTTGGACCCGCCAAAGGCGAGACTCACCGTGGCGGAATCGCCGTCCTTGGCCGGTTGGGCGCCCGGGTAGATGGGCAGACCCAGGCCGGCCTCAGTCACGCCGCCGTTCTTGTTGACCTCGAGACCGCCAAAAGGCGTGCTGATGCTGACCTCCTTCTTGTTGTCACCAGCATCCGACACGTGGACTTTGACGCCTCTCTCGATGAAGCGCACACCGGCCCAGATCGCCACCACGGACAGGAGGACAACCAGGCCCACCGACAACAGAACGATGGCCACGATGTTGCTGGCCGATCGCGGTGGCGCAGGAGGAATCGGCGGTTGAGGCGGTTGTGGAATGGTAGCCATAGGACCTCCTTAGGCCGTCATTACTTGCCGCACCAGTTTGCGTCCAGCCTGAGATTCTACGCGGGCACGCCGGCCAGGCGCCGAATCCGCCGGACGCTGATTTGTTTCTCGCGCTTGCGTGTTCGGGCGATGTCGTACGAGGCTTGCATTCTCATCAGCGTGTCCATCTTCACTCCGAAGGCCTTTTCGATGCGCAGCGCCATGTCCCCGGAAAGGCTGGCGCGGCCGTTCAGAAGGCTCGACAACGTAGGCCGGGAAACTTGAAGCGCCGCCGCCGCCGCCGTGACCGACAAGTCTGCCGGCTCGATAATCTCCGTCCGAATGAAATCTCCGGGATGAGGTGGGTTCTTCATGGGCATGGCGATGGCTCCTTCTGGGTTAGTGGTAGTCCTCCAAGTTGACGTCGTAGATTTCGCGTTCTACGCCGTCAATGCGGAACGTCAGACGCCAGTTACGCGTCACGGTGAGACTCCAGGCGCCCTTGAGGTCGCCCGTCAGCGTGTGAACCTTCCACGTGGTCAGTGCGCGGAGTTCGTCCGGGTCCTGCATGTCGTCGAGAAAGGCCAGCATCTTGCGCAGTTTGTCGACGCTGCCCGGCGGAACGCCCTTGGCCGTGTCGTCAAAATAGAGCCACTTTAGGCCCTTGTGAGCGAAGCTTCGTATTCTCACCTCAGGGATTGTAGCCTGTAACCTAACGCTTGTCAAAACCCGAAAGCCTGGGCTTACTTGATTTGTAAATCCGAGTCGTCCGAGAAGCTCACGCCGTCGATGCGCACCAGGTCAATCTCCGTCTTGCCGGAATCGGTCTTGATCTGGACGTACTTGCGTTGCTGATCGCCTTTTCTCATCTCGAACGCCATACCGTCGTCGCCGGTCTTCTCCGTAAACTTTGATACTTCGTGTCCCAGCTTCTTCTTGTAAAAATCCCGGACCTGATCGACGCTATCCTGAGTCTCGAATTTGGCTACCAGGAAATGAACGTCCGGCTTTCCCGTCCGGCTTAAATTGAAGGTGAGACTGCCGTTGTTTTTCTCCTTTTCGGGCACCTGTTTCGCGCCCGGATAAACCGGCAGCCCGATCTCGGAGGCTTTGACCTTGCCGGAAAACTCAAAGCCGCCGGAAGGGGTCTTGAGAACCACGCCGCTCGAGTCCGGGTCTTTTCCTTGATGGAGTCCGCGCGGAGCACCGGCTGCCCAGGACGTTGCAGCCGCAGCGATTGTTAAGATAGCCAGAGAAATGAAAGAAGCTCTTGCAGGCTGGAAAGACAAGTCCTTGTTCATTCAATCCTCCGAGAATGTTTCCCGTATTGACTTTACGTGGATAGGCTCCCCGAAGTTCCGCAATTCGTGCGCGACCGCGGTCGGAAGGGCTCGGCAGGGCATCGGACCGGGTCGCGTCAGAACAGCCTGACCTTCACGTCGGGCCGCTTCGAAAGGTGAATGGAATCGACAAAGCGCAGTGACCGGGTGGCGCATGTCATCACGAGCGAGCTCACCCTCACTCCGTTGCCGAAGTAGCGTACGCCTTTGAGCAGGCTGCCTTCGGTTACGCCGGAGGCGGCAAAGATGATCTCGTGTCCCGGGGCCAGTTCCTCGGTACGGAAGACTTTCCGGGGATCGCGAATGCCCATGGAACGGATGCGTTCGGCCTGAGCTTCGTCCTTGGGAACCAGCCGGGCCAGAATCTCACCATTGACACAGCGCAGGGCGGCGGCCGTGATCACGCCCTCGGGAGCGCCGCCGGTGCCCATCACCACGTGGACGCCGGTGCCGCCCACCGCCGCAGTGATGCCGGCCGAAAGGTCGCCGTCCGGAATCAGGCGAATGCGCGCTCCAGCCTCGCGGATGTCGGCAATCAGCTTGTTATGCCGCGGACGGTCGAGCACCACCACCACCAAGTCTTGCACGTCGCGCTCCAGGCGGCGCGCGATAGCACGCAGATTGTCCTTTACGGGCGCGTCAAGCTCCACCGCGCCCTTGGCGGCGGGTTCCACCACGATCTTTTCCATGTAGCAGTCCGGCGCGTGCAGCAGCCCGCCGCGCTCAGACGCCGCGAGCACCGCGATGGCTCCGGCCACGCCCATGGCGCATAGATTCGTCCCCTCCAGAGGATCGACGGCGATATCGACCTCGGGCAAGCCTTGACGGTCCTTGGGCCCAACCTCCTCGCCGATATACAGCATGGGCGCCTCGTCGCGCTCGCCTTCGCCGATCACCACCGTGCCCGCGATCGGCACGGACTCGAGCTCCTTCCGCATTGCCTCCACGGCCATCTGGTCCGCGTAGTGCCGGTCGCCGCGGCCCATTGTGCGTGCGGCAGCGACGGCAGCCTGTTCCACTACCCGAACGAATCCCAAGGACAGTTCCTGTTCCACAAGTCTCCTTTCCGGTCTGGCGTGCTGAGGACGACCGGATTATAGTGACACACCTAATCGGAGAAATGGGGGAGCTTCCGTACTGGAAGCGACTCCCATCCCGCTCCGACGCTTGTCTGTAGATTTACGCGCGGGCGGATCCGCTCGGAGCAGCCTCCGGCCGGGCCGTATACAACGCCGGCTGGTACAACGGCTCTTCCGGCATGACGACCCATGCGATCAAATACCCTAATAGACCCCAGCCTGCGAAGAGCGCCGCCATCACCCAGATCAGCCGCACCAGAGTGGCGTCCATGTCGAGATACACCGCGAGGCCACCGCAGACGCCGCCGATCTTGCGGTCCGTGGGGGATAGGTAGAGTTTGCGAGCGGCAGGGATCGGAGCGGGAGCCATCGCGGCTCCGCAATGGCTGCAATAGTTAACTGCGTTCGAGTACTCTCTTCCACACTGAGGACAGAACATAAGCACCTCCCGTACCGAGTGTCGCCGGCGGCCTCAACAGGGGCCGACGTGTCTCGGCCACGGGAGCCTCCTGTAAATCGAACCTATTCGGCCTGCGGCGGGCATCGTAACAGGACGGGAACACCGGATTGCCGGCTCATTCTTGGCTGCCAGCGCCGCGCCGCGTGCCCGTCTAAGGTATAATACGAACAGGACTTGGTAAAGTTCCCGGCGGTCCGTCGCCCTCGCGAGCCTTCAATGCTCCGTCCGCGCAAGGTTTCCTATGTGGTAGCTGGCGCCGATTTTGTTCCGGCAAAAGACGATTTTGGGGTAAGATTCGAAACCGCGAGCGCTGGCTCGCCTTTCCGCTTGAGAGGCTGACGCAATCTTGGGGAGGGTATGACGAATGAGATTGGAAGTGCTTAAGCCCTTCCACGTCTTTCATAGGCCCTTGAGGGTCTTTGCCCGGGGGGCGTCCTTGCGGCGCCGCGTAGTCTACAGCCTGGCAATCGTCCGATTCATTCTACTTCCCGTCATCGCTCTCGCCATCTATTACCTCTTCGTGATGGCCAGCATCGTGGATCGGATTGTGAGCGTAGACGCCCCCGTCGCCAACCTGGCTGAGCAGTCCTCGGCCGAGATGCTGAACGCCCGGCGCTCAGAACGAAACTACTTTTTAGCTCACAACATCGACGATTTGCAGGCGAACCGCCAATCGCTTGCGAAATTGCGGGACCTGAGCCACCAGGTCGGGGACCTCCAGCCGGAGGAACGAGCGACTGCCCAGAGCATGCTGGAACAGCTGGACCTCTATCAGAGCCGCCTGGACGCGATGGTAACGCACCTCGGTAACCCGCAGCAGGCGCCGATGCAGCGCATCGAAGGCGTGGTGAAAGTGTACGAAAGGGACATCGACGATCTGCTCCGGCGCGCCCGTCATCAGAGACAAGCGGAGATCATCGACGAACTCCGCACCCGGGTTGGCTCCTTCGATGCGGAGATTACGAGCACGCTAGAGTCCACCGATCCAAACCTGCGCCAGGCCTCGGCCGGTCTCCAGGACGCCTCCGAACGCGTCCGGCAGCTAGCGGGAGACCTCGAGAAGCGGAGCTGGTCTCGGGTGGAGACCGATCACCGTGAGGCGCGCATGCTCAAGAGGCGTGCCGAATGGGTGGTGAGCATCGTTTCCGTGCTGGTATTTCTGGTGAGCGTTTGGGTGAGTTTTGTCCTGCCCCAGGAAGTCGTCAGCCCGCTGGTGGATCTTAAAGCTGCTGTGGATCACGCCGCTGCCGGCAACTACGAGATCGAGTTTGACGTTCAGGGCAAGGGCGAAGTGGTGCAGCTCGCAAACAGCGTTCGCAACCTGATCGCACACGTCAGGGAGAAAGACCTGCTAAACGGCAAGGTCGCTTCCCGGCGTTAGCGAAGCCGGCCGCTTTCGCAACGCCGCTCAATGCAATCCGAACTGCCGATCCTAGCCTTTAATCACGCCTTTCGGTTTCAGACGCGCGACCTTCTTCGACAACCCCGCCTCATGAACCACGTTCACCACCTCATCCACGTCTTTATACGCTTCGGGAATCTCTTCCGTGATGCCGTTCTTGGTCTCGGCGCGCACTAAGATGCCCTGCTCCTCGAGCCGGGCGCGCGCACTGGCAGCCCATTCTGACTTTTTGGCGGCCGTGCGGCTCATGACCCGGCCTGCCCCATGGCAGGTCGTGCCAAACGTCTCCCGCATGGCGCCTTCCGCTCCCACCAACACGTACGACGAAGTGCCCATCGAGCCCGGAATCAACACTGGCTGGCCAACGGTGCGGTAGACCTCCGGCAGCTCAGGCCGCCCCGCCGCAAAGGCGCGCGTGGCGCCCTTGCGGTGCACCATTACTGCCCGCTCCCGGCCATCGATCTTGTGCCGTTCGAGTTTGGCAATATTGTGGCAGACGTCGTACACCACTCGCAGGCCGGCGTCGTCTCCGAAGATCCGCCGGAAGGCGCCCCGGACGAAGTGCGTGATTCCCTGGCGATTTGCCCAAGCGTAATTGGCGGAGGCGCGCATTGCCGCGAGATATTCCTGTCCTTCTTTCGAGTGCACCGGCACGCAGGCGAGTTGGCGGTCCGGCAAACTAATGTCGTAGCGGTGCATGCTCTCGTCCAGGTCGCGCAGATAATCCGTGCATACCTGATGGCCGAGGCCGCGCGACCCGGAGTGAATCAGCACTACGATCTGGGCCTCGGCAAGGCCAAGAGCCTCGGCGGCTGAGGCCTCGAAGATGCGCTCCACGTACTGCACCTCGAGGAAGTGATTGCCCGAGCCCAGCGTACCGATCTGTGGCAAGCCTCGCTTTTTGGCGCGATCGCTGACGGCGGAAGGGTCGGCGCCATCAATGGTTCCCGACTCCTCGCAGGTCTCCAGGTCTTCCGGAAGCCCGTAATCGTGCGCCACCATCCAGGCTGCGCCCTCTTTCAGGATCAGATCCAAATCCTGGTAGGAGACGCGCACGTCTCCAGCGCGTCCGGCGCCGGAGGGTACGTCACGAAAGAGCTGGTCGACAAGGTCACGGATCCTCGGGGCCACGTCCTCGATCGCGAGCGTGCTGGCAAGCAGCCGGACGCCGCAATTGATGTCGAAGCCCACGCCGCCCGGCGACACCACTCCGCCCTCTTCGGGCAGCGTTGCCGCTACTCCGCCGATGGGAAACCCGTAGCCCTGATGGATATCAGGCATGGCGAGGGAACGGCCCACAATGCCGGGCAGCATGGCGACGTTCGCCGCCTGCTCCAGGCATTGATCGCGCAGCACGTCGCGCAGCAGGCGCTCGTCACTGTAGATGAGGGCATCAGTGAGCATGCCGGGACGCGTTTGTCGGGGTATGATCCAGCGGTAGTCATCGAGCTTCTCGAGCTGGTTCAATTCGATGGGCACGGGTCAGGGTAGCAATTTTCAGGTCCGCTTGACGCCTAATGCTAACGTGGTGTTGCTCGATCGGGCGACTGATACACTGAGTCATTCATCAGAATACTCGACAGGCGCTTCAATCAGTCGGGTGAATCGTGGGGTGACCGGCATGGCTCTCGAAATTACTGAAACGCTTTCCGGACCGGTGACGGTGCTGGGGCTGAAGGGGCGCATCACGCTTGGTGATGGCACCCAGGTGCTTCGCAATCGGGTCACGCTCGCTCTGGAGAACGCCAAATGGCACAAGGAACGTTGGGACTGGAGCCTTTGCCTGATACTGAATCTGGCTCAGGTAGATTTCATGGACAGCGCCGGCTTGGGCGCGCTGGTGGGCATCTATGCCACAGCACGGCACCACGAAGCCAAAATGAAGCTTGCGAATCTCACCAAAATGCTGCAAGAACAGCTCATCATCACCAAGCTCTCAACGGTGTTTGAGGTTTACAACAGCGTAGAAGAAGCCAAAGCCTCTTGTAAATAAGGCGTCTCCATATCAAGCCAGGCGTCGGAATTGGGACGGGCCTGTGAGCCACGCCGGCACAGCAGCGTCGATCCAATTAGCATCGTGACGACTGGACATCGTTCGAATGAATTGAATAGACTTGGTCCTAGCGTCAAGTTCATTGTCCGGGGTGTACGATGGCGCATTGTCCAGAGTGCGAAGCACTGATTGACATGGAAGATGACGAGGTCGAAGAAGGCCTGAAGCTCGACTGCCACGAGTGCGGCGCCGAGCTCGAAGTGATCAGCACCAATCCGCTGGAGTTGCGGGCTGTTCTCGAGGAAGAAGAAGATGAAGAGGAAGAGTGGTAATGGCGGGCCGCGGACCTTACGCAGCACAGCTCTTGATTCGGATAGCCTTATACCAGCCTTCCGCACTAAGGCGGCGGTGATCTGCTGCGGCATCGCCTTGTTTTTCACCGTGACGGCTATTGCCAAGAAAAAGCCGCTCACCAAGACCATTCAGGGTGAAGTGCTCGATGGGGAGAACAATCCTATCGTGGGAGCCTCGGTGGAGCTGACCGACGTGACCACGGGCAAGACCTTGGGCATCTATTCCGAGGTAGGCGGACGCTACCATTTCACCGATCTGAAGCCCTCGGACGATTACCAGGTGCGTGCGGCTTACAAGGGTCAGCAGTCGGACGTGCGCCGCGTTAGTTCGCTCGACGAGGAGGGTGTCAGGGTGCTGAACCTTACTATTCCTCCGTCGGCATCGCAGTAGGCATGTGCAGACCCGAAGTCGAATTCCTCACCTTAATCCATCCTGCGTCTAAGCGAACCAAGGGAATATTCCGCTTTTCCGTTAGGGCTGCCGTGAGCCTGCTCTACGCCGTGGCCGCGACCGCAAACCCGCCCCCCTCTCGAGGCGCATCGCCCGCCAACGAAACTCGAACGGTGAGAGTGATGGATTACACCGCTTTGAGCGCTCCCATCACGGTCGTGTTCCGATACACGGCTCTCGTGCCTGGAGCGGCGGGGCAGGCGGAAATCCTTCCGAGCCGGATCGCTCTAAGGATTCACGCCGCCTTTTCGAAGCTGCCGCCCGCTTCACGCCTCGGGACCGAATATCTCACTTACGTGCTCTGGGCCGTGACACCCGAAGGGCGGGCTTCCAATCTGGGTGAGATTGAGCTCACGGGAGCCGACGGGCGGCTCAATACGAAGATGGCTCCCAGCCGCTTTGGACTGATTGTGACCGCGGAGCCTTATTTCGCCGTGAGCCACCCGGGCAATGCCGTAGTGTTTGAGGCTGATCTTTCGCCCGGCGCAACGCCGACCCTGCCCGTGACCCAGGCAACCTGCGAACTGCTGAGTGCGGCCGGGGCAGATCTGGCGGACCCGGGTCCGCCGGCAGGAAGCGATCCAGCCGCGCCATTGGTGATCGAAGAGGCTCGCCGCGCGATTGCGGTTGCGCAGAAATCCGGAGCGCAGGAACTCGCGGCTGAGACTCTTGCCACGGCCGAGCACCTCCTGCAACTGACGCGCGACCTGCAGGCTCGAGGCGCGCCGAGGAAAGATGTGGTCGAAGCCGGCAGCGAGGCGGTCCTGGTTGCCGAGGATGCGCGCGTGCTATCCGTGAAAAGGCGGAAACAGTCCCGCCAGGGCAGTGTGATCACGGACTCTTGCCACTAAGCTGGCCCTCCGAGTCTGCGCCCTGAACAGGATGCGCTCAGGCCCGGGCCGTGCGCTGAATCGCCATGATGGTGAGGTCATCGGCCAAGCTTGCGTTGCCAAGAAACCGTCCGAGGCTCTCGACGCACCCGTCCACAACCCCTCGGGCAGTGAGGCGGGCGCAGCCCCGCAGAGACTCGATGACGCGCTCTTCCCCATACTCTTCATCGTCCGGGTTCCTCGCCTCCGACACTCCGTCGGTGTAAACAAACAGCACGTCTCCGGGTTCGAGATCGAACCTTTCGGCGCGATAAGGGCCATCACAGAACATCCCGAGAGGAGTGCCCGAAGGCTCCAGACGCGTCAACTTCCCGCCACGAATCAACAGCGGCGGGCAATGGCCGGCGTTGACGATCTCCAGCGATCCGCCGGCTTCAGCGCGGCCGCCCACCAGAGTTGCGTAGTACGGCGAGAGCGCACTCTCGCAGAAGATGCGGCTGGCTTGCCCGAGCAACTGCGGCACCGGCAACTGCTGCATCACCAGGCTGCGAAAGATAGCGTGCAATTGCGCCGTCAGCATGGAAGCGGTGACTCCCTTGCCCGAAACGTCTCCGACGAAGAAGAAGAGAGAGCGCTCGGGAGTCTCTTCCACCACAACATCGCAGTAGTCGCCGCTTACGGGGCCGAATGGCCGATAGGTGTGCGCCACCTCCCAGCCGCTGTGTTTGGCCTCCGGCTGCGGCAGCAAGCCGCGTTGCAGCGCGGCCGCGGTCTCCAAATCGCGTTCGAGCGCGTCGCGCTGGGCGGCGCTCAAGTGGTCGAGGCAATAGCGCACCAGGGGGTCGGCCATCAGCCTGTCGGCTTCAACCGGTTCGTGGCACACTTCGCAGATGCCCCACGTGTCCTGGTCCATCCGCGCCAAGGCCGAATCGACCTCGTGCAAAAGCTCCATCAGGCGCGGCTCTGATTGTGACCACGTGACCGCAGCCTCGAGCCGGCGGTGCCGGTCAAGCAACTGCTCGCGAACGAAGGTGTCCGTGAAATCGGGCATTGGGTGCACCTCCTACCCAGCGATTATGGCTTGAGGCATTCGATGAAAAATATCCGCTTTGGACGCTGAAACGGCGCCCTTCGAAAAAGCACTGGTTGAATCTCGTCCAGGCGCAATCGTAGTTGTGGTGTGGGGTAGCGTCGCTTCGAATCGCTAGAAAAAAGCTACTTGGTGGCGCTCACGCCCGATTCGGATGATAGCCGTTCGACGCTGATTCGGGTCGATCTCCCAGGCAGGATCACTGACGCGTTGCCAGTCGGGTCTCCCAAGATCACCCCCGGCGATGTAGACCGCCCCTTCTTTTATCTTTCGCTGCGCCTCCGATTTGGACGCGCATATCTGCAGGTCTGCAAGCAGCCGGAACAGTTTTCGCGGTTCGTGCAACGGATAGGGAGCATGAACGGTCAGAATCTCAGAAGCAATGCCCCCTTGCTGGTGCTGTACTTCGAAGCTGCGCTGCGCACTTTGGGCAGCCTCTTCGCCGTGAAAATCCCTAACTACGCGACTTGCAAGGGATTTCTTCACGTCCATTGGATGCCGTCCGCCCGACGCGACCTCTTGCTTCAGAACCTCGATCTGTTGCGGCGACAGATCCGTCAGCAGAAGGTAGTAACGCCACATCATCTCGTCGGAAATTGACATCAACTTGCCGAACATTCCTGCCGGCGGCTCGCTGATGCCGACGTAGTTCCCGAGCGATTTGGACATTTTCTGGACGCCGTCCAGCCCCTCGAGAATCGGCGTGGTCATGATCACCTGGGACTCCTGGCCGTACTCGTGTTGCAGCGTGCGGCCCACCAGCAGGTTGAACTTTTGATCGCTGCCGCCAAGTTCGACGTCGGCCTGGAGCGCAATGGAATCGTATCCTTGGCTGAGCGGATAAAGCAGTTCGTGAATGTGGATCGCATTCCGCTCCTTCATGCGCTTGGCAAACTCGTCGCGCTCGAGAATGCGCGCCACGGTGTATCTCGAGCACAGTTTGATCCACTCCTGACTGGTCAGCCCGCCCAGCCAGCGGCTGTTGAAATCCACCACGGTCTTTTCAGGGTCCAGAATCTTGAAGACCTGCTTCTTGTAGGTCTCGGCGTTGGCTGCGATCTCTTCCACCGTCATGGGCAGGCGGGTGACGTTGCGGCCGGTAGGATCACCGATGAGTCCGGTAAAATCCCCGATGAGAAAAATCACGGTGTGGCCGAGATCTTGAAAGTGTTTCAGCTTGCGGATGAGCACGGTGTGGCCGAGGTGCAGGTCGGGCGCGGTAGGATCAAACCCGGCCTTCACTCGCAGGGGCTTGCCGGCGCGCGCGGAACGCTCCAGCTTGACGCGCAGCTCTTCGAGGCGGATGGTCTCGTCCGCGCCTTTGGTGAGATAAGCGATTTGTTCGTCGAGCGTCATCACAAATGGCCAGCGAGTCGCAGATCCCGGAGAAAAACCGCGTTTGGATGCGGGCCAACCTGGCGCAGGAATATTTCGTCGGCGGTTACCAGCACGGCTCTGGATTCAGTGGCGGCGAGGCGAAAATATCAATTCCAACACCCGGGAATGTCTTCGGCCGGCCACCCGAAAAGCGATGGGCAACGCGCTCCATACGAATACTCTGAGCCCTTTCAGCCTCTATACACACTTTAGGGTATCACTATCGTCGGCCTCATCGGTCTGCCACGACGCGCCGCCCCACCGCTCGAACGCGATCTTCGCACATCATTCGAATTGCTTCCGAGTAGATGCGGTGCTCTTCCTTCAAAATGCGCGCCGAGAGCGTTCCCACCGTGTCATCTTCGAGGACGGGCACCACCGCCTGGCAGAGAATCGGTCCCGTATCGACGCCCTCGTCCACCAGGTGCACCGTGCAGCCCGTGAACTTCACCCCGTAGTCAAGCGCCTGTTTCTGCGCTTCGAGGCCAGGGAATGCGGGAAGCAGCGCAGGATGAATATTCAGAATGCGGCTCGGGAAAGCCCGTACAAAGCCCGGCCCGAGCAACCGCATGAATCCCGCCAGGCAAACGATGTTCACCTCGGACTCGCGCAAAGCCGCGATAAGCTCGTTGTCATAGGCGTCGCGGTCTTTCCCCTTCGAGGGAATGAAGCGAGCCGGGAACCCGAGTGCCCGGGCGCGTTCCAGGCCGCCCGCATCCGCACGATTGCTGATCACGAGCGCAATGCGCGCCGGAAGCGTTCCGGCCAGCACATTGCGGGCAATGGCTTCGAAGTTGGAGCCGCGTCCTGATAGCAGAATGCCGAGATTCTTCACATTTCAGCGCTCGGGGTCCGGTATTTGGTGTTCAGGCCCAATTTAGCTTACGGGGTTTCCAGATTACAAGGAACCCGCAACGCGACGAAGTACAAGGAGACGCGATGCGGCTCTTTGGCTGGACGCTGCTTGACACTGGTCCAAATGTCACCTTACAGTGGAGGTTCTGGCCTGGCCACTCATCCCCAACAGGGCGTGTTATGGAACGTAAGAAAGC
>DASYYZ010000096.1:0-12510 GCA_035946735.1 Terriglobia bacterium
GTGGTGGCGGACGTGGCGGGCAAGAGCGTGCCGGCTGCCCTGCTCATGGCCACTTTTCAAGCCAGCCTTCGCACTCTGGCGCGGGCTCCTGCGACCGTGACGGAACTCGCCGCGGGCCTTAACGCCTACGCCTGCGAGATCAGCCAGGCCGGACGGCGCTTCACTACGGCGTTTCTTGCCGAATTCGATCTAGCTGCGCACAAACTCACATACGTCAACGCCGGCCACAATCAGCCCATGGTCCTGCGTGGCTCGGCCGGGCAAGGCGATCTCGATCGCCTTGAGATTGGCGGCCTGCCGCTCGGCATCATGCGCGACGCGCGTTATGAATCCGGCGAGGTGGCGCTCGGGGCCGGCGACCGGCTCGTGATCTTCACCGATGGCGTCGTTGAAGCTGAGAACGAATCCGCGGATGAATTCGGCGAAGCGCGCTTGCTGACGGAGCTGCATCTCGGCCGCAGCAGTTCGGCGTCGGACGCGCTCAAGCGTCTGATGTCCTCCGTGGACGCGTTCGCCGGTCATGCTCCGCAGCACGACGACATTACTTGCATGATCTTCGATTGCCGTTGAAAGCTAACGCGGATTCCGGAATGCCGGGACTCCGAGTGCCTCTTAACGCAATCTGGATAACATCTGGCGAACTCAAAAAGGATCCGACAACATGAGTAAGAATAGCGAAGGTGCAGTCCGATTCGCGGAATGGCTAGGCTATGTCAGTCGCATGGTGCAGACGGTGGACTCCGCCAGAGGCGCTGCGCTCGGCCCTGCGCCGGCTCCTCCGGTGCCGCCCGTGGTCTCGGCAAGCGAGACCCAAGGCGCGAACGTGCTCTTTTGCGCGCCGCATCCGGACGACGAGTGCTTAAGCGCGGCGCTCGGGTCGCGGCTGCGCCTCGAAGCCGGCGCTAGGGTGACGAATATCGCCATAACGCTCGGATCCGATCCTGCGCAGCGCCCGCGCCGCCGCCGGGAGTTGGTGTCAGCGCATCAGGTGCTCGGATTCGAGCTGCTGATACCCACTGAGCCGGGGGCCGCTTCGGCGGACGGTTTCGAAGACGTCCACCTGAGCGGGCGCGATTCCCATCCGGAGGCATGGGCCAAGAGAGTGGGGGCTCTGGCCGAGATCTTTGACAGCACTGAGCCCGAGGCCGTCTTCGCGCCGCACGAGGAGGACTTCAACAGCACTCACATCGGTACGCACGAGCTGGTAAGCGAAGCGCTGGACGCGTACTTGGCGCGACACCCGGAAAGCGACGTGTTGTTCATTGAAACCGAGTTTTGGCACCAGCTGGCCGATCCCAATCTGATGGTGGGCATCACCCCGGAACTTGCGGCCGTCCAGATTGTGGCGGCGGCGGAGCACGGCGGCGAGATGACCCGCATGCCTTACCATCTGCTCCATCCCTGCCGGCTGATGGATAACGTGCGGCGCGGCTCCGAGGTGGTGGGAGGCCAGGGAGCGGCAGTGCAGCCATTCGTCTTCGCGGAACTCTACCGCGTGAGCTTCCGGCGCGGTCGCGAAGTAATCGGTCCTACGCCTGGGAATCACATCCTGCTACCTTCGGAAAAGGCGAGTCTGGATTGGTTACGAGCCGAGTTCAGCGGCCAAGGGGACAGCGAATAGCCAGCGGGCGGCGAAATGGCAAGTAGCGAGTGTAGGTTTTAAGTGAGCATGGTCCTCCTGAGAAAACGACCCGGCCTCGGCCGCCTGCTGCAACACGGTTGGCGGCACGCAAAGCGCCTTTTTCATGTGCTGGTGGGCATCGCGTTCCTGCTGCTGGCGGCGGCGGGCGCCTCACTGTGCTTCGCAGAGTGGCGCGCTTATAGTGAAAGACCCATGAACGGGATGTGGCGCTTCGATGTGGTGGCGGGTTTCACGGTGCTGCTCTTGATCTTCGGCGTATATTCGTTCCTGAAGGCCCGGAGTGTTCGCTGAAGAGCCCGGAGGGAGTGATGCTATGAGCGCCGGCGAATCCAAGACCGCCACCCAAGAGAAGCTGTTCGACACTCCGCAAGACCTCGGGCAGTGGTCGAGGGAGCGCGACCTCGGCCAGCCCGGCCAATATCCCTTCACGCGCGGAATTTACCCCGACATGTACCGGCAACGGCCCTGGACCATGCGCCAGTACGCGGGTTTCGGCACCGCCGCGGAGTCGAACGCACGCTACCGCTATCTGCTCTCTCAGGGCACCACCGGACTCTCGGTGGCTTTCGATCTGCCCACGCAAATCGGCCTCGATTCCGACAATCCGCTGGCTCTCGGCGAGGTCGGCCGCGCCGGGGTGGCCATCGATTCGCTGGAGGATATGGAACAGCTTCTGGATGGCATTCCCCTCGACCGTGTTTCCACCTCCATGACTATCAACTCCACGGCTGCGATTCTGCTGGCCCTCTACCTGGCGGTGGCGGAGAAGCAGGGCGTGGATCTAAGCAAGGTCTCGGGAACAGTTCAGAACGACATCCTGAAGGAGTACATCTCGCGCGGAACCTACATCTATCCTCTGGTCCCGGCGCTGCGCCTGGCGACGGATATTTTTGCCTTCTGCCACGACCGCGCCCCGAAATGGAATACGATCTCGATCAGCGGCTACCACATCCGCGAAGCAGGGTCGACGGCGGTGCAGGAGGTCGCTTTCACTCTGGCCGACGCCACGGCGTATGTTGAGGCAGCAATCGCGCGGGGCCTGGCCGTGGATGACTTCGCGCCCCGCATTTCTTTCTTTCTGAATTCGCACAACGGACTGCTTGAAGAGGTGGCGAAATTCAGGGCCGCGCGGCGACTCTGGGCCCGCCTGATGCGCGAACGCTTTCAAGCCGCGAGTCCGCGCTCCTGGATGTTCCGCTTCCACAGCCAGACCGGCGGTTCAACATTGACGGCCCAGCAACCGGACGTGAATCTTGTGCGCGTCACACTGCAGGCGATGGCTGCCGTGCTTGGTGGAACGCAGTCCCTTCACACCAATTCACGCGACGAGGCCCTGGCGCTGCCCACCGAAGCCTCGGCTCTGCTCGCTCTGCGCACCCAACAGATCATCGCCGGCGAAAGCGGCATAACGAACACCGCAGACCCGCTGGCCGGCTCGTACTATGTGGAGAAGCTGACGGACGAGATCGAGCGAGGAGCCCGGGAATACCTGCAAAAGATCGACGCCCTGGGCGGCATGGTGCGCGCCATCGAAACCGGATATGTGCAGCGCGAGATCCAGGAATCGGCTTATCACTACCAGCAGGCGATCGAGCGCGGCGATCAGGTGGTGGTCGGCGTGAACCGTTACCAGGACGATCGCGCGGCCGCGCCTCCGATCCTTCATATCGATCCGGCTCTCGAATCCGCGCAAGTGGGGCGGCTGCGCAGGCTGCGCGCCGCCCGCGACGCTTCTGCGGTCCGGTCTGCGCTCGAGAAGATCGAAACTGTGGCGCGCTCCCAAGACAACTTGTTGACCGCAATTTTCGAGGCTGTGAAAGTTTATGCCACCGTCGGTGAGATATCGGATACCCTGCGGCGCGTCTTTGGTGAGTATCAGGAATCCGTGGTGATCTGACCGCGGACCGCTCTCACGCTGCCATCGATGACCTATTCCAGCGCCGTCTCACACATCGAGTGCTCCCGCTGCAGAAAACAGTTTGAGGCCGGCGGCATTTACAACCTCTGCGACTGCGGATCCCCCCTTCTCGTTCGCTACCGCCTAAGTCCCGGCCTGATGCCACGCGGCGCAATGAGCACACGCGTCCCAAGTCTGTGGCGCTACCGTGAAGTGCTGCCAGTAAAGCACGAGGCTTCCATCGTCAGTCTCGGCGAGGGATTCACTCCGTTGCTGCACGCCCGGCGGCTCGGCGAAAAGCTGGGCTTGCCAAACCTCTATCTCAAAGACGAAGGCGCGAATCCCACCGGCTCGTTCAAGGCGCGCGGCCAGGCCGTGGCGGTATCGATGGCCCGCGAACTCGGAATCCGGAAGCTGGCGGTTCCTTCGGCTGGAAATGCAGGCGGGGCCCTGGCTGCTTATGCGGCGCGGGCCGGACTTCAGGCGCTGGTCTACATGCCGGAAGGAACGCCCGAGATGAATCGGCTGGAGTGCAGCATTCTCGGAGCCGAGGTGGCGCTGATTCCGGGGAGCATCAAGGACTGCGGCCGCGCGCTCGCCGCCCGCACCCGTTCCGAGGGATGGTTTGACGTCTCGACCTTGAAGGAACCGTATCGCGTCGAGGGAAAAAAGATCATGGCTTACGAAGTGATCGAGCAGTTGGGCGGTCAGTCGCCCGACGCCATGATCTACCCCACCGGCGGTGGCACGGGCCTCGTCGGCATGTGGAAGGCGTTTGACGAAATGGAGCAACTGGGCTGGACAGGCGGACGGCGTCCCCGGATGTACGCCGTGCAGGCAACGGGCTGCGCGCCCATGGCTCGAGCATTCGCCGCGGGAACGGAGCGCGCCGAGGAGTGGGCTAATCCGGAGACCATTGCCAGCGGCCTGCGGGTGCCGGCTGCAGTGGGTGATTTTCTGATTCTGCGGGCGCTCGCCGAGAGTCGAGGCAGCGCGGTGGCCATCGAGGACAAGGCCATGCTGCAAGGTGTGCGCGAAATTGCCGAAAGCGAGGGTTTGGTGACGGCTCCCGAGGGCGGCGCCACGCTCGCGGCGCTCAAACGGCTTCTTGCCGATGGACTCCTCTCCGGCTACGAGACCGTGGTGCTGTTCTTGACCGGCAGCGGCTACAAGTATCTCGAAGTGCTGCGCCTGATTGCTAATTGATAGGATCAGGCGCTTCCAATCGCAAATCGCCAATCGCCAATCGCCAATCGACAATCTTTTAGTGGGGAGTCCAGTGCGGGTGGCTTGTGAAGAGGCCGTTGACGAAGCCGATTTGGTAGGCGATGAACAGACCGAAGCCCACGCTGAGCAGTCCGGAGGCCGCTGCCAGAGCTCCGTTCAGCCGCAGGAAACGGCGCCCGGTATAAGTGTAAGGAACGGCGATGGCCGCGGTGATGAGCATCATCCCGGCAACGGTGCCCACGCCGAAGACCAGGAGATAGGCCACGGACCATGTCGAATTATGAATAGTGGCAAGCACCAGAAGCGCCACCGCTGCCGAACCGGCAAGGCCGTGAACGACGCCCACCAGCAGCGGACGCAGGGCCTGGTAGACGCCGAGCCTTCCGCCAGTCCCGAACCGGCGGTCGAGCTTCGCGATCGGGGTCGCGCTTTCAGGATGCCCGTGACGGCCGGGCTCGTGGCCGTGTAGGTGATTGTGGATGTAGTCGCCGTGGGCGTGAGGGTGCGAATGGCCGCCGGCCACCTCGGGAGTGAACCGCTCGGTCAGCCGCGTCGTAACTCCGGTCAGGTTGAGCACACCGAGCAGCACAAGCATAATTCCAACCGCCAGCTCCATCGTCAAGCCCAGGCGGGGAGGTATTACGATGTTAAAAGCTATGATCCCTGCACCCACCGCCATGATCGTGATAGTATGCCCGACTCCCCAGAAGGCCCCGATGAACGCGGCGCTGCGGATCGAGCGCTGCCGGCTGACGATTGTGGTCACCGCGATGACGTGATCCGGATCCGTAGCGTGACGCATGCCCAGGACGAATCCCACCAGAATAATCGCGACGAGACTGCTCATGCCTGCCCTCACCCCGAGGCTAAAGTGTACCCTAAGACCGGCTTAATCCGTCACCTTGATTCGAAAGGCATAACCGATTGGCGGCGCTCAATGGCAGTGTGCTTTAGAGAGATACATCATACAGATTTCTCAAGCAGATTTCTCAAGACTTAGGGCTCGGCTTTCATTCGCCATAGCCGCCTACAGGTTTTGGAACCCAAACAAATAAGTGCCGCCGATACCGTAAATAGTCTCTGGTTCTCGGATGGGTAAAAGTGCGTAATAACTTCGCAAACATCGTTAACCCATGAATGTCTCTGAATGGAACCAATAACTTGGACGAGCACCCTCCGCGAAGGATTGGCGCAACAGGCAACAGAACGGGTGTGGTAGTCAAGTTGCAACACTTTTGACGGGATTGAATCTAATCGGGTGATGGCGATTCAGGAAGGCGGAATCAATCATGAGAGCCGCACAAGAGTTGATCTGGGGATTGGTGAGAATGACCCTGGTGGCGGCGGGTGTTTTCTACGTCTTACAGGTTTTCATCGCATACGCCAAAGAGGAGAGTCGCGTACGCCCCGAGTTTGACGCGAGTGACCGGTTGCGGTCTCTCGAACGCCTGCTGGTATGGGCCGGCGTGATGGCCGTTTGGCTTGTCGGCAGAGTGGCTCGGCCGCTCATCAACATGCTTTCCGAAGCGTCGGCGGAAGTGGGCGAGTGGGCCATCAGCCGCAGACCGGTTCAAGCAGCGATACGGTCTCGAGAGAAGTAGTGCTGCTCGATCCTCTCGATCCTACTGAGGCGCGCCCTTAGGTTTCGCAGGATGCCCGCTCTGGTTGTTCTGCAGGTTCACTCCCCCCCAAGGCCCGATCCCCATTTCAAACATTAAAATCGACACAATCGACTTCGTGAGCGTCTTCTAGTCGAACCGGGCATCGTCCGCCGATGGACCATAGATCGCCGGCACCGGCACGTTGTTGAGGCGCAGGTACACAGTGAGCTGTCCGCGATGATGCGCCAGATGCGCGAACGTATCGCGGAGCACCACGTGCCGCGGATCCTCGGCCACCACGCTGCCGGCGACCAGGAGCTTCCACGGCTTCAGCAGATGGTCGTCTGTGGTGCTCGCAAGCGCGGCGCGTGCTTCGGCGGCGCCTTCGTCCATCGCCCGGACTAATTCCGCGCTCGTGCGCAGCGGGCTCTGGTTAACGCTCGATCCTCCCGGCCCTCTCAGGTCCAAATCGTCGCGATTGATGATCATAGCGACCCAGGACGGCATCCTGGCCACCAGCATGGCCAAGCGGCCGAATGGCATCGACTTCTCGTGCGGCTTCCAGTCATCGAGGCCCTCGGGTATGCGCTCGAGCGCACGGCGCGTGCGGCCGGCTTCTGTTTCCAACTGGGCCAGAAACCAATCGGTCATTTTCATCAAGAACCCTCCCTATTGATCCTCCGGCCTTTAGCCGCAAGCCGTCTTCCCGAAGCAGCGCTTCGCCTCATCGAGAATGGTTTGTGTGGCAGTCGCGCCCACGCGAGCCGCTCCGAGCGCACGAACACGCAGTAGATCGTCCAGCGTGCGCACACCGCCTGCGGCCTTGATCCGGACGCCTGGCGCGCAGTGCTGGCGCATGAGGCGCAAATGATGGTCAGTGGCGCCTTTGTAGTTGTAGGCGCCATCGGGCTGCTTCACAAAGCCGTAACCGGTTGAGGTCTTCACGAAGGCGACGGCGAGGTCAGAGCAGATCTCGCATAAGCGGATGATGTGCGTGTCCTCCAGGTAGTCGTTCTCGAAGATCACCTTCAGGATGGCGCCGTTCGCGAGCACCGCGTCGTTGATCGCGTGGACCTCCTCGCGCACGTAACTCCAATCGCCGCCCAGAGCCTTGCCCACGTTGACCACAGTGTCGATCTCGCTGCCACCGGCCATCGCGGCGGCCTCCGCTTCCGCAACCTTAATCGCGATCGTGCTGTTGCCATGCGGAAATCCGATCACCGGGCAGATCCCGACGTCCGAACCTGCCAGGATTCCCCTGGCCAGCTCGATCGCGTAGGGCTTGACGCACGCGGTGGCAACGTCGTACTCACGCGCCAGACGGCAGCCCTCGGCGATCCCGGCATCCGTCATGGTGGGATACAGCAGCGAGTGGTCGATCATCTTGGCGAGTTCGGGAACGGTTGCGGTCAGGTGGGTCTCCTGTCAAATGCAGGCGAGCTTTGATGCGATTGACGGACGTGCGGACAACCAAAATATAGTGACGACTGCTGCTGTAGCGCCGGTGTCCCCACCGGCGTATCTGGCGCTGAGGGGCAGCGCGGTTACAGCGAATGGTGTCACCGTGATCTGCAATCTTCAGTAACCCTTTCTGGGGTCAGGCCCAGTGAAGAGAAGTCACCGCGCTCCTACCGGCCCCGAAACAGCAACAGCCGGAGTCGCAGAGGCTGCGACCTTCGCTTCCACCGGCTTGGCAGCTTCGATTGCTTCAGGGGAGCGCGGCTGGAAGCTTCGGATGTAGCTTTGACGCGGCAACTGGAAAAAGCTCATGCCATCCGACATTGCTTCTCGAAGGGCCCGGGCATTGTCCCAGTGATCGAAATCTACGCGATAGGCGCCGATCACGGCGCCGGTTCGGTCCGCTCCGCGCCGGCAGTGGACAAATACGGGGCCCGTGGTCTTGTCTTCGAGCAGCGCCAGAATCTTGGAAATCTGCGCCGCCGTAGGTGCGGTCAAGCCACCCATGGGAACGCTCACATATTGCATGCCGAGAGCCGTAACCGCGTGCTCTTCTGCCGCTGAGCGCTCACCAGGTTCCCGTAAGTCCAGCACGGTCTTGACGCCGATCTTGGCGAGGTAACTCAATCCTTCGTTCGTCGGCTGAGCGCCGCGATAGACGTGATTGTCCACTTGATAGAAGTTGTGGATGCCCGGAACAGAAGAACCGGCAAGGGCTGGCAAACTAAATAAAAACAAAGGGATAAAACTGCGATAAGGGCGAGACATTGAATCCTCTTACTGTAAAATTCAAGCTCCGTCAGACGTTATATTGGATGCGTCCTCTGTGGTCGGGTTGCAGCGCCGGCGTCCTGTCGCGCCTCCCTTGCAGCATCAAAGGAACCGGCAACGCTCCCCAACAGCTCGGCCAGTTCTTGAAGTAGGCGGCAGGATCCGGATTGGCGCAGAGTGAAGCCTTGCGCCGAGGTGGCGTCCCGTGACCTCTGGCCGCCGTGGGGCGACGACGACATAGTTGTCGTCGCCACTGCTCGGCATGAAAAGGCAGGCAAAGCACAAGATCAGAAGATGAGGTGCAGAGACATCTGAATAAAGCGCGGACTGCCGATGGTATGCTGAATCACGCCCAAATACCCGGACGGCGGGCAGGCATAAGCGCCCGTTGAAGGAACGCAGGCGTTGTAGCCCGAGCCCGGCCCATAGATGGGCGGATTCGCAAAGTAGGGGTTGAACGAGACGTTGTTATTGGGCGTGTCGAAGCTCGGCTGGTTAAAGAGGTTGAAGAGGTCGGCCTGATACCTGAGCTGCCAGCGTTCGGTGATCCGAAAAACCTTCTGCACCGAAAAATCGAAGCGTTCCTGGAAGGGCCCGCGGAAAAGGTTTCGACCCTGATTGCTGTAGCCCGTCTCGTAGCTGTCGCAGATCACAGTGCCGTCGCTCGTGGGTCCGCAAGGAGGGATTCCGTCCTGGCCGGGCTGGAGCAACGGCACGGTGAAGGCATTCACGTTCAGAACAGGCTGCCCGGCGTTGACACCCGTGGTCCCCTGCAGCTTGGCTTTTTGCGCCGTATAGCCGGGCGCGAACGCCAGCAGCGGATTCGTGAGGTAATCGTTGCCCCCACCGTAGTAGATGCTAGCCACGCCTCCCGAGTAGTCATACACGGCATAGGGCTGTCCGCTCTCGAGAGTCGTGACGCCGCTCACCCCCCAGCCATTGAGGATCTGATTCCCCACGCGTCCCACATTGAGGTGCGGCAACTGGTAGAGGTAGCTGATGATGAGCACGTGGGTGCGGTCGAAGTCCGAGGAGCCGTAGGCCGACGGCAGGTTGAAAGGATCGTTGCCGTTGAAAAACAGCCCCAGGCCGCTGTCCTCGTCGAGCGAGTGCGACCAGGTGTAGGACGCGTTGATCTGCAGGCCGTGGCTCATCCGCTTGTTCACGCTGAATTCCAAGGCATTGTAGTTCGCGATGCCTTCGGCTTCGTACAACACGGAGCTTGTGCTGTAGCCCACGAAGGGCGCGCGCAGGTCCGTATTGCCGCCGTCATAGGTGTTGATGGGATAGAGAGGCTGGCCCGGCACCGTCTGGGTCAGAAGAGGGCAACCTCCACCGTTGCAGTTTTTCGTGGAATCCAAAGGGTTGTATCCATACGAATACATCTGACCGTTGACGGGACTGGTTGGTGTGGCGATTTTTGGCTGGTTGAACGGGATCGGCACCAGCAGGTGGTTGCCGTGGTTGCCTGTGTAACCAAGCGTCATGACGAGATCATTGCGCGGCTGCCACTGCAAGTCGAAATTCCAGTTCTCGGAGTAGGGGAGTTTGTTGGCCGCGTCGTAGCCGCCGAAAAGAAAAGGCTGGGCTCCGTTGATCAGGGCGGCCTGATTGGGCACGAATTGCGCGAAATCGGCCGGGTTGCCGGTGGGCTGAGCCGGGGGCGTGCTTCCAAAAGGCGCGTCCAACAGGGCTCCCGGAACGCGTGGAACCTGGAGGACGAAGGGCGGTTCCAGCGTGACCCCAAAAGGACCATTGAAGCCGGACCCGGCGCTCGGTGAAAACTCCGTGAAGTACTCGCCGCGATCGTAATAAATGCCGGCGCCGGCGCGAACCACAAAGTTCTTGATGAAGCTCGGGCTCCACGCTAACCCCAGGCGCGGTCCAAAGCCGAACTGATGGTTCAACAGGGTGGAGGCGCTGACGCCTTTACTGCCGTATTGCGGATTATTCCCGGCGATCACCAGGCCGTCGTTCACCACCGTGTCGCTAGCGAGATTGTACTGATAGAGCGCCGGATCGAAGTTCGTCAGGTGTCCGTATTTCTCGGAGAGGGGCCCATCATAATCGAAGCGCAACCCCGCGTCCACTGTCAGGTTCGGCGTCACCTTGATTTTGTCCTGAGCATACAAGCCAAGATTGTTCGCCCGGTAGTAACGGTTCGACTCGCCCACAAAAAGCGTGGTGCCGCTGCGGAGCGTGCCCTGAAGGAAGGACGCAAAGTCCGGGGTCTGAATGGTTGCAACCTCATTGTTGCCGTTCAGAATGTTGAGCTGGGTGCGCATGTAGTCGGCGCCAAAAGAGAAGCTGTGCTTGCCGTGGACCCAGTTCAGGTCCGTGCCTCCCTCAAACTGGTTCTGATAGACACCTGCGTTGGCAAAAGGCGAGGTGGTTCCGATGGCAAGCGCATTGCCGAGAGTGGAGTCCCCGCTGCGAAAATTGATGCCGGGAAACCGACTGAGCCCAAACAGGTTGATGCCTGCGTCCTGCGCCGTCAAGGGCTGGCTGATGTTGGCGAACGCGCCTTCGCGAATGAATCCGCCCTTCAGGTCCCAAGTGGCGGTGGGTCCGAGCACCCGGGTGTTGGTGAGTGAGATGGCCTGGCTGCCCGCATTGAGGGTCTGGGGGAATCCGAGGAGCTGGCCGTCGGGCGGGAAGGGCGTCACCGTGGGGTTGCGCTGGAAGAAATACTTGCCTGCCAGGCGGTCGGTCGCGGAGAAATTGTAATCGATATTGCCGTTGAACTGGTCCACGATGAAAGTCGCCGGCGGACCGTTGATGACGGCATCGTAGCCCAGACTGAGAGCGGTGCTCGCGTCCGTAATGGATGGCGTCGGCACCAGGTATTGGCCATTCGGGGCCTTGGCGTTCATGATCGCCATGGCCGCGGGGTCGATCTGGCTGGCGGTAACCGTGCTGCCGCTCTGAGCGCTGGCGACGGCGGCCAGGCCCGCCGCGCTGCGGTCGTTGGTCAACTGCAGCGGGACGGTATCGAACTGCGTGCCGTTAAGCTGGTCTTTCACCCGCGTTCCCTGATAGGACACGAAGAAGAAGGCCTTGTCGTGCTTGATGGGACCGCCGAGCAGCGCGCCGAACGTGTTGCGGCGAAGCTCCGGAACTTTCTGATTCTGGAGGATGGCCGTGTCCGCGTTGTAAAAGAACGGAGCCGCGTTCCAGAAGTTGTTTTGGAAGTAGTCGTAGGCTTGGCCGTGGAATTGATTGGTGCCCGACTTGGTCAGCAGCTCGATGTGAGCGCCGCTCTTGGCGCCCTGGGAAGCGTCGTACATCGAGGTGCTCACCTGCAGCTCTTCGATCGTCTCCGGCGGCGGAGTGGGTATGCCTTCTCCAATCGCGTCGTAGACCGACGTGCCGGTAATGACATCGCCGTTTCCATTAAATGACTCGCCGGTGCTGAGCACGAAACGGTTGCTCGACACGGAACTGCTGGTGGCGCCGTTAAACAGATTATCGGCATTGATGCCGTTGAAGGCGATGCTGTTCGATGTGGAACGCTGCCCGTTGGCCCAGATCTCCTGGTTGCCAAGACCGCTGTTGGTGCCCGAGCCGTTCAGGAAATCGGCGTTGACACCGGGACTCAGCAGAGCGAGCTGCGTGAAGCTACCCGTGCCCAGGGGAATCGATTCGATCACCGAGGAAGACAGCACGTACCCGTTGGTGGTGTCAACTTTATTGAGCAGTGGCGTGGCGGTCACGCTGACAGTGGTCGTGACCGTGCCTGGCTGCAGCACTGCATCGAGCGTGTTGGTCCCGTTCGCTTGCACCACCACTTGAGACACGACCCGGGTCTGGAAACCCTCCTGGTTGAAGGTGACCGTGTAAGTCCCGACGGGCACGCCGAATGCCGAGTAGCTGCCGGAGTTGTTCGCGCTGGCCGTCAGTTGCAAACCGGTGGC
>DASYYZ010000097.1:0-22373 GCA_035946735.1 Terriglobia bacterium
CTCCACGAATCGCAGGGCATGCGAATCGAGGGGGACGACATATTTCTGAACCCCAATTACATGATGCCGCCGCCTCGGATTGAGGGTAAGGTCAGCGCCGCGAGGATCGAGAATGGAGAGGTCGTTCTGGTGTTTGGGACCGACACGGCCGCGAAAGGTGAAGATGCGGGGCCACTACCTCTGCCGTATCCCGGCGCCCGCAACTATATGTATTTTCACGGCGGCACCCTGCGATTTGGCAGGCTGACCATGACCGATTCCGACCTCGAAATCGTCGATATGCATCCAACCGATCCCCTGGATTTCGACCTCTCGCAATACAATCGTCAGTTGGTGGCGGGCTATTCCAAGAGTACCGCGGCGGGCGGCTTGATCACGTTTATGCCCGATCTCTACCGGCTCGGCAGCCCAGGTTCGATCTCACCGCGAGCGCATAGCAGGCGTTCGCAGTGACCCGGCCGAGCAGGCAGAAAGGCAGAGTACCGACGGGGTCATCCTCAATTGGAATCGCAAATTGACCATCGGCAATGGCTGTGGGAGGAAGCGCCGGCCAGTCCATGTGAGGCAGGCCGCCGAGGCAGGGTTCGCTCCCCTGAGCTTCGCGCTGCCGAAGGGCAGAGTGGTCGGCCGCTTCCATATCGGGAGCGCGGGGCCGGTGGCCGCCGGCGCCCTTTACTTTGTGAAAGGCGCAGCGGCCGCAAACAGCATAAACAACAGTACGATGCCGGCCATATACGCCAACGCCTCCGCCACGACCTTCAGCGCGGAGAAACCGGCGCGATGCGATTCGGACGTCGTCATCACTGTCACCACTGCCAGTATGCCGGAGCGGGAGAGGCGGGGTGTCACAGAGATGTCAAGCTTTTGCTATTTCTGCCGCTGTCCTGATCACTCGTGTGTCGGTATCATTCCGAAGCGCTCAGGGTGACAGTGGCCTGAAAGGGGGAGAGATTCCTATTCGGATCCCAGCAGGTCCCGATAGACCGCGGGATCGACGTTACCGCCGCTGATCACACAGCAGACGGAGCGTCCTGCGAACCGGGCAGGTTCGGTTAGCAGAGCGCCCACTGAGAGCGCTCCGGTAGGTTCGGCCTTCAGATTAGCCAGCTCGAAGAGCAACCGGACGGCTCGCGCGATGTCATCTTCCGGCACCTCCACGATTCCGGCCAGGCCGTCCTTGAGAATCGCCCAGTTGCGCCGGCCCAGGCTCAGGGTGCGAGCGCCATCGGCCACGGTCTGCGGTTCGCTCTCATTGGCCACGATGCGGCCTTCGCGCAGCGACCGGGCGGCGTCATTGGCAAGCAGAGGCTCGGCCCCGATCACTTCCACGCCCCGGTATTTTAGCCGCACGTCGTGCTGGAGGTCGCCGATGGGCCGCGCTCCGGCGGAGAGCGCCCGGCGCAGTCCAGTCACGATGCCGGAAGTGAGGCCGCCGCCGCCCACCGGCGCCACCACGCAATCGACGTCGAGACAGGCCAATTCCTCACCCAGGCTGCTGTTGCCTTCAATCACAAAAGGGTCGTCATAGGCGCTGGCAATGTAGGCTTCGGGATGCTCCGCGGCCAGCTCCGCCACCCGCCCGGCGCGCGACTTGGAGCGCACGTCCACGAATTCCACCTTACCGCCGTATTCGCGCACGGAATCGACTTTCACTTTGGCGCTGGTCCCGGGCATCACGATGATCGAGGCCTTACCGGTCAGTGAACAGGCATGAGCCAGCGCTTGCCCGAAATTACCGGAGGATGCGGCGATCACCAGCGGGTTGGGGACGTGCGAGGCCAGGTGATAAGCCGCTCTGAATTTGAAACTGCCGGTGTGCTGAAAGGTCTCGCTGGCCAGAACGAGGCTGACGCCGAGGCGCGCGGCGAGGCGCGGAGCTTGGATCAGAGTTGTGGGCCGCCAGGCGTGATTCATGAATCCTATTCTATTCGCCCGCTGCAAGATCTTCGCTGTCACTTTTAGATCCGCAGCTAGTCTGCACTCGTGTCGTCCTTTCTTGGAATTTAGCCTCCCGGCCGATTTTTTCAACGCTGAAGCGTCAACCAAATGGGCAAAGCATCCTTTCACGCTCGAGGCAGCCCAACTCTGGAGACGGCTTACGGAGAGGATTTGGGCTTGTGCTCGGTCGGTTGGGGTTTGCTTGCCAGCCTGATGTAAGCTGCCGCAGCGCGCAAGCGCACCGCCGGCTTCTTGTCATCAAGCAGCACCACCAAGCTGTCACGAAGCGCGGGATAAGGATGCGTGGCCGCCACATGAGTGGCCGCGGCTCGTACTGACCATTCCTTATCCGACAGCGCCGATTCAACGGCAGAAGCCACTGCGGGATCGCGGTCGTTTCCGATGAGAATCAGCGCCGCGGCCCGAGCCGAAGAGTCAGGTTGTGAAACGATGCCATGCGCCGACGAAACCGCCATACCCAGGCCGGGCAGAGGAACAAAGCCCACGGCGTCGATGGCAGCCATTGTGAAGAGTTTGGTGGGAGTATGGAACAGCCGCAGAGCGCTGCGCTCATGTTGAGTCAAATAGCTGGAAGACGCCTTCGATTGGCCGGACACGACCGCGAGCAAAAAACGCATGCCGTCGCGATCGTGGAGCCGGTAGAGGGCTCTGGCGGCAGCGAGGCTGACTTCGGGAACCGGGTCATCCAGAGCCTTCTTGAGAATCGGGATGGTGCTCTTGCTCTTCAGGTCTCCTAGCGTGGTCACGACGGACGTACGGACAACCACGTCCTCGTCTTCCGCCATGGCCGTCAGCGCCTGATGTAGAGAGTCGGTAGGCCCGATCAGGCTCAAAGCCTCCACGGCCGCTTTTCGGATGTCGGGGTTCT
Organism: Terriglobia bacterium; assembly: GCA_035946735.1. Classification (GTDB taxonomy): domain Bacteria; phylum Acidobacteriota; class Terriglobia; order UBA7540; family UBA7540; genus Gp13-AA77. The sequence continues at coordinate 2,828 of DASYYZ010000097.1, forward strand.
TGTCTTGAGTGGCCTGCTGCAACATCTCCCGGCATCTTTGCGCCGTATCTAAAACGGGGGTCTGGGCGACCAGGACTGTGGGAGACAGCACCAATACGGTAAGAAGGACAGCCCGCGCGAAGGGGTTGAGCGGGGATCGCAAGGTGCTCCCCTGCGCGGGCGTGGATTCAAGACTTCCGCTATGGCGCTCGATTGAGCTTTGCGCATTGAACATCGCTTCGCCCCCCTGCCACCTCTTCAGGTTACATATTGCCAGACTCGGCCTTGTGTTTACCGAACACTAATGACCTCGGGAGTACGTTGCGCGGTTCGCCGTGCAAGGGGGCCTCGGGCGCGAGCCCCCTGGAAGCGCGCCCGGCTGCAATCTGTGAGCATATATCATCGAGATGCAGATACAGCCACAAATTCACTTGGGCAGACTCAAGATTCGACAAGTCATAGTCGGGCGTCATTGGCTCCTCCTCGGTGACCGGTGCAAGCTCCAACTTCAGGCTTATAGCCGGCCCATCAACAACAGGACGATCAAAATCACTACTACCAACCCTAATCCGCCGCTCGGATAGTAGCCCCAGCTTCTGCTGTGAGGCCAGGTAGGCAGCGCGCCGACCAGGGCTAGGACTAAAACAATGATCAAGAGCGTACCTAACATCTTTGGACTCCTTTCGTTGGAACCGTATCTGTCCCGGCTCCTTTCTCAATGAACTCGAGAATGTGCCTTGACCTGACCTAACGGGCCATCGTTCCTTCTTCAAACCGCTGACCACCGCGGGGGGAGTGCTTGTCCAGGACCCGGTCGAGACCGGCTGCGGTTGGCGGCGAGCTGATCGCGCCGCCGAAAAGTACTTCTTTCGCCGTCACCCGCCGCCCATAGAGCTTCTCGTTGTCATCTTTATCCTGTTTCACGACGGCTCCATCGAGAGAGGCGCCTGCGAACAGACCACGACTGCGCGAATAGCTTAGGATTTCGGCGCGCATTTGAGCGTCCGTTGCGCCTTCTCCAGAGCGCCCCACTGGTCCCGCCGCGGCGGACAACTCGCCGCCGAGTTTGACGCTGTCCTGCACGAGCTTCGCGGCGCCTCGCCCGCTCATCACGATGAACACGACGTCCGTAGCCTTACCGCCGAGTTGTAAGCCGAAGCTGCCGCCTCCCAAAGTAAAGAAGGAAGGCGCACCCCAGGAGCCGGTCCCTCCCTTACGGCAGACCAGCACTCCGCGCCCGTAAGTACCACCCACACCGATGGCAAACTTCAACTCCGAAGGCACGATGCCTACGCACACAGCCTTGTCCAGCAGGTCGGAGGGAATCCCCTTGTCGGGCGCGCCCATAATTTCATTAACGACGTTGGTAGACTTCACAAGCTGCTCGGACACCGTCGCGGCGCCCGCCGCCAAACCGCAACTCAACGCAAAGCACGCTAACATCAAGGTCGTTTTTCTCATCTTCTCACCGCCTCCCTTTCTTGGTCGCGTCTGTCGATCGCACCCCTCGAAACCGAAACAGTTTTCATTAGTAAGCACCTGGACCCCGGAGCCGGGACCTCAGCAATCGGAATTCCCGGGCCCCGGATCCAGTCGCGGAGCAGGTAATCGCAGCGTGGTCCCGATGATCGCCGTACCTCAACTTGAATCAGTCTTCCAGGACTTTCTCAACCTGGCCAACCTTCTTCTGGACCTTGCCTGCCACCTTCTCGCCGGTACCTTCGTCTTGCAGATTCGGATTGTTGGTGGCTTGCCCCACCTTTTCTTTCACCTTCCCCTTCACCTCGTGAAACTTTCCTTCTGTCTCATCGTGCGTACTCGGTTTCATTGATGCTCTCCTTTTGTGGTGTGTGATGCCGCCTTGCCGTCCCCCTCAGCTTGGCGTGTCTCGGACGAGCGTTGGATCTCTTCAGCGGAGACTTGCTCCAGAAGCGTGTTCATGTCGTCCGCATGCTCTTCCTCATTTGCCAGAATGTCCTCCATCAGCCGCCGGCTGGTGGGATCATCCTCTCCCAGGTAGCGGATGATTTCGGAGTACGATTCGATCGCGATGCGCTCCGCAACCAGGTCCTCGCGAATCATGTCGACGAGGCTCTCGCCCTCTACGTACTCGGAGTGGCTGCGCGTTAGCATGCCTTCCGGACTGAAATTTGGCCCGCCGTCAAGCTGAACGATCCGTTCCGCAATTCTATCGGCGTGGCCCTGCTCTTCGGCCGCGTGCTCGAGGAATTCGTCCGCAACCGACTGCGAGTGAATGCCTCTCGCCATGTAGTAGTGGCGTTTATAGCGCAGGACGCAGACGAGTTCAGTGGCCAGCGCCTCATTCAAGACCCTGAGTACAGTGGCTCGATCTGCCCTGTACCCGCTTGTCACAGCGCCATCTTCGATGTGCTGCCGCGCCCGTTTGCGGATTTCCTGGATGTCGGTCAGGAATGCGCCCTGAGGCTGCGTTTTGGGCTTGGTACTCATCGTTGTCATCTCCTGGTGCTGCCGGGGAAACTCGTTCGTCCTGCGGGCGCTGAGGGTGAAAACCAGCACATAAGCAGGAACACCCTCAGCGCCTGTCCGTTCAAGCCCGGCTGCCTATATGTCTGACCAGGCTCACGAGGAATAGCACGATGAAGATGAAGAACAGGATCTTCGCGATTCCGGCCGCTGCAAATGAGACCGCGCCGAAGCCCAGCAGCCCGGCGATAATCGCGACAATGAGAAACACTAGAGCGTAGTACAGCATGTGACCTCCTTGACTCGGTATCCGCTTCCGCCGTCCCTGCGAGCGTGTGGCGCGGAAACGGTTTCAGTAAATCCAGTACTTTCCACCCTGTTCTCGTGTCATCACCTGACTTCGCGGTGATGGGCGAACCGCCGCCGTTCAAATCCACGAAGTGAAAACAAAGCAATCAGAGGGCCAAGGGGCAATCCAACCCTAAGCCTTTGACTGACAGCCGATAACGCCTGTGCACAATGACGCGGGTGCTCCCGCGTCGTGCCCGGTTCGAGTATAGAAATTACCGCTGTGGTTCCAGGGAGGGGGAAGAAAAAAGGGCGGAGAACTGTGAGGGGCCGGCGCGAATGATCAATCGTTCCGGGCTATCTCTTTATTGAGCAATTCCAGTGGGTTAACCATCACGATTGAATCCTCGCTTCTTCGGGCTTGCCGCGCGCGGGACGGGAGCCGTCTCAGGCGGAGGAATGACGGCTCGCACTGTGGTTCCTCGACCGGCAGCGGACTCAATCTGTAGTTGCCCTCCAAACTGCCGAAGCCGTTCTTGCATCCCGGCCACTCCAACGCCCAGGTTGGTCACAATTTGCTCCGGATCTGTCAGAAGATCAACCGTCGCGCCTCTTCCCTGATCCGCAATCTCCAGCACGATTCCATCGTTACGGCGCTCCAACCGCACCTGAGCCGTCGCGCTGCCGGAATGGCGTTGAACGTTGATCAGGCTCTCCTGCAGAACTCTAAACAGGCCCGCCTCTGCCTCGTGAGAGAGACGCTCCAGTTCGGAAGGAAGGTCCAGGCTGACCTTGATTCCGGAGCGTTCTCCAAACCTCAGTACGTGCCATTGAATGGCCGGAATCAGTCCGATGCGGTCCAGGTCCGGCGGATAGAGAAGATGTGAAAGGTCACGCAGCTCCTTGGAGGCTTGCTCGGCAAGGTCCAGGCATTCGACAAGGAGGTCCGGTGTCTGCTTGTCTCCGGCCGCCTTCGCTCGATTCTGAGCAATTGCAAGATTCAACGCCAGCGCTGAAAGCGTTTGAGCGGTGGTGTCATGCAGGTCCCGCGCGATCCGGCGGCGTTCTTCGTCCTGAAGGCTGAGGATGCGCCCGGTGAGTTGGCGCAGTGCTGCTTCGGCCTGCCGTTGCGCCGTAATCTCCACGCCCACGGTCCCAACCAGGAGCTCGCCATTATGACCGCGAAATGGGAACCTCACGATCAGCCACTCATGAGGCGTTCCGTTTCTTTCCGGGATCAACTCAATGTGTTCCGTAGGCCGGGTCGACGACAAGGCTTCCAGGCCGTGTTCGTGCAACCGCTGACCGGTTTGCCCCGGCCACCACTCGAGAGAAGTCTTGCCCACCAGGTCCTCGGGACGGTCGCCATAGACTTCGTTGATTCTCCCGTTGCAAAAGACGTAGCGCCCCTTTTCATCTTGAAGGCAAACCAGGGCCGGAGTCTGATTCACGAACGCCCAGAAGACCGACTCCGCCTGGCGCAAGGCGTCCTGGGCGCGTCTTTTCGCGGCCGTTTCCCTTTTTAGCGCCGTATTCGTCGCGGTCAACGCCTTCTCCAGTTTCTTCAGGCGGCCCTGAACCGGCTCCTGAGACTTGCGCGCGGTCGATTTTGCTTTCGGTCTTCTCGTCATTTCATCACACGTTCTGCAACGCCAGCGCCGGCCCGACGGGACAGTCCCCGAATTGAGTTCCCATCTTGTCCTTCGACGGGTCGTCGGCGGTTCAACTGAGTATACCAAATGGCATATTCTGCCGTTTTACGTATCTAGTTTGTTTTCATGAATATTCCCGGCCTCTTGCTGCGCGCCCACTGCGGACCTTCTGTCATACCTTCCTCGGCATCACCCGCACGCATCGCTATCGATCGCGCAGTGCGTCATTTTGTGTTGGGTCAGTTTGTCGTACAGCGTCGGGTTTACCCGCCGTGTGTGGCAGCTCTACCGCAAACAGGGCCTCCAACATTTACTGTATGGCTGGCGTCGAGCTCGACCTTTCCATCTCGTACTGCTTCAGTTTGTTGTAGAGAGTCTTTTTGGTGATCCCCAGAACCTCGGCAGCTCGCGTTCGGTTGTTGCCGAGCGCCACTAGCGTTTCGGTGATCAACCGGCGCTCGGCTTCGGCCACGGTCAAGCCAAAGCGCAACGAGGACTCCTTTGGGGGTTGCCGTTCGGCCACGGGGAGCGTCAGGGAGAAGTCACTACGCGTGAGTGTTTCGCCGCTGCAGGTGACCACCGCCCGCTCCAGCTTGTTGCGTAGCTCGCGCACATTGCCGGGCCATTCGTATTGGCGAAACAGTCCAAAGACGTCATCCGTCACGCCTTTGACCGCCCGCTGGTGCTTGCGGTTGAGGTCTTCCAGAAGCCGCGCGGTAATGACCTCGATGTCTTCCACGTGCTCGCGAAGCGGCGGGATCACAATCTGGACCACATTCAGGCGATAGAAAAGATCGCGGCGCAACTGCCCGTTCTTGATTGCCTCTTCGGGAACCTTGTTGGTGGCTGCCAGCACTCGCGTGTCCACCAGGATTTCGGCTTTGGCGCCGAGGCGGCGGACCTTTGAATCTTCGAGCACGCGCAGAAGCTTTGCCTGGGTAGCCGCCGGCATCTCGCCGATCTCGTCCAGCAGAAGCGTTCCCCCGTCCGACAGCTCGAAACAACCCGGCCGGCTCGTAAGCGCGCCCGTAAAGGCTCCTCGTTCGTGGCCGAATAATTCGCTCTCAATCAGCGTTTCCGGCATGGCCGCGCAGTTTACGGCCACAAACGTCCTCCGGCCGCGAGGGCTCAACTCGTGAATCGTGCGCGCTGCCAATTCTTTCCCGGTACCGCTTTCACCGAGGATCAACACCGAGGCTCGTGAGGGCGCCACGGTTTGGATGAGGGACATCACTTCGCGCATTTTGCGTGAAGTTCCCACCAGGCTGCCGAGGACTCCGGCGTCCCGCAGCCTCCGCTGCGCGGCTTCGAGTTGCTCGCGGTTCTCGTAGCGTTCCACGCAGTTCCGAAGCTCGACCTCCAGGCGAATGGGATTCAGAGGCTTCTCGAGAAAGTTGAAGGCGCCCAAGCGAGTGGCCTCAACGGCTTCCGAAATCGATCCGTGACCGGTGAGCATGATGAAACCCACATCCGGGTGAGACGCTTTCACCGCCTTCAGCAACTCCATTCCATTCATGCCGGGCATACTAAGATCGGAAATGACGACGAGGGGACTGAAGGAAGAAAGCTTTTGCAGAGCCTCGGGCGCGCTCGAGGCGGCCATGGCTTTGTAGCCCCAAGCATCCACAAGCCCGAGCATCTTCTGCCGCACGTCAAGATCGTCCTCGACAACAAGGACTTTGGCCGACTTCATGTTCACCTCAAGTGGGACATAGCCATTTTCGCTCAGATTGCACTAGGTGTAAATCAGTGATGGATGGAGTGTGCACCAATCTCTGACGCAATTGCCTTGACACCAGCCACTGGAATGGCGACCACCGGACTGACCGCTTCCACAAACATCGATTTTCCCAACTTTACTGCCTGTCCCGCCACGGAGAGGTAAATCTTTCTACCAATCGAAGCCCGAGCGACATGCGACAACTCCGCTAGCCTCAGTCATCTGCGGTTCACCCTGGAATGGTAGGCCAAATGCGCGAGTGCCAGCGTGCCAGTTTTGTCCCGCGGTTCAATCTGAGCGCGAGACAGAGAGGAGAAAACCTGATGCCTGGACGTAAGCACCTGCGCGGCGTAGGTAGCAAGGAGCAGCGCCAGTACGAGCACATAAAAAAGAGTGCGCAGAAGTCAGGCCGCTATGGCAAACGGGCCGAGGAAGTGGCGGCGCGCACGGTGATGAAACAGCACAAGAAGAAGGGGCACAGTGCAGGTCACTAAGGCGCTTGCTTGAATCAGGTGGTCCCCGCCGAACGCCCTGGGACCACCCCCGGGGGGCGGGATCTTCTCAAAGGAGGTTCAAGCGCTTATGTACGAAATCCCTGAGGACACCATCTGTCAGCGGGCGGAGCAGGCACAGTTGCCCGAAGACGAATTCGAGCGCTTTCTATTCATTGATCTGACGGACAGCCAGGGCTGGCCGGAGCTTGAGACCGCTCTACCTGAAGGCGCGGTCGACGACCTGACCGGCAATGTGGTGTAGGTCGTCCGGCGGCCAAGCGTCAATTGAGGTAAGCTGTGGCATCGAGCGCCGATGCCCGATGTCCAGTCTTCTGATCCAAATGCCATCTTACTTGTGAGGCGGAGGTGTGATTTGAAGAGCAACGTGCATGATCGACGGTTTCGTCGCCGGTCAAGCTCAAGTTACTGCAGCAATTCATTCCACGCAAGGTGGAAACCCGATGAGCAAGGGACCGAGGCCGGAAGCCATGAACCATCCCGCACCGCCGCGTCCGTTTGCCGCTACCGCGCGGGCCGGTGGCCGAAGGTGTTGTCCCCTATTCTGATGCGGATCTCGGGTGGCAAACTTCGCCTGGCGTGGAATAAGCTGCGATCCGGCGATGCCACCAAGAAGTGATCGAAGTGAAAGTGAGAAGAGCCCCAGGCCGCGTTGACATCTACCTTGCGGGGTGCTACTTTCCGCTTTGAGGTGGACGCGATGAAGCTCCGCTTTCGCCGTCGGCGGCCCCGTTTCGCCGGAATTCCCCTGCCAGGAAACTTGCTTTGGCGCGGGCTTGGCTTGGCCCTGGCTGCGTTTGTCTGCCTTCCGGCATTGGCCCAGCAAAAGGCAAACATCGAGGGCCGGGTGCTGACTGACCAGGGCGTTGCAGTGAAATCCGCTACAGTGCGTCTTGAGACGGATGACGGCGAGCTAGTGGCCGACCAGCCCGTCAGTACGGCGGGGGAGTTCTACTTTCGTTTTATTCCGAAGAAGAACTACCAACTGATCGTATCCTCGGAGGGATTCCAGCAATACAGGGAACGTCTGAACCTCGGCGAGGGTGCCACGGACTACAACGTTACCGTTAATCTGACCCCTGCCGGAAAAGGTCCTGCGGCCAAGCAGACTCCGTCATTGACGGACACCCAGGCCCCCTCAGGAGCGCGGCGCGAGTACCAGAAGGGCGCAAAGGCGCTCGGGTCGCACAAGCTCGGGGATGCCCGCAAGTATCTGGAGGCTGCTGTTAATGAGTACCCGTGCTACGCACGTGCGCAAACCGACCTCGCCATGGTTCAGAGCGAGCAGAAGGACTTCAAGGGCGCTGAGGACGCCCTCCGGAAGTCAATCGGCTGCGATCCAGGTTACGTGGACGCCGATCTCGAATTAGGCGGTTTGCTGAATGCCGAAAGAAGATTCGGCGAGGCCGACACTATTCTGGAACAAGGCGCACGCCAGGCGCCAGCGTCGTGGCAATTCTGTTATCAGATCGGAATCGCGCAATACGGACTGAAGAACTACGAGACCGCCGAGCAGGAATTCGCCAAAGCGGCCTCCTTGACGCCGGACCCTCCGGCCGAGTTGAAGCTGAAGCTGGCGGACGTCTATTTGAAGGAGAGCGCATACCCGAAAGCATATGCCGCCATGGAAGACTACCTGAAGACCGAGCCGGACGGCCGCCTGGCGCCGCGGGTCAAAGAAATAATGAAGCAGATGCAGTCAAGCGGGGTCCTCAAATCCCAGTCAGACGCGCCTTCGTTTGGGCCGCAGCCGCAATAGCCTGCACCCGTCTTTCAACCGAAGTATTTCACCGCCATTTGTTTCCACCAGGGCCAATCGTGCCCGGTTTCGTTGCCCCAGATATCGAGCCAATGGGGGATTTGCTTCTGCTGCATGATGCCGCCAAGCCGCTGGTTCGCGGCCAGGCAGATGTCGCGCTCGCCAGTGGCCAAGACGAATCGGGTGTGTTTGCGGTAGCGGCTGAGGTACCACTCGTCGTTGAGGCCGGGTAGGAAATCCGGAGGACAGTTAAAGTAACAATTCTCGTCGTAGTAGCCGTTCAGGAACTGATGGATGTCAAAGGCCCCGCCCATGCTAACGGCGTGCGAGACCAGGTCGGGATGGCGCAACGCAAAGTTCATTACGTGATAACCGCCAAAGCTGCAGCCGGTGAGGGCGAGGTCGCCGGACCCGTTCTTGGTGCGGACAAAAGACAAGACTTCGTTGAGAAGATACTGTTCGTACTGCATGTGGCGCAAGGCGCGGTCCCGAGGATGAATCTGCTTGTTGTACCAGCTCTCGGCATCGACGCTGTCTACGCAAAAAGCCTGAATGGCGCCGCTTGCGTAACGCCAATCGATCACTTTGATCATGTTTCGATCTTCGTAGTCAAAGAACCGGCCCATCGAAGTGGGGAAGACGATCATCGGCATGCCAGCGTGGCCGAAGACTAGCAACTCCATTTCCCGCTGCAATGCGGGGCTGTACCATTTGTGGTATTCGCGATTCATGATTCCTCTTTTCCTGATCCTGCCACGAAAGGCTGTCCGGGAGGGTAGCGTTGGCGCACCACGCAGACTCTCATGTTCCCTTCGAGCGCGGCATGGCGTCAAGTCTTGAGATGAGCTATTGAACCTGAGAGACGCACATCTCTCGACAGAGTTTTGGGGCGAGAACCATAGACTACGAGGCAGAGTCACGGTCGTCTGGAGAAGACCAGGCATCTTATAATCGTGCTGCTGGTACCCAGGCTCTGCTCCGCTAAAAGGAAAGCGTGGATTCTGCCCCTGAACCAGATCGAATGTCCACTCGCCGCAAGGCTGTTCTCACCATTCTTATACTTCTGACGGTTTTGATCCTCGTCCTGGCCGTGGCCGTGCCGCGCCTGGCCGACATCGACCGCTACCGCCCCGAAGTAATCGCTCGCATCGAGAGAGGCAGCGGCCGGAGCGCCAAAATCGCGAAACTCGATCTGACAATTCTGCCGGTGCTTGCTATTCGGGCCGACAACATCGCGATCGGTAATCCGCCCGGTTTTCCGGCTGGCAACTTTCTCGAAATTCGCCGTGTTTACGCCAAACTCGATCCTGGCGCGCTGCTGCACCGCCGAATCGTGATCCGCTCGCTACAGTTGGAAGCTCCAAGGCTGAGCCTGATTTCCGATCGTGCGGGACGCTGGAACACCGAAGGCCCTGCCCGTGCGCGCGTCCAAGTGCAGCCCTCCGCCTGGCAGAGCACGCCAGCGCCGGCGACAGTCATCGCCAGCGTGACGGTTGAGCACGCACGGTTGACGGCGGCCAACGTGCTTCCGTCTGGCGAGCTCGGTCCACCGTCAGTCGAGGCGAATGGCATTTCAGCCGAGCTCAAGGACATCGATACCGAAGCGCTTGGGCTTCATCTGACCGAGGGCCTGGATCAAGGACTCACCGGGGGAAGCCGCGTCAAGCGCGCACAGCGATTGCGGCCAGCTCTGCTGGGTGTGGCGTGGGCCGCCTCCAGCTTTCAAGGCGCACCGGAGTCGCTGCCGGCACAGACACCACGCGGTCCTCTTGCTGCGAAAGGAACGATTGCCGTCGATTCGGCTCGCTTCGGCGCCATTGCGGCCACAGGAATCAAATCCGGCTTGGAGATTTACAGGGACGGGCTGCTGGCCAGGAATATCGTGCTGCAGTTATTCGGAGGACAGGTAACCGGCGACCTGCTGTGGACTCCTTCATCGCAGCCTCCGCGCTATGCCAGCCACCTGGCGTTTGCCGGCATTGATATGGAGCGCGCGCTTTTGAATTTTCCGAGCGCGCGCGGGAAGCTGACGGGGAAGCTGGACGGCAGTGTCGGGATTTCAGGTTGGACCGCCGCCCGGGACACGGATACTCCCGCTGATCCGCTCGCGAACCTGCAGGGAGAGGGAGACGTGACGATACACGACGGTTCCCTGCCCGCAATCCGGTTGAATCGGGACTTGACCCTTTTGATGAAGAATGTGGTGCGCACTGCGCAGGGATCTCCCGATCCCTCAACCTTCCGCTCCTTATCCGCGGACTTCGAGATCGGCCAGGGAGAGATTCGAAGCCGGCAAATCGCGATTCTCGGCAACGGCATCAATTTGAACGTGAGCGGCAGCGTGGCGATCGCGGGCGCCGGCAAGCTCGATTATCGCGGCACGGGCGAAATCACGGCGCGCCAGAGCGTGGGCAGTCTCGTAGCCGGTTTGCTCGGCTCCACGATGGGAGCAGGAGGCAAGATCACGTTCCCGTTCACCTTGACGGGAACGCTGATTGCGCCTCGATTTGAAGCTCCTCGCAGCCCTTTCCTGCGCTAATGAAGATTGCAAAATACAGTGACGTCATTCTCTGTAGCGCCGCTCTATGAGCGGCGAAAGACGCCGGTCGCAGACCGGCGCTACAGCAGCGGTCGTCACTGTATTTTGCAGTGCTCAATAACTTGCTTCGGGAAAGCGAGCTCGATTGCGGGGCGCCCCGCAGACATCAAATGCCAAAACGGACGAGCGAATCCAGCTTGCACGAAGCCTTGCGATTCTCGCTCGGCGGATGGCGGATCACAATTCTGCCCCTGCTGGCCGCGGCCCTGATCCTCGATTTGATGGGCCGGCATCCGGTCCTCGTCTTCGCAATTTCAGCGCTCGCGCTCGTAGCGCTCGCCGGATTGCTCGGGCACGCTACGGAAGCGCTCGCCGGCCATATCGGTGCCGCTGCGGGGGGTCTTCTCAACGCCGCGCTCGGAAATTTGACGGAACTCATCATCGGCATCCTGGCGCTTGAGCGCGGCGAGATCGAGGTGGTGAAGGCTTCGATTACAGGCAGCATCGTTGGCGACCTGCTTCTCGTCTTTGGCCTGGCGGCGTTCGTGGGAGGTCTTGGAGTCGAGAAACTTACATTCAGCTCCGTCGCCGTGGGCGCCAACACCTCAATGTTGTTCCTGGCTGTAGTGGCTTTGGTGATGCCGGCTCTCTTCCAACTCTCCGTTTTCGGCGGGCTCGCATCAAGCGGCCCTCGCATCGAGAGCCTCAGCTTTTGGACGGCTGGAATACTCCTGGCCAGCTACGCGTCGAGCCTGATCTTCATGTTGAAAACTCATCGGCGATCGTTTCGAGGCGATCTGGACCCGACAGGGCCCAGACTCAGCCGCGGAGCAGCCCTTGCGAGCCTGGTGGCCGCGGCAATTCTGGTTGCGGTCGCGAGCGAGATCCTGGTCAGCCGCATTGCCGACGTGACGGCCACCCTGGGCTGGACCCAACTCTTCATCGGTGTAGTGGTGGTGGCGATCGCCGGCAACGCCGCTGAGCACTCCACGGCGATTCTGGCCGCGCGCGCGGGACGCATGGACCTCGCGCTTCATACGGCGGTGGGCAGCAGCACGCAGATTGCGCTCTTTGTGGCTCCGCTGCTGGTGCTGGTTTCGCGCGGCTTCGCAGCTCCCATGTCGCTCGTCTTTCATCCGCTCGAGATCGCAGCCGTGATCCTTTCCGTGGGAGCAGTGGTCGTAGTGTCGGTTGACGGAGAAACCAACTGGTTGGAAGGACTGCAACTCATCGGTGTCTACGCGATTCTGGCGGTGTTCTTTTACGTCGTACCCGCCTCCTGAACGGGCGGGGAGCGCGTCGTGAGACTGACGATTCGTGAGACTGAGGGGTCGAGTGAGAGCCGCTCTTCTGACCAACATTCGGGAAATCGAGATTTGCGACGTGCCCGGGCCCGAGTTGACGCGTCCGGAGGACGTGCTGGTGCGGATCGACGCCGTGGGCGTGTGCGGCTCGGACCTTCACTACTACGCGACCGGACGCGTTGGCAGGCGCACCATCACGTTTCCTCAGACGCTCGGCCATGAGTGCGCCGGCACGGTCATCTCGGCGGGAAGCAAAGTACAGGGCCTGGATGTTGGCCGGCGGGTCGCAATCGATCCGCTCATCGCCTGCGGCCAGTGCGATCAGTGCCTGGCCGGCCGCGAACATACCTGCCGCCGCCAGAAGTTTCTCGGCTATCCCGGCCAGGCTCCCGGCGCGCTCGTAGAATACCTGGTGATGCCTGCCCGCTGCTGTCATGCGGTCCCGGAGTCGATGACGCCGGCACAAGCGGCATTGGTCGAACCCTTGTCGGTGGCTTTGCAGAGCCGCAATCTTGCTCCGCTCGGTCCCGATTCCAGGATCGCTATTCTGGGCGCAGGGCCGATCGGGCTCTCGATCTTGCTCGCTTGCCGCGCAGCATTTGGAGAATTGATTTGCTACGTCACCGATCTGATTGACGCTCGACTCGAAGCCGCCCGTCGTTGCGGCGCGCGCTCTACCAGCAATCCGGAACGGGAAGATGCGGTGCAGCGCATCACTGCTTTGGAGCCGCTTGGTTTGGATGTTGTCTTCGAGTGCGCGGGCAAGCAGGAGACGCTCGATCAGGCTGTGGTCCTGCTCAGACCTGGCGGAACTATCGTTATTGTGGGCATTCCCGAGCTCGAACGCGTCAGCTTCGACCCACATGCCTTGCGCCGTAACGAGCTTCAGGTACGGAATGTGCGCCGCCAAAACAAATGTACGGCCGAAGCGATCGCACTGATTGCAACGGGAAGGATCAATGTGGATCAGCTTGTGACCCATCGCTTCGCCCTGGCGGAAACGGGGCGGGCCTTCGACTTGGTGAGCCGATATAGCGGTGGCGTCATCAAGGCGCTGATTCAAATGTGAAGGCGCCTGAGCGACACTGCAGCAGCTTCACCACCGGGACACGGAAACGCACACCTAAATTTGATCTTGCCGCTAACGCACCGTGAAAGGCGTGGGCATGAAGGACAGGATGAGCATCACGAGGGCGATGACGGCCAGCATTTGATGTGCACGGCCCAGCTTTTCTTCCGGGAACACGACGGGCGGATGCCCGATGCCGATGAACCCGATGATCGCCGCCCACATAAACCATCCGAGCCAGCAGAAATATCCGAGCGGGAGCAAGGCCAGCCAGAAACTGCGGGAGAGCGGGCGGTGTTTCCTGCCCAGCACGGCGTAGAGGATATGACCGCCATCGAGCTGGCTCATCGGCAGCAGATTTAGCGCGGTGGCGAATAAACCCACCCAAGCCGCGCATCCGACGGGCGAGAGGGCAAGGCGTCCCGGATTCACGCCGGGCCGGAGCAGCCTGGTGAGGAGCGTCAGAGCGAGCGGTTTGCCACAGACGATGGTTCCGGAAAGCTCTGCCGTCGATCCCACGTGGGAATGAAGCACGGCCCACGCCAGGGCAGGCGCCGCGAGCACAAACCCGGCAATCGGTCCCGCCACGGCGACTTCGAACAATATCCGCCGCGTGTAGATCGGCGAACGAATCTTGATGAACGCGCCGAGCGTTCCAATCAGCGTCGGGGCCGGAATGAAATAGGGATAGCTGGCACGGAGACCGTAACGGCGGCACGCCACGTAATGTCCCATCTCGTGCGCCAAAAGAATGCCGAGCAGCGTGAGAGAGAATGGCAGCCCGGGAAGAAGACTCGCCGGATGTTGCCGCAGGTTGCGGATGAGGCCGGACGACAACTCCAGGTTGAAAGCGGGGAGCCTCCGGGAGTAGTTGAGCGCAATCTGCGCGCCGACTGTCAGCGTGGTCAGCGCGGTAGCGGCGAAAAGAAACAAGTGGAAGGACAGCGACGAGGTCCAAGCCGGCGCTCGAAAGCGCCATGCCGGACGCCAGCGCCACCAGTTGGGCGGGGAGGAACGGGTGCTGGTTAAGACGGAGGAATCCGTCGACGAGTGAGTGAAACCGTCACCCATAAGAACCACGACCCGGGCGAAAGCAAGCACTCGAGTCAGCTAATGGATCAGAGAGTTTGCAGCTCTTTGCCGGGTTTGAAGCGAACGGCTTTGCCCGGCCGAATGCTGACCTCTTGCCCGGTTCTCGGGTTGCGACCCACTCCCGTCTTGCGTGCCTTAACGTTGAAGACCCCAAAGCCCCTAAGCTCAATCCGGTCCCCGGCGGCCAGAGCCTTCTTGAGCGATTCAAACACTGTCTCCACCGCCATCTCTGCCCTGGTCTTGGTTATGCCGGTCCGGTTTACAACTTCATTGACGATGTCCAGTTTTATCACGGCAATCTCCTGATAGATAAGAACTTCCATCCTAGGCAATGCCCGTAATGTTGTCAAGGCCGCTATTCGGCCCAAAACAGATTTCTGCTGTGCCTCTCCGGTGTCTTTGTGTCCTGGTGCTGAAGCGGTGGTGCCGGAATCAATCGATTGCCACAAAAAAGGCATTCATGATGAGAACCGATGCGACGTTCAAGCAATGCGGGCTGGGCAGCCGATCAATTGACGAAACAGCGATCGCGGCCGCTCCAGCGCCAAACTTGCCGCCACGAAGATGGACCCTGCCCCGAGAGCGACCGATTCCGCCGCCAAATCTTGTCAGCATGTAGATGGACTCCGCCTCGCCAGCGATCGATCCCGTTTAGATCGACGTGATCCGCCTTGCCGAGCAGTACGGCTTCGCCCTCGGGCGTCACTTCGACCAGGCTCTGGCTGAAGCGAGCCTGGGGATCCGCAATCCGCAGGAGGGGGACTCGCGCGCTTGCCAGGCCCCGGATATAAGCGTCGAACACAAGATCGCCCATAAAGATTCGGTCTTCGCGATCCCGGTCGGCAATGAAAATTGCCTCCACACGATTCACTCCGCACGCCGTGATCTCCAGAATCTGCCGTTCTGTCCGGGACAAGCCATTTTCAGCCGAAGGGAATTGTTCCAGGTGCCGCTCAAGCGCTCCAGAGAGATGAGGCAGCGCGGAGGTGTCCTCGCGAACAAGGCGAGAGAGAGCTCTCGGGTCCGGTGACGAGAACGCCGACCAGGCGCGGGACGCGAGATCGAATTGTGGCTGAGTAACGGAAAGGCGGGTAGGATACAGCGCAACCAGCTCCGCAGGCGTCATAGGGCCCAAGTACCTGCCTGAATCAACGAGGCTGAGACTCATTCCATCGGCATGGCTCGCGAACCAGTCGAGGATCTGGATCAGTTGGAGTTGATCGTAAAGATCGTGCTCGAACCAAAGTACCACTTCATCCGATTCTCGAAACCCGGCCAACACGCGATCGCGCCGCTCCAGGCTGGCAAGCGTTTCGGGTTCGGGCCGGTGGCTCAGCTCTGCAAGGAATCGCGCTCGAATCGGCCGCATCTGGTCGAGCGTAAGCCCCGCCGGAACCGGACCCTCGTGCAGCACGTCTTGCCAGGCAAGGACCTGCCCGCCCAAGCGGTTTCCCGCAATGAAACTGAATCTCCGTTCGTGACGTGTAAGGTGTGCGCCATGACAGAACCGGGGCTACTGCCGGGCATTATTTGATAAAGGGACGGGACTCGATGGTGCCGAAGAGAGGACTCGAACCTCCACGCCCTGACGGGCACTACACCCTGAATGTAGCGCGTCTGCCAATTCCGCCACTTCGGCAAGAACTGCAATGCCCTCTCGGAATCAGAGCTGCATCGCGTCGTTTCATCTTCACATCCGGTCCGGATGAGTGTCAAGGACGGGCGAAGCGATCCCTGGCGCCCGTGATCGGCCCATTCAGGGCTGCCTCACGCGTTCGCCTGAAGCTGAAATTCCCATTTATGTCAGCCGGATTGACGCGAGTAGCAGGCGGATTGACGAGCCGCCGGATGCGGCGTAACATGGCGGTCAGAATGGGAGGGGGAGGGACGCTTACAGGCCGAACGATATCTCATTACCTTGTGCTCAGCCAGATCGGCCAGGGCGCAATGGGGCTCGTATACAAGGCAGAGGATACACGTCTCGGCCGCCTCGTCGCACTCAAATTCCTCAGCCTGGCTGGAGACGGTTCCAGTCCAGGCAGCTCACCCTCAGGTACTGGCTCAACCCGGCCCCATGCAGTGCAACGTTTCTGGCGCGAAGCGCGGGCCGCCTCCGCGCTGAATCATCCGGGCATTTGCACAATCTACGCGATCGAAGAATACGAGGGGCAGCCTTTCATCGCCATGGAGCTGCTGGAAGGCCGTACACTTCGTGAGACGATCTCCCGCGCGTCTCCCTCCGCCCTGCCGGCAGAGCAGGTCATCGAAGTAGGAATCCAGGTGGCCGACGCTCTTCATGCGGCGCACCATCTCGGCATCATTCACCGGGATATCAAGCCCGCGAACCTGTTCATCACCGACAAAGGGCAGGCGAAGGTTCTTGACTTCGGCCTCGCAAAGCGAAGCTCGCGAGCGGTCAGCCTGGCGGTGGCCGGACCCGGCAGACACGGAACGAGCGCGAGCAGCTCGAGCCCGGACACGCCCACGATTACCATCTCCGAGGCGGAAGTCACGATCCCCGGTTCTACCCTGGGCACGATGGCATACATGTCGCCGGAGCAGGCTCTGGCTGAGGAACTTGATCCTCGTACGGACCTTTTTAGTTTCGCTGCGGTGCTCTACGAGATGGCCGCCGGGCGCCGCGCCTTCCCGGGCCCCACTTGGGCGGCGGTGGCGAGCGCGATCTTGAACCAGGACCCGCCACCGCCACTCGAGTTGAATCCCGAGATCCCGCCGGCGCTCTCCCGGATCATCGAGAAGGGCCTCGCCAAGAAGCGGGAGGATCGATATCAAACTGCAGCCGAACTCCGGAATGATCTGTTGTTTCTGAGAGCAGGAGCGTTGGAGCGGCCGGCACGCCATCCATTCCTTAGCGGACCCTTTCCCGCAACTGAGCCCGTTCGATCTCAGGCGCCGGCTCCGCCGGGGAGTCCGGGATTCGCGGTTCCCTCGCGGAGGCGGCAAACTTGGATGCTAGCTGCTGCCGGCATGCTACCCATCGTCGCATTGATCCTGGCAGCGATGCCTCGCGTCCGCGCGCGCTTGATGCGCATGATCGTGGGCGCGCCCGCCGTTCACGACTCGCCGCTTTCCGGCAACGTAAGCCTCGCTGTGCTGCCTTTCCGCGGAGCCCAGAACGACCCCGCGCTGCAGGCTTTCGGAAACGGACTGGCTGAAGCTTTGACAGGGCGGCTGATTCAATTGACGCCGAACCGGCCCTTTCAGGTGACTCCGGCCAGCGAAATAAGAAATAGGAAGGTGACCACGCTCGACGAGGCGCGCCAGGAGTTCAGCGCCAACGTAGGACTGGATCTCAGCGTGGAGCGATCGGAGAACATGGTGCGGGTCACCTACACCCTCATCGATGCCTCGAACCACCGCAGCCTGGGCGCCGATACCGTCACCCTGCCCGATTCCGATCTGCTGGCGCTGGAGGACCGGCTGGAGGAGAGCGTGGTGCGCTCACTCCGCATCGAGCTCCGTCCCGAGGAGCAGCGGACGATGATGGCGCGGTCGCCCGAAACAGTCGCACCCCAATCCTACAACTATTACCTGCAAGGAGTCGGTTACCTCCAGGAGGACTACCGGCCGGAGAATGTGGAGAGCGCGCTTACCATGTTTCATGAAGCGCTCAAGCTCGATCCGCAGTTTGGCCTGGCAGAAGCCGCTCTCGGAGAAGCGTACTGGGGCAAGTTTGAGAACACCGAGGACCGGCGCTGGATTGAGCGCGCCCGTCAGGCTTGCGACCAGGCCGTGAAGATGGGCAACTCGGGCGCTGAAGGGCACGAGTGCCTCGGACTGATTGCGAACGGGACGGGAGATTATGCCGGGGCCGCCACTGAGTTCCAGATCGCAACGCAACTCGACCCCGCTAGCGAGCGTCTTTGCTCAGGCCTGGCTGCCGCCTATCAGAACTTGAATCAGCCCGCCCGGGCGGAAGCCGCCTACCAGCGCGCCATCAGCCTGCGCCCGCAATACTGGCGGGGCTATAGCATGCTGGGGGCTTTTTACAGCGCCGAACAGGAATACGACAAGGCTCTCGAGATGTTCAGCAAAGCCGTGGAGCTCGCGCCCGGCAGCTACCGGGGTTACGCCAATCTGGGCGCAATGTACGTTGCCTTGGACCGCCGGCCGGAGGCCATCCAGGCGCTGCAGCGCTCGATTGCGATCCGTCCCACCTGGGCCGCCTACTCGAACCTGGGAACAGCTTATTACTTCCTTAAACGATACGATGAAGCGGCGCGTACTTACCGGCAGGCCGTGGCAATCACGGCGAACGACTACGTGCCGTGGGGCAATCTGGGCGACGCTTATTATTACGGCGGGCGCCGGGACGAGGCGCTGAAAGCTTATCGTCAAGCCGCGGCTCTCGCCGAGGACACGCTGAAGGTCAATCCCAAGGATACACAGGCATTGGCCGGCCTCGCCGGGTACTACTCCATGATGGGAAACCGGCAAGCCGCTCTCGATGCCCTGGATAGAGCGCGCGCCGCCGGACAACCAAACAAGGAGCTATTTTTCAGCGAAGCGCTCGTTTACAATCAGTTCGCCGAAACTGACGTCGCCCTGGAATGGCTGGCGAAGGCGCTTGCAGCGGGGCTGCCACCCTCGCTGCCGCGTGACGCGCCCGCTCTCGA
This sequence comes from Terriglobia bacterium, assembly GCA_035946735.1. Taxonomy (GTDB): domain Bacteria; phylum Acidobacteriota; class Terriglobia; order UBA7540; family UBA7540; genus Gp13-AA77. The sequence continues at coordinate 21,824 of DASYYZ010000097.1, forward strand.
TAACCTGCACGGCAACCCGCGCTATCAGTCGTTGCTCGCGCATCAATGAACCGCGCGGAAGCGCGCGGCGGGGAGCCCCCGGATCTCAACCCAATCAAAGGAGAGCACAATGCCCAACCAGGTGAATTGCTGCAATGGTGCCACTCTCTCGCCGGGCGAAAACTTCGAGTTTATTAATTACGGAAACGTGGCCTGTAACATCACGAACTGCTCCCCTCCCCTGGTCAAATCGAGTTATACCGTGGGTCCATGCACCACATCCGGCGGATCAACCTGCGCGGCACAGGTACAGCAGAACGTTCAACCTGGAAACTACGGCATCAGCGTTGACTGCTGCGGAGAACATAATCCGATCATTGTGGTGCAAGGCTGATATTCGGTAGTGGGCTACTTTGAAAATCTTTGGCAACCCTGTCAAGCCATCTAAGAATGTAACTTTCGAATGAGCCGTCAAGCCATCAGAAATGTAACTCTACGCCCTAGCCTATCATCTAGCCTAACTGTTCGCTCCTGGCACCCAAGGACTCAGACGCTGGTGCGCCAGGCGGTA
>DASYYZ010000098.1:0-127531 GCA_035946735.1 Terriglobia bacterium
GGCTATGGGGATCTCCAGCCGACAGGAATCTTGAAGGCCGTTTCCGCCTTGCAGGCTTATAGTGGGGTGATGTTTGCGGTCTTGGTGGTGGGCCGATTTATATCCACATTGCCGGGTCTCAGAAGCGGAATCCAAGATCAGGAAATCTAGCGTTCGCATTCATCGGGTATAGTGATTTGGGTCCAGCGCGTTGCAGTCACCATTCCCGATAACACATTCGTGCGAACGCAGTCAAGGCAAGACAGAGAAAAAGACAGAGAAAACAGAGAGGAGAATCCCATGCAAACACTGCAACTTGATTACCTTACCGCTTACCGCAACCTGAAGCTGACGCGGGATGCCAACGGTGTGCTGGTTGTCGAATTTCACAGCAACGGCGGGCCGTTGACTTTCACGGCGCAAGCTCACACCGAGGTTGTCGATGCCTTTTACCGGATTTCGCAAGATCGAGGGAACAAGATCGTGATCCTGACGGGCGCGGGCGGGGAATTCATTATCGGAGTGGATTGGTCATCTTTCGGCGACGTCGCCGATCCCGGGGTTTGGAGCCAGGTTCACGACGAAGGCGTTCAGGTTCTGGAGAACATTTCCAACATCCGCGTGCCAGTGATCGCGGCTATCGAGGGACGCGCCCATGTGCACTCCGAGTACGCGCTACTTGCCAATGTGATTGTAGCAGCCGAGGGTGCGACCTTCCAGGATGTGGCGCACTTCGCCGCGGGCGTCGTGCCGGGCGACGGAATCTTTACCGCCTGGAGTTATCGCGCTGGAGCGGGACGAGCGGAGGCCTTCCTCCTCAACCCACAGCCACTTCCGGCGCGTACCGCATATGAATGGGGAGTGGTCGCCGAAGTTGTGCCGAACGGTAAGGCGCTCAGCCGGGCGCGGGAACTGGCCGAGCTGTACTTAAAGGCTCCGGAAGTGACGCGCCGCGACACACGCGTACATTTCATCCGACCGTTGAAAGAGCGTATTGTCCGAGAAGTCGGCTATGGACTGTCGCTCGAAGGAGCGTCAGCGGCCGACCTGGTGAAATCAATGCAAGCCAAGAGTGAGCCTGTCACTCGGAAAGGAAAATCCGCATGAACAGCATGGCTGGCTGGCGTAGGATAAAACCCTGCGACGTTGGCATCGACGCGCATCGAGCGAGCGAATCGCAGAGCTTTGCTCTGTGCCAACTTGCCGGTTAGTCGCGGTCCGCATCAGCCGTGATTACCGCGCCGTGGGCGTCCGGAGATCGCCGGATGAGGTCCTCTGGTTCTGGATCGGTGCTCATTCGGAATATGAAAGGCTTCTCGCGAAACGATAAGCAAGGCAGCCCGCGATTTGCACGATTTTTGGCTGGATCTGAATCCCGTCTAGCACGAGGGGAAGCGACCGCGATGGCACGGGCCAACAGATGATCACAGCACACGTCAACGAGATGGGAATCGTCTTGCGATTTGATTCCCTGGCCGACAATCTCTCCCGCGAGGCATGGGAAGCGTTGCTCGATGAATTGAAGTCTCACTACATTCCGAGCTTCTATCAGAACGGGAAACGGCTGCATGTTGACGTGAGCGCAGAAGGAAAGCTAAGGGCCGTCATATATTTCACGCCTCAGATGGTAACGATGGACGACGCCATAACCATTTTGAAGAAATGGAACATCAAGGTGTTTGATGTTCGGGAGAATCCTGCGAGGCAATGAAGGACTTCTTCGAAGCGCTAAAGGATGCTTTCCCGGTTCTGAAGAATCATCCTGTCGCCACGGCCAGACTTCTGGTCGTCCTCTTGGTGCTGGTTGCGGTTTACAGCGCGAGGGGGTTGCGGAATCGCATCTGTCACCCGCTGTCGTCAAAATTGTTTTTCAGGATTTTCACCACGAGCCGCTGGCTGTACGTGTATCAAGATTCCCAGGCAGTCAACGATTGGAAATATTACACGTCAGAGTCCACTGGAAACGGTGACACCGGAGATGACATCGTCTGGACATTGGTCAGTTGGCCGAACCTAAAACCGAAAGACTCGTTTAGATTGTCGGGCGTCGTTGGAATGGTCGAAGCCATCCAGGAAAGCCGAGCTAAGTTGCTTGGTCGTTGGAACATCGTTCACGATCCAGATCGCCCGCCAATCGGCCCGGTCCCCGCTCGGGGATTGAGAAGCAAGCTCCGTCGTGCCTCCGCCAAAGCACTCCAAGCCCTCGGATCAATCTAGCCCACGAAGTAGCGCGGATTTGCATTCCGGCCGGGGGGCTGTAACGTTGATCCATTACGCCGGAGCCGTTTGAAGCGGAACATTACTACCGGAGGTGGCATCTGGCTGTTTCGAAGCGTATCCTAGAGGTTCCCAGAACCGAGCCAACCGTCGGTGAATTCATGAGCGCTCCAGCATCTTCTAAACGTGATCTTGCGCCAAGTGCTTCAAGTAGTCCGAAAGAGGATGAAGCTGGCCAAGCTTCCAAGGTAGCCCACCTGGAGTCACTCTTGTCCGCCCAAAGGCAAATCCTGGAATTGATCTCCGATGGCGCTGGACTTACTGAAATCTTGCAAGACTTGTGCGACAGCATCGATGCTCACTCACCCGAGATTATTTCCTCCGTTCTGATGATGGATCCTTCGTCATCGTCAAGAAGCTGCTGTTCCACCAGTCCGTCATGCTTCAAAACGGGCCGCTTCTGTTTGGTGCGACCCTGTTCACACTGGCGGGAATTCAGCTCCTGTGTCTGGGGCTGGTGTCGGAAATCCTCTGGCGCACCTATTACGAATCGCAGAAAAAACCGATCTACACCACACGACAGATTCAAAGCCACGTGCCGGAGTTGACCCTCGCTACGCGGCGATCGTCTCACCCGTCACGCCGGACTCGCCGGCCAATGCCTCGGCCGGGGTATCTCGTCGAAGCCCCGAGAGTCGAAGATGTTACGACCTTGGACGGGGCCGCGTAAAGGCTGCCGAGCGGCACGTAAGGAAACAGGAAATGATCCTCCGCATGCCCACGGATCGAGAAGATTCAACCGTCTCAGTGGACGCCACCTCGTCGGGTGGGCAGGAGCCTCGCCGTAGGGCAGGCACGGATGCTCGAGGTGAGACCAGCGCCTGGCGCGACAAGATTCTGTTGCTGGAAGGCGACATGTCCTCGCGGCACGCCCTTGAAGACATCATGATGGAGGCGGGATACGAGGTTACCAGCAGCGGTTCGTGCCACGACGGGTTGCGCCTCACGCGCGAAGGCAGGCCAGATGTGCTCGTGCTCGACGAAAGGCTGGCCGGGTTCGATTGCGGCGACTTGCTGGCGGCGGGAGTCAGAGCCATTCTTCTGGTGTCCGGCGCCGCGCCGGAGCGCGTGCGCGCCCTTGACCTCGGAGCCGACGATGTGCTCAGCCGGCCATTCGAGCCTATTGAGCTTCAGGCTCGGGTTCGCTTGCAACTGCGCTTCAAGAGGGTTGAGGACGAGCTCCGCGACCGGTTGCGAATCGTCGAGCAGAGCCAACCAGTGTCGCGCACGGCCAGGGTTGTTACTGAAAAGATCAGTCGTGACGCCGTCTGGCTTACCCGTGGAGTGAAGATCGGACTGGCGCTGTTGGTGGTGCTGGCCGCGCTAGCCTGCATTTACTACCGGTTTTACCAGCGTGCCTCAAGCGATATTCGGCGCAACTATGCGGACGTGGCCGCCCTAAGTCGCAATCTCGCCAATCAGCAGGAATTGATCGAGCGCGCGCGTAGGCTCAGCGAGCAGATGAAAACCTCCGGCACCGGCACTTCGACGGCGGCGCAGAAACAGGAACTGGAGTGGCATTCAAGGCAACTGCGCGTGGGTTTGGCCCAAGCTCAGGCCGACTCGGCCGACGACGTGCGCATTGAACTCGCGCGGACCGAAGCCCGCCTCCAAAGGCTGGAAGACGAGTCTTCGCTGGCCGAAAACATTATCAAAGACTACGCATCCAGTGTGTGCCTGATCTATGTGGCCGTTGCGTTTCACGATTCCGCCACCGCGCGGCCTCTGCGCTATGCCAGTCATCCTGAAGGCGAGCCGGCTCAGGATATGGGTGAAAAGCCCCGGCTGACGCTGGAAGGCACAGGCCCCGAATTTCGCATGAGTGTCCTCGGCGCCGGTTTCCTGGTCGGCAAAGACGGCCGCATCCTGACCAATCACCATGTAGTGGAGCCGTGGTGCCACGATGACGACCTCAATGATTTCGCAAAACTAGGCTTGCAGCCAGCGGTGGTTGAAATGAGAGCCTATTTCCCCCGGACGCCGCGGGCGTATTCCCTCAGCGTGGTGCACATCTACTCCGAGGCCGATCCCGCGGTGGTGCGTGGCCAGGTCGACGCTCTGAAGCGGAAGGTTCTGGTCCTGGATGGAAGCGAACCAACGTCGGTGCGGGGCGAGTCTATTGTGCTGATGGGCTACGCGACCGGCCTCGATGCGGTTCTGGCGCGCCTCGACAATTCCGCACTGCAGAACATCGTCACCGAGAGCGATGGAGACGCTCGAGAGATTCTCGACCGCCTCGCGGAGAAAAACCTGATCCGCCCTCTGGTCACTCAAGGGCATCTAGGCGACGTGCTGCCCGACCAAATCGTGTATGACGCCCAGACCGCCGCAGGTGGATCCGGCGGCCCGGTTTTCAATCAGGAAGGTAAAGCGACGGGGTGAACCACGCGGTTATCGAGGGCTTCGGAGGGTCAAATTTCGGCGTTCCGGCCCGGTTCGCCGAGCCCTTGCTGGCCCGCTAGCGGGAGTACAGCAAGCCCTGTATCCGTGTTGCAGCACGGTAGAGCCACTCTGGCGCGAGACCGAATCTCGAATTGCGGAAATGCTTCGAACAGTCACAGGTCTGTTCTCAGTAGCATTGTTGGTGACTTGCTCGTGCCCGTATGCCTTCGGAGCACAGCCTGTCGAGTTCAAGTCCGCGGCAGGTCACATCGAAGTGCTCATTGGCCGACGTCCTTTCACCACCTACTATTTTGACTCCGGCGCGGCGAAACCCTATCTCCATCCCTTGCGCAGCGCCCAGGGGACCATCGTCACGCGCGGCTTCCCCATGGAAACGAACATTCCGGACGAAGACCACGACGAGCCGCACCAGCGTGCGATGTACTTCGCTCACGGCGACATCGATGGCTACGACTTCTGGGGAGAGGCAGAGTTTCCCCGCTGGAGCCGTCACTCTCGAGCGACCTTCGGGGGTACTGTGTTCCGGAAGCTTGACGAAGTGCGTGGCAGCCCTGACTCCGGGGTCCTGCGGGCTGAATTTGATCCCCTGACAAACGAAGATGATGGAATTTGAGGTCCGGCATTTGCCATCCGGCAGATCGAATTCGAAGGCACAGTTCAGCGTGTTTGGCGTCTGCTGATCATCGTCAAACATGAAGTGGCCGCCCACCGCCGAGACGCGATTCGCGAATTTTAGACCAAGTCCCCCGCGGGCAACATCCATCTGGTGGATGCCCTGATTGCCCAAGTCCCCGTTGCCTGTGTCCCACGGGAGACGAAGACGCGTCCAGCTATGAGACTTGGCTTGGGCGCGACGCAAAGTCCGGACCGCACGGCCATAGCGGCGGCGATCACTTTGCGAACTTCATCGACTGCGTGAGCAGCCGGAAGAAGGAAGACCTGAATGCACCTATCGAAGAAGGACACGTCTCAGCCGCGATGGTTCACTTAGCCAACGCGTCATACCGCCTGGGCCGGACGCTCCGCTTTGATCCCGATGCCGAGCGCGTGATTGACGACGACGAGGCCAATAGCCTCCTGCGCGACGGCGACCACAGGTATCGGGTGCCGTTTGCGGTGCCGGAAGAAGTCCGATTCGATCTCCACGAGCGTCGATGGCCGAGCGCACCGCACGTCGGCGCAAGATTTGATCGGTGCGCACTGCCGGAGGGCATCATCGGACTCCCCGGAGTGAAATCGATCGTTTGGCTTTCCTCGGGGAGATCCGCACGATTCCGAGGAAGCGGATAACGCGCCCCTTTGGGACTGCGAAGGGTTTGGAACACTTCATTAGCGGCCGAAATCAGTTGATCGGACGCGTGAAATTGAGATCGTCGGATTGCTGGCCAGGGTTGTGCTCGACTTGACGGTCAGACTCTCACTTCCATCATCACCGGCGACGCCTGTCGCGACCTCGGCTTGAAGAAAGGCCGGCCGGCAGCAGCTCTGATCAAGGCAACCGAGGTCATGATCATCGCGCCGCATTCGCGGCGTCGTAGCGCACCTACTGTATCACCATTTCCGACCGAGTCCTACGGTTTGGCAACCAGGACTTCCGTGGCCTTTATCACAGCGGTCACCGAATCGCCCTTCTTGAGGTTTAAATCGTCAGCGCTCCGGCGCGTAATCACGGACTCGATGACGTTTTCACCGACTTGGATCGTGACATGGGCCATCACCGTTCCCAGTACAATCTCGGTAATCTCACCCTTCAACTGGTTCCGTGCACTAACTGCCATAAACCCTCCTTCACATTCGAGCAAGCCACCGAGAGCAAAACAGTATGACGCCTTCGCCCTCGTCAGCCAAGATTTATGAACGGTTGCCGCCTGCGGGAACGATTGTCTCGCCACGGGGTGTAAGTCAGTCCGATTACGCGCCAGCCGTCGGCCCACACTCCCACCGTATCGTTGTTGATCGACATACCGGCTCGAATCGTCTATATTTAGTTTCTTGAACGCGTTGATCTGTTACTTCGGGCACCGCTTCCTTCGCGGTGCACCATCCCCGATGGAGGTTAATGGCTTGCTTGGCCGAGACAGCACGGAAGACTCACTTATTGCTCAAGTGGATCTGATATCCGGCACTTTCGTGGAGCCGACTGGTCCACCGCTTTTCGTCACTCCAAGGGTGGCGCGGTGGGGCAAGCTCATCGCTCCACTCGTCGCTCTCGTTTTCTCATATGCTCCGTATTCGCTCGCCCAGACCACAGCAACTCTGTCGGGAACCGTCACGGACCCCTCCGGATCGGCGATCGAAGGTGCTGCGGTGAGCGCGAAGAACGTCAACACAGGTGCAACGCGCACGATCGCAACTGACGGCGGGGGGCACTATCAGGCGTCTGGCCTGCCTCCGGGTCGCTTCAAGATTCGAGCGGCAAAACAAGGGTTCGCCGATGAAGCGCGCACGCGAATTACCTTGGCGGCTGGCCAGGATGCCACGGTCGACATTAAGCTGCAGGTAGGCACCCACGACGCCAAGACGCAGCTGAGCACCCCCGATCCCTGCGCGAGCGGCCACGAGTTCCTCACGACGGACTGCACGCTGACCTGGCACGGCATCACGCTGTATGGTGCGTATGACGTCGGCGTCGGCTGGGTCAGCCACGGCTTGCCGGAAAACGGCTATAACTTCGAAGGCGAATCTCTGATCAACCGGAACGGCTACGAACATCGATTCCTGATGGCGCCGAACAACCTCCAGCAGACGGGTCTGGGCGTCAGGGGCAAGGAAGAGTTCGCGCGTGGCTGGTCCATTGTGTTCAACGCTTCCAGTGGCATCAATCCGCAGTCCGGCCTGCTCGCCAACGCGTCAGCCACCATGTTCATCAACAACGGCCTTCCCAGAAGCGGCTATTCGGAAGCCATCGACGGCTCGCGCGCAGGCCAACCGTTCAATGATGAATACTATCTCGGGATATCGTCCGACCAGCTTGGCACGCTGACCTTCGGCCGTCAACGTGCTCTCGGTACCGATGTGATGCTGCTTTACGATCCGGCCGGCGGGAGCTATGCCTTTTCCTACATCGGATATAACGGCACGATGGCCGGCGGCGGCGACACCGAGGACGCTCGTTGGGACGACGCCTTGAAGTATCGCCTCACCTATGGCCCGGTCCATTTCGGCGCGATGTATAAGTTCGCGGATGGTACTGGCGGGTGTTATTCGGCCCCGGCATCCTGGACCGCCGCCACCTGTCAGCCGGAATCGGCGCATAACAACGCGTATGGACTTGATTTTGGCGGAGAGTACCGCAGGTTCTTTGCCGACGTCGTCTACCAACATTACAATCAGGCGATCAGCGTGTTGAACCCCCTGCTGGGGCCGCAGAGTCCGACGGCGCCCTATCAGTCGACCACGAACAGCATCAACACAAACCCGGTCACTGGGGACAATCTGATCGGAACCACAAACACTGTATATGGCATCGTCACCGACAACAACGCCGTCATGGCCGCTGCCCGATATACGTGGAATCCGCTGAAGATTTTTGCCGGCTTCGAATGGATCTACCAGACGAATCCGACCGATCCGTTGGGCGTCGGCGCCTCGGACCAGGGCGGTTATGTGATGAGCGGCGTCGAAGACAACAATCTTGATTCCCCCAAGATCGTGCAGATCTGGTGGACCGGCGCGAAATACGCTGTCGACAGCAAGACCGACGTCACTTCGGCCTGGTATCATCAGCAGCAGAACGACTTTCGGCGCCCGTCGACCTGCTCTCCCGAAGCTGGTTTCCGGGCTTCCTGCGCAGGCGACCTCAACGAGGTGTCCCTCTATACGGATCACCACTTCACCAAGCGGTTCGACGGTTTTGCCGGAATTGCCTATTCCTGGGTGAGCGGCGGTCTGGCCATCGCCATTCCTCATGGGCCCGGAGTCCCCTATAGATACGACAGCAATCTTGCACCGACAATCGGTGGTCGTTTCACCTTCTGATCGTTTCCGCTCACCAGGAGGAGTCAGTGAGTTCGGTGTTGGATTGGAAGTTGAGATTCGGTCCCGCGGCGCTAGTCGCGCTTGCTTCGCTCGCGCTCGTCAGTGTTGGCAAAGCGCAGGAAATTGCGGTGCAGAATGAGTCCGGCGCTGCCGTCAAGCTTTCGGCGTCAGATATCGCCGCGCTGCCGCATCAAAGCATATCTGTAGACGATCACGGGAAGACGGTGAAGTTCGAGGGCGTTGCAGTGAAGCTGGTATTGGAGAAGGCAGGCGTGAGCTTTGGCGAATCGCTGCGGGGCGAGCGAATGGCTACTTGCCTTCTGGTGGAAGCGGCTGACGATTACCACGTGGTGTTTGCGCTGCCAGAACTGGACCCGGGATTCACAGACCGAGTGATCCTGCTAGCCGACAAGGGTGACGGTCATCCGCTGGACAGCAAAGAAGGCCCGTTTCGCATCATCGTTCCCGGTGAGAAGAGAATGGCGCGATGGGTGCGACAAGTGACAATCCTTAAAGTCCTGCAAGTGCGGTAGAGCACTTTACCCTAACCGGCTCACGACGGAGCCAGAAGCATGCCGTACATCGTCCTGACTGTGAGCATTCGGTGCCCGTTTTGCAGTCGAACCAGCGTGGAGCAATTGATCGCTGAGACGGAAAGATTTGACAAGGAACAGATGGGTATTTTTTGAGCCACCAATTCTTCGATTGCCAAATGTGCTCGCAAAGACTGCCCCGGGGACTGGGTTAATGCCCACGCCGAGCTTGCAACACCAGAGACGTTGCGCGATTTACGCTTCCCGTCTTGTGTCTGGCCCAAACCATGTCAGAGCGAAGGCAATTGACTACGTCCGCGGCGACCGTCGGGCAGGAAAATCAACCAGAAATGTCATTGATGCAACCAACTGGCGTTAGCCGACCCGGCTTTCAGCCGGGATCGAAGCTGTTAAGGACGTACGTCGGTCTGGTACCCTTGGAGGCCGCCCGTTATTTTCTTCTGGATATACCGCTTCAAAGCCTGAACATCACCGGCTTGGGCGAAATGTCCACATCGCGGCCTGTCTGAAGTGCCCGATGTATGTGGCACGGACCACTGCCAAGTTGATGGTGGACTTGGAGGGGTTCGAACTTTGTATGCCGATTGAAGACAAGTAACTTACTGATTCCACGAAGCGGCAGAAACGCCTAAAACGGTCAAAACGCCAGTCTGAGGTACACGTCGGGTGCACGAACCGCTGGCTACTGCCGGCCGAGACCCATGTCTGCGGCTAAACAGAAGAAAAGAAGCGCGCGCCGCCTACCTTGCCTGCGGTGGGAGCCGCGCTGTGTTGCGTCTCGGCTCACCACCGACCACCGCGCCTGTGTTTCGATCACTGATGGACATTACATTGTCTCGGCGAGGGAGTAGCTGGTGCTGCGGCCTCCAGCGGACATGCGGAGATTCAGGGGATAATTCTCCGCATCGTTCCGAGGACAGTTCCTGGAATAACAAGCTCGGCGCGCGGTGAACCCCGGGCTCCCCTGCCCTCTCCGGAGCCCCGAGAGCGTTCACAACGGCAGTCTGTCTTGTTCGCCATCCTCTGAAGAGACTGCTACCAGTACATAATGAGACAAGAGACCTGCCCGTACTGCAACCACGAGTTCCGACCTTCGCGATACCGTCCAGATCAAAAGGTCTGCAGCTCTCAAGAATGTCAGCGGCGGCGGGCCGCCGAATATCGTCGAAAGAAGCTCGCCGAAGACCCCGTCTGCCGCAACAGCCGACACAACCGGCGTGAGAACAATCCCGGTTATATAAAGCGGTATCTGGCGGGGCGCCGTTCCGACGCCAAGAGGAATCGGTTGGAGAGCGAATTGAGCCGGCTGCAGGGCATGATAAGGAGCAACTCCGCTGTTTTTGATGTAAAGTCCTGCGATGCAAGTATTTGGCTCGTCGGCCCCCGACAGCTGCTTGAAAGTAACATCCTGGCCACGCTCAACTCATTATCGTGTAGGGAGTTCCGCCAACCGTCGTCGCGGAGGAGAAGAAGGAACATCCTTTTGAAAACCGAGACCCTCCGGTCGTATAAATGGATGCTACCCAAGAGCGTGGAGGCACAGGCCGCTCGGCATTCGGTGGCTGCCAGGAGCAAATTGAAGCCGGGCCGTTGCAGGAAGCGCAGGTACCAGCGAACGCGGAGGACGATAATCTTCCCGGCGAAGTGCCTGTCGCGGAAAAGCGCCGACCGATCAGTTTGCATCCAGGTAGCATATCCTCACCTCTGAGCCGGGTTGTTTGCAACACTTCCCATAAACTGGTGGATTCTCGAATTCCCTATGCAGAGGAGCTCATTGATCTTGCCGACGTAACGCGACCAAGGAGATCGAATGACTTCATTTGCTGGCAGCGTTCCTCAAAGTTCGGGCGCGGCCCCTTCCAACGAAGGTCCTCGACCGTATCAAAAACGGGAACGTCCAGCCGCAGGGTTGCAAGGGTGCGAAACAACAGGGCATCGTTCCATGCGTTGACTAGCGACTCGGACAGTTGGCGGGCCTTCCGGATCGAGGGATGCCATTCTCGCCAATCCTTCGGAATGTCTTCAAGGTGGCGGTACTGAGATAAGGTGAGAGCCGCGGCCTTTGAGCCCCATCCAGGCAAACCCGGAAAGCCATCTGCGCTGTCGCCGACTACCGCCAGGTAGTCCGGAATCGATTCGGGCTTCACCCCGAACTTAGCCACGACGCCGGCTTCATCGCGCAGGATGTCGCGCCTCCGGTCCAATTGAACGACTCGCGTGCCCACAACACACTGACTGAGATCTTTATCTGGCGTACAGATGAGCACCTGCCTCACACGGTCATCCTTTGCTGCTTTAGAGGCGGCTGAAGCGAGCGCGTCGTCCGCCTCATAATAAACCATTGGCCACACCACCACTCCCATGGCTTCCAGCGAATCCTCGAGAACGGGGAACTGCGCGAGCAGTTCCCGAGGTACACCTTCGCTGGTCTTGTATCCTGGATACAGATCGTTGCGAAACGACTCCACGACATGATCGGTTGCCACCCCAATATGGGTTGCACCCCGCTCGATCATGGACAGAACGGAAGTCAGGACACCACGTACCGCGCCGATTTCCTGGCCGTTCACATCAGCGGCGGCGGGCACGGCGAAGAAATGCCGGAACAATTCATAGGTCCCGTCAATCAGGTGCACATCCATGCGGCCGGATCAGCTTTCTGCAGGCGGTGCTAATTTGATCGACAAGCGATTTAGTGAGACATTCCCGTGTGACGCCAATCGGAAGGTACCCGCCGAGAGTTCTTCCAGACGATGCAGAAGCCAGGGCCCGTGCAGAAACTGCAGCTTGCCGGCGAGGTAATCGAGGCAAACTCGGCGCGAGTCGGCACGCGGCCGGCCGGAATGGATGCGGTCGACGGCGAAGCCCTGCGCCTTGAGTCGGGCCACCTGATTTCCAGCAAGGCAATGAGCGGGCTGATCACCAACGTGGTCCCGCCTCGTGCCATTCCGGGTAATTGGTAGCACAGCGACTTACCGGATCCGGTCGGCATGACCAGCAGTACGTCCCGACCCTCTATTGCCGCGCGGCAGATAGCTTCCTGGTTTGGCCGGAAAGAGGCGAAGCCGAACGCGCTCTGCAGGAAACTCTTTAGGTCGCCAGTTGGCACGGGTGCGGTCATGGCTGTTTGCGACATCACCACGTAGTGGTTGTTCCGCAGGTATCGATGGTTCGGCGAGGCGCGCCGACGATAAGAGTAGCATAACGCGTCACCGGAGGTTTCCCCGCACCGGACCCTTCCCACCTCCGCCGATTCAGAAGTAACATTGATAGGTGTTTGGGCTGAACGAACCGCTTCCGCCTGTAATTCAACGCCCGCCCGAAAGAGGGTGGCGGCGTCTCAGTCTAGTTTTGATCATTCTCGCCGCCTGCCTGATACTCGAAATCCCGGCCTACGTGCTCTGGAGGCATACCCGGCGGTCGGAAGCAGTGCTATCGAACCTCGGCCAGCAGTCGGAGGAAATACGCCGCGAGCTAGATTTGGTGCGGACACAGTCGGGGACAGCCATGGAACAGGCATCTGAGGCGAAGGAAAGCTCGGCGCAGGCAGCGCAACAACGCGACGAGGCCGTGCAAGCGCGAGCCCAGTCTGAGCAGGTCGCCACAGAGGCTCAGCACGAGGCGTATGTGGCCACTCAGCAGGCCGGCCAGGCCCAGCAGGAGGCGCAGGCACTGCGCGCCGACCGTCAGGCACAGCTCGATAGACTACAAAGCGTTCTTTCTGAGATCGCCAGCACGCGCAAGACCAGTTCCGGGCTGGTCGTGACGTTAGACAGCAACGCGATCCGCTTTGATTTCGACAAGTCCACCATTCGGCCGGGCAACCGCGAAGTGCTAAGCCGAATCGCCGGCGTCTTGATGACCCTCCAAGGGTACGGTGTTTACGTGTATGGCTACACGGACGATGTCGGAACGGAGGAGTACAACCAGAAGCTCTCAGAGAGGCGCGCTTCAGCCGTGCGGGATTATCTGGTCACGGCGGGCGTTGATCCTAAGATGATCTTCACCAAGGGCTATGGCAAATCCGACCCGCTCGAATCCGGTGACAGCGCCCAGACCCGCGCCAAGAACCGCCGGGTGGAAATCGGCATCGTTGACTCTGTGCTGCGCCTGGAAGGTGAGGTCGCCCCCAACGGCGACGGTCATCCCTGAAAAACCGAGCGGATTCTGTAGACCGAGAGATGCGCAGCGTAGTGTCCATGACCCGTCTGCATCTGCATACCAGAACGGAAAGCCCGACGACCTCTCACCGCGGCAAACGCCACGTTGCAAAATGGCCGTACTTTGGAAATGAACTGGCTGATCATAAGAGGACAGTTTTCATCTGAAGGGCACAGGAATTGAGGCGCAGGGCGGACACGCCGAATACATGCTGATGAATACCGACGCAACCCATCTCATCCCACGACAAGGTTCCCTACGAGCAAGCAGCCCAGGATCGGCTTTCAACGGGTTCTGCCCGACAGAGAAGCGTCCGACGAGCAAGTGAAGATTCGTGGTAATGGATATGCGAATCAGGTTCACCCGTCTGTGGCTTTTCCTTGTCCTTCCTCCGGGCTTAGTGCACTCGCAAGGCACCGTGCCCACATTCCAGCACACTGTAAGCCAGCGCTCCTATACTCTCGTCGGCCGCGATCCGGGATTGGGAGGCGTCACGACCATTCCCATAGTACTCGTTCCTCTCAGGCTCTCGTTTGACGCGAAGAAGGTCGGCGGCAAGCCCTTCATCATGGACGCAGCCCCGGACCTTCGCTGCGTCCTTCGCTCGCCCGTCTTCTCCAAGTTCGTTTTCCCTTCCGGAGGTAGCACACAGTATGCGGACGCAATGTTGCACACCACCTTCTCAAGGGCTAAAGGGTGGCATACGCTGCTCGGCAAGCCCAAGGTGAAGCCCGTGGGGATCACTATTCCCGTCGGGTACGGCTACATCCTCACCTCGAAGAATACTGGCAGCTCATTCGCGGTGGTCGACATCGAGTTTCTGCAGAAGGAACTCTTCAAGCAGCTTGGCAAGCAGGAAGGCAACCTTGTCGTCGCGATCACGCATAACGCCACATACTACGCCGATGGCGATGCAACGGAGTGTTGCTCTTGGGGAACGCACGGCGTGGACTCCGCCACCGGAGATTCCTTCGTGCTCGGCTCATATCTCCGTAACGCACCTCTATTCGTCGAAGACGACGACGTCCAGCCGCTCACTGAGCAGCTAGGGGAGTTCATCTACGATCCCTTGCATGATCCGCTACTGCACGGCGGCCGCAGCGTGAAGGTTAAGGGAAACACTTTCCCCAGATGGATGCGTCCCCCCTCGATGCGTCCGGGTGACCAGGGTGCCTGTGGTGGAGCTGGAGTGGCCTCCGCCTATTTCCTACTCGAGCCCACAGATACGAACCCCAAGAATAATGTCCCCTCATCGAAGCCCTTTGTCGCCTATCTGCATGGGACCACGTATCACCTCCAGAACGTAGCCCTGCTGCCCTGGTACACCGGCGCGTCGGAAGAAGTCGGCAGCGCTTACAGCTTCCCGGACGCGCATGCGCTCACCGAACCGGCCCAGCCCTGCCCGCCGCGCGGCGGACCTCCTGATGGTAGTCCGGCGGCGCATCCTGAGCCCACAGTCGCTGCGGTACCGGTGAGCGGCCCGCGCAAAGGCCATCGGCTCATCGGCTACTGGGTCGGCTACGGCGCCGCTGGTTCCACCTTGTCGCTCCGCGCGGTTTCCCCGCAGTGGGACGTCGTAATTGTTGCCTTCGCCACACCGGATCACAGCGCCAAAGAGGGGACCATGCGGTTCCGCACGCCGGCTGGCTTTGATGCCGAGCAGTTCAAGGCCGACATTGCCTACCTGAAGGGCCAAGGCAAGAAGGTTATGATTTCCCTTGGGGGCGGCGGGCAGTACTTCACGCTCGCTGACCCGCAGCATATTGCGGACTTTGTTTCTTCTGTCACCCGCATCGTGAGCCAATACGGATTCGACGGTATCGACGTCGACTTCGAGACCCCCTCTCTGTCACTTGATCCGGGTGACACCGAATTCAAGCATCCCAGTACGCCATCGATCGTGAATCTCATCTCGGCCCTTCGCCAGTTGCGCGATCATTTCGGTCCCGCCTTCATGATCAGCCTCGTGCCCGAAGGTACGCAGATGCCTTCCGGCTGCCCCAGTTATGGAGGGCAGTTCGGCGCCTATCTGCCCATCGCCTACGCCATCCGCGACATCCTCTCCTTCATCGATGTACAGGATTACAACACGCCGCCCCTTGAAGGTCTCGATGGCGAGATCTATCAGCCCGGTTCTGTCGACTATCACGCCGCCATGACAGAACTCCTCCTCAGAGGCTTCAACGTTGGGGGCGATCCCAAACAGTTCTTCCCGCCCATCCCGGCTGATAAGGTTGCCGTCGGCTTCCTCACCGGAGACACAACGCCCACGATCGTCAGTCAGGCAATGGACTACCTCATCACCGGCAAGCCTCCGGCTGGAACTAATTACAGGCTGCATGAGCCCACCGGCTATCCCAGCTTGATCGGCGCCATGTTCTGGAACATCGACGACGACCGCCACGGCAACTACAACTTCTCCAACGTCGTCGGCCCCCAACTTCACGGCTATCCGGCGGCTCAGTAGACTTTGGTGCGGACACGGCGAGGTCAATTGAAGTGTTCTCGGTTCAACTCATGAGCATTGCCAGAGTACGAGAGCGCGGGTCGCTTCACTGCTTCTTCTCCGTCGAAGAAGACCACCCAGTATGTGAGCTTGTTCCGCCTGTGGGCCAAGTCTTGTGCCAACTCGATCAGGAAGGCGGCGCTGGAGCCCCCGTCGTTAGCGCCAACGAACGGCGTGGCCATTCGTTTCGTGTCGTAGCGGCCTCCGATTACGATCGATGGGCTCCTGCCGGGAACCGTCGCGGGGATATTGTCATCGGAATCGGGCCGAGGGCCGTTCTCGCCCTAAAAACCCGTATTTACGAACAGTGATCTTAGCGCTACGGAGCGCCCCAATAATGAATGCCCTACAGCGCTCGAGGGCTTCCGATCCGGAAGGCCGAGGGCCAAAGCTGACAATGCGTTTCAGATCGGCGGAGGCGCGCTCTCCATCGAGCTCGCCATTGAAGGTTGCAACGGACGTGTTGCGCTTGGACTGAAGGTAGGCCGGGAAGAGGAGCGCTAGTGCCGGCGAAACATGCGCTGCCAGTGCGCCCAGGCGCCGCAATAGCCGCCGTTTCGCACGGGTCATCCGTTGGGATTGAAAGGTTGAGCCATTGGCCGGGCTTGGCGACCAAAATGGAAGATCGAGACGGCCGAGAGATATGAGCGTGCTGCCGTGGAGCCAGGTTTGTCAGTGCCGACGCCTGAACACGAGCACGAGACGGTTACGGCTTGCCGTCAGAGTTGGTTGGAGACACCGAGGTACCGCTGCGTCGTCTTTATATTCCGGTGGCCCGCGAGAGCCTGAACGTTAGCGATATCACAGCCAGATTGAAGCAGACGCGTCAGGAAGGTCGCGCGAAACTTATGCGGGCGCGTATTCCTGACTTTAGCTGGCCTTGCCACTCTTTCGACGATTTTGTAAACGTGCGCCTGCCGCTTGCCACGGGTGGTAGGATAGACCCAGCGCGAGGTATTCGCGCGCGTTTCTTGAGAGCGTCGATGAGGTCGTCGCCCATTTCGACCTCTCTCTCTTCCCAGGTCTTGGGTGTAAGTCGGTCTTCGGGCTTTGCGGTGTCCGCATCTTTCGTACTAACGGACACCATGGACCATAAGTGTCTTTAAATCAATGTAAGTATTAGGACGTGAGATTCTCAATCTCAAAACCCGGGTTCGATTCCCGCTAGCGCTACCATTTCAAGGCACCTTCGGGAGGCTACCAAGACGGCCGCCGCTACGTCGTCTGAGCCGGGAGAATAGCTGCCGGGTATATCCAGCGTTATGCGAGCGCCAGATTCAGATTCTCGATGGCCTCGTCGACCTCGGCCGCATTCTTGAATCCAACCGTAACGGAATCGACGCCGGCGTTCCGGAACGCGAACCTCATCGACGCCTGCCGGTCCTCGCGAGTGGTGAAGGCGCCCTCTCCAACGAGCTTCATGCTGATCACGCCCATGCCCTGGCTGTGAACTTCCTTTACGTGTGTAACCACCTCGGGCACGTTGCCCAAGCCACTCGTCTCGTAATCCTCCGCATCCATGCGCACGCCTTTGTGATTCATCCGGATCATTGCAATCTGGAGCCACTGGTTCCCCGGAAACTTTCGCAGCGCTGGAAGCCCGTGCACCGAGGCGCCGCGCCCTACCACCGCATGCTTCGCCTGGGCTTCCGAAATGCCGTCCTGCCAGCGAAGGCTGTCTGTGGGCCAGGAGGCGGCGTGCTGCCAGTGCAGCAGCATCACGTCGAAATACTCGGTGTTGGCCAGCTTGCGCAACTCGTCGATCTTCTGCTGCGGATCGACGCCGTCATGCGTGGTCACCTTCGTCATCAGCCGGTAGCTGTCCCGCGGAATACCCTTCAATGCCACGCCCAGCATCCGGTGCATGTCGGTGTATGACTCCGCGGTCTCGAAGAAGCGAATGCCGCGGTCGTAGGCGTAGCGGACCAGCCTGGTGAATTGATCTTGTCCCAAGTCGCGCTGCACCTGTCCACTGATGGTTCCGGTACCAAAAGCAAGCCGCGTCACCTTCACGCCCGATTTGCCGAGCGTTACCCAATCCGTTGCAGTTTCCCGCGTAGCCGCGAGCGCCAGGCTCCTCCGCAAGCTTAGCGGGGCGGCCCCGGCCATTGCCGCTGCAGCGAGTCCGGTCTTCAGAAAATCACGCCTGGAGTAGTGAGCCATAGTTTCCTCCACTGGGCCGAATCTTACCACGAGTCAGCCCCCGGATGCTTGCGAGTCCACGTCGGGTTCACCCCGGGGGGATTTTCCACGTCCCGGAACGGCTTTCGGGCTTGTTGCGGAAAGGATTGTGAGCTTGGAGTCCCAGCGCTGACCCGCAACATGCACGCTTGATTTGATACAATCCGCTGGGAAAGGGGCCACAGCCATCGTTTGGGCTGGGGGCAGGAGCCGTCTACCAGATGCTGGAACTCAGCTTTGTGCGCGAAAATCTCGAGCTGGTGAAGCGCAAGATGCAGGAGCGCGGAATGCCGGACGTGCTCGCCGACTTCGAAACGCTCGACCGGGAGCGCCGCCGGCTGCTTGTGGAGGTGGAAGGCTGGAAAGCCCGGCGCAACAGGCTTTCGGAGCAGGTTCCCGAGCTCAAGCGGAACAAGCAGGACGCCGGGCCGCAGATCGCGGAGAGCCGGGAGCTCGGCGAAAAGATTGCCGAAGGCGACAGGCAAGCCAAGGCCGCCGACGAACAGTTGCGCGAGAAGTTGCTCAACGTACCGAATATACCGGACTCAAGCGTCCCGGTGGGAAACAGTGCGGCGGATAACCAGGAGATCCGACGCTGGGGTGAGCCTCGCCATTTTGACTTCGAGCCTAAAGCCCACTGGGACCTGGGAACGGCGCTCGGCATTCTCGATTTCGAGCGCGCCGCAAAAATAACCGGGGCGCGGTTCGCGATTTACAGCGGCGTGGGTGCGACGCTCGAGCGCGCTTTGGCCAACTTCATGCTCGATCTACACACGCGCGAGCACGGCTACACCGAGGTTCTGCCGCCGTTTTTGGTGAATTCTGCGAGCCTGTTCGGTACTGGCAATTTGCCAAAGTTTGCCGGTGATCTCTTCAAGCTTGAAGGTATGGACTACTGGCTGATCCCGACGGCCGAGGTACCAGTAACGAATCTGTATCGCGACGAAGTGCTGGAGGCCGAATCGTTGCCGGTGAAGCACTGCGCCTGGACGGCCTGTTTCCGCAGCGAAGCCGGCGCGGCGGGCAAGGACACGCGCGGCATCATCCGGCAGCATCAATTCCAAAAGGTGGAGCTGGTGAAATTTTCGCCGCCGGAGACCTCTTACGACGAGCTCGAAAGCCTTACGCGCGACGCTGAGACTGTCCTGCAGCGGCTTAACCTGCCTTACCGGGTGGTCGCGCTCTGCAGCGGCGATCTCGGTTTCAGCTCCGCCAAGACCTATGACCTCGAGGTGTGGGTGCCTTCCAGCCGCGAATACAAGGAGATCTCGTCCTGCTCCAACTTCGAGGCGTTTCAGGCACGCCGCGCCAATCTTCGTTTTCGGCGAGGACACCACGGCAAATCGGAGTACCTGCACACTTTGAACGGCAGCGGCCTGGCCGTGGGCCGCACATGGCTCGCAATTGTGGAGAATTATCAGCAGCCGGACGGCAGCGTGGTGGTGCCTGAAGCGCTGAGGCCTTACCTCGATGGATTGGAGCGGATAGAACCGGTTCGGGACCCGGCCAAGGATGGATGACTTCAGGGAGCTTCCCGGTGTCGAGCGTTATCAGCGTCTGCGCCGGCCGGGGCGAAAGATCGAAGGCATCAGTGCTGTCCTGCTGCCCTACGGCCACGACGGCGAGATCGACGAGGACGCGTTTCGCCGCCATCTGCGCCGCACCCTAAGCGCGGGATTGCGCGCGGCCGTCAATATGGACACCGGATACATCGATTTGCTGACAGCGGAGGAGAAGCGACGGGTTCTGGCCTGGACCAGCGAAACCACAGCCGGAGACTGGTTCGTGGCAGGTGCGCTACCCGCTCTGCAAACCGAAGCTTCTGGGGCTGCCTACTGTCGCGAGTGCGAGACGATCGTGCAGGCCGGAGGCGTGCCCATCATTTTCCCATCGGTTTACACCGCAGCTCTGGACGACCCTGGACTCCTGGATTTTTTTCGCGAGATCGCCCCCGCCACCGACCAGTTTCTGGCCTTCGAGCTGGGCACTATGTTCAGCCCGAACGGCAGGATCTTTCCCGGTCGCGTTCTCGAAGGCATCATGGAGATTCCACAATGTCGCGGCTTGAAGCACTCGTCTCTCGATCGCGCCACGGAGGTCGAGCGAATCGAGTTGCGCGACCGCAATCGCCCGAGCTTCTCGATCTATTCTGGCAATGATCTGGCCGCAGACCTGATCGAGTATGGAAGCGACTACCTGCTGGGCCTTTCGACGTTTAATCCGGAGATCTTTGCCGCGCGTGACCGGGCGTGGGCGGACGGCGCTACGAATTATTTCGAAATCCGCGACTTCATCCAGTATCTCGGCTGGGTTGGCTTCCGCGAGCCAGTTCCCGCTTACAAGCACTCAGCGGCCATCTTCCTGAAGCTGACGGGTGGTCTCGATTGTGACCATCCTCACCCGCGGGCTGCGCGGCGGGAGGAGTGGGATCGCGCCCTGTTGGCGGATGCGGCACAGCGTCTGAGGAAACTCCTAGCCTAGGGCGTCGCCGTGAAGGCGTCGAGCTCCGCGCGCGTCGGGGCTGACGCCTGAGCGCCGAGACGCGTCACCGACAGGGCTGCCGCCCTATTGGCGAACCGACATGCCGCCGGAAGGTCCAGCCCTTCGCTGAGCCCGACCGCGAGTCCGGCATTAAACTCGTCGCCGGCCGCGGTAGTGTCAACCGCTTTCACAGCAGGCGCTGCTATGAGCTGCGAGCCGCCGTGATCGACGAGGAGACAACCCTGGTCTCCCAGCTTCACGATCACGGTTCTCGCCTTGCGCTCACGGAGTTTCTTAGCGATGGCAAGAGCCTGCTGAGGATCGAGGCGGCTCGGCTTCATGTCGGCCAGAATGGCAGCCTCGGTCTCGTTCGGCGTCATAATGTCTGAAAGCTCGAACAGCTCTTCGGGGAGCGGGCGCGCCGGAGCCGGATCGAGAATCACCCGGGCGCCTGCGCGCCGCGCCGCTCGTGCTGCCGCCAGCACGGTCGGCAGAGGATTCTCCAGCTGCAGGAGGACCCAGGCCGCTCCTTGCAGGCGATCCTGGCTTGCGTCCACGTCCTCAGGCGAAAAGCGGCCATTCGCGCCGGGCACGATGATAATCGAGTTGTGGCCATCGTCGCCCACGAAGATCAAGGCGATGCCACTGGTGGAATCCGGGATGGAGAACACTCCGCTCACATCGCAGCCAGCCCCCTCCAGATTCGATTTCATCTGGCGGCCGAAATCGTCGCTGCCCACTCTTCCCAGCATGGCGACGCGCCCACCCAGCCTGGCGGCGGCATAAGCCTGGTTTGCGCCCTTGCCACCAGGCTCGCTGAAGTATGTGTGGCCCACGATGGTTTCACCCACCACGGGAATGCGCGGTGCGCAACCCACCAAGTCCATATTCAGACTGCCGATGACTATGATTCTGTCGGCCACCCCATCTCCTCACTGGCCGTGCACCACGCGCCGCACAAGGGCATTTGAGCGGCAATTGTGGCTATCGCTTCTTCCCTTTTTTCTTTCCTGAGCCCGCGTGTTGGGCAAGGGGCTTCGGTTTCGCCTGATGGCCGCCCCGCCCTGCGCTCGCCGGCGTGTGAGGGGTGCTCGTAATCTGCGCCGCGATGCCGGCGCTGAAGCTGTCGATGATCGAGGCCTTACCCGACTGCTCGTCAACGCCGATCGATTCAACCAGGATCGATTTGGCGTCGACCGTAAGACGCAGGAAGCCAAAGGTGCTCTCGGCAAAAGCTTCGAGCGTGAGTGGATTGCCCTGGCCATCCGTCCCGGTCACGGGTGGTTTCGGCGGCGAACCGGTGCTTCCCGTCTTGAAGGCGGACAGATTGTAGTAGCCGCCATTGCCGGCCACGACGTAGGGAATTTGCCGGCCGCCAACGGAGCGCGTATAGCGTTCGTAAAGGTGAGCGTGACCGGACAGGACAAGATCGGGCATGATCTTGGCCTGAGTGCAGGCCGCGTCGATATCTTTGAGCATGCCCGGGCTCGGAAAGTGGGCGGCGCTTCCGGTAAAGGGCGGATGATGCACGGCGATGATGAGCGCCCGCTGATCCCCCTGGCTCCGCTCGGTGACGGCAGTCTGCAATTGAGCAGCCAGGAATTTCGATTGCTGGGTGTCGCTATTCGGACCCTGGATGGTTCCGACCGTTTCCGAAGTGTTCGAATACAAGCCGATAATTTTGGCAAAGGGCGCGTCGAGCGTGAAATAGACTCCGGGCTGGGCCATTGTGGTGCGCGCGCACCCTTGTGCTTCAGGCAGCACTGCCGGCGTCTTCGCGCAGAAGTTGTTCCAAAACGGCTCGAGCGAGTACTTGGCTGCTTCCTTCGGGAACATAACGCCGTCGTGGTTCCCGGGAATGGCAAAAATTGGGGCGGCATAGTCACGGTAGGGATCGTAGAACTGATCGAAGTAATACACCTCCTGGCCGAAGTAGTAAATCACGTCTCCGAGATGAAACAGAAACGCCGGCCGCCCCGCATTGTAATCTTTGCCCGAGATATCGGCGGTGAGCGCGTCTGCAACGGCGAATTGGTGCGCCGGCTCCTTGATGCCGCCCGAGTCGCCAAACGAATGGAATACAATGCGGCCCGAACTCTGAATCTGTTGTACGGTAGCCGTTCCCAGAATCTCGTCGAGCGAGAAGACGGGTGGCGTGCGCCAAGGCGCCGGAATCGGCTCTGGGACGGCCGTGGCATTGATGCCCGAGTCTGCGAAGACGTCCTGCGGGCTGAAAGTATTAAAGTTGTCTGGGGACGGCTTCGGATCAGCAAAAACGAAGTTGCCAGTAGCGGCCGCCTTGACGATTTTCTTTGGCATTTAACCTCCCTTTAGAATTTCGAGAAGCCGCCTGAGTATATCTCTTTCGGCAGTTTGGTTGACAAACGATTAGGCGGGTCGTCAAGAACCGCGCTGAGGCAGGGGGGATTCCGTATCGGCGATTCATCCCCGAGGTTCTGGAAAACGCTGTGGCAGCCAACAGACGTCAGGAGGCGGATTTCTGCGTCTGCCCGTCGACCGTCTTTGCGACCTCCTTGCGGATGGCGTCCAGAATCCCGTTGACGAACTCTACCGAGCCGGCCTCAGAGAAACGGCGGGCAAGTTCAAGGGCTTCGTTGATCACTACGGTCGGCGGGGTATCAGCTTCGTGCAGGAATTCGTAAAGCGCCAGACGGAGCACGTTCCGGTCGACCGCCGCCATCCGTTCCAGCTTCCAGTGTTCGGCGTGGCGTCGCAGAAGAGGATCGATCGTGTCTACGTTTGCGACGGTACCCTCAAAGAGCTTGCGGGCGAACTCCTTTACGTCGGCGTCTGCCTTGAGCGGCGGAAGAAAACTTGCCAGCACTTTGGGCGGCGAATGCCCGCCCACTTCCCACTGAAAGAGCATTTGCAGCGCGAATTCGCGGCTTTTGCGGCGAGAAGCCATAAGAAACTATTCGTCGGTTGCCGGCCGTGGAGACCGCGAGCCTCGCTGCGCACTGAACGCCGGACGCTTTGGAACGAACTATTCTATTGCCCCGTGAACTTGGCCGGACGTTTTTCGAGGAAGGCGCGTGTGCCTTCCTTCATGTCTGCCGTGGTGCAGCAGAGTCCGAAGAGCGTGGCCTCCAGATACTGCCCCTGTTCCTCTGTCATCTCCATGCCATGATTCACGGCTTCCATGGCGAAGCGCACCGCGAGCGGGCCATTGGCCATGATCTTTCGCGCTAAGGCCTCGCAGGCGGTGATCAGATCATTCGCCGCCACCACCTGATTAACTAGGCCAATCCGCCAGGCCTCTGCCGCGGTGATGGGTTCCGCAGTCAGAATGAGTTCGAGAGCGCGGCCCTTGCCGATCAGTCGAGGCAAGCGCTGCGTCCCCGCATAACCCGGAATGATCCCAAGCTTCACTTCCGGTTGCCCCAGCCTGGCGTTTTCCGAAGCCACGCGCAGCGTGCAGGCCATCGCAAGCTCGCAGCCGCCGCCGAGCGCGTAACCGTTGATGGCGGCAATCACCGGCTTGCCAAGATTCTCAATGAGGTCGAGCACGGCTTGCCCGCGGATCGAGCGTTCTTTGCCCTCCACCGGCGTTTGGGTGGCCAGCACACCAATGTCGGCGCCGGCCACGAAGGCCTTCTCACCCGAGCCGGTCAGGATGACGGCGCGCACGGCAATATCTGACTGGAGTTCCTCGAAGCACGCCTTCAGATCGGCCATCACCTGATCGTTGAGGGCATTCAGCTTCTCCGGACGATTGACGGTCACGTAAGCGATTCCGTCGCGTATTTCGCAGATCAATGTTTCGTAGGCCATGGGGTGGTCTCATTCATCCTGGAAGCGGATCGTCGGGCAATTTGACGGCAGGCTCGCGGGCAGCCTGTTCACCGGCCTGCGTTATCGCTCCAGCTCCCGATTCGGCTTCGGATTCTTGGGATCGCTATAGTCATAGAAACCCTTGCCGGACTTGCGGCCCAGCAGGCCGGCAGCCACCATGCGCTTCATCAAGGGCGGCGCTGCAAACCGCTTCTCGCGATATTCGTTGAACATGATCTCGGAAATGTAGCAGGTGGTATCAATCCCCACGAAGTCGTTGAGCGTGAGCGGGCCCATCGGATGTCCGCAACCGAGCTTCATGCCGTTGTCGATATCCAGGATGCTGCCCGCGCCCTCCTCCAGAGCGCGAATTGAGTCGAGCAGGTACGGCACCAGCAACCGATTGACGATGAAGCCGCCGCGGTCAGAGGTTAGGATGGGTGTCTTGCCCACCCTCCTCGAGTACTCCAGACCCAGTTCGACCACCGCCGGAGCCGTGACGACGGTCTTCACAACCTCCACAAGCTTCATGAGCGGCACGGGGTTGAAAAAGTGCAGGCCCAGAAACTGAGGCTCCCGCCGGGTGGCCGTCATCATCTCGGTGACGGAAAGCGAGGACGTATTGCTGGCAAAGACCGCCTCGGGCTGCACGATGCGATCAAGCTCGCGAAACAGCTCGCGTTTGCGATCGAGGTTCTCGACGATGGCCTCAATCACCAGGTCGCAATCGGCGAAATCTTCCAGTTTCAGGGTTGGCTGCAGGCGGGCAAAGCTATCGGTTCTGTGATCGACAGTGATAGTTCCTTTCTCGGCGAATTTGGCCAGCGATTTCTCGATGATGCCGAGTCCCTTTTGAAGCAATTCGTCCGAGACCTCGCGGACCACCGTGGGGAAACCTGCCATGGCGGCCACCTGAGCTACTCCCGAGCCCATCAAGCCGCAGCCCACCACGCCTACTTTCCTGATCTCCATCTGTTCTCCTCTTATTGGCCGCGCGCCGGATGCGGGCGGCTGCTTCGAGTGGCTGACGGCGGTTCAGTGCGCGGCCTGGCCGCAGTCAGCAGATCACCCAGCATAGCCGCTCCGGCCTCCTTTGCCTAGACCGGCGCCGCCGGGCGTATCCCCGCGTCGTAATCTTCTGATTCGTGCTCCAGAAAGCCAAGAGCGCCCCACTTCGGAAGAGATCTCCGGCAGGCGCCAAGCCAGTCAAGCTAGTCACGGGTTGCGTGGAGAGAGCCTGGCAGAAGAAGGTCCGCGGTCGTCCCCGGGGTCCTCTAGGCTACACAGATGATCGAGCTTGACAGCGCCGTCCGCCGCAAGGCACAATCAAAGTCAACTCGCCTTCCAGCATCTAGGGAAGCCGCCGATACAGCCTCATGGCCGATTCTAATAGCATTCGCAACTTCTCGATCGTGGCCCACATCGATCACGGCAAGTCGACGCTGGCCGATCGTCTGCTCGAGATCACCGGCGCGCTATCCAAGCGGGAAATGTCCGCCCAGGTTCTCGACTCGATGGATCTGGAGCGCGAGCGCGGCATTACCATCAAGGCGCACTCGGTGCGACTCCATTACCAGGCGCGGGACAGCCGCGAGTACCAGCTCAACCTGATCGACACACCGGGCCACGTCGATTTCTCCTACGAAGTCTCGCGCAGCCTTGCAGCCTGCGAGGGAGCGCTGCTGGTGGTGGACGCTTCGCAAGGGGTCGAAGCCCAAACTTTGGCGAACGCCCAACTCGCCATGAACAATCATCTCGCGATCATCCCCGTGATCAACAAGATCGATCTGCCCGGGGCCGACATCGAGATGACGAAGCAGCAGATCGAGAATGCTCTGGCTCTCGATCCGAATGATGCCCTGCTGATCAGCGCCAAGGCCGGGACGGGCGTGGACGAAGTGCTCGAAGCCATCGTCCGCCGTATTCCGCCGCCGAAAGGCTCGCCCGAGGCGCCGCTGCGCGCGCTCATTTTTGATTCCTGGTACGACAGCTATCGGGGCGTGGTGGTGCTGGCGCGGGTGGTGGACGGCCGCTTGATTCCGGGGATGCGGGTGCGGCTCTGGTCGAACGGCCAGGTGTACACCGTGGAGGAGCTCGGTGTGCTCACGCCCAAGCCCGTGCGCGTCCAGTCGCTCGAGTCTGGTGAGGTTGGCTTCGTGAACGCCAATATCAAGCGCGTCTCCGATACGCGCATCGGCGACACCATCACGGACGATCAGCAACCTGCGTCCGCGCCTCTGCCGGGATTCGAGGAGGTCAAGCCGATGGTCTTCGCCGGCCTCTACCCGGTGGAGGCCAGCGCCTATGAGGTGCTGCGCGATGCCTTGGAGAAGTTGCGCCTGAACGATTCTTCCTTCTTCTACGAACCCGAGAACTCGCTGGCGCTCGGCTTCGGTTTTCGCTGCGGATTTCTCGGGCTTCTGCACATGGAGATCATCCAGGAGCGCCTGGAGCGCGAGTACAATCTTGAGCTCATCACCACTGCCCCCGGGGTCCGCTATCAGATCACCACCAAGGCCGGCGAATCGCTGCACGTGGAGAATCCCTCCAAATTTCCCGAGCAAGGCGACATCGCCAAGATCGAGGAGCCGGTGATCACCGCGCTCATCATGACGCGCGACGAGTACCTGGGCGGTATCCTGGCGCTGGTGGAAGAGAAGCGCGGAGTGCAAAAGGGATTCGAGTTTGTCTCCACCAAGCGAGTTCTGCTCACTTATGAGCTGCCGCTCAATGAGATCGTGCTCGACTTCTATGACCGGCTCAAATCGGTCTCGCGCGGCTACGCATCGCTCGACTACCACCTCGCCGGGTATTGGGAATCCGACCTGGTGAAAGTCGACCTCCTGGTGGCCGGCGAGCCCGTGGATGCGCTGTCATTCGTCTGCCACCGCGAGCTCGCTCTGCCTCGAGCCCGGGCTCTTTGCGAGAAGATGCGCAAGCTGATTCCGCGCCAGATGTTTGAAGTGGCGATTCAAGCAGCGATCGGCGCGAAGATTATCGCCCGCGAAAACGTGGCCGCGATTCGCAAGAACGTACTCGCGAAATGCTACGGCGGTGACATCTCGCGCAAGCGCAAGCTGCTCGAAAAGCAAAAGGAAGGAAAGAAGCGCATGAAGCGCGTGGGACGCGTGGATATTCCACAGGAGGCGTTCCTCGCGGTGCTGAAAGTGAGCGAATAGACCGGCGCGGATCGGTTCTGGCCAGGCCGGCCATCCGGCAGCGTGACGGCCTGCCTTATAATGAACGTAGTTGGTTTGCGGAGGTTGCTTTGCCGATTTACGAGTACCGTTGTAAAAAATGCGGAGACTTGATTGAGAAGATTCAGAAGTTCTCCGATCCCCCGCTCTCAAAGCACGAAGGCTGCGGGGGAAAGCTGGAGATCGTGCTCTCTTCGCCTGCGATTCAGTTCAAAGGCAGCGGTTTTTACATCACGGACTACGCCCGCAAGTCTTCAGGTTCAGGCGGCGAGAGCTCGGGATCATCGGACGGCGGGTCAAAGTCCAGCGAGAGCGCATCCAAGGGCGCCGACGGTGGCTCCAAGGGCAGCGATAGCGGTTCGAAGAGCACTACGTCGGAAAGCACAAAATCGCCGGCGCCGGCGAGTAAGAAAGAGTCCAGTGGATAGCAGCGAGACCGGACTAGCCACTAACCATCGTATTTTGAGGTCGAGCAGAGTGCCACCTCCAGGCACTCTCCACGATTGCATCAAGCTCCGCATATTCAGGCTTCCAACCGAGCACACGCTCCGCTTTGGCAGCATCCGCCACGAGCGCAGGCGGATCGCCCGGGCGCCGCGGACCTTCCCGCACCGGGACCCGTCCTCCGCATAGCTTCCCCACCGCAGCGATCACCTCGCGCACCGACTGGCCGCGTCCGGTGCCAAGATTCAATGCGGAGCTCTCGCCTCCTGCAGCCAGGTACTCGAGGGCCAGAAGGTGGGCGCGCGCGAGATCGGCGACGTGGATGTAATCGCGGATGGCCGTGCCGTCGGGCGTCGGATAATCCGTGCCGTAAATCTCCACCTGGGGCCGTTGTCCGAGGGCGGCCTCGACGGCGGCCGGAATCATGTGGGTTTCGGGCGCGTGGTCCTCGCCAAGCTCGCCCTCGGGATCGGCGCCCGCGGCGTTAAAGTAGCGCAGCGCGACCCAGCGCAGGCCGAAAGCAGGGTCGTAGTCGCGAAGAATCCTCTCGATCATCAGCTTGGTCTCGCCGTAGGGATTCACCGGCAACTGCGGGTGGTCCTCGGCAATCGGAACCCGATTAGGCACTCCGTAGGTAGCGCAAGAAGAAGAGAAGACAATGCGCTTGACTCCCACTTCCAGCATGGCGTCCGCGAGGCGCAGCGAATTTACCACGTTGTTCCAGTAATATTTTCGCGGATTGCTCACCGACTCTCCCACCAGCGCATCGGCGGCAAAGTGAATCACGGCCTCGATACCGAACTCGCGCAAGGTACGAAGCACGAAACCCTGGTCGGCGAGGTCGCCCTCTGCGAGCGGCCCCCATTTCACAGCCCAGCGGTGGCCGGCATTAAAGTTGTCGAGCACAACGGGCTCATGTCCGGACCGGGACAGGGCTTTAGCCGTGTGGCTTCCGATATAACCGGCGCCGCCGGTGACGAGTACGCGCATGTTGAGGCTCCAGGATTGTCGGAGGTGCGGACCAAGGAGTCGGAAGGCTGTAGTCAGGAGTCAGAATAATGAACTGGGCAGATCCTTCGCTTCAGCAGCGTTTTGCAACAAACGGTTGGGCTTGAATGACACTTCTTGCTCCTGATTTCTGGCTCCTGACTTCTGCTTCAGAGCTTCAAGGTCTTCAGGTACTTTCGGAACGGCTTGCCAAGGTCCTTACGCTTCAGCGCCAGCTCCACTGTAGCTTCCAGAAAACCCAATTTGTCACCGGCGTCGTACCTTTTGCCGTCAAAAACATAGCCGTAAATCGGTTCCTTGGCAAGCAACCGGTGCAGCGCGTCCGTCAACTGGATCTCGCCTCCGGCCCCGCGGCCGGTCGAAGACAGTTCAGCAAAAATCCCCGGCGTCAGAATATAGCGGCCAATGATCGCCAGGTCGGAAGGCGCGTCAGCCGGAGCAGGCTTCTCCACCAGGTCCTCAATGCTGTAGAGACGGCCCTTCCACTGACTGTCGGGCACCGGCTTGCCCTTGATGATCCCGTAACTCGAGACGGCGCTTCGTTTCACTTTTTGGATCGCGACCACGCTGCGGCCATAGTGCTCAAAAACGTCGATCATCTGCTTTAGGCAGGGCACGTGGGCATCAATGATGTCGTCCGAGAGAAGCACGGCAAAAGGTTCCTCTCCCACCAGGTCGCGAGCCGTCAGGATGGCGTGCCCCAGACCGAGGGCTTCCTTCTGCCGCACATAGATCACCTGCAGGAGTCCCGAGATGGAACGCATCTGGGCGCGCAACTCGTCCTTGCCGCGACCGGCAAGCTGGTGCTCGAGTTCAAAGGAGACGTCGAAATGGTCCTCGATGACATCCTTGCCCCGCCCCGTGACAAAGATCACCATAGGCACGCCTGAAGCGGCCACTTCTTCGGCGGCGTACTGCACCAGGGGCTTATCAACGATGGGGAGCATCTCTTTGGGTTGCGCCTTGGTGGCGGGCAGGAAGCGAGTGCCGAGTCCGGCGACCGGCAGGACAGCTTTTCGTATTGTCATTCGTTCATTTCCGCGCGGTTGATTCTCACTGCGATTCAAGCGCTGGTTGGTAATGGTTCAGTGTAGCCTCGGGGCACTTCATCGGGCAACGTCAGATTGGACAATCAGGCAAGATACTTGATGACGATAACCTCGTTCTGGGCGTCATTGTAAATCATTTCATCGACCAAAGCGCGAGCCATGAGGATGCCAAAGCCTCCGGGACGCAGTCCTTTATTGGCGCGAATTTTCTGATGGTCCGCCGGCTGATCGGGCGGATTATTGAGGGCGGCGTGCTCCAGCGCGCCGAACTGAAAGCCGGACCCGGGGTCGGCGATGCGATAAAGAATGAAGCGTGAGGTGCGAATACAAGCCACGTGGACGCGCCGCGCCGGATCGAGCTTTCCTCCCCACTCCACCGCGTTCAGCATCAGCTCGTGAACAGCCTTGGTAAGCTGTTCCGCCTCCTCCGCCGGTAATCCCGCCTGGATGGCTTGCAGAAAGCTCTCACTGCGCTCGCTGGCTTCGATCGTACACGGTACCCATAGTTCCACCCACTCCGGCCGGAGGGAGACCACCTCGAACGGTGGACCGTCGCCTTCGAGAGCCAGAACTTCACGGACCAACTCCAGCAGCACGCGGCGGTTAACGGGTTTGTTCACATAGCGGCAAGCCTGCAAGCCGCTGTCGCGAAGCCTCTCGATGGGCACATCTTCGCCAATCATCATGATGGCCCGCGGCGGAGACTCGAGAGCTTGGAAGCGGTCCCAAAGTCGAAATCCGTTCGACTGGGGTAGCCCAACGTCGAATATCACAAGATCAAACCGCTCCCGGCTGATTCGATCAAGGGCCTCACTCGCGCTTCGGGCGCAGTCAGCCGAAAGGCCGGCGTCGGTTAAGGTTGCGCACACTCCACTGCGCAACTCCGGATCGTCTTCCACCACGAGGACCTTACTCATTCACTCGCCCGCACATTCCAAGGCCTAGCTTCAAAAAGCTCTCATATATACTGTAGCGTAAAGCGGCCGGGAGGAGTATGTCACAGATATTACACCGTCTTATGAAACCCGGCTCCCTGGCCACTGGGCCCGCTCAGCCCTGTCGAAGATCCTCGCGTCATCGATCCGGAGGTCACGTCGTTCTTGTGAAAAACCAACACCCGGCGCGGGAAGATGGCGCCGATTCTTCCGGGAACTTCTCGTATAGGCTCGGTGTCTAGTTGTGTGAAGTGGAATCCCGAAAAGGCGCTCCCGCTTAGCCTTGCGGCGTTCCGAGGCAGCTGTTATGTTGGTGGGGTAATGGAAGCGGTAAGGGCAATCCAAAACGGACTCGCGAACGTCGGGCCGGCTTCGGAAGAGGCGGTACTTGTGGCGGAGCTGCAGGCAGGCTCCGATGAAGCTTACGATTATGTCCTCAGCCTCTACCGGAGTCCTGTTTATCGCCTGGCCGCGCATATCCTGGGCAACGAATATGACGCGGCGGACGTGCTGCAAAACGTTTTCGTGAAGGTGGTAAGGGGCATAGGCCAGTTTCACGGTCAAAGCAGCCTGAAGACGTGGATGTACCGCATTGCGGTAAGGGAGGCCTTAAATTACCGCAGAGGCTGGTTCCGCCGGCACGTCCACGAGCCCTTTTCGCTCGACGAGGACTCAGGCGAGCCCATAGCAGCGCTGGCTGAAAGGCCGGACTTCACCGACCCCTACGAAACTCTGCAGCAGGCTGAACGTCAACAATTGGTGAAGACCGCGCTCGAGGGCCTGCCGGTTCTCTATCGGACGGTGCTCCTCCTGCGGGAGATTGAAGAATTGTCCTACGAAGAGATCGCACAGGTGCTGGGCATCGCTGACGGCACCGTGAAATCGCGCCTGATGCGTGGGCGGGAACTCCTGCGGCGGAGACTATCTTCCGTTCTTGGCTATTAGGGGTTGAACCTCTGGTTTTCTGTGTAAAGCGATGTTTGAATCCTGCCTCGAGATCCGGCGTCAGTTCTCCGAGTACGTGGATGAGGTTTGCTCGGACGAGACCCGGCACTCTATTCGCTATCACTTGCGGCAATGCGGCGGATGCGAACGGGAATTGGAGCGCTATCAGCTCTTGTGCTCCGACCTGCACGCGCTACCCGCGGCTCGCCTGCCGGCTTCGGCTGAGGTGCGGCTGAATGTGGCTCTTTCGCGTGCGCGTCACTCGAGTGTGCTTTCCAATCTGGGTGTGCGCATTGAAAATGCGCTCCGGCCGCTGCTGCTGCCAGCTTCCGGCGCAGTCCTGGCAGGCTTCCTCTGCCTGGGGCTCACGCTGAGCTGGCTGGTTCCGCCTGCCGCCCGGCCAGACAGTTCGCTAGCCACTGGGGCTGCGGTAGAGGCATTGGAGCCGGTCGACTTCGACACGGGAGCGGACGGCTTGTTTCTGGTGACCCACGTGAACGCCGACGGTCGTGTTGTGGACTACAGTGTGATCGGCGGAGCAGGGTCTCCCAAGTTAAAATCGCAGCTCGATCGGGTGATGTACTTCAGCATCTTCCGGCCGGCAACCCGGCTGGGCAGACCTACCGACGGACAGCTCGTCTTGTCCTTGCGCCGGATTACGGTTCACGCGCTATCGCGCGAAGAGAGCAACAAACCTGCCGCGCCACCTTCAGAGTCCTCGGAAAGGTCCCGCGTTTGACGCCTGCGGCGCCGAATCAATTGTGGGATGGTAGGCCGCTGGTCCACTCAAACTCCCGCCACAAGGCAACCGTTCTTTCCTTTTGTTGCCGGCTCCTGGCAGTAAGGATCAAAGGTTCTCGCCACGCTTTTGCCCGCGCGCGCGCGGCCCTTCGTTCTCTGTGCATACTCGCGTTTGCCGGATTCATGATTCTGTTATCAGAACCATTGCACGGACAAAGCAGCGCGAACGTCAGCGTGGTGGCAAACGAGCAGCTCTTCGCCGTTCTGGCGGCGATGAACGCCGCGGGCTACGACACGGGGCTCGGGTTGGAGCCGCCCTCCAGCCCCCGGCTGGAGGCGCGCGCCTGGTGTGCGCGTCGCAATCCGCCAGTCCTGCCGCTCTTGAAGCGCTACTATGAGGGGCACGCTTACGCGGACCCGTCCGCCGATCTCGGTCAGTTTATTTCCCTGGCCCTGATGCTCGGACCGCCCCCTGATTTCAAGCCCACCGTCGCCGACACCGATCTGCCGCCGGATGCTCAGGCCATCAAGGATCTGGTGCCACTGGTGCAACGTTTCTACCGGGAGGCCGACCTGCAGGAGCTGTGGACCCGTCTGCAGCCGGCTTATGAGATCGCCATCGAGAGTCTGAGCGATCCCATGAGGCGCACCATCGTGGCCACGGACGCGTACCTGGGCTTCGCGGGCGGGGCCTACCTGGGACGAAACTACACCATCAACTTGTCCCTGCTCGGTGCGCCGGGACAGGTCCAGGCGCGGGTCTATGGCGCCAACTATTATGTAGTCCTTACGCGCTCTACGGAATCGCGGATTGCGGACTTGCGTCATCAGTATCTTCACTTCCTGCTCGATCCCCTGGCGGTGAAGTACGCGTTCGACATCCATCAAAAACAGCCCTTGGCCGCGCTCGCCCGACCGGCGCCGGCCCTCGGCACCGACTTCAAAGAGGATTTCCCGCTGCTTCTCACCGAATGCCTCATCCGTGCCGTCGAGCTGCGACTGGACAAGTCAGCGCGCGCCCAGGAGCAAATTGCGGAGTTTACGCGGCAAGGGCTGATCCTGGTTCCCTACTTTTACGAGGCGCTGGCCAATTTCACCAAGCAAGCCGTGTCCATGAATGTTTTCTATCAGCCGATGATCGCCGCCATTTTGATCGCAAAGGAGCGCCAGAGGCTCGCCAAGGTTCAGTTCTCAGCGGCGGTGCCGGCTCGCGAGCCGGTCAGCCACCCGGCCCCGCCGCCTAGCCCGGAACAGCCCATGCTCGATCAAGGGGACAACCTCATTTACGCCGGCAAGTACCCTGAGGCCAAAGCCGTGTTTGAAAGCGTGCTTGCTACCAATGTCAAGAGCGAGCGGGCGCTCTTTGGGCTGGCGGTGGTGGCGAGCAACACGCGCAAGCCTGACACCGCCGAGGACTACTTTAAGAAAACCCTCGAGGCAGGGCGCAGTCTGCGCATCGTATCCTGGTCGCACATCTACTTGGGGAGGCTGTATGACGTCGAAGGCCACCGCAAGGAAGCGATCGACCAATATCGTGCAGGAGCGGTGACGGCCGGAGCTTTCCCTGATGCCGTGCGCGCTGCTCAGAACGGATTGGCGCAACCTTTCGGGATCAAGCCGCAGGACGAACGTTAGCGGTACGGTGTATGGTTTCCAACGACGGATGCTGATTCAAGCTTGAACCCAGGGCAATCGGGAGCGAGAATTGCCGTCACGGGCTCACAATCGGGAAAATCCGAAGAATTGACAGCCTACAGGGATTTCGATAGGCTCAAAACGGATTGAGATTGCGTGTTTGGGGTGAGGACGGAGGCCTTATGGGGAAGTACAGGACCGCTATCTTTATGGTAATGCTTGTGTTTGCATCGTCCGCCACGGCATGGACGGGCCAGGCGCAAGGCCAGAGTCAACAGCCGGCCCAAGGGTCTCAGCCCTCAGCCTCCCCGAGCGGTCAGGCCTCCCAGAGCAGCCAGCAAACGCAAGGCGGTCAGGCGACCCAGAACGGTCAGCCTGCTCCGAGCGGCCAGGGCCAGGCTGCCCCGGCGGGCCCCACGATTACGCCCGAGGAGAACAAGGCTTACAGCGCGATCAAGAACGAGTTGGATCCGGCGCGCCAGTTGCAGTTGGTGGATGACTTCGCCAAGAAATATCCGAACCAGCCCCTGGTCCTCAGTGAGGTCTACTTCTACGGCGCTTACGCCGCCCAGCAGCAAAATAGCGTCGCCAAGGCGGTGGACTATGGGTACAAGAGCCTGGAGGCCAATCCCACCAACCTGCGAAGTCTGCTGATGATGTCCGGTCTCCTCCCTCAACCCCAGGTGATGCAGGGTAGCGACTCCGAAAAGGAGAAAAAGCTGACCGACGCCGAAGCGGACGCTAATAAAGCGCTCCAGGAAATCCCTGACCTGAAGCAGCCCAACATGACACCGGATCAGATCACGAAAGCCAAAGCCAGCCTGGCGAGCCAGGCGCACGCCTCGCTCGGCATGGTCCATTTGCAGCGCGCCATGATGGGGCTTACAGGGGCGGACCCTCAGGAGCTGGGCAAGTCCGAGCAGGAGTACAAGGCCTCCGTCACCGGAACGGACAAACCTAATGCCGAAGATTACTTCCGGCTTGGTGAAGTCTACGAAATGGAGAATAAGGCCGACGACGCTATCGACGCCTTCACTCAGTGTTCAAAGCTCAGCCAGGGCCCGCTTCAAACGATGGCCGGGCAGCAAATCGATAAGCTGAAGAAGGCCAAGGCTCAGAGCCCGCCACCTGCGAAGCCCTAAGCAGCTGCGCGAAACTCGGGAACTCGTCTGGCATCGCTTCCAATCAGGTCCGCTTCCGGGGCCCGGTTCGCCAGGACATCTCGTCCGCATGGCCAAGGCATCTCCTGACATCCTGCAAGAGCAGATTGGATACCACTTCCGGAATCCTCAGTTGCTCCTCGATGCCCTGACGCACTCTTCCTACGCTCGGGAAGTGTCCAGCGCGTTGCGGGACAATGAGCAACTGGAATTCCTCGGTGACGCGGTGCTCAACTTCCTGGTTAGCGTGAGACTGGCGGATGCTTTTCCCCACTTCCCGGAAGGCAAACTCTCGCGCGGGCGGGCGCGGCTGGTGGCTGCCGAACACTTGGGCCGGGTGGCCCTCCGGCTGGAACTCGGAAACTACTTGCGTTTGGGCCGAGGCGAGGAAAAGACCGGCGGAAGGGCGAAACTAAGCCTGATGGTGAATGCACTGGAGGCGTTGGTGGCGGCAGTCTATCGTGATGGCGGCCTGCGGGCGGCGCAGCGCCTTATTCAACGCTTTATCCTCCCCGGTGATCTCGAGGCTGTGGCGCCGGATCTATTCACGATTGATTACAAGTCGGCCTTGCAGGAGCATCTCCAGGCGGAACGCCTGGGGCCCGCTTCATACCGTGTGCTGAGCGAGGCGGGACCGGAGCACCGCAAGATCTTCATGGTGGAGGCTCGGGCCGGCGGCCACGGCGCGGCGCGAGGCAGTGGAAACAGCAAGAAGACGGCGGAACAGCAGGCTGCCCGAACGTTGCTGGACCACCTGCGGAAAGGTCGCAATGCCTGAAGCGATCGGGAAGTCCAGTCTGCGAGACAGTTTCGAGTCGCTGGTAGTCACGGTGATTCTGGCGGTCTTTGGGACTACCTTCGTCATTCAAGCCTTCAAGATTCCGAGCGGATCGATGGAAGACACGCTGCTGATCGGCGACCATCTGCTGGTGAACAAGTTTGCCTTCGCCTGGCAGTTTGGAGCCTTGCGCCATCCTCTGCCCTATCGTGAGCCGGAACGAGGCGAAGTGCTCGTATTCAAGTTCCCGGGATCGGGTGTGGAGGCTCAGGAGCCTGGCGAGCACTTCGTCAAGCGGGTGATCGGCCTCCCGGGCGACCACATCCGAGTTGTGCACCGGCAAGTCTTTCGCAACGGACAGCCGTTGAATGAACCTTACGTTCACCACGATTATCCCGGCCAGGTCATG
This sequence comes from Terriglobia bacterium, assembly GCA_035946735.1. Classification (GTDB taxonomy): domain Bacteria; phylum Acidobacteriota; class Terriglobia; order UBA7540; family UBA7540; genus Gp13-AA77. The sequence continues at coordinate 36,614 of DASYYZ010000098.1, forward strand.
CAGGGTGACGATTTTCCTCCCCAGTCAGCCGAGTACCTGCGCGGCGCCACCGCTGAGTGGGTCTCGTCCATGGAGAATTATGTCCAAGGCGGCGAACTCGTGGTTCCCCCCGGGCACTACTTCGTCATGGGGGACAATCGAGAGCACAGCTGGGACAGCCGTTTCTGGGGATTCGTGCCGCGCGAACTCGTCTCCGGCCGGCCCTTGCTTATCTACTGGTCCTTTGAGACGCCGGAGCAAGAGTACCTGCAGACGTCGCTCGGCGACCGCATCTCGCAGACCGCCGATCTGCTCCTGCACTTCTTCACCAGGACGCGCTGGCGACGGACCTTCCGCATTGTGCGCTGATGAAGAATCGTCGATACCTCCGCTTCGCAATTCTGGCGTTGACCGCGCTCGTTGCGGCCTGGCTGTTGCCTTCCCTCATCAATGCCGAGCGTTATCGCCGGCGGCTGCAGGCGAACCTTCAGCAGGCGCTGGGACGTCAGGTTCGCTTCGGCGCCATTTACTTCCGGTTGATCCCGCGGCCCGGCTTCTCGATTAACAACGCCACCGTCCTCGAAGATGCCGCCTTTGGCTCCGAGGCCTTCGCCAGAATTGACCACATCGATTGCGATCTCGCAGCTCGCAGCATCCTGAAGGCCCAGATTGCTGTGTCGCGCTTGCACTTGCAAGGAGCGGACATCAATCTGGTGCGGAACGCTTCCGGGCGATGGAACGTGGAACGTATGGCAACCGGCGCGCCTCCTACGGCGCCCAGCAGCGGGACAACTTCGGACCTCGCGATCGACGTCGATGACGGTCGTCTGAATTTCAAGCTCGGCAGGGACAAGAAGCCCTTTGCGGTCAGCGGCCTGAACGGGCGCCTGCATCTCGATCGCAAGCGTGGCGAGTTGGACTTCGATCTGACGGGCGCCCCGATGCGCACCGATTTGGACCTTCCCACGCCGGGCCCCATTCAAGTTCAGGGAAGCTGGCTGTCCGGCGGCTCGCAAGAGGGCTCGCTCAACGCAACCCTGCGGACGCGCGGCGCGCTGGTGTACGACTGGATTCCCATCGTGCTCAGCCGCAACCCCGGTATCTACGGGTTGATGGACGTCGAAGCGCACCTGACGGGTTCGCTCGCAGTGTTGGATGTAGACGCTCAGGCGCGGCTCAGCCAGCTTCGACGCTGGGAATCGCTCCCGCCTTCCGGCGATCTTCCCGTGAGCCTGTTCTTGCAAGGCCGGCTCTATCGAACGGCAGGCGAGGCGGACATCGGCGACCTGAAGGCCGATTTTGGCGCGTCACATTTGAATCTACGCGGCAAGCTGGGTAGCCTCGGGCAGGAGCCTGTGCTCGATCTGCTCGCCGCCGCCGCCAATTCCCGCCTCGAGGACTTCGTCGACTTTGGAACGCGTTTCAAAGGCTCTCTCGGTTCCGCCTCCCGGCGCCTGGGCTTGAGCGGAAATGTAGACGGCGTGGTGGCGATTACCGGATCCTGGTCCGATCCGCTCTTTTCCGGAGCACTCAGTACCAGCAAAGCACGCCTGGTGGTGGGCAATGCCAGTCTGCCGATGTCTGACGCGTTGCTGCAGTTCGAGGGCCGGCAGATCAGCCTCTTGCCGGTGAAGGTCGCGGCGAGTGCGCGAGTTACCCTGGTGGCGGATGGCGTTTGGCGCCTTCGCGATTCAGGTCCGCCTCAGCGGACAACTCGGAGCGGAGCCGCGGCTGCTGGTGAGCATGCGCCTGAACCGGGGTATCGTCTGACCCTTTCGGCTCATTCCGCGCCGGGTCACGAGTTGGTGGGCCTCGCGAGTAGTATGGGCGTCAGGGTGGCCCGCGATCTTGACCTTCAAGGGCCGGTTACCGCAACGGTCTCTCTAAGAGCGCCGGCCGGTTTCGAGAGCAGGCCTGCCCTTTCCGGACTCGCGGAGCTTCGCGACGACACTCTCTTGATCCCGGGCCTGGTGCAGCCGCTTTCGATTCAGGACGCCCGCGTCAGCCTCGAAGGCGACCGGCTTCTCATCAATCCCATCACCGCGAGCTTCGGAGGAAGCGTCATCACGGCTCGCATCGGGCATTCCGGACCCCGGTCTGAACCCTGGACCTTCGAGGCGCACGCAACCGAGCTCGATTTGGCCGAGGCTCTGTCGTGGTTCGAAGCTATCGGACACCGCGCTCCGGTTCCATGGTTCGAGCGCATTCCCGGCCTGGACACTCGCGCTGAGCGGCGCGCCGCCGGAACCGGCCTTTTCAATGCGCTGAACGCGCGCGGCGAATTCAGCACGCCGGCCTTGAATTACCGGGGAATCAGCCTTCGGAATTTCAGTGGCCGCGCCGAGCTCTCGAAGCGCGACCTCCGGGTGACGGCGGCCAATTTCCGCATCTCCTCGGGAAAGGGTCAAGCCTCCGCCGCCTTCGATCTCAGCGGCGCGGTCCCGCACCTCGCCGCCGGATTCGATCTTCAAGGATTGCGCCTCGAAAACTGGACCGCCCGCCTGCCGCCTCAACTTGGGGATCTGCGCGGTTCCGCAAGCTTCAGCGGGCGCTTCTCGAGCGAAGGGAGCTCGCGCGCCCAGTTGGAGTCGAATCTGGAAGGGCGGGCGCAACTGCGTTTGTCAAATCTGGATTTCGGTCATTTCGATCTTGTGCGTGGCGCCGCTCAGATGGCAGCCTGGGGGGATCTCGCTCCGAGCCGCGGTCCGTTCACGCTGCGTTCGGCCGATCTTATCCTGGCCATCCGGGACCGTCGCGCCGAACTGGAACCCGCGAAGTTCGAATTCGGCGGTGCCGTGTTCGAGCTGACCGGAGGCTGCGATTTCGACGGCGCCGCCCAGTTTGAATCCAGCGCCGACCTGAGCCGCGTTAACCGCCATTGGCTGGCAGATCCAGAATCCGACACCCTCCGCAACGGCCGGTTCCTTCTGAGCGGCAGCCTGAACGCGCTTCGGGCTACCATCGAAGATCCAGCGTCGCAAGCTCGAAGATAGCCGATGGCTCAGATGACGAACCCGCCGCTCACATTGACCGATTGGCCCGTGACGAACCGCGAGGCTTCGGAGCACAAGAACCACACGGCGTCCGCGATCTCTTCGGCGTTTCCCAGCTTTCCTAGTGGATGGCGGCTCAGCAGGCGTTGGCGCGTCTCCGCGCTAGCGAGGTGCTCTGCGGTCAAATCCGTTTCCACGATACCCGGTGCCACGGCGTTCACCCGAATCCGGCGCGGCGCCAGTTCCAAGGCCCAGTTTCGTGTAAAGGCATCCACCGCGGCTTTGCTGGCGCGATAGAGACTTCGTCCTTCAGGAGAAGCCGTGCGTCCTGCGACCGACGAGATGTTGACGACACGCGCTCCCTCACGAAGCAACGGCAGCACTGCCTGCGTGAGCCAGAATACTCCCAGCACGTTCGTCCTCAGCACTTCATTGGCGGTTTCGAGCTTCGTACTTCCAAGCGGCGTCAGGCGCCACACGCCGGCATTGTTGACGAGCATGTCGAGTTCTGTACCTTGCAGCTCCGAGGCCATGCGCTCGATCTCGCTCATGGAACCGAGGTCCGACTGGACGATCCGGACGGCGCCCGTCGCGCGAGCGGCCTCTTCGGCTGCGGGGCGATTCTGGTGATAGTGGACGATGACTCCGGCTCCCGCACCAGCCAGCCGCGCGGCGATCGCTCTCCCAATCCCGCGCGAGCTTCCCGTGATCAGTGCGATTTGGCCTTGCAGATTGTGAATCTCAGGCGTGAGGGTGGCAGGGAGAAGGTCATCATTCATAGTCGTATTGATCTCGTCACTTGTCACTTGTCGCTTTTCACTCCGCTCCCGCACCCTGTCGATTCCCGGACATTGCCCGCCGGCAACGCTGCCATTTTGAGCTGCTCAAGCATCGCGTTGAACGCAACCACATCCTTGGTGCTCAGGTCGCGCCAGGCGGCGAGGTCCGCGTCCAAAGCCTTGCACGATTCCTCCGCCGCCGCATGAGCTGTGTCGGACGGACGCACATCCGCGCTCTCCAAAGCCGTCGCGAGCCGCGCCAGATCGCGATTCACCGGACCGAGGCCCGGCGCCTGGCGCGTTCCCTCCGCGACAGCATCGATCTTTTTCTCCAGGGCCTTCGCAGCATCGTTTGCGTCCTTCGCCTTCGTGTCGCTCCCCAGTGCCTTCTCGCGTTCAGTGAGTGCGGAGCGCAGAGCCGCGACCTCGTGAAAGGCGTCGAACGTGGCCTTCAAACCGCTGCTGATCCTCATCTCCTGCAGGAGTTGGTCCGCAAGGTCGGCGGACGAAGCTGGCACGCGCGGGTCCGGCTTCACCACCAGCGTCCGGCGGTAAGCCTGGCCTCCGGCTTGGAGTTCGGCTAGGTAGTTTCCCGGCACGACGAGAGGTCCCTGAGGAAAGCGGCGCGGCGTCTCGCCGGGGATGGCGTGGTCCGCCAGCGTAAACTCGGTGTACTCGATCAGGTTGCCGTAGTAGCTGTAGGGCAACGCAGGCGGGGAGGGATATCGAAGATCCCAGGCGAATCGATTCACGCCTGCCTTTTTCGGCAGCGCCTCCGGAGGAGCCAGCCAGTAACCCGGGACGTTCGGCGGAGGAAGCCTGGCGTCTTCGGTCGCGGGCGTGCTGGAAAAGCGCCGCACTACGTTGCCCTGTTCGTCGGAGATGGTGAGCGTGATGTCTCCGGCGGGAACCTGCTTCAGGTAGTAATTCAAAATGGCGCCATCGGGCGGATTCTTCGCTGCCGGAGTCTCGATCGGCAGCGGCGTATCCTGATTATTGTCCCAACGCACGCGCAGTGCCGTCTCCGGCTGAAACAGGTAAGCGTCGGATGACGCGACTCGCGCGTCGGCCTGACGCAGAGGTGAGAGGTCGTCCAGAATCCACAGGGCGCGGCCATAGGTGGAGATGGCCAGGTCGTCTGCGTGCACGGCAATATCGGTCACCGTGGCCGTGGGCAGGTTCAGTTGCAGTGACTGCCAGCGATCCCCATCGTCGAAGGAGACGAACACGCCAGAGGTAGTGCCGGCGTAGAGGAGCCCCTTGCGCATCGGATCTTCGCGCACCACCCGCACGGATTCATCGGGCGGCAGGCCCGTGACGATCTTCTGCCAGCTCTGGCCGAAGTCATAAGTGCGAACGACGTAGGGTTTCGGCTCGCTGAAGGCCCTGGGGCCTGGGCCCGCAGCCACGTATGCGGTGCCGGGATCATGATGGGAGGCGTCAATGATGGTGATGTTCCCGGCCTCGAGTGCCCCACTCGGTGAAACATTCTTCCACTTAGCACCGCCATCGCGTGTAAGTTGCACTAGGCCATTCGCCGTCCCGGCCCAGATTTCGCCGCTGGCGGCGGCCGAAGGCGATAGGGTAGTGACCGCGGCGAACCGGGAGGGAAAGCCCGCGCCGGGCTCGGCAGGCTTGGCGTCGGCGGGTTTTGGCTTTTCGGTGAGATCGGGACTGATCTCTTGCCAGCTCACGCCGCCGTCACTGGTCTTGAGCACAAATTGCGTGCCGAGATAGAGCGTCCGCGGGTCCTGCGGCGAAAAGGCCAGCGGCGCCATGTTCGCAGTGCGATACTTGCTGCCGCGCACGAACATGGTTCCGAACTGCCCGGTCTTCCTGTCAAATCTCAGAATGCTGCCGTACCAGCCTTCGCTGTAAACAATGTTGGCGTCGGTGGGATCGGCCGCAATGTAAGCCGCCTCGAACCCGGCGACGGAATACCAGTCGCGATCGCTGATCTCGCCATAGTCGCTGCGGCTTGCCACCGCGGCGGTGCCGCTATCCTGCTGGGCCGCGTACACATGGTACGGAAAGCCGTTGTCCGTTGAGACGTGATAGAACTGCCCGGTGGGCTGGTTGTACCAGGAACCCCAGGTCCGGCCGGCGTCAAGGCTGACGATCGCTCCCTGGTCCACGCCCAGGATCATGCGCGCGGAATTGTTGGGATCAATCCACAATACGTGAAAATCGTCGCCGCTGGGCGCGCCCACGTAGGCCTCGAAAGTGCGGCCGCCGTCGGTGGAGCGATAGAGCGCGGTCTGCGCCACGTAAAGCAGGTCGGGATTTTCCGGGTCTACAAAGATGCGGCTGAAATATCCGTTACCAATTACGCGCGGATCCGTGGTGGAACGCTCCCAGGTAGCGCCGGCATCATCGGACCGGTAAAACCCCTGGTTCATGATGGTATAGAGCCTGCGGCCCTTGTTGCCGGGCGCCACCACAATGCCGATCCGGCCCATTCGATCCTTGGGCAGGCCCTCACCGCCGATCGGCTTCCAAGTGGAACCTTCGTCCGTGGACTTGAAGAGGCCTGAGAAAGGCGGATTCGGCTTTTCGCCCTTCTTCGGCGGCGCAAAGGCGCGGGTCTGGAACGCGGCATAAAGCACGCGGCGGTTGCCCGGATCGGCGCACATGTCCGCCACGCCGCTGGTGTCGTCCTTGTAGAGTGCCTTCGTCCACGTCTGGCCCCCGTCTTTGGTTTTGAACACCCCGCGCTCCGGCCCTGGCCTCAAGTCGCCGCCGGCTCCGACGATTACGGTCTTGGGGTCGCGGGGATCGACGACGATGGCCTGAATGTAACGCGTCTCGCGCAAGCCCACGTTCGTCCAGGAGGCGCCGCCGTCGGTCGACTTGTAGAGTCCGTTGCCGGGTGTCTGTTCTCCGGTTCCCACGTAGATGATGTTGGGATCGGATGGCGCAACCGTCACCGCACCGATGGAGGCCACATGCTCCGCATCGAAAATAGGCTTCCAGACGTCGCCGCCGTCCGTGGTCTTCCAGACGCCCCCGCCCGGCGTACCCATGTAATAAATCGCGGGATCGCCCGGCACGCCGGCCACCGCGGTCACGCGCCCGGCGCGAAACGGCCCGATCAAACGCCACTGCAGATTGGAGAACAGACTAGCGTCCACCTCCTGGCCGCAAGCCCGAGGCGCAAACCAACCGGGCACTATCAGGACCGCGAGCAGCATCGGGCAGAGCAGGCCTTTTGTCACAGCGAATGTCCTTTCCGGATCAATCATCAGCGAAGCGCAACTCGATTTAGCCGGCCTCTTGGCGAACGAACCGTCAATGTACGAATAACGCTGACGGAGTGACAAGTGGCCACCCGGGACCAGCGATGAGCAAGCCATCCAAGGGCCCTACCTGCAGAGTTACGAGACGTTTGCTTGTGGATCTTCCGTCCGCCGCTCTCAAGGGGACTGGTCGGCGAGCGTCAAGGCAAATTGCAGGAATTGTTGCCGGGCTTGCGGAGCCAATTGACCTGCGTTGCCGGCGGTTTGTTGTGAGTTCGCGGCGGACAGGACCTGCTCGATTCGCTTGGAGTCGAGCGCGCCTTGGGGACCGCTCCTGGTGAACTCATCGAGAGTCTCCCGGGCCTTCTCGATTTGGCCTGTCTCAAAGTACAGAACGCCGAGCGCTGAATAACTCCCCGGCCATTGCGGCAGCAGGTCCACTGAACGCTTCAGATACTGTTCCGCGCTCTCCGCGTTCCCTTCAGCCGCCGACACCACACCCATCCCCCACAGAAGCTGTCCGGAATCTGGAATGCGCTCGAGGCCGCGTTTTAGTGTATCGCGGGCATCAGACGCGCTCCCGGAGCGCAGATAAGCGAGGGCTAAGGAGAGGTAGACCTCGTCCCGATCGGGATTGTCCGTCACCTGCCTGCGATAAAGCTTGATCGCCTCATCGTTCTGCCCCATGTGAGCGTCGACATCGGCGAGCAGCCCCAGGTAGCCGGGATCGTTCCGGCCCTGTGTTGAGATGTGCTGCGCCGCCGCCAGCGCATCCGTGAAATCGTGCGTTCGAAAATACGCGTCGGCGAGATCATACCAGGCGTCGTCCGAATCGGGATTGGACTGCAGGGCTCGTTTGAAGTACGCGATCCCGTCTTGATAAAGATGGTAGCGCGCCAGCAGTACTCCCACGCCCACCGTGGTGCGGAAATCACCCTGGCTCAACTGGTCGAGCTCGGTCAGCGCCTGCTTGGCCTCTTCCACCCGGCCCGCCTTCAGGTAGGCCTCGGCGAGCAGATAGTAAATCTGAGGCTGCTCCGAGTGGCGCTCCACTTCCTGCTTTAATTCGGTGAGGTCGAGCTGAGCCTGCTGCTGGGCGGGAAGGCTAGCCCGCTGGTCCACGTAATCGAATAAGTGCTGGTAAGGGTAGGGCAGAGGCTTCGGATCCTTGGAGAGCGTCTGAAAGATCTTCAGGTCGCGTTCCGCCGCCTCCATCTGGTGGAGACTGCGCTCGGTCTCCCCCATCCTGTAGTAAACGGGCGCGGGATTGGGGTCCACCTGGGCGCACCGGCGCAACAGCGGCAGGGCCTCTTCAAACTTCTTCTGCTGCATTTTCAGATTGGCCAGTTCACGCAAAGCGTCAGAATAGTTGGGTTGGATCGCAAGCGCCTGCTTGAGCCACTTCTCGCCGCTCGCGTAGTGTCCCTGCCGCGTGGCGATGTAGCCCAGATTATAAAGACAGGCTGCATTGCGCGGATCGGCCTTCAGTCCTCGCGTGAAATATTGCGCGGCCTCGTCGAATTGTCCCTGATGACGATACCAGAGACCCATGAATGTGTACGAGCTGGCAGAAGGGTCAACTTGCACGAGTGTCTGGAAGGTGGTTTTCGCCTGGTCCACCTTTCCCGTCATGAAGTAACACTCGCCGAGCGCCGCCAGCAGGGCCGGGCGCCTGGGTGCGATCTTGAGTCCCTCCTCGAGCAGCGGAACCGCATCGGCGTAGAACTCCTGCTTCATGCTGAGGCGCGCCATCAGGAAGATCACGTCCGTGTTTTGGGGAGCAAGCTTGTGTGCTTTGACGAGGAGATCGAGCGCATTCAGACCCCTCTCTTGGTTCGAGTAGGCCTGCGCCATCAAGTAGAGCGTCTCAACCGAATCGGGCCGGAGCTTCAAAGCTCGATCGAGAATTTCCAGAGAGCGCACGTTATCGCCGCTCTTCAGGCAAGTCTGGCCAAGATCGTGGAGAATCTCGAAGGTGCCGGGCTCGAGCGCATCGGCAGCCTCGAACTCGTGGATGGCATCCGGGTACTGCTCCTGCGACGCCAGCAGCACGCCGAGCGTGAAGTGCGCCCGCACGTTGTCTTTGGCAAGCTCCGACAGCGACTTCGCGATCTCCAGCCCCTTGGCCTTCTGGCCGGCGGCGAAGTAAGCCTGGGACAAATTGAAGAGCACCTGAGGATCCTGCGGCTTCACCCGGCCGAAATATGTTATGGCGAGCTTCGGTTGCTTTTTTGCTAGGAGTAGAGTCCCGAGATTATAGTTCGCCTCGCGATCATCCGGACGCTCGCGCAAAGTGGCCTCGAATTCGCTCTCGGCGAGATCGACCTTCTGTTCCTCAAAATAGATATTTCCCAGATTCGTGTGAGTCACGGACGAGTGCGGATCAATCTTCAGGGCGGCCTCGAAGGCGGCGACCCCGCGGGCAAAATCGCGCTTATGTCCATAGATGATGCCCAGCAGGTTCAGCCCTTCCAGGCTGCGAGGCGCCAGCTTAAGGCCTGCTTGCGCCGCCGCCAAAGCCGAATCAGCGTCGCCTTTCTGCAGCAACTGCCGGGCCTCGGTGAATTGCTCCTGCGCTGAGGCCGCGGCAGGAGATTGTCCGGCGGTCTGGGGCTCGCCGGCCCCGAACAACAGGAGTGTCTGAAAGAGAAGCGCGGCAACCAGGAGCGAGCGGAACCCGAAGGAGGCCGGCTGGTGCGGAGAAATCGGCGTAATCGGCGGAGTCTGTGGACCCATCTTTCCTGCCGCGAGGGGATGCTAAGATCGAAGAACCATGTTAGCACTCTGCTGGCCGGCAGCCGCCCTGCTTCTTCACGCGGCATTTTATGCGCCGGCGAGCCAGAACGATACCGCTGCCCTCGACCGGAAATTTCAATCTGCTGTGGCTCACTTCGATTCCGGACAGTATGCCGCCGCACAGCAGGAGCTCGAAACACTCGTCAAAGATCTGCCGGACAGATTCGAGGTTCAGGAACTCATGGGGCTCGTTTACTCGGCCGAAGGACGCGACGAGAAGGCCACGGCGCCCCTTGAGCAAGCCGTCCGGCTGCACCCCGAGGACGGCGCCGCCCGCAACAATCTAGCCACCAATCTTACGAAGGTGGGAAAGATGCCGCTAGCCGAAAAGGAGTTCAGGAAGGTGGTCGAACTCGAGCCGGGGAGTTACGACGCTAACCACAATCTCGGCGAGTTTTATGTCCGCGCCGGAAAGATCGCGGCGGCTATACCGTACCTGGAAAAAGCTCAGAGCGAGAACCCTGCCTCCTACGACAACGGTTTCGATCTATCGTTGTCGTACGAGCAAGCGCAGCGTTTGCCGGACGCCCGGCGGCAAATTCAGAACCTTCTGAAGCAGAAGGACACGGCTGAGCTCCACAACCTGCTCGCCGAGGTTGAAGAAAAGGCCGGAGACTATTTGGCTGCGGCCAACGAGTACCAGACAGCAGCGCACATGGAGCCGACGGAATCCAACATCTTCGATTGGGGCAGCGAACTGCTACTTCATCAAACCTGGAAACCGGCTATTGAGGTTTTCTCGGCTGGGCAAAATCGTTATCCCAACTCGTCGAGAATTGCGGTCGGATTGGGTATCGCATTTTACTTGGCCGGCAGCTACGACGACGCCGTAAAGGCGCTCCTCAAGGCCACGGACCTGGACTCTTCGAGCCCTCAGGCGTACTACTTCTTGAACAAAGTGGAGGGCCAGGCTCCAAACCAGGCTGATGAGGTGATCGAACGCTTTCGGCGCTTTGCCGATGCCCGCCCTCGCGATGCACAGGCGGCTTTTTATTACGCGATGAGTCTTTGGAAAGGGCGGCGAAGCGGAACCTCGCAGGCTTATCTTGATCAAGTGGAGTCCCTGCTGAAAAAGTCGATTGCGCTCGACCCGTCCTTCGCTGAAGCGCATCTCCAGCTCGGCAATCTTCGCTCAGAACGCCGTCAATACGCGGAGGCGATATCGGAGTATCGCCAAGCCTTGAAGCTTTCTCCGAACATCCCTGACGCACACTTCCGCCTGGGACAGGCTTACAGCCGAACGGGGAAAAAAGACCTTGCCCAACAGGAATTTCAACTTCATCAGAAACTGTATGAGCGGCATCTGGCCGAAATCGACAAGCAGCGGTCAGAGATTCAGCAGTTTGTTTACTCCACCAAAGGCGCTCCCGCCGGGCAGTGATGTCCTCTGACGGGGATGCTTGTGCCCTCTCACCGACGGTGATAGCATCACTCGAAAGGCTGCTTTCGCCGAGAAAAGGCAGGCTTGAAAGGGGTGGCCGATTCCCAGCCTTTCGTTACTTCAAAAGTCCGCAAGTCCCGGTCAGATCGCGCAGGCGGTTTCCTGGAGGCGTCGCGACTTCCTGCGCGCTGTGACCGGCGCCGGGGCCGCGACCGCCTTGTTCAGCCTTGATCCTGTTCGATCTCCTCTCGGGATGCTGGCTGCGCAACGCGGCCGCAAGGCGATCGTGGTCACCTTCGGCGGTGGCGCTCGCGACGAAGAGACGTTCATGCCGGACGGCCAGGAGAACATCCCGCACCTCCTGACAGAACTTATTCCGCGCTCGACCTTTTTTGCCCAGGTGGTCAATCGCGGGATTTTGGGCCACTACGTCGCGACGGCCAGCCTCGCGACCGGCTTCTATGAAACCTTCAATAACTTCGCCGCCGTGCCTCCCGGCCATCCCACCGTCTTCGAATACTTCCGCAAGGATCTGAAACGGCCGGCCACGGACACCTGGGTGGTGGCGCCCAGCAACGGCTTCAATCGCATTGGCGAAAGCGCCCAGCCGTCCTACGGTCACGGCGCGGGCGTGGTGCTGCCCAAGCGCCTGTTGACGTCGGCGCTTTCCTCGAGCAGCGCGGTCGAATACGAGCATCTGCTGCACGACAATTACGAGACTCCCCTTTACGCGCCCGAAATCAGCGGCAATGAGGTCGAACTACCGCAACTCGCGGACCTCCTGAAGCTGTCCGTGGCAGGCTTCACCGCGCACGCACGCAACCTGGCGAGCCCCGACGAGCTCTCCGTTTACGTGGCGAAGGAGCTGATGCGGCAGCTCGCGCCCAGCCTGCTCTGGATCACTCTGCACGATATGGATGTGGCGCACGCAGGCTGCTACTCGCTCTACATTGACGCTATCCAGCGCACCGATCGACTCTGTGCCGAAATCTGGAAAACCGTGGAGGCCGATCCGGAGTACGCCGCCAAAACAACAATGTTTATCCTGCCGGATTTCGGCCGCGATTCGGACCTCGACTCCGCCGGCAACGGATTCCAGCACCACCGCACCGGTGATGCACTCTCGCGAACTACCTGGATGATCGTGATGGGGCCGGGCGTGCGAGAAAACGTGGTGGTCGAGCGCGCTGTCGAGTCCACCGACCTCGTGCCGACTTTGGGCGCGTTGTTTGGATTCTCGCCCCGATTCGCGCAGGGCAAACCGCTGGCGGAGGTCACGTAGCCGCCATGCGCTCTCGCGACTTGAGCTCCGAGCTATTTAAAGCTTACCCTCCCCAGGCCCGGCAACTGGCCATCGCCCAGATCGGCCTCTTGCAGCAATTACCCGAGAGCTTTGTGCCGCTTTTGCTGCGGGAAGTCATCGCTTATGACTGGAAGTTCCCTGCCGAGCGCAAGGACTTGGACCGTCAGTTCGCCTATCTGGGTTCGCTCCCACCGGGCGAGCGGCAGCATACGCTCTCCGGCTTTACCGAGTTGCGCCTTTCATCCGAACTCGAGCGTTTCGACTGGGTGAATCAGCCGGTGCAGTACTCGGAGCGGCTTTCGGCTTACCTTTGGACGACTCATCAGATCGACGCGTTCTCCAAAGCTGCGGCAGACTACGTCCGTCGGGTGGACGAAGCGCAGCCTCTCGAACCGCCGCCTGTCGCGCGGCTTGGCATCGTGGTGGTTGGCCAAGGAGTGTCGAACAGCAGGTATCCGTTGTTCCGCAAACTGCGCAAGCAGGGCGTGTACTTCAACCGCGTGAAACCTGACGATGGACTCCATATCCTGCTGGACGCAGTGGCTGCGCGCGCGGCAGCGCATCCCGCTCCTTACGGTCACTGGTACATCGAGGGAGGCAGTCCCGTAACGCCGTCCCGCGCGGGCCTGAGTGCAGTTTCTTACCAGTCGCTCGAGCCGGTTCGGACGGCGCTGCTGAACAAGATGGAGACGGCGGTTCAATCAGGGATCGGAGGGCCCGAAGCGCTGCGCACGATGATGGCCCAGTTGCGTCCGGAAGACGTGGGCCTCAGCGGTGCGTCCGAGGATGCAGTGTTGAATCACTTCCAGGTCAGCGTGCTAACTGAAGGCTCCGGAACGCAAATCTTCAGTACCACCTTTGTGCAGTGGGCCGTGCGCGAGGCCTTGAGGCGCGCCCAACCCCTGACCATCCTGGCCCGCTTTGCTCCGCGGCAGCGCGATCGTCCCATGAACGAGCTGCTCTCAGGAAAACAGCAGAACCTCATCCTTGATCCGGAGGGCTCCTTGATTGACGCCGACATGGGCGCGTTTTATACGAGGCTTAACTTGCAGCGCCTCGCCGGCGGGGAAAAGTCATCTTTTCTGGCCTGGTTCGAGGACCACAGTGAGGCGGTAGCCGTTGCTCCTACGCTGCCGCGCAACACCGAATCGACCGGCGCTGTTGATCTCAAGGATCTGCTCGGCCAGATCACGTAAGCTAGGTTCACTTTGCGCGACGTGGTGCCGCCGCGTGGAGGTCGTTACGGCCCGACTTTTTCACACTATGGTGACCTTCAATTCTAAATGACTCACCTTACTCTATGATTTTTCATAAGTGTGCAACAATTGCACACTGGGGCTTGATTTGCATTCATAGGGACACAGGTCGCACATTTTGGGCGGCTTTATGGAGCCCTTTTTCAAGTGCCGGCCGGCACTGATTTTCCATTGGAAATGCAGGAAACGAAGACATTGGATTGGGGACGTGGAAAAGGCGGCCGAAAAGGGGGACTGAGGCATTCGGGTACGTCGGGTTGCACAATGGCGACGACATAAGAAACGATGTCGTCGCCACCCTCGATTGTGGTGGGATTACACGCGCCACCAAATTCTGTGGTGTCAACAAAAATGAGGTTTATCAGCTCGTAGATTCCAGAGGTACGGCCTTCCAGGCCGCCTATAATTGGCAGGAAGCCTTTTCCAATTATAGCAGCACTAACCCCAGCCTCAAGGAGCCCACGGCGGGAAACGCCAACGTTCCATCAGGCGGACTCCTTACTGACGCTCAGTTTGCCGGCTTCACGTATCCGGCTTGTCTTGGCACAAATGACCACTTATCATACACTCAGACCTCCAAAGTAACTGTCAACGGCAAGCAGTTCCCGCTTTCTACAGTAGTGAGCATTAGCTTGGGACGCTTCAGCGGAACCTATGAAGACAACGTAACGATAACTACGCCCTAGCTCGGGAGTCCAGATGAGATTCCGTTCGCTTGTATCATCGGCAATTCCGATTTTGGCAGCTCCCGTGTTTTTTTTTGCTCAAGACCAGGCTTCGAAGCCGGCAACCGCGAACGAGCTCCTGGCACGGCCGGCTAGTATTCCTATCGGTTCTTCGCAATCTGCTCCCTCCGCTTTCCGGAGCCTAATGTCGGCCACGGGCACTCCGGCGGGGGAGGTGCTGGAGGAAGGGTGTAAGTTCGAAGAGGGGCCTCGGGTTCGTCTAAACGGCCATACTTTGGGCGAGATATTGAGGAGCTTGGCAGGTCCCGGCTCCTCCTACCGATGGGAAGTACACGAGGGGGCGGTGGACCTACTTCCGTCGAAAGGATTACCAGCCCTGCTCACTGAGCGCATAGGAGAATTCAAGTGGGAGGGCGAGGAGGTTGCATCCGCACCAGTCTTTCTGTTTGCTTTACCTGCTGTACAGCAAGCGGCTGCGAAGCTCGGACTTACTCAAGGCGTCTCCGGTTCCGCAGCAGGAGCTATCAACCGAACCACTGAGCCCCGTGAAAAGCTGATCCTGCACCTGCCGAATACCACGGTCTTCGACGCGCTCAACGCAGTAGTGCGGATTAATAAACAGGGTCTTTGGACTTACCGTGAATTCCACTGCGAGTCCAGGAGCACTTTCGACATTAGCTTCTCGCAGTGACGTCGGATGGCGCAGACATCGTCGTGTGCTGTCTGCGATCTTCTCCAACGCTTGCCGCGCTCAATGTCGCAAAAAGCGCTGTTCAATAGTACCGCAGACATGCTGAGAAACGCATGTCTGGGCCAGCCAGGGTATTGATTATCCTTCTGACGTGACCGACGTTTGCACTTGGGGCTCTGGGACAACGAAGGTGGCGACGGTCAGCAGCGGAGGTTTAGTTACTACGGTCGCCAGCGGCACGTCTAACATATCGGCGACTGCGCCAAGTGCGTGTTTCACGTGGACTGACGGACCGCCATATTACCAGTGCTCGTGCACCGACACAGGGACGCCGCAGGGCAGCACGAGTATGGGAGTCGGCTCGGGGTGCGCCGTGCCGACGAATTTTGTGCAAGTTGGCCAAGGCCAACAGCAGCCAGATGGCTCGTTGCAATTCAGTTACACATGGCAATCAAGCTCTGGCAAGCTGCCGGACCTATCAGCGTGCTCTGTGTTCGAATACGTGAACTACCCAGGGACTTCGAGCCCGTATGTTTGGCCAAGCCCGCCTTGGTACAACACAAAGAGCACTAACCCTACCGACGATGGGGTGAGCGGGACGGATGGACAATTCACGGACGATCAGTTGCCATATGCAATTCCGGGGGGAGGATGGTTGAAGCCGTATGTGACGGCGGGCTTCACAGCTACACAGAAGTTCGAATATGTATGCAACGGCGGCAAGGACGTTACGTTGATGGGTCCCCTATCAATCGTCAGAACGGTGGGAAAAAATTCAAACGGCAGCTTCTACTACAAGGTCACCAAGAATGGCTCGTCGGGTACCATAAACCCACTCCCTTAAGAGGCTGAAGGAGCACGTATGATGGCACGTCAAATTTGCCTCTGCTGGCCACTAACCGCCCTACTGCTGAGCGGATTGGCCTCAGGTGCCCGTTGCGCGGAACCTCAGGCTCAAGGGATAGATCAGGAGACATCGATTTCATTGACGCCAGACCGCCTTGAGTTGACCTTGCATGAGCCGGTGGTACTTCGGTTCTCAGTCGAGAATACTTTCGCAGAGGCATTAACACTTGACTTGGGCTGGAATCGCGTGGGCAAATTCACTGTCGCAATTTTTAGGCCGGACGGCCTAGCAGCTCACCCTGCCCATTTGCGAACCGGAGGCGTCAGCCGTACACCAAGGGTTCTCCTGGCGACGGGCGAACGCTACTCCCAGCAACTGCTACTCAACGAATGGTATCCGTTTGACGAGCTAGGCGACTACCGGATCGAAATCGAGTTCGAGGGCTCAATCCGCAGAGGCCCTGGAACGACACTGCAAGGTCCACCCCCGAGGGAAATCGCGTTGCGAGTCGGTCCGCGTGATCCTGCGGTGCTGGCGGAGACTTGCCAACGGCTCATAAAAAGGGCCGTCGGACCAGATGCCGAGTCCGCCTTGGGAGCGGCTAAGGAACTAAGTTATGTCCTGGATGGCACAGCCGTGCCTTTCCTGGCAAGGCTCACTAGGGAGGGGCCCTTTGTGGCGGTTACGAGACCTATCGCCCTTCGAGGCCTCAATCGAATCGCCGCCGCAGAGGGTGTGGGGGCTGTCGTCTCAAGGTTGGACGCTCGGGATCGCGACCTCGCGCCGCTCATAACCGGCCAGATCTCGACTCCGACGGACTGAGGCAGCAAGGGGGGCAGGCGCCGACAGTCGACTGCCCACTCGACACTTGACTAGCCTAGCCTAGTCTGGCGCGACGAATCCTGTGATGCTCAGCGCTGACCGCCGCCACGCTCCGGACCAAACGCAGACCTTCCGTATGGCGACCGAGCTCAATTCGTCTCAACGCAGAAGGTCGGGATGGCCAGACATCGTCGTGTGATGTCTGCGATTTTCCCCAATGCTTGCCGCGCTCAATGTCGCAAAAACGCGCTGGTGAATAGTGCCGCAGGCATGCTAGGCCCCGTGCGAAGCGCCAGCCAGACCGAAATACTGCAGGAATGGACAATAACGAACACCTCGACGCAGCAAAAGTGGACCGTGCGCTATAACTGTGTCAAATGGGCTGGTCCATCTTCAGTTACCGTTACCGACGTGACCTCGAATCCGAGCAATTGCAGTTGACAGGAGCCGAAAAATGGGCAGAACGGCGGCGGTTATTGCTTTCTCGTTGTGGTTGTCGCTCCCATTGGAGCTCGCAGAACCACAGAGTACATCCGGCGCAAATCAAAGCGCTCCGGCAACAGAGGCTGGAGGTGCAGACCTGGGAGAGACTATTGAACGGGTGGCGCGGGCTGCTGGCCAGCCGATCGGCTGGGTGGTGGCCAGCGACGACTCAAAGCCGTGCCCGGTCACCAAGGTAGTAGTATTTCCCGGAGATCCAAGTTCTGCTCTGGACCAGATCGCGGAGCAGTGTACGCGATACACCTGGGCTCGCCACGGACTCAGCTTTGTCATTCAGCCCGTCGGATATCTCAAGGATATAGTTGACCTGCGAGTCCACGATTTTTCATATCAACAGATCAAAGCTTCGGACGCAGAATCCGCAGTAAGGGCCCTCCCTGAAGTGAAGCAATGGCTCCAGGCTAACGGCCTGCGGGAATTGACGGTTGAACCCGGCACGAAATGGATGGGCGTCGCGTCGAAATTCCCTATAAATCTACATGACGTGCCACTGCACGAGATTTTGGATGAAATCGCGCTGCAGTCAGGGAGGATGACCTGGAGAATCGTATGGCTTGAACACGACACCTACCTAGGAATTTATTTGTAACAATAAGGGTCAGGCTGGCGCACACTCTTGGTCGGGATGGCCAGACATCGTCGTGTGATGTCTGCGATTTTCCCCACGCTTGCCGCGCTCAATGTCGCAAAAACGCGCTGGTGAATAGTGCCGCAGGCATGCTAGGCCCCGTGCGAAGCGCCAGCCAGACCGAAATACGCCGGTGGGGACACCGGCGCTACAGCGGGTTAGCCACAGTCAGTGCCCTTCTGACCGTGGGCTCTTGGGAAACCTTCCGATGGGCGGCGGAAGCCTCTCGCCGCCTAAGCGGTCTCGATCTTGGCGGCAGCCTCCGGACCCCGCGCAGGCCGGGTGGGAAACTCGATGCGCTCCAGAATGGAGGGCGGGTCGAGTGAAGTAACAATCGCCGTCTTGGTTCCGCCGATGTCGACTCCCACGAGCAATCGTGAAGGCATGGTAAATCAGGGGCCGACCATGTGCCCGGCTTTATTGCTTGATGATCGAACCATCGTAGCGCCGGATCTCTCCCCATCCCCCGTTCAAAGGGTCGTCACGGAACGGGTGCTTGGCGGCGAGTTCCTCATTCACTTCTATTCCCCACCCCGGCGAATCACTGGCCCACAAATAGCCATCCCCATAGGTGGCGCATCCCCTGAAAATCTCGGCCTCCACGCCGCTGATAACGCCGCCTTCCTGGATGCCGAAGTTGGTGCTGGCAAGGTCAAGGTGCAATTGAGCCGTATGGCCCACGGGTGAGACATCGCCGGGACCGTGCCAGGCCGTCTTCACCCCGAATTGTTCGGCCAGGATTGCAATCTTTCGAGACGGCGTCAAACCTCCGGCTTGCGACAAGTGGACCCGGATGTAGTCGATGAGGCGATCGGTAATCAGCGGCTGCCACTCGTGCGGACTGTTGAAGAGCTCGCCCATGGCCAGGGACGTCGCGCATTGCTCCCGGATCTGCCGGAAGTAGTCGATATCCTCGGGCGAGAGAAGGTCTTCGAGGTAGAACAGGTCGAGCGGCTCGAGCTCCTTTGCAAACTGGACGGCTTGGAGCGGGCTCACGCGTTCGTGCACGTCGTGAATGAGCCCGATCTCGTCACCCAACTGTTTCCGGCATTCTTCGAGCGCCTGTCGCGTACGGCGCATGTAGGGACCCGGCTCAAACACTGCGCCATCGTGCAGGCCCTTCGCCGGAGCACCCTCGCGCGGGCCGTACACGGCCATACCGGGTACGCCAATCTGAACCTTGATGCATCGAAATCCGTTGCCCATCGCTTCACGAACGCGATCGACGGCCTCCGATGCGTCCTGCCCCCCGACGGTAAAGTACGTGAGCGCCGCTTCGCGCGCCTTGCCGCCGAGCAACTGGTACACCGGCATGTTGGCCTGACGGCCCTTGATGTCCCACAGCGCCTGGTCAACGCCGCTGATGGCGTTATTCAGCACTGGACCGTTACGCCAGTAGGAGCTGTTGTAGCATGCCTGCCACGTGTCCTCGATGCGGTCGGCCGGCTTCCCGATCAGGAATGGCTTGAGATACTTCTCGACCGCCGGCACAACCAGATCGGCGCGCTGGGTGAAGGTGGCGCAGCCGTAACCGTAGAGGCCGTCCTGATCGGTAATCACTTTGACCACCACCAGGCGCACGCCGCCCGGCTGAGTTGCGATCACTTTGATGTCTTTGATCATCGGCGACGGTAGTCCCCGCACTGCGCGCGCCGCTTGCTCCTCGGCCGCCAAGCGCCGGCGCGCCGGCAGAACCGCGCCGACTGCTCCGGCCACCGCTAGCTGAAAACAACTCCGTCGGTCCATACAAGCCTCCCGTCAGAACATCACCAGCTCCCCGAATCCATCCGCCGTGGACCGTTATATCACGGAAAATCCGCGACCGAGCGCGCCACCGGTTGCGCCGGGCCCGGACTTGATTTACCATCGGGACCAGTGGATTGATTCCACGCACTGCACCACCGGGAGGCGTCATGCCCCAACACCTCGATCGCCGCCAGTTTATTCAAGGTTTGAGCGCCGGCGCGGCTGGAATGTGTGCGCTCTATGATTGGCCCCTCCGCGGCCTGCTCGCTGCTTCGCCGGGGCGGAAGCTGCCCACGGCTCCGGTGGCCGTGGCCAAATGCCCGGACTATGGCCCGTCGGTACGAGGCGCGCTCGCCAGGCTTTTTGACCAGGTGGGCGCGGCGCAGATCGTGAAAGGCAAGACGGTAGCGATCAAGCTCAATCTTACCGGCGGCGCGCAGGACACATTACGCGGCATGCCTAAGGGAGAAACTTATTGGGTCCATCCTGAAGTGGTCGGGTCCACGATCAGTCTGCTCAGCGCCGCCGGAGCGCGCCGCGTCAGGCTGGTGGAGAGCTCGCTCGGAACGTCGAACTCACTTGAAGAATTCATGCAGCGGGCTGGCTGGAATCCGCGGGCCTTCTCGAGCGCGGGTGCGGGGGTGGAATTCGAAAACACCAATTACGCCGGAGCCGGCGGAAAGTACGTCCGGATGGGCGTTCCGGGCGGAGGGATGTTATTCCGCGCTTACGATGTGAACCACTCCTACCAGGACTGCGACGTCTACGTTTCGCTCGCGAAGCTGAAAGAACATGCCACGGCAGGCGTGACTCTTTCCATGAAGAATTCCTTCGGCATTCCGCCCGTGACCATCTACGGCGCCGACGCCGGAATCGACGAACCTGCACGGGTTGCGGGCGGCTCGCGCTCCATGCTCCATGATGGCGGGCGCCAGCCTTCAAAAACGGCTCTACCCGAGAACGACCCTAGCTCTCCGCGCGAGCCTGGCCACCGGGTGCCGCGCGTGACGGTGGATCTGGCCTTGGCGCGGCCCATTCATCTCGCCATCATCGACGGCGTTTCGACGGCGGCGGGCGGAGAAGGCCCGTGGGTGAGCCGCTGCCGGCCGGTACACGCCGGACTGCTAATTGCGGGCACGAATCCGGTTACCACAGACGCGGTGGCCACGGCTCTGATGGGCTTTGACCCCATGGCAGACCGCGGCGTCGCTCCCTTCGAGGGTTGCGACAGCACTTTGAAACTGGCCGAGGAAGCCGGAATCGGCACCCGGGATCTGAGAAAAATCGAAGTGATCGGAGTGCCCATCTCTAAGGCCAAGGTCGATTTTCGCGCCGCCTGATGTCAGCCTCCCTTGGCGGACTGATTCCGCCCGCCTAGGTCTTGGCGGGTTCAAACCGTCTTTCAATTGCTAAAACGACGTTTGCCGGCGTGTTCCTTCACGCCGCAAAGTAGATCGAGGCCAAGCCCTCATGCCAACCGACCCTAAAGGAATCACGCTGTTGCTGCAGCAATCGCGTGGCGGCAACAAGGCGGCGTTCGACGAGCTGGTCCCCATCGTCTACGATCAGCTTCACAAAATGGCAGCGCGCTGCTTCTCCGCCGAATCTCCCGGCCACACCTTACGAGCCACAGCCTTGCTGAACGAAGCCTATTTGAAGCTGGTGGAGGCTGATGTCGCCTGGACGGATCGCGTCCACTTCTTTGCGGTGGCGGCCCGCGTGATGCGGCGCATTCTGGTGGACCACGCGCGGGGACAGGCCCGCGAAAAGCGCGGCGGCGACGTCGAGAAGATCTCGCTCGATCAAGGTATGGAGGTGGGCGCTCAAGCCCCGGTTCAATTGTTGGATTTGGATCGGGCTCTCGAGCGCTTGTCGGCGCGCGACCGGCGTAAGAGCGAAATCGTAGAATTGCTCTTTTTCGGTGGCCTCACCTATGACGAGGCCGCAGCCGCCCTCGAGATTTCACCAGCGACGCTGCATCGCGAACTCAAAATGGCCAAGGCGTGGCTGTACAAGGAGCTCGCCCAGGCTTCAGACAATCTGAAGGATCAAGGCGAACCTCAGAGACACCAAGGCCCAGCCTCGTGAAGCTCGAAGTCACACCTTCAGGCGAGGTAGAGACGTGAACGCTGCGGAGGGTCCTGACCGTTGGCAACGTCTCGAAGCCTTGTTCTTCGAAGCCCTGGACCTTGACCCGTCGGCGCGCGCGGCTTTTCTGGAACATTCCTGCGGTACGGATTTGGACCTGCGGGTGGAACTCCAGTCTCTGCTGAACTCCTCCGAGCGTACTTTGGCGGACCTTCGCCGGCCTGTGGAAGAGGTCGCGCGCGAAGTCGTGGAAGATAAGGCAGGCCAGCGCATCGGCCCCTACCAGATCGTCAGGGTCCTGGGCGAAGGCGGCATGGGACTCGTTTACCTGGCGAGCCGCGCCGACGAGCAATACCAGCATCTGGTGGCGATCAAGCTGATGCACGGCGGCTTCGGGCAGAGTCCCGAAATGCTGCGGCGTTTTCGCGCCGAGAGACAGATTCTCGCCAACCTCGATCACCCCAACATCGCGCGCCTGCTTGACGGCGGTATCACTCCCGGAGGCGCGCCCTATCTGGTGATGGAGTACATTGACGGCGTCCCGATTGACGACTACTGCCGTCGTCATCCCTTTTCAGCCGGCGAGCGGCTGCAATTGTTTCGCACCGTGTGCGGCGCGGTGGAGTACGCTCATCGCAATCTGGTGGTTCATCGCGACATCAAGCCCGGTAACATTCTGGTGACCGAGGACGGCACACCCAAGCTCCTCGACTTCGGAATTGCCAAGCTGCTGGATCCTGAGCAGTCCAACCGCACCTTCGCATATACGGTAGACACCGCGCGCCTCATGACGCCCGAGTACGCGAGCCCGGAACAGGTGCGCGGCGAGCCCGTGACCACCGCGACCGACGTTTATGCGCTCGGCGTTCTCCTGTATGAGCTTCTCACGGGCCGGACTCCCTTCCGGCTCGAGTCCACCAGTCCGCTTGAGGTGGCAAGGGTGATCTGCGAGCAGCAGCCCGTGAAACCGAGCACCGCCAGCCGCGGCAATCCGGCCCTCTCACCGCTCGAGACGCGTGAACTCAGGGGCGATCTGGACAACATCATTCTGAAGGCGATACGCAAGGAACCGGCGCGGCGCTACCCGTCCGTGGCGCAGCTCTCCGAGGATGTCCGGTGCCATCTGAGAGGCTATCCGGTGGAGGCGCGGGGGGACGCGTGGCGCTACCACGCCGGCAAGTTCATCGGGCGTCACCGAGCGGCGATGGCAGGAATCGCAGCGGCGCTGCTGGCGGTGGTGGGTTTTGGAATCGCGATGGGTCTGCTGGCCCGCCGGGCCACCCGCGAGCGGCTCACCGCCGAGCGTGAAGCGCAGTTTCTGGAGACCATCTTTCAGGCCGCCACACCCGATCAGGCGCGCGGCAAGGAGGTTACGGCTCGCGAGCTACTCGACCAGGGCGCAAAACGCGTGGACCGAGAGTTAGCGGGCGATCCGGCACTGCAGGCAAGCATGCTCGACGGGATCGGGCGCGCCTATGACTCTCTCGGCCTCTACGGGCAGGCGCAACCCTTGCTGCAACACGCCTACGAGCTGAGAATCCGGACGCCGGGCGAGCACAAACTGGACCTGGCCGCCAGCATGGAGAATCTGGCCACGACGCTGCGCTTGCAGGATCAATACGATAAGGCGGAGCCGCTATTCCGGCAGGCACTCGAGATCCGCACCCGAGCCTTGGGCGAGAAGAACGAGCTTGTCGCCGCAAGCCTCAACAGTCTGGGAGAATGTCTGTTCCTCGAGAACAAGGATGCCGAGGCCGAGTCGGTTTTGCGCAAGGCTTTGACCATTCCGCGTTCCCCGAACAGCGCTTCGGGTTCGGACACCAGAAACTATCTGGCGCTGGAGTTGTTTCGCAAAGGCGGCTACCGGGAAGCCACCCAGTTGATGCAGGAGGCAGTCGAAATCGACCGTCGAGCCAACGGTTCGGACAGTCCGGCTTTTGCCCACAGTCTGCACAACCTGGCAGGGGCATTCATGCGAGAGGGCGACCTCATCGACGCGGCCGCCATCGACCGGAGGAATCTCGAGATCCTCCGCAAGGTTATGGGCCCTGACCATCCCGATTTGCGCTACGCACTCAATAACTTAGGGTGGATGCTCGTGGAGATGGGAAACTGGCGCGACGCGGAGCCGTACCTCGCGGAAAACCTCGCCATCTGCCGCAAAGCTTTTGGCGAGAAGGATCCCGGCTCGGTCTCCGGCGTGGATAACTGGGCTCGCCTGCTCCAGGCCAAGGGCGATTACGCGGGGGCTGAGAAGTATTACCGGGAAGCTTTGGAAGTGTTGCAGCAGGGCGCTCGGCGTGAGAACTGGCCAGTGGCTCAAGTGATTGCCAACCTTGGAGTTCTGCAGTTCGATCGAGGAGATTACGCCGGCGCGGAGCGCTATGGGCGCGAGTCTCTTGAGATGCGTCGCAGGCTCGGAGGCGATCGGCATCCCGACGTGGCCGATTCGTTAATCGATGTAGGGATGGCGCGGTCGTTCCAGGGCGATCAGGCCGGCGCGGAACCGCCACTGCGGCAAGCGCTTGCGATCCGCAAGTCCAAGCTCGACGCAGGCCACCCCGGCATCCTCGAAGCTGAAGTGCGCCTCGGAGAAGTGCTGACTTGGGAAGGCAAGGCCGGCGAGGCGGAGCCCGTGTTGCGAGACGCGGCGGAACTGGCGCAGCATCCGCCGTTTCCTCTGGTACCCTGGCAGGTGGCGGAGGCGGAGAACGCCTTGGGCGCCTGCCTGCTGTCGCTCCGCCGCTCTGCTGAGGCCGGACCGCTTCTGAAGGAGAGCGAGGCCGGGCTTCAGAGTGATCCCCGGCCAGCATTTCGCAAGCCTGCCGGCGTTCGGGTCGAGCAGGTCCGCAAGGCTTCTTGAACATGCTCACAGTGGCAAACTGCTTTCAAATTATTACAACCCGACCGTCGGCGGGGGTGGCTGGCGCCGAGAGAGGCCGCGCGATTTGGAGCATCGCGACCCGTTGCCCGGAGGGCAACACCCGTCAGTAGCCGTAGGTTTTAACCTACGGATCGCGAGCCCGCCACCAAGATCAACCCCGAAGGGGGTTGACGGTGATGATCGAGGGTGGCCGTAGGTTTCAATCTACGGATCGCGACGGTTGCCCGAGGCCCCGCGAAAGCCGGAATCCACTGACGATCCAATGAGGCACGGTTGGCGCACTCATCGATTTTCAAATGCGCCTCTCCCGGGGCTGAACCCAAGGCGATGCCAGGAGCGACGACATGCAAGACAATGTCGTCGCCACCCGATGTGGCCAGAGGACGCCACCGCTGCCCGCGCTAGCCTACCAACTCCCGCAGATGTCCCTTCGCTGATTAGGATCTTCGTGTAGAATCTTCGTGCGTAGCGCTCCAGGAGCCGCACTGCAGATCAACGCGCAGTGCCGTCCGCCCGCGAGGCGCGTCGCACGTTCGACTACTAAAAGGAGAGCAATGAGACGGACACTTTCAGCGCTGGCAATTGTGTTGCTTTCTGTCTTGCTTTCAATGATGAGTTGGGCCCAGCAGCAGCCTCCCCCTGCGGAGCCGGCACAGAATCCGTCGCGGCGCCCCGCCCAGCAGCCGCCTGCCGAACCGCAGACCTCATCCGAACGCGCTCAACATGAGCAGCGCCCCGGCACGCCGCCGGCCCAACCTGCCACTCCGCTCACGCCGCCCGCGCAGCCCGAGCCGGCCCAGCCGGGCGGCGCTCCCGGAGAAGGAATCCGGCCTATGCATTTCGACGTGGCCGAAGTTCCTCCCATCGTCTCGCACCATGAAATCCGCGTGGGCGGGAAGCTCTTGCGATACACGGCCACTGCCGGACGCCTGCCCATCAAGGACGCCGAGGACAAGATCGAGGCCGAGATGTTCTTCGCGGCCTACACGCTGGATGGCGCTGATCCCGGCACGCGTCCCGTAACCTTCGCTTACAACGGCGGTCCCGGCGCCGCCACCGTTTGGCTGCACATGGGCGCGCTCGGGCCGCGCAAGGTGGTGCTCGAGCCGGAAGGCTTGATGCCGCAGTCACCCTACCGCCTGGAAGAGAATCCCAATACACCGCTGGACAAGACGGACCTGGTGCTGGTGGACGCCATCGGCACCGGTTACAGCCGGCCGGCGGATCAGAATGCGGCGCGCAAGTACTGGAACATGAGCGGCGATATCGCGGCCTTCGGCGAGTTCATCCGCCTTTATATCTCGCGCTACGAGCGCTGGTCATCGCCGCTGTACCTTTTCGGCGAGAGCTACGGCACCACGCGCTCCGCGGGACTGGCCGGATATCTCAACGATCGCGGCATCAATTTCAACGGCATCGTGCTGCTCTCCACCGTGCTGAATTTCGAGACTCTGGATGACTCCTTTACCAACGATGTGCCTTACCCCATGCTTCTCCCCTCGTTCACATCCATCGCCTGGTACCACAAGAAGCTGCCGCCCGACCTGATGCAGGACCCGGATCGCGCCCGGCAGGAATCGATGCAATTTGCGCTGGGCGAATACACGCAGGCCCTCGCTTCCGGGGACGCGCTCAGCCCGGAGGCGCGGCAGAGCATCGTCGACAAGCTGAACCGGTACACGGGTATCTCCAAAGAAGTGATCGAGTGGTCGAACCTGAGGATAGACGTTGGCATTTTCACTCACTTCCTTCTCGCCGACCAGAGGCTGCGCACCGGCCGCCTGGATGGCCGCTTCAAGGGACCCGATCCCGACGGCTTCATGAATACGCGCTTCTTCGATCCTGCAAGCGCGGAAACCGGCCCTCCCTTCACCAGCGTCTTCTATGACTATGTTCGCCGCGAACTGAATTACAAGGTGGACATGCCCTACTACGTCTCGGCGCAGCAGTCGGGACTGTTCCAATTCAGTCTCACCGCTCCAGGCGGCCGGGGCGGCGGCGGCGCTCAGCCCGAGACCGCCACTCCGCTGCGGGAAGCCATCGTGAAGGACCGCTATCTGAAAATCCTGAACATGGAAGGCTACTACGACCTGGCCACGCCCTATCTCGCAGCCTGGTACACGTTCGACCATCTTGATCTGCCGCCGGAGTTCCGGAAGAATATCTCGCACGCCCAGTATGAATCGGGACACATGGTGTACCTGGACTCGAAAGCCCACGCCAAGATGAAGCAGGATTTTAGCAACTTCATCGAGTCAACCACGAGGAGATAGAGCGAAGCCATGGAAGCGCTGCGGGCGATTGTGGAGTCAATCTGTCGTGTGCTAGCCTTTAGACATGTTTCGAAGGGCAAGCGCCTGGGCCGTTCTTCTTGCGATCGCTGCTGCGCTAATGCCCGGTGGGCTCGCCCCGTTAGGGCAAGCCTCGCGGTCCTCCTGCTGCCGGACGGGCCAGTGCCCGATGGCCGCCGCCGGCCATCACGACATGGGCGAGAACCACGCTCAGCACTGTAAAGGCGAAGGGACCGCATCGACATCGCAGGGCGTCGCCGCCTGCACATGCTCGGTTTCACAGGGTTCAGGAACGGCGGTTCCACCCACTGCGTTTCGCTTCAGCTTTCAACTCGCCATTGAGAACGGGTTGCTTCACCTCCTGTCTCGTTTGGAGACACCCACCGCAGCTTCAGCAGCGCCACTTCAGGGCTATTATCTTTCCCTCGATCAGCCTCCCAAAGCATAGTCATCTCACACGCCAGCGCCGTTTCCCAAGGGTCGGCATTCCCGCCTCGATGTGTCATCACGACGCGTCGCGGCCAATGTGGCGCGGTTGATCAGTCGCAGGAACGTGGATTCGCTTTCCGCGCCCACACGCTTGTGATGGCTCGCGGAAGTCATGCATTCACGAGAGGGCTCTGCGATCAAACGCGCCGGTTCTACTGCGAAAACATAATCAGGGAGGCTTTGTGCGAAAGCTCGTATTTTGTCTCTGCCTGGCGAATTTTCTGATATCCGGTTCTCCGCTCCAGGCAACAATTTTTGGAAGAATTCAAGGAGTTGTGCACGACCCACAGCATCGGCCTGTGACCGGAGCGTCTGTGAAGCTGCAGGCGATTACCTCGGATTGGTCTCAAACCGGACAATCGGACGATAACGGTGAGTTTTCGTTCGCCGCCGTACCAATCGGCGACTACAGGATCACCGTCACTCAGCCTGGCTTCGAGATCTCGAAGCAGACTCTCACCGTCGATGCCGGCTCATCACCGATTCTTCACTTCCAACTGGCGCTTGCGACCTTGAGCCAAACTACCGTCGTCGTCGGCCAGGCAGAGGTCGCCAACGTGGATTCGGTAACCCCCACGACTCTGGTCGATCGCCAGGACATCTCTCAAACTCCCGGCTCCGACCGCACCAACAGTCTGGCGATGATCACCGATTACGTGCCCGCTGCCTACGTCACCCACGACATGCTGCACATGCGAGGTGGCCACCAAGTCAACTGGCTCATTGACGGCGTGCCCGTACCCAACACCAATATCGCCGCCAATCTGGGCCCGGTGATTGACCCCAAGGACATCGATTATCTCGAGATTCAAAGGGGCAGCTACGAGGCCGGCAACGGAGACCGTACGTATGGAGTCTTCAACATCGTGCCCCGAACCGGCTTCGAGCGCGACAATGAGGCGGAACTCGTCACCACTTTCGGCAATTGGTATCAAACGAACGATCAGCTCAATTTCGGAGGGCACACCGGGCGCTTCGCCTATTACGCCAGTGTGAACGGAAATCGCAGCAACTACGGTCTGCAAACCCCGATTGGGCAGGTGTTTCACGATGCGGAGAACGGCTACGGGGGATTCGCTTCGTTCATTTTCAATCCCGATTTCAGCAACCAATTTCGGCTGGTCACCTCGCTTCGGGAGGACTATTATCAGATCCCCTACGACCCGGATCCCAACTCCATCGGAAATCAAGAGTTGGTGGCGGGAGGGAATCCCCCCAGTTACGGCCTTCGCGACGGCGAGCATGAGCGCGACGGCTACGTCACTTTCTCGTGGGTCCACACGTTCAATCCCAATACGCTGCTGACGGTTTCTCCGTTTTATCACTACAACAGCGCCGACTACCAAGGCGGCCCGAACGATTATCCCTTCATCTCCACCACGAATCAGGCTGCCAATTACGGGGGCGTGCAGGCGACGGTGGACGAACACGTTTGGAGAAACGATGGTCAGGCCGGAGTGTACGGATTCGCCCAGCACCAGGCCAGTCTCTTCGATAACCAATTTACGGATGGGAGTAAAAACTTCCCCGCCTCTTCTCTTGGCGTAACGGGAGGGCTTGCGAGCGTATTCATCAGCGACAAGTTCAAAGTGACCTCGTGGTTGACCTTAATCGCCGGCCTCCGCCAAACGCACTTTACGGCGGACATCGTGGAGAACGCGACGGACCCCCGCTTTGGTGTTGCCATCAGAGTCCCGCGTCTGAACTGGGTCTTCCGCGCTTTCTACGGCAAATACTACCAGGCCCCCCCACTCGCGACGGCTACCGGCCCGCTGCTCGGTTTCGCGAACAGCCAGGGTTTCGCTTTCGCTCCGTTGCACGGCGAGCGCGATGAAGAACACCAGTTCGGCCTCACCATTCCTTGTCGCGGCTGGGCGCTCGACGCCGATACATTTCAGACCGAGGCGAGCAATTGGCTGGATCACAACAATATCGGAGAATCGAATCTCTTCTGGCCGATCACGTGGGACGCTGCCTTGATACAGGGTTCGGAGCTAACAGTGCGGTCTCCCCGACTCTGGCATCGGGGCCAGTTGCACCTTGCCTTTGCGAATCAATTCGCGCGGGCAACCTCACCCATCACCGGGGGATTGATCTGCCCTCCCGCGACGCCGATATGCTCGCAGTATCCGCCACCGGGATATGGACCGGTAGACCACGATCAGAGAAACACTTTGAACTTGGGTTTCAATACCAATCTTCCCTGGCAGACGTTCGCTTCGACGAATGTATACTACGGCTCGGGTTTCCACAATGGGACGCCCAACGCTCAATACCCCGGGGCCTATCTGCCGGGGCAGACCACGTTCGATATTTCGCTGGGTAAGTCCTTCCGCGAGAAATTCACCGTCTCCGTAACCGCGCTGAATGTGGCAAACCGTCGCGTGGAGCTGGACAACAGTATTACGTTCGGAGGCTTTCACTACAACGACCCGCGGCAGATCTACGCCGAGGTACGGTATCGGTTCCATATGTGAGCCGGCTTCTTCACCGGTGCTTCCCGAACACGGGAGAAGTGGTCAATATGGGGCGGCGGTGGAGATGGAGCCAAGTTGGATGACGTTTATTCTATACCGGCCGGTGAGGGAATGTCCCATGCAACACACGATCAAGGCGATCATCAGGCCAGGAGATGAGTCGGGCTATGTCGCGGAATGCGTCGAGGTGCCCGTGGTAACGCAGGGTGAGACCCTCGACGAAGTGACGGTGAACCTGCGCGAAGCCGTCGCGCTTCATCTCGAAGGGGAAGACCTTTCTCGGTTGGGTCTCGCTCCTTGGCCAACCATCCTGGTCACGTTCGAGCTGGAGGCGCTAACCCAATAAACTGCAGTTTCCCCTGCCACGGATTTGCTTCAAAATGAGGCGCCAGTCGCCACGCCGCCGTTCGTCAATCTTGAACCGCCGGAGAGCCAGCGGAGTGCTTGACGGGCTTTACAGTCGTCATTTATATTCACAGTGAATACATTTGCCAAGGAGCCTTATGCCCAAGACTCTAACTCTGCGGGTCGATGACGCCACCTATAACACTTTCGTGCGTGCGGCGGCGGCGGAGCGGAGATCCATCGCCAATTTCATTGAGACCGCTGCGCTACGCCATATCGAGGAGAGTGAGTTCGTTGACGATGCCGAAATGGCAGAGATTATGGACAATGCTGATCTCGTCCGCCGTCTGAAGAAGGGCTCGGAGGCAGCGAGGAAGCGTAAGGGCCGCTTTGTACCGTCCTTATAGAATCTTCGAAACCGAGCCTTTTACGCGTGACTTCGACGATCTGGCAAGCTCTGTCAGGGAACGGCTGGAAGCGAAACTGCGGGAACACGTTTACCCCATCTTGCGGCAAGAACCGCATTTTGGGCCGAATATCAAACGACTGCGGAATTGGGAGCCGCCAACGTGGCGCTGCCGGATCGGCGATTGGCGCCTATTCTACGAGATCAGCGAGTCCGATCGGATCGTCTACGTAACGGCTGTCGAACACCGTAAGGAAGCGTATCGCTGAGCCGCGTTTGACCACCCCGTCCCCCCTCTGCTATTTTGAATTCTCCCGGAAATGTATATGTCGAGTATTCAGTTAACTTTTCCTGACGGCGCCGTCAAGGAGTATCCTGCCGGCGTCACCCCGGCCGAGGTGGCCAAGTCCATCGGGCCGCGCCTTGCCTCGGAATCCCTTGTGGCCAAGGTGAATGGCAACCTGAGCGATCTGGCTTCTCCCATCGAATCGAGCGGTCCGGTTCAGTTTGTGACGCCGGCTTCCGGCCCGGAGGCGCTCGAGGTCTACCGGCATTCGTCCGCACACTTGCTGGCAGCAGCCGTCCTGGAGCTGTTTCCCGACGCTCATCCTGGCATTGGTCCGCCCACCGACACCGGCTTCTACTACGACTTCTATCGCGAGAAGTCTTTTACGGAGGAAGACCTCGGCAAGCTCGAAGCCAAGATGCGCGAGCTCGTCAAAGCCGATATTCCTTACGAGCGGATTTATTTTCAGAAGGAAGAGGGCAAGAAGCTTTTCGAGCGGATGGGCGAATTTCTGAAGTGCCAGTTGATCGACGAAAAGGCAGATCAAGTTTTCTCAGCGTATCGTACCGGCAGATTTCTCGACTTCTGCCGCGGACCGCACATCCCGTCCACGGGAAGGATCAAGGCGTTCAAGCTGCTGAGCGTGGCAGGCGCGCACTGGAAGGGCGACGAGCACTCGCACCCCATGCAGCGCATTTACGGCACGGCGTTCTTCTCTCAGAAGGACCTTGACGCCTACCTCACCCAGGTGGAAGAGGCCAGGAAGCGCGATCATCGGCGGCTCGGGCGCGAGCTGGACCTGTTCAGCATTGAGGAGGACGCCGGACCGGGACTGATCTTCTGGCATCCCAAAGGCGGGATCATCCGGCAGCAGATCGAAGACTGGTTGCGCCAGGAACTGCAGGTGCGCGGCTACGGCATGGTTTACACGCCGCACACTATGCGGCGGCACCTGTGGGAGATCAGCGGCCACACGGGTTTCTACGCCGACAGCATGTTCGGCTCCATGCCTGTTGAGGATGAAGAGTACCAGCTCAAGCCCATGAACTGCCCGGGCCACATCCTGATCTATAAATCGCGAGTGCGGAGTTATCGCGAGCTGCCGCTGCGTTTCGCCGAACTCGGCACCGTCTATCGGTACGAACGTTCGGGCGTGCTGCACGGACTGCTGCGCGTGCGCGGCTTCACCCAGGACGACGCTCACATCTTCTGCATGCCGGACCAGCTCGAAAGCGAGGTCGAGGCCTGCGTGGAGTTCGCCCTCGCCGTGCTCAAGAGCTTTGGCTTTGACAAGTACCAGGTAGAGCTTTCGGCCCGCGATCCGCAGCATGGCGAGAGCTATGCAGGCACGGTGGAGGAATGGGAGCGCGCCGAAGGCGCTCTCATGAATACGCTGCGCCGCATGGAGATTCCGTTCAAGTACATGCCTGGCGAGGCCGTTTTCTACGGCCCGAAGATTGACGTAAAGCTGGTGGACGCCATCGGCCGGCCCTGGCAGCTCACAACGGTGCAGTTCGATTTTAACCTTCCGCGCCGGTTTGAGCTCGAATACACGGGCGTTGACGGTCAGAAGCACACGCCGGTGATGGTCCATCGGGCTCTCTTCGGTTCGGTGGAGCGCTTCTTTGGCGTCCTGGTGGAGCACTACACGGGCGCCTTCCCCGTGTGGCTCTCACCAGTGCAGGCGGTAGTGCTGCCGGTGAGCGAGAAGCATCAGGAATACGCGCGGGAAGTGGTGGCAGCACTCAAAGCTGCGAAGCTGCGGGTGGAGCTTGATGATCGCAATGAGAAGCTGAACGCCCGCATCCGGGACGCCCAGCTCGGCAAGGTGCCTTTCATGCTGGTGGTTGGGGAACGCGAGGCGGCCTCGCGCAGCGTTGCCGTGCGGCGGCGTGACAGGGGCGACACCGGGACTATCGCCCTGGACGATTTCACTAGACAGGCGCGCGATCTTATCGACAGCCGCGCCGCAAAATGGTAGATTATTAGCCGGGAGACAGGGTCATTGGTCTCGCAGAAGGCCTGTGTGGTTTCCTAGTGCAATCATAGCTCGCTCGCGGCAAGTGCGTGAATTCCGCTCCCCGGCGGGTGGAGTATTGTTTAGGCGCGCCGTGGACCGCGGTTTTAATAGGCCCAGGGGCCTGGAGGGAAATTTATCGCCGACCGTCGAGTAACCGAAAGAGTTCGGGTTAACGAAAGAATCCGCGCGAAGGAGATTCGCGTCGTGGATGACGAGGGCAAGCAGCTCGGAATCATGCCTCCGTATGAGGCCATCAAGATCGCCCGTGAACGCGGACTGGATCTCGTTGAGGTTTCGCCCACAGCCGCTCCCCCGGTCTGCCGCATCGTCAATTACGGCAAATATCTGTACCAGCAGAGCAAGCGGGAGCACGAGGCTCGGAAAAATCAGCGCTCGATTGAGTTGAAGGAGGTGAAATTCCGGCCGCGCACCGGCGTTCACGACTTTGAAACCAAGCGCAACCAGATCGCGCACTTCCTGGAAGAAGGCAGCAAGGTCAAAGCGACGATTATGTTTCGCGGCCGCGAAATGGCGCACCGCAATCTCGGCTGGGAGATGATGGACAGACTGTTCAAGGATCTGGGCGAATCGGTGGTGGTGGAGACCAGGCCCAGGCAGGAAGGCCCTAATCTGACGGCGATTCTGGCCCCTAAGAAGCCCGGCCAGGCTGCGAAGCCACCGAAGCCTTCCAGCCCGCCCGGCGGAGCTCCAAGGCCACCTGCTCCGGTGGGCGCCGGGAGTACTCCGGCATCCGCGAGGCCGACGCATCCGGCGGCGAGCGTTGCCGCTAGCGCGCCCAAGCCTGCGCAGAGCGCGGCAGCTGCGCCGGGAAGCAGCGACGAGTAGGAAAGAACTAGTCAGATGAACCCAACGCTTCAAATTTGGCTTCCGCCCATGCTGACCCTGCTGGGGACCCTCATTGCAGTAGTTTTTGCCGCTTGGCTGAACAATCGCTTTATGGAAGCCAAGATCGACGCCCTTAGGGCTGAGATGAGGCAGGGATTCGCGGAGCTGCGTTTGGAATTTCACACTGCTTTGTCAGGTTTCGCGCATCGCCTGGAACGAGTCGAAGAGCGGCTCGGATCGGTCCAAAAATAGGATTTGAGACGCGGGATTTACCGTTAGTGTCCGGGATGCCAGGGGAGGGCTGTTTGGCTAAGGCGAAGGTAGTGAAAATCAAGCTCAAGACTCGCAAGGCGGCAGCCAAACGGTTCAAGCTGACGGCGGGCGGCAAGATTATGCGCGGGCACGCTTATGCCCGCCACATTTTGACTTCGAAGGACAGTAAGCGGAAACGCAAGCTGGATCAGAGCACAACAGTCGCGCCGGCAGATGAGGCTCGTGTGCGCGCCATGTTGCCTTACGGTAGGTAGGATTAGGATTTGGGAGCCGGAAACCGGGCCCACGCAATGCCAGCCCGGACTCTAAGTTGTAGCTTCTAAATCTGCTTTCACGGGTGCGGGAAGGCCAGAGGCTGGGTGCCTTCGACAGACGATGGAGTCGGGTAGAGATAAGGGTGAAGTTGCCTTATCCTTGCCGACTCCCGACCTTTCGTTCAATGCCGCCCCGAAATTCCTGAGCAAAGGAGAAACCCATGCCGAGAGTCAAGCGCGGATCTGTGCGCCGCGCCAATCGTAAGAAGCTTTCCAAGCTCACCAAGGGCTTTTTCCTCACCAAGAGCAAGCTCTACAGGTCGATGAAGGAGGCAGCGGACCGCGCGGGGCGATTTGCGTATCGCGACCGCCGCCGTCGCAAGCGCGATTTCCGTCGCCTGTGGATCGTGCGCATCAGCGCCGCCGCTCGCTTGCACGACCTTACCTACAGTCAGCTTATGCACGGCCTGAAGACCCTCGGAGTCGAGCTGGATCGCAAGATGCTTTCCGAAATGGCGGCTACCGACGCGCCGGCGTTTGCGGAGCTGGTGGCCAAGGTAAAGGAAGCGGCCGCTGCTCTTCCAGCGAAAGCCAGCTAGGGTTTGCCTGTAGCCGCTGAATTTCTGACGATCCGCATTGACGCGTCGCATCGCACTTCTTTCGGAAGCACCCGGAAGTCTCCAGGTCATGTCGATCGATGAAAAAGCCGGCAAGACCCTCAACGAGCTGGCGGTGGCGAATGGGGCCGCTGTGCACGATCTCTTTCAAGAGGTCCGAGCCGCGATCTCCTCCGAACGAGACGCCTTGATTGCTCAGGGTGCCGCCAGCGAGGCCGAGCGCCAGCAGCTTGCGAAGGCGCTGAGGGATCGCTGGCTGGCGCGCAAGCACGGGATCCTTTCCATTATCGATGAGCACTGGCTGAAGGCTGCTCCTCGCGTGATCAAGCCCGCCGTAGGCCGCGAATTCAACTTTCTGCGGGAGGTCACGGCTGAGCTCGAAATGGACGCGCTGCTGGCAGCCATTACCCTTAAGAAACAAACGGAAGGCACAGCATCTTCCGCGCCTGATCTCACGCTCCCTGGCTACCGGCGCGAGCTGGGATCGATCCACCCGGTCACCCGCGTGCGGCGCGAGCTCGAGGACATTTTTCTGGGGCTTGGCTTCCGCATCGAAACCGGCCCGGAAATCGAGTCGGTCTACAACAATTTCGACGCCCTGAACATCCCCGAGAGTCACCCGTCACGCGACGATTGGGACACGCTCTACATTGATTCCAACACGTTGCTGCGCACTCATACCTCGCCCGTGCAGATCCGCGCCATGCGCAAGCACGGCGCGCCGCTGTACATCATCACGCCGGGAAAGTGCTATCGGAACGAGAATCCGGACGCGACCCATTCGGCCATGTTCCACCAGATCGAAGGCTTGGCCGTCGACACCGACATTACTTTCGCAGATCTCAAGGGGACCCTGGACTTTTTCGCCAAAAAGTTCTTCGGGGAAAAGACGCGGACCCGCTTTCAGCCTAGCTTCTTTCCCTTTACCGAGCCCAGCGGCGAGATGGCGGCGAGCTGTCCGTTTTGTGAAGGCCGGGGCTGCCGGACCTGCAAAGAGAGCGGTTGGATTGAACTGATGGGTTGCGGCATGGTACACCCGGACGTTTTGCGCCACGGCGGTATCGACCCGGAGCGCTATTCGGGTTGGGCCTTCGGCCTCGGGATCGATCGCTTTGCGATGCTCAAATACGGCATCGGTGAGATTCAGCACTTTTTTCAGAGCGATGTGAGATTCTTGCGGCAGTTTTGAGAAGCGTCCGTTGCCAGTTGTCCGCCGTCAGTTGTACTGAAAGCTGATCATCAGACGGGGAGCGGCCACCGCATATGGACAGCGGACCGCTGAGAAAACCCAGGTAAACTAAACGAATGAAGGTCTTGCTGAACTGGCTCAGCGAATTCGTGGAACTTCCGCCGGACCGGCGCGAGTTGGAGACGCGCCTGACCATGCTTGGCCTGGGCGTGGCATCCTCCACGCCCATTGGCGGCGACCGCGTTCTCGATCTCGAGGTCACCACCAACCGGCCCGACTGCCTCGGTCACCTGGGAGTGGCGCGCGAAGCGGCCGCTGGGTTCGTGAAGCCCCTTCGCTTGCAGACTATTGCAGTGACAGAATCGAATCGGCCCGCCCATACCGCCATCTCGATTGAGATCGACGACGTTGGCGGCTGCGCCCGCTTCTGCGGCCGAGTGATCCAGAACGTAAAGGTACAACCATCGCCGGAATGGCTGGCGCGCCGGCTCGAAGCTGTGGGCGTCCGTCCGATCAACAACGTCGCGGACGTCACCAATTACGTTCTGATGGAGCTTGGACATCCGATGCACGCCTATGATCTTGATCGTCTCGCAGGATCGAAGATCATCGTGCGCCGGGCCCGGGCCGGCGAAAAGGTGCATACTCTCGACGGCGTCAAGCGCACGCTTTCCGCTGAAGACCTGGTGATCGCAGATGCGGAGCGCGCCGTGGGCCTGGCAGGTGTGATGGGCGGTGAGGATTCGGAGATCGCCTTCCGCACGCGCGCCGTAATGCTGGAAAGCGCCTGGTTCGAGCCGGTCGGCATTCGCCGTGCGTCCAAGCGGCATGGCCTTCACACCGAGGCTTCACATCGATTTGAGCGCGGAGCCGACATTGAAATGGCCCGGCAGGCGATCGATCGGGCTGCGGCTCTGATCGCAGAGCTTGCCGGTGGCGACCTGCTGATGGGAGTCGTAGATGCTTACCCCGAACCTCGAACGCGAGCGGCGATTGGATTGAGAGCCTCGGAAATACTCCGCATTCTGGGAGCCGCAATCGGCGCTGAAGAAGTGGCCGCAAGTCTGAACGCGCTTGGCTTTCAAGTGGAACCGCACGGGGAAGGCTTCTGGCGCGTGACTCCGCCCTCTTTCCGGCTGGATGTGGCCCGGGAGATCGATCTGGTGGAGGAGGTGGCACGGCTCCACGGCTATGATCGGCTGCCTTCCCGTGTGCGGCCCGCGCCGCCGTTTGTGGACCGCGATGCGCGCCGCGAAAAAGAGATGACGATTTCATCTACGCTCGTGGCGCTCGGCTATCGTGAGATTATTGTTTCCAGTATGGTCGATCCGGAGGAGAATGCGCGCTTCACCGACGAAGAACCCGTTCGCCTGGTGAACCCATTGATCGAGGACGCCTCCGCCATGCGATCTACGTCCGCGCCCGGCATGCTGCGCGCGTTACGCTGGAACCTGGATCGAGGCCAAACCGATTTGCGTCTGTTCGAGTTTGGCGAGGTCTACACCACATCGACCCGCACGGCGGAGGGATTGCCTGCTGAACGGCGGGTTCTGACGCTGGGCGCGACCGGTTTCCGGCGGCCTGGGAGCGTGCATGACGCGGCCCGCGCGCTCGACTTCTTCGACCTTAAGGGCGATCTGGAGGTCGCGCTCCGGCAGTTCGATCTGAAAGGCCTCGAGTTCAAGACTGAAGGCTCCCGCTATCACGAGTCCGGCGTGGCGGCGCGCTTCATCGCCGGAGATCAAACCCTGGCGCGATTCGGCCAGGTAAGCCACGAGGTGGCGCGCGAGTACAAGCTGCGACAGCCCGTTTATCTGGCTGAGATCGATCTGGAGAAGTTGCTGGCTGCTCCGCTGCGAGGCCGTGCGTTTCGTCCGTTTTCAAAATTTCCGGCAGTGGAACGAGATCTTTCGCTCGTGCTGCCGGGATCAGTACGCTACAGTGATATCGAGAGCGCCTTGGGCGGCTCGCGCATCGAAGGCTTGCAGGAATTCCACCCGGCGGACCGCTTTGAAGGCGGCACGTTGCCTGCGGGTCACTACAGCCTGCTGCTGCGCATCGTACTGCAAAGTACGGAGCGCACTCTGACGGGTGAGGAAGCGGATCGCGCCGCCGCGACCGTGGTGGAGGCTTTGGAACCGCTGGGCGTCCATTTGCGCACGGCCTAAATATAAAAGAAGGGACTCAAGAGAGATGAGCGTAGCAACCGCGACTGAACCCATAGATTCGTTCCGGCAATTTCAAGAAAAGATCGCGCGCGCCGTTGAAGTCGTTAAGCGCGCACAGACCGAAAAGAAGGCGCTCGAACAGGAAATCGAGAGGCTGCGCACGGCTTCCAAGGAGCGCGCCCGCGAATGGGACGCGAAGGAACGCGAGTTGGTGGCGTTGCGGCGCGAACGCGAGGAAGTTCGGGAGCGCGTGGAAAAGCTGTTGGAGCAGATCGAAGGCTTGACCGAGTCCGGGGTATAGACCGTGAAAGGACCAGCACGCCGCGACCGGGCAGCCAGTCAACAGCCGTGACTTGCGGCGTGGGTCACAAGCACCGTGATTTTTGATCCACGCTAGCCGCCGCTCAAGGCCTCTGCCCCGAAGGTGGTGAGAAAGTTGAAACAGGAAAACGAAGGCATTCGCGTCGAGATTTACGACCAGTCATACTTCATGCGCGGCCAGCTTGACCCGGAGTACATCCGCAAATTGGCCGAATTTGTAGACGGCAAGATGCGGTCAGTCGCGTCCCGCACGCGCACGGTGGATACGATGAGGGTAGCAGTCCTGGCGGCGTTAAATATTGCGGATGAGTATTACCGGATGCAAGCCAAGATCCAGCAGGTCGAGGTGAAAATGAGCGAGTGCAGCGGCGCCCTGGACGAGCTCTTGGAAGTGAGCTGAGGGTTTCCGAGTCCGAAGCATTCTTGAATCTGTGATCCTGAACCAGACCCGTCGATTCGGGAATCTTGATTTCCACTCGCGTCTTGCCGCTCCGCTATGAAAATACTATTTGTGGGCGATATCTTTGGAGAGCCTGGCCGCAAAATCGTGCGCCAGGCGCTCCCGGATCTCATCGCGGAGTATGCGCCCGACCTCATCCTCGCCAACGGTGAAAATGCAGCTCATGGATTCGGCATCACGCCGGGGCTCGTCGACGAGCTCATGGACGCCGGCATCGAGGCGCTGACCTCCGGCAATCACATCTGGGACCGAAAGGAGATTCTTCCTTACCTGGCTGGGAAGCGGAACGGACGCCTGTTGCGGCCGGCAAATTTCCCTCCGGGGGCTCCCGGTCAGGGTCTGTATCTAGGCCGAACTCGCGGCGGCGCATCTTACGCCGTGCTGAACCTGCAGGGCCGCGTATTCATGAGCAGCATTGACTGCCCGTTTCGTGGCGCCGATGCGCTGCTTTCGAACGTTCCGCCTGAAGTCAAGATTCGAGTGCTCGATATGCACGCCGAGACCACCTCGGAAAAAGTGGCGCTCGGCTGGTATCTCGACGGGCGCCTCACGGCAATCGTGGGAACCCACACTCATATTCCCACCGCCGACGAGCACGTTCTACCGCAGGGCACGGCTTATATCACCGACGTCGGAATGACGGGTCCGTATGACTCCGTGATCGGAATGGAAAAGAAGACGGTAATCGAAAAATTCCTGAATCAGACTCCGGCGCGCTTCGATGTGGCTCGAGGTGATGTCCGTCTCAGTGCCGTGCTCATCGAAGCGGATGAGACCAGCGGCCACGCGCTCTCGATCCGACGCATCATGCGGCCGAGTCCTTTCGGCTCTTAGTTTAATTTGGCTCGGCACCCGCCATTGACTCGAGCATCCTCTCTGCGATACCTTTAGGAGCGAAGAAGAGGCGA
Organism: Terriglobia bacterium; assembly: GCA_035946735.1. Taxonomy (GTDB): domain Bacteria; phylum Acidobacteriota; class Terriglobia; order UBA7540; family UBA7540; genus Gp13-AA77. The sequence goes on from DASYYZ010000098.1 coordinate 76,580, forward strand.
AAGTGCACTCACCCGTCCTTCCTTTTCCGAAGAACTCCCGGCGGCCCCCGGGCTCCGGCGCGCACAGTTCACTCACGCCTTCGATTCGTATCGGGCCTGCAGGATGGTCGTATACGGACTGGGCCGGGATCGTCTATCCACGCTCACGCTCCCGGCGTTTTCACGAAGCGGAGTACCTCTCGCAGTTTTTCGATACAATCGAAATCAATACATCCTTCTATGCGCCTTTGCAGGCGGAGACGGCTCGATCCTGGGTAGGACGCGTGTCACACAATCCGCGGTTCCTGTTCACCGCCAAGCTGTGGAAGCGCTTCACGCACGAGAGGGATGGCAGCCGGGAAGAGGAGCGGGCGTTCAAGCGCGGGCTTGAGCCGCTCGCGCAAGAGAATCGACTAGGCGCGTTGCTACTGCAATTCCCATGGTCCTTCAAGTGGTCGCGAGAGAACCGTGAATACCTCGGCGCGCTGGTGATGGAGTTCGTCGAGTATCCGCTGGTGATCGAGGTGCGCCACAGTTCCTGGAATCGTCCGGAGGCGTTTGAATTGATGGCCGATCTGGGAGTGGGCTTCTGCAACATTGACCAGCCGATCGTGGGCCGCTCCCTGGCCCCGACAGCCGAGGCCATCGGACCCGTGGGCTACGTGCGTCTTCATGGCCGCAACTATAACCAGTGGTTTGGCGCGTCAGAACCGCACGAACGATACAACTACCTCTACTCCATGGACGAGCTCGAGCCTTGGGCTGAGCGCGTCAAACACGTCGCCGAGCGTTCCCAAGCTACCTTCGTGATCACTAACAATCACTTCGAGGGCAAAGCCGTGGCAAACGCGCTCGAACTCGAGGCGCTGCTCAGAGGCGAGCCTGTGGCGGTGCCGGAAACCCTCAAGTTTCGATACCCGGAACTGGCGCGCATCGCGGCTGAGCCCGCTCAATCCGCAGAAGCCGAAGGCTCCGCGCCGGCCCAAGGCAGTCTTGGATTCGAGGCCGCAGAGCCTTCCGCATAAGAAAGTCCGAAGGTCGCGGTCAAGAGCACCCATTCGATTCGGACAATCTTACAGTTGGCATTTGGCAGCCGGCCCGGGTTGGTGCTAAGCTTACGCAATCTATGTACTGGGTGATGGGTGGCGCTGTCCTTCTCTTGATGGGCATGGTACTGCGGCGAGTGCTGGGTCTTGGAGCACCCATCCGCCGCCGGCCCATTTCTTTAGAGCCCGAGCAGAAATCGTTCTGCGAGGCGGTCGCAGACGAGGTTCAGTGCCGTTCGGAGATTTTGGCATGCTTGCTTAACGACGTCATCGGAGAGCTGAAGGCCGGTCACTGTGAGAACGCGCCTGAACTTCTGGATTTGTTCGAGGCCGAATGGGCCAGCCTGGCCGAGCTCCTAAATGCAATCTTGCAGAACGTGGCGGAGTACCTTCCCCTTGCGCACATTGTGATTCCCGTCCGAAGCATGGTTCCGGCCCACTTCCGCTCCGACGTGATGATCGACTACTTGCGTCTCCCCGAATTGGTAGACCAGTTTCTGTTCCGAACAAAGCTGAGATTTCACCTGCAAGTCAAGGTCCTGCGGCACGCCGTGGCCATATTAACCGATGACTTTTACCGGGCGGAGCCGAAGAGCCACCTGAGGCCCGTTTTCTCGCGCGCCCTCTGGAGCCGCATGGATCGGGATTACCATGATTTTGACCTCGTCGCCAAGAGGACAATCCTGGCCTTTGGGAAATTTGTCAGTTGGCTGCCGCAAAATGCGGCAGCAGCGTTAGTGCTGACGCTGCGGCCTATGTTGGATCGCGGCGCTGTCCGCTCGCTCGTACGCTAGAGGTGCGGATTCGTCGCTGGCGCTGCGGTCTACTCCCGCCTGCTACGCGCCGCGCGCGGAGCTCTCTCGCAGTTGACGATAGGCTGCAAGACAGCGCCGGGCAGTCTCTAACTCGGAATAATCGCTGCCTTCCTGCTCGATCAGGTAGTATTCCACCCCTCCGGTTGCCTCGGCTGCTTTGAGGATCTTCGCCCAGGGTGCTACTCCCTCGCCAAACAGAACGCGATAGCCACGGTCGGGTGACCAGTCTTTGAGATGCAGTGAACGAATGCGCCCGGGATTTTTCTCGATCCAGGCGACAGGATCGCTGTGGGCCTCGAGACACGTACCGACGTCAAGCTGCAGCATGATGTTTTTGTTGGTATTTGCAGCCAGAATCTCGATTGGTTTCTGACCCTCCACGGGCTTCCACTCCTCGTCATGGTTGTGATAGCCGGCATGTAAGCCCTGGCTCCCCAATTTGTCGTCAGCTTTGTTCAGGCTGTCCGCAACTCGCTTCCATCCCTCAAGCCCATCCACTCGGCCAGGATGAGCCAGCACCACGTATCGGGCACCGAGAAGCTGGTTCAATTCGAGCGCCTTGCCGATTCCTTCCGGAGTGAAGGCCGTGGAGTCGTTGTGGGTGCTGTAGCAGCGCAGGCCGAGATCATCGAGTTGCTTGCGAACCCGCCGCGCATAATCGGGTGTCCAGCTATAATATGGTGCATAGAACTCCAGGCACTGATAGCCCATCTTCGCCACGGCCTGCACGGTACCCGTCAGGTCCTTGTGCAGAGCTTCCCGGACGGAATACAGCTCCAGACCCACTGGAATCTGACTGCTGGCTTCCGGCCTTAAAGCGAGCGGCGCGGCGGCGATCAAACCGAGAAATGTGCGGCGTGATAAATATGAGTTTGTCATAGCAGCAACTTATCACAAAGTCGCTGGGAGTTTCGATTTGCCCCTGGCCCCCGCCGCATTTCCATCTAAAATCGAGAGTTCTTACTCCGCAAGTTCTATACAGATGTGGTAAACCCGTTCAGTGTATAACTGTTCGGCAAAACGCATGTTAGAATAACCCCTTTTGTTGCCTGTCTTTACAGGCTCGCGTGGGATTGGCAGTCATGTTGCTTCTAGGTGAAGAGCAAGGGGGATGAGGCAAGCTCGACGTGTTCCGCGAAATGTGCGGCTTTGCGATGCTTGTCAAGGGGAGAAGCCCATGGCGGTCAACGAGAAAATCATGGTGGTGGAAGACGACGTCAATTCTCGTTTAGCACTAGCCGAACTTCTTCGCCTGTGGGGATACCAGTCTGAAACAGCCTCCAATGGACTTGAGGCGCTCCAGAAGTTGACCGCAACGCGACCTATGGTCGTGATCTCTGATCTGCAGATGCCCGGGCTGAGCGGAATCGAGCTTATCCAAGCCGTTCGCCGCACAGCCCCCCAGGTGAGTTGTATCCTCTTGACGGGCGCCGACAATGTGCAAAAGGCGGTTATCGCAATGGGACTTGGTATTGTTGATTGCCTCGAGAAACCTCTCGACCCACAGCGCCTTCGTCGTGATCTGCAGAAATGCATGGGGCCCAGGGTCTCGAAAAAGAACCCATCCTGAACGCATGAGAACTCCGCGAACGAGCCGCTTCCATGAGGGCGCCGACGCTCTGCAGACATAGCTATTCGTGCCGCAGCGCTGCCATGGGATGGAGCCTGGTTGCCCTCCGCGCAGGTATGTAGCTTGCGACCAGCGCCACCAAGCCTAGCAGGCAGTACACGGCGACAAAAGTTGTGGGATCGGCGGGCCGGACTCCGAAGAGTAGACTTGACAGGGCGCGTGTCACCGCCAATGCACCTGCCACTCCCAAAATGATCCCCGCTCCGGCGGTCGCAAGACCGCGCTTTGCGACGGCTCTCAGCACGTCGCCTCCGCTGGCCCCCAGCGCCATTCGAATCCCGATTTCGTGGGTGCGTTGGCTCGCGGAGTATGACGTGACGCCGTAGATTCCGATTGCGGCCAGCGCCAGCGCCAGCACTGCAAAGAATCCCACAAGAATTGTTGTGAGCCTGCGTTGCGCGAGGGAAGCGTCGAGGTAGTGCAACATTGGCTGTATGCGCTCGATCGGCAGGTTCTTGTCCACCGCGTGCATGGCCGCCGACGCGGACCTGACCAGGCTGGCCGGATCAACGCTGGTGCGCATGACGAACGTCATGGCGTCGGGCGGCTGCTGTGCCGCGGGAATGAAGACCTCCGGTACTTGTTCGGCGTCGAGGCCGTCTTCCTTGATGTCGCCAGTGACGCCCACAATTTCGCGGTAAGGAGTGGTTCCGGCGGCATCCCAAAGGCGCACGCGCTTTCCGATCGGGTTGGCGTTCGGCCACCAGCTTCGGGCGAAAGTCTGATTGACAATCACGACAGGCGGCGATTGCGCATCATCCTGCCCGGTGAAATATCGTCCGGCCAGCAGCGGAACCCCCATTGTTTGAAAATAGGACGGACTCGCCTGATTGAACGCCGAAACGGGCAGGTTTCCCGATGCGGGCGCCCGATGATCTTCCACGGTATAGAACCAGTCCCAACAATGCCCGACTGCAGGCGGACAAACCACCATGCCGGTGGATTTCACGCCTGGCAACGCGTTCAACTGCGCCTGAGTCTGCCGGTAGAACTGCACCCGCTGCTCCGGCGTGGCATAGCTCGATTGGGGTAGGACCACTTCGAGCACCAGGACGTGGTCCGGATTAAAGCCCGGGTCCACCTGCTGGGTCTTGATCAGGCTGCGCACCAGGAGTCCGGAGGCCAGCACCACAACTACGGCCAAAGCAGTTTCCGCCAGCAGGAAGGAGGCCTGCCAGCGGTGTGTCGCGCGGCCAGTAGAGGTGCCTCCGTCTTTCACGATATCGGCCACGTCAGGCTTCGAGGCTTCGAGTCCAGGCGCGAGTCCGGCAAGGATACCCGTCAAGACAGACACCGCGAGCGTGAAGAGCAGCACCCTGCCGTCCAAGCGGGTCTCCTGCAATCGTGGTATTCCCGCCGGCGCCAGGCGCACGATCAGCCGGAGCGCCCACCAGGCAGGCACCAAGCCGGCGGCGCCGCCCAAGCAGGAGAAAAGCGTGCTCTCCACCAGCAGTTGGCGGATCAATCGTGAGCGTCCGGCGCCACAGGCGCGACGAATCCCGAACTCGCGCCGGCGCCCGAGCGAGCGCGCGATGGAAAGATTGGCCACGTTGGCGCAGGCGATCAGCAGGACGACGCCCACCGCCGCCAGCAGCGTGAAAAGCACCGGACGAAAATCTCCAAAGCGCTCGTCGTACAAAGACGTGACGCTGGCGCGCACGCCTCGATTGGTTTTGGGAAACTGCTGTTCGATGCGGCCTTCGATCGTATCCATTTCCGACCGCGCCGAGGCCATGGAGACGCCGGGCCGGAGCCGGGCAATCACGGCTAAAGACCCGCGCTGATCGCGAGTCTGCCAGCGGCTGCTGGCAGGGCCGACGGGAACGTAAAGGTCCACGGAGTTGCCGCTCAGGGGATCCTTGAACTCCGGACCGAGGACGCCTACCACGGTATAGCCTTTCCCGTCGAGCGCGACGATTTTCCCTATCGCGGAAGATTCACTGCCAAGCCGCTTCTCCCAAAAGTCGTGAGTCAGGATCACGGCCGCAGCAGCGCGCACCTCGTCATCAGACGCCGTGAAGTCGCGGCCCAGCTCGGGCTGAACGCCGAGTGACGGAAAGAACGAAGCCGAGACCATCGCGCCTCGCGCCAGCACCGGGTCGCCCTCGCCGGTCAGCGTGAATTGGGCCAGATTGTAGGCCGACATCTGCTCGAAGAGCCGGCCCTGTGCGTGCCAATCGAGAAAGTTCAGCCAATTGACGCTCATATCGCTGCCGCCGATCTGGTACTCGCGCATGAACACCAGGCGGTCGGGATCGGGATAAGGCAACGGCTTCAGCAGCACGGCATGGACCACGCTGAAGATGGCGGTATTGCCGCCGATGCCGAGCATCAAGGTGAGAATGGCCACCAGGCTAAAGCCGGGATCCTTGCGCAACAGGCGCAGGCCGAAGCGCAGGTCTTGCAGGAAAGTCTCGATTCCGGGAAGACGATGACGCTCACGGTAGCTTTCCTTCGCCTGCTCGAGGCCTCCCAGCTTGATCAGCGCCTGCCGGCGAGCTTCTTCGGGACTCATTCCTGCGCGCAGATTGTCTTCCACGTGCATCTGAAGGTGGCTTTCAAGCTCGGCTGCCAGATCCTGCTCGTGGCGCCGTTGATCGAACAATCCGCCGAAGCGCCGGAACCAAGCCAGTAGTGGTCTCATAAGGCTCTCCTCTAGACTAAGCCAGTGGGTGCGGTGTCATCGTGACGAAGCCCATGGCGTCGCTCACCGCAGGCGGTCTCGCGACTCTTGTCTCCGTTTTCTCCCGTCACTGCTCTTCAGGTGACAGGAATCTGGCGACAATGGCGGAGGTTTCGGCCCATCCCCGCGCCTCCTTCTGCAGTTGCCTGCGGCCGGCGCGCGTCAGCTTGTAGAATTTGGCCTTGCGATGGTTGTCTGACACGCCCCACTCCGAGGCGATGTAGCCTTCCTGTTCGAGCTTCAGAAGAGCCGGATAAATGGTGCCGTAATTCAACGCCAGCCGGTCGCCGCTGGTCTGCTCGATGCGGCGCGCGATCCCATAGCCGTGCAGCGGTCCCATGCTCTCGAGCGTCTTCAGAACCATCAAAGCCAGCGTGCCCTGCCAAACTTCCGCTTTGCCGCCCATGGTCCTCCTATTGGGTTCCCATAGCAATGATGACACACGCCGTATGAAAAATCCAGATGAAAACATTCCGGCCAGTTGGTCGGGTACTTGGAACGGCCGATTTGCGACCTTGGCTGTGGTAAGCCTGCCGTAGTTAGCGCCGTTACGCCCGCTGGCCGTTTCAAGTACGCAAACTGGTCTCTGAAGCGCATATGCAGGGCTACATCTCGCTTCTGAGCTGAGAATAATCCAGACTGCCGGCGGGCAGCCGCTATAGTAGGTGATTCGAATGCGTCACGGGCGCAGATGTTATGCTAGTGCCGTCTCAACTTGATTTGCCTGCATGGGTCGTAGATTCCGACGCATCACGCCGGCGTTCAGCACATTCGAAGGACACGCGTGGCGCCGCTCATTTCCAGTCGAAGAGGACCGATGAAGAGAATGTCAAAGCCGCTACTCTCGCTCTCGCTGTTGATAATCGCTTCCGCGATTTTCCACCATCGCGCTTCCCTGGCGCAGTCTCAAGACCCGGGCGCCGCAGCCAATTCTGCCGTACAAGCCCGAATCGCGCGAGTGGAGAAGGGACTCCTGCCGCCCGTGATCATTAAGGGTCGCAACGAGCCGGGCATGAAGCTCGCGGACCGTATGGCGTTCCATAAAGTGCGAGGAGTCAGCATCGCGGTGTTCGATAAGAGCCGCATCGAATGGGCACGCGGCTACGGTCTGGCGGATGTCGCCGGGAATGGAGCTGTTACGGCCGATACCCGTTTTCAGGCAGCCTCTATCAGCAAACCCGTCAGCGCGGCGGCGGTCCTGCACTTTGTGGAGGCAGGCAAGCTTGATCTCGATCGGGACGTGAACGACTACCTGAAGTCGTGGAAGGTGCCGGAAAACGACTTCACCAGAGGGCAGAAGGTAACACTGCGCCGCATTCTGAGTCACAGCGCCGGGCTGACTGTTCACGGGTTCGCGGGCTATGAGGCCGGCAAAGCCGTGCCCACGCTGGTTCAGGTGTTGAACGGCGAGGCGCCCGCGAATAGCGAAGCCATTCGCGTGACCCTCGTTCCGGGAAGCGCGTTTCGCTATTCGGGCGGAGGCTACACGGTGATGCAGCAATTGCTGATCGACGTTCTGCGCGAGCCCTTCCCCAGGATCATGCAGCAAACGGTGCTCAGCAAATTCGGCATGAGTTCGAGCGATTTTTCGCAGCCGCTTCGTGACGATTGGCGGGGGTCGGCGGCGGCGGGCTACCAGGCTGATGGTACCCCGGTTGCGGGTAAGTATCACACCTACCCGGAGTTGGCGGCGGCGGGCCTCTGGACCACTCCTTCTGACCTTGCGCGCTTCGCCATGGGCATTCAGGACGCCTACGCAGGCAAGTCGCACGCCGTGATCTCGCAGAAAATGGCGCAACAGATGCTGACCGGCCAGATCGACCATGTCGGTTTGGGCGTGGCTCTCGACGGCTCGGGCCAGACACTGCGCTTCAGCCATTCGGGAGGTAATGAAGGCTTTCAATGCCTGTTCGTGGCTTACGCCCACACCGGACAAGGCGCCGTGGTGATGACCAACTCGGACAATGGCGGCGAGCTGATCAACGAAGTCATGTTCGGGATCGCTCGAGAGTATCATTGGGCCAACTTCGCACCCCAGGAGCGCGCCGTCGCCAAGGTGGACCCCAAAGTTTATCCGGATTACGTGGGCCGATACATGGTTCGGGGGGGAACCATCATTACGATTTCCACACGAAATCACAGGCTTTACGCCCAGGCCACGCATGAGCCGGAGTTCGAGCTGTTCCCCGAGTCGCCCATCAAGTTCTTCGCCCTGGTGAAAGACAATGAGGTGGTGTTCGAGCGCGGCGCGTCGGGCAAAGTGGATGTCATGGAGATTCATCAGGGCGGGCAAAGTTTCCCGGCGAAGCGGGAGCAGTGAGGCAGAAACGGCGAATGGCGAATTTGGGAATTGCCGCCCTGCTTGTACACGCCTTTCGTTGTTTCTGGGAGGGGGACCATGGCTAGAGACCGGACCATCCTGATCGCATCGTTGATGGCGCTCGGCATTGGGGTAGCGGGAACTAGCACCAGTCGATTCTGGGCTCAAGGTCCCAAGCCCAATCTGGCGCCTGAAGTCACGAAGCGGCCGGCCGCAGTGGAGGCAAAGCCATCTCAGCCCGTGGGCAAGAGTGAGACCCACGAATTGACCGCCGCTGACCTCGAGGTCTACCTCGATGGGCTTATGCCTATGGCGCTTCAGCGCGAGGACATTGCCGGAGGTGTTGTGGCGGTGGTGAAGGACGGCAAACTTCTCTTCGAGAAAGGCTATGGTTACTCGGATGTGGCCAAAAAAACGCCTGTCATCCCGGACGCCACGCTGTTTCGGCCCGGGTCCATTTCGAAGCTCTTCACGTGGACGGCCGTTATGCAACAGGTCGAGCAGGGCAAGCTGGACCTGGACCGCGATGTGAACGATTACCTTGATTTCAAGATCCCCGCGACCTATCCGCAACCCATCAAGCTGCGAAACCTGATGACCCACACGCCGGGTTTCGAGGAATCGGTCAAGAATCTGATCCTGAAGGATGCAAGCCACCTGGAGCCGCTGGGGCAGTATCTCGGCGCGCACATCCCGCGGCGCATCTACCCTCCCGGTCCTGTCCCTGCCTACTCGAACTATGGCGCCGCCCTCGCCGGGCACATCGTGGAGCGCACCACCGGCCGGCCCTTCGCCCGTTACGTCGAGGATTCCATCTTTAAGCCGCTGGGTATGACGCGCGCCAGCTTCGATCAGCCGCTTCCGGAGGCGCTCAAACCGCTGATGTCGAGCGGCTACAACGAGGCTTCGGACCCGGCGCAGCCTTTTGAAGTGATCGAGGACGCGCCGGCCGGCGCCCTCTCCGTCACGGCGGAGGACATCGCGCATTTCATGATCGCTCACTTGCAGGACGGCCAGTTCAACGGATCCACCATTCTGCGTCCTGAAACGGTCAGGCTGATGCACTCGCGCCAGTCCGGGCCGAGTTCGGCGCTTAACGGCATGTGTCTCGGTTTCTACGAGCAGAACCGTAACGGTCACCGCGTTATCTCGCACGGCGGCGACACGATCTATTTCCACAGCGACATGTACCTTGTGCTCGATGCGGGCGTAGGGCTATTCGTATCCTTGAACAGTGCCGGCAAGCGCGGTGATCCGCGCGGGGCGCTCTACGAAAAATTCATGGACCGGTACTTTCCCGATTCGACGCCGCCGGAGCCCACGCTGGCCAGCGCCGCCCAGGACGCGAAGAGCGTGAGCGGACTTTACATGAGCAGCCGCCGGGAGGAAACCACGATCCTATCCGTCGAGTCCGCTTTCGATCAGACCGAGGTCAGCGCCAACCCGGATGGAACCATCAGCGTGGAAGGTCTCGTCGGCTATAACCGTCGCCCCAAGCACTTGCGCGAGATAGCCCCGCTCGTCTTCAAAGCGAAAGACGGCAGTGACCGGGTGGCTTTCACGCGCGACGAAGCCGGCCGGCGCGTCCTGGCTCTGGATTTCCCAATCTTCATCTTCCAACAGGTGCCTTGGTACAAGAACACGTATCTTAACCAGGGTATCTTCTGGGGCAGTCTGGGCGTCTTCGGCCTGGCTCTACTCTTCTGGCCGCTCGCGGCCATCTTCCGCCGGCACTATGACAAAACGCTCGACCTCACCTCGGGCGAACGCCGTGCCCGTCTTCGCAGTCGTATCGTCTGCATGATCGACGTAGTGTTTTTGCTCGCCTGGATCGCTTACGGGAGCTTTGCGGGCAAGGATTTCAGCCTGCTCAGTTCATCCTTCGACCGCTGGTTGCGGCTGATGGAATTGGCAGGTATGATGGTGGTGTTCGGGACCCCCATCGCCATCCATAATTGCCTCAAAGCGTGGGGAAACCCGAATCGCTGGTTCTGGAGCAAGCCCGGCGAAACCCTCATCGCCCTGGCCTCGGTCGGCCTCACCTGGTTTATTTTCAACTGGCATATGCTTACCCTCAGTCTGAACTATTGAGCCTGAAGTCACACCTGCCTTCCTTCGAAAATCGAAATCGCGCCGCGCACGTCTATTGAGTTTAGGGCCCCTGCATGTCAGAATAGGCCCGGATGGTGCTCTCCAATGGCTGGTAAATCCCTAGGGCTTGAGCCCGGCCCGCGCCGCGCTCGACTCGATAGTCGCGGGGCTCTCCGCCGGCAGCCTCCGATTTTGCTGGTGGCGCTGATCTTGTCCCTTTTGACGCCTGCGCTCGGGCTTCGCGCTCAGGCTCCGTTCCCGCAAACGGGTGCCGGCCAGCCGCCTTTGCCTAATCAGGGGCCGCTCCCGCCGCTGCTGCAGAGACGGCTGGACATGCAGCGCCAGCAGCAAATGGAACAGCAACAGCGACTGCAAGAGCAGCGTCAGGCACAGCAGCAGCAGATGCAGCTGCAACAGCAGCAACAGCAGGACCAGCAAGAAGAGCAGCAAGGTCAACAGGCGCTTCCGGCGGCTCCGATCAAGCAGCCTGCGCCGGTAACTCTTCAGCCGGGAAGCGAACCTCCCGCCGGGCCCTCGCTCAAGGTGGACTACGCCGGCGCTAAGCTAAGTGTGACCGCGGACCACGTGCCCCTGTCTCAGGTCTTGCAGGAGATCGGCCAGAAGACCGGTCTTCAGGTGCACGGATTAGGCGAGGCCGGCAGGACGGTGGCCGTGCAATTTTCGGGGATAACGGTGGCGCAGGCGGTTCAGGGCCTGCTGGGCGGCACGAATTACGTTGTCTTTGGCAGCCTGGCTTCCCCGGTTTCCGTGCGGTTGGCGCGGGTGGTCATCCTCAATGCGGCAGCGGGTGCGGCTATTGACATGGGAACCGAAGCCGAAACAGGGCGGAGCGCCGCCGCTCAGGCAAAGCATAACACCTGGCGCGCCCAGTTGCTGAGTACGAATCCGGCGGAGCAAGATGCGGGATTCCGCGAAGTCATCAAGCTCGGTCCAAAGGAAGCATACGACGCGCTCACTGACGTGATTGCGAACGGAGATGGGATTGCCAGGCTGCGCGCCCTTCAGTTCATGGACCAGGACAGCCAGATCGATCAGTCGTTAGTGATGGGATCGCTGCACGACGCGCTCAGCGATCAGGACAGCGTGCTGCGCGACTATGCCGTTCAAGCCCTTGGCCGTCACCCCGGAGCGGATTCGCTCGATCTTCTGCGCCAGGTCTATAGCGACGGCGATTCCACCGTTCGCCTCAATGTGATCGAAGCTGTCTCGCAACGCACCGATGCGCATACTCTCCTTCAGCAGGCAGCGACCGATCCTGACCAGGCGGTGAGCAGCTTGGCCACTGAACTTCTGAATGGCGCCTCCAACAACAACAACGACCCTGACCAGTAGTCTTTAGGTTCGCCTACGTCCGGGCCCGCGGCCGCAAACGGCCACGGACCACGTAACCCGCCCTTACCGATGAACCAGGATCGATCTCAATCCGGAAGGAGTCCAATGGCTCCGAAGCTCATCGCTCGCGTCAGCGTGTTTTGCGCCATGGCGGCACTCACTCCCTCGCTTCTTCTCATACCATCCCGGCAGACCGCTCAGAGCGGCGCGCGATTGCTGAACTTCTCGGACAAGTTCGAAGGTGGCAATCTGGACGCCTGGCAGATGCCCTATCCGGAAGATTGGGTGATCCTGGGAGAGCCGGGCCGCCACTACTTGCACATGAAGCGCAACCGCGATCCCGGCGTTCCGCGGCGGCCGTTGCAATTCGCCTTGCTGAAGAACATCAAAGCGGGCAGCTTCGATTTGCGGGTTCGAGTGCGACGCGAAGGCGGGTCGATGATCGTCGTGTTCAACTACGTGGACACGCTCCACTTCTACTACAGTCACCTCTCCGTGGATTCAGGACGCAAGCAGGCCGTCCACAACGGAATCTTCCTGGTGAACAACGCTCCGCGCGTGCGCATTGCCGGCGCTGAAGCTATCCCCGCCCTGCCGGACACTTCCTGGCACCAGATTCGCGTGTTGAGGAATGGGGCCAGCGGCCGCATCGAGGTCTGGAGCGACGTTCAAGCCGGGGTGCTCTTCACGGTGGTTGACCACACCTATTCGTGTGGTCAGATTGGTCTTGGGTCATTTGACGAGACGGGTGATTTCAGCGACGTCGATCTCAGCTCGAACGATAGCGGATGCAAACCTGCGGCTCCTTGATGAAACCCTGACACCAGTTCTCCCGGGTTTGGGTCACCGCCGCTCCTTCGGTAGCGTAAACCCCTCGCGGCCGGGCGCATGTCAAACGTTCCCGCGCTTCATCTCCCCCATCAAGTAGTCACAAGATCGCACGCACAGTGCCATGAGTGTCAACGTCGGGTTCTGGCAAGGATTCGTGGGAAATCCCGCGGCGTCCACGACGAAGAGGTTCTTGACGTCATGCGTCTGTTGGAACTGATTCAGGACCGATCGCTTCGGGTCGCTGCCCATCCTCGCCACTCCCACTTCGTGCCGGACGCCACCTGGTCCTGTGGGGTGAAATGTGGGCCGTATGTTCTTAGCGCCAGCCGCCGCGAGCATCTCAGCCGCGGAATCCCTGGCATCGCGAAGGAGCGCAAACTCGTTGTCGCTGTGCGACATATGGATGCGAAGCACGGGAATGCCGTAGGTGTCGACTGCGCTCGGGTCGATCCCAACGTAGTTCTCCCAGCGCGGAAGGACCTCCGCGAACGCGCCCATGCTGACTGTGCTCACCGGTTCCGAGAGCTTGTTCTTGAACGCCTGACCGAACCCCGGCGCTTCCCAGTTGAAATCAACACTGCCGCCGCCCTCATAGCCATAGCCGCGGATGAATTCCTTCGAACGCGGGCCGCTCGGAAGGTTCCGCATCCGCGCTACATAAATACCACAAGGACGACGCGGGCCTGACAGGCTGGGCCTGGCCGCGAATTCGGAAAACTCTCCGCTGGCGCCGGCGCCCGCGATATGGTCCATGAGGTAGTGTCCCAGCGCGCCGCTCGAGTTCCCGAGGCCGTTCGGGTGTTGCGTGGTGGCCGAGTTCAACAAGACGCGCGCCGATTCGAGCGCCTGAGCGCCGACGATGACCGCCCGGCCCTTGATCTCGCGCGGCTGGCGTGTGTTCCGATCAATATAGAGAATCCCGCTGGCGCGATTGCGGTCCGCGTCCATCAGGACCTTGTAGACCATGGCGTTCGGAATGTAGGTGCAATTTCCCGTGGCGAGCGCGTCAGGCAGGGTGGTGAAGGCCGAGTTGAAATAAGAATGGGTGACGCAGCCGCGTTCGCAAGGGCCGCAGTAGTGGCAGGGAGCGCGTCCGTTGAGCGGTCTCGTCAGATTGGCCGTGCGCGAGGGCGTAACGATGTAGCCTAGCTTAGCCTTTACACGCTCTCGAAACGCATTTTCAGAGCAGGTCAGGGCCATTTCGGGCTGGAAGATCCCGTCCGGGATATGGTCCGCTTCTTCAGCGCGACCGGCGACGCCGATGTAGCGCTCCACGAGATCGTAGTAGGGAGCTAGGTCCCGGTAACTGACCGGCCAGTCCTGGCCATATCCGTCGAACGAGGCGGCCTTGAAATCGAGGTCGCTATAACGCAGACTGAGGCGTCCCCAGACGTTCGTTCGCCCTCCTGCGATACGCATGCGCGCTGACCAGCTAAACGGTGTTTCGCCGAACGTCGTGTAGGGCTCGTCCAGGTCATTACAAAACCACTCGTAGTTGAACTCCGTGCAGGCGTAGCACTGGCTCTGGATGGGGCGCGTCCTGCTCAGCGCGCCGGGCGCGAGGTTGCGATATCTCAGTTGGAACTCGGGCAGATGCTCGGTGAAATTCTTGTCCGATTGTGGCGGACCTGCGTCGAGAAGCGCAATCTTCAGCCCGGCTTCTGCAAGGCGCTTGCACGCCCATCCGCCGGATGCGCCTGACCCAACCACCAGCACGTCAAAATTCTCCCTTGAATCAGCTGTCATTGGCCTTCTGCCCGATCAAGTTGAGCCTGAGATGCCCAACAGTGGCTCACATCCCCATCCCACCCACCAGCGCCTGCGTAGCTCAGCCGTGTAACGACCTCAGTCTAGCTCAAAAGCCAGTTGCGGGACCGTTTGCCGGGATTCAGCCGGACCTGTAACCGGGGCTCGACTCCCGGCACTTCTTCTTACGGACAAGTGTATACTCTTAGGCGGCGGTGCGCCGAAATCGCGAATTCATGACGGAGGCATTGCGCGCATGAGAACAATAACGAACAGTCTTCTAGCGGTTGGAATGACTCTTTTGACGGCGCCGGCCGCGCCCCTTTGGGGGCAGGCGGGGGCGAGCGCCCAGATTTCCGGTTTGGTCTCGGACCCAAGCGGAGGACTGGTGCCGAACGCCAGGGTGACGGCCACACACATCGATACAGGTTTGGTACGCACAGCCCGCAGCGGTCCGGACGGAATCTACGCGCTTCCGAATCTGCCAGTAGGATCTTACAAACTTGAAATCGAGGCGAGCGGTTTTGAAGGCTACGTCCAGACCGGAATCCTGCTTCAGGTCGGGACCAACGTCACCATTAACGTGACACTGCACGTGGGACAGGTGAAGCAGGAGGTCCAGGTGTCCGCCAACGCCGCCATGTTGCAGACCCAAACGACTTCCGTTTCGTCTGTAATGGACAACGCGCGTGTTCTGGACCTGCCGCTGAACGGCCGCCAGGCTACCGACCTCATCATGCTCATGGGCGCGGCCACCAACACAATCGATCAGAACGTGAACGATATCAAGACCAGCAAGAACTATGCTACCGCTGACAGCATCTCGGTTGCCGGAGGACAGTCGAGTGCCACCAGCTATCGTCTGGACGGCGGAACGCACATGGACAACTTTTCGA
Source organism: Terriglobia bacterium (assembly GCA_035946735.1). Classification (GTDB taxonomy): domain Bacteria; phylum Acidobacteriota; class Terriglobia; order UBA7540; family UBA7540; genus Gp13-AA77. Next base: position 91,970 of record DASYYZ010000098.1, read on the forward strand.
ACATCAATCTTCCCTTCCCCTTTCCCGACGCCATTCAGGAGTTCAGCGTCGAAACCAGCAGCCTGACTGCGCAGTGGGGTCTCCATCCCGGGGCGCAGGTCGACGTGGTCACCAAATCCGGCACCAATCAGTTCCACGGCGACGCATTCGAATTCGTGCGCAACGGCGATTTCAACGCTCGCGACTTCTTCGCGGCCGCCCAGGACACCCTGAAGCGAAACCAATTCGGGGGGACCATCGGAGGACCGATCAAAAAGGACAAGGTCTTCGGCTTCTTTGGCTACCAGGGTACCCGCATTCGGACTGCGCCGCCTTCCTCGATCACCTTCGTGCCCACGCCGGCCGTTCTGTCGGGAGACTGGAGCCAGATTCTGTCCGCATCCTGCCAGTCGAGCGGCTCGGCGGCGACGATCACCAATCCCGCCACGCGCCAGCCTTTCGCCAATGATTTCGTGAACCCCAGCCTGTACAACCCGCAGGCGCTCGCGCTTCTCAAGTACGTTCCCACCTCCAATGATCCCTGCGGCAGGATCACTTACGCCATCCCGGAGCCGCAGCGGGAGGATCAATACATCGGTCGAGCGGACTGGAACCAGAGCGCCAAGAACAATCTCTTCGGCCGGTACTTCTACGCGGACTACAAGAGTCCTGCCGCGTTCAACAACGATTTCCTGCTGACAACCCAGCGCGGAGTTCTGGACCGCAGCCAATCGGCTACCCTGGGCGACAGTTATTCGATCACTCCGAACACGCTCAATTCCCTCCATCTCACCTGGACGCGCCTCGCCATCACCCGCGGGCCGGCCGCGAACATGAAGAACCTGGATGACTTCGGTGTCAACATTTTTCAGGCGGTGCCGAATGCCATCGATATGTCGATCACGGGATACTTTGGAATCGGCTGCGGCACTTGCGCTCCCGCCCTGTTTAGAAACAACGTGGCCGAGATTTCGGACGATCTCGATCTGGTCCGCGGCCGCCATCACCTCTCAACGGGCGTGGATTGGATCCACTACCAGTACCCGTACGCCAACAACGCGTACGCGAACGGCGGATTCACGTTCAACGGTGGAGCCACGGGCAACGGCCTGCTGGATTTTCTGCTGGGGATGCCCAACTTCTTCGATCAGGGCAACCCGACGCAGTTCAACGGGCGGCAGAACTATATCGGGCTGTACGTCAACGATAATCTGCAGGTGACGAAGAGGCTCAACATTAATCTGGGATTGAGATGGGAGCCCAACCTGTCCGTCACCGAAACGCACAACGCCATCGATCACTTTTCCGAGGCCGCTTTCATCGCAGGCACCAAGACCAGCCAGTACGTGAAGGCTCCTCCGGGATTGTTCTATCCCGGTGATCCCGGTATTCCTAGCAGTTACACCTACACCAAACTGTCCGCGTTTGGGCCACGCGTGGGAGTCGTCTGGGACCCGGCCGGAACTGGGCGCCAGGTGATCCGCGCCGGCTTTGGGGTCTTCTATGACACCATCCCGACCGCCTATTTCGAGGATCAGACCCAGGGCGCTCCGTGGGGCAGCGTGGTTGATCTCAACGGCCCGGCCGGAGGCCTGTCGAATCCATGGCAGGGATATCCGGGCGGCAATCCCTTCCCGTTGCCTTTTCCTCCCGGCAAGAATGCCGTTTTCCCGGCCGAGAGCAGTTTCTATGACTATCCTTTGAACTCGCGCCCGATGTACGTGGATCAGTGGAATCTCGGGTACCAAATCCAACTGACGAACAACTGGCTGCTGGCGGCCGATTACGTCGGCAATAAGACCACCCACATCTGGACCGGAGAAGACATCAATCCCGCCGTTTTCATCCCGGGAATGTGCAACGGTTCGCCCTGTTCGACAGGCAGCAATGAAAACCAGAGGCGTGTGCTCTCGCTCATCAACCCCGGCGCAGGCACGGGCATCTCGGACATTTATCACCTCGATGCCGGCTCCAACGGCGAATATGAAGCGCTCCTGCTCAAGGTGCAGCATCGCTTCAGCAATCACTTCACGATCCTGGGGAACTACACCTGGTCGCATTGCCTCAGCGAAACCGATTTCCAGGGCGACATGGGTGGACCTTACACCCAGAATCCGTTCAATCGAAATGCGGACCGCGGCAATTGCAGCTTCGATCTCCGCCAGATCTTCAATTTGAGCTTCATTGCTCAGATGCCCCGGTTCGGCAATCCCTGGACCAACCGGTTTCTCGGCGGGTGGCAGCTCTCGCCCATCGTGTCCGTTCACACGGGCACGTGGTTCTACGCTCTGGACGGTGTTGACAATTGCCTGTGCGGAGTCTTTCTGGACCGGCCGGACGTGTCCGGCAACCCCTACGTGAAGAGCACCACCGGAGCGCTCCAGTGGCTCAACCCGAGCGCATTCTCGCTGAGCCCGACGGGCACGTTCGGCAATTCAGGAAGGGACTCGCTCGAGGCGCCCGGTTACGTCGATGTCGACGCCGCCGTGGTCCGCTACTTCAATATCACCGAGCGCCAGCGCCTCGAGCTGAGGTTCGAATTCTTCAATCTGATGAACCACGTCAATTTCAACGCGCCAGACAATTACTTCACGGATTCGACCTTCGGCCAGATTCTAAGCGACGTCAGCCCGCGCATCCTGCAGTTCGCGCTGAAGTACACGTTTTGATTTCGAGATGCGGCAGCATTCGTGAGGCCCGCAAAAATATAGTCGATTTCGCAAACCAGGAGAATTGCTTATGCCCAACGATTCGGAATTGAGCCGTCGAAGCTTCCTGAAAGGTGGCGTAGCCGGCGCAGCAGGTATGGCAGCGGCAGGCGGTGCGGCGTTCGTGAGCCGCGCTGAACGGGTGATCGGCGCGAGCGACCGCGTGCGGGTGGCGATCTGCGGCGTGCACGGGCGCGGCATGGATCACGTCAGAAACTACGCCCAGCTTCACAACGTCCAGATCGCAGCAGTATGCGACCCCGACGAGAACGTGCTCGCGCAGCGCGTCGCATCGATGGAGAAAAAGGGTATTCCGAAGCCGGCGACGTTCGTGGATGTGCGCAAGCTTCTGGAGGACAAGTCGATCGATGCGATCTCCATTGCGACTCCGAACCACTGGCACTCGTTGATGGGGATTTGGGCGTGCCAGGCGGGCAAGGACGTCTACGTGGAGAAGCCTTGCTCACACAATCTGTGGGAAGGCAAACAGTTCGTTGCTGCCGCCAAGCGTTACAACCGCATCGTTCAGCACGGCACCCAGATCCGCTCCGCCACAGGGATTCGCGACGGGATCAAGAAAGTACACGACGGGATGATCGGCGATGTCTACATGGCGCGCGGGCTTTGCTACAAATGGCGCAACACCATCGGCCACGCGTCCGTGGCGCCGGTTCCGGCGGGAGTAAATTACGATCTCTGGACGGGACCCGCGCCGATGCACGACTTTACTCAAAATCGTTTCCACTACAACTGGCATTGGTTTTGGAGCTACGGAAACGGCGACATGGGCAACCAGGGGACTCATCAGATGGACGTGGCGCGCTGGGGGCTGGGCGTAACCTTCCCCAACAAAGTGAGCGCAATCGGCGGCCACTTCATGTTCGACGATGATCAGGAAACGCCGAACGACTTAACCTGCGCTTTTGAATTCGACCTGCCGGATGGCAAGCGCAAGATGTTGACCTTCGAGGTCCGGCACTGGATATCCAATCATGAAGCCGAGATCGGCACCGTGGCCATGGGGACTCCGGAGCCCAAACACAAGGCTGCACTCCCGGCGACCGGCCCGATGTCAGGCGGGCACAACACCATTGGAGACATCTTCTACGGCTCAAAAGGATACTTCGCGACCGGCGACGAGGATGCGGATACTTATGGCGTATGGCTCGGGCCTGATCAGGAGCCTCAGCCCAAGATCCACGCCGGGGCGGAGGTCGCGCATTTCGCCAACTTCATCGATTGCGTGGTGAGCCGGAAGAAAGACGATCTCAATGCGCCCATTGAGGAAGCGCACACTTCCATGGCGCTGATGCATCTCGCCAATGCTTCCTACCGCCTGGGCCGGACACTGAATTTCAATCCCGAAACCCAGGAAGTGATCGGCGATGCCGAGGCCGCCAATCTGCTGCGCGACGGCGACCGCGGCTACCGGGCTCCTTTTACCGTGCCGGAAGAAGTCTAGCGCCGGCTCCACGCCGCCTCCGCCGCTTCTAGCGCACTTCCAGGTAGTCCCGATCCGGAAGCTTGGGGAATGGCGCGTGGGGCTCTGTCTGGTACCAGAAGGCAGTGGAAGCGATGTCATCCTGCAAAGGCAGGTAGCGCCAGCCGGACCGCCAACCGAGCGCTTGAATGGTAACCTTCAGATCCTTCTCGAACCGGATCGGGTCCATGATGTGCCAGCGGTACAAGCCGAAGCGCTCCTGCGAGTCGTAGTGGCCGTCAGGTTTGATCACCTGCGCGAGGCCGGTGTAAGGCGTAGTGAACTCCGTGTAGTGGTACTCCCCGCGAGGCAATTGCCCGGGAATGAGGTCGAACGGAAAGGTGGCCGGAGGGCCGGAATCGAAGTCGTAGGAGCCGCAGAAATAATCCTCGGTGCCAGTCCCGTTGATGGTGGGAAACTTGCCGTCTCCATCGATGAAGAACTTGATTTCGCCCTCGCCCCACCAGCCATTATTGTGAACGCCCCAGGCAAGGTAGGTGCCCACATACTGTCCCCAGCCCTTCACGCCGTCCAGGATCACGTGATCGGTCTTGTAGGGCAGCGGGTTCGACCGGCGGAATTGCGCGTGGAAGTAGGCGGCATCCTCGGGAACGTCCGTGAGCGTGTAGTCGACTTGGTAGTAGATGGTCATCGCCTCGTCGGCGATATTCTCGAGAGTGATCTTGGCTGACCTACGGAAGGGCATCTGCCAATACGAATTGAGCCCGCTTCCCGGGTTCACGCAGACGGCCAGCGACGAAACCTGCGCGTAGCGGTTCCACCCGTTCGCGAAGAAGTCGCCCACCGGAACTTCAACTGAAGGGTCGGTCTCGCCGTCCCAGTACATCCGCAGGATCGTGTACCGGAAGTTGCCGGCGGGGGTCATCCAGATGTGCTGGATCGCGCCGGGACCTTGAATCTGCGCCACTGTAAATGTGGTCTTAGGCTCTATCTTGATCGACGGCGATATCTTCCAGCCCTGGCCCAGGTCGCGCGCGGCTTGGGCGCCCGTCCCGGTGGTGGCCATCCCGCCCCGGCCCTTTTCCCCACTCAAGTTCTCGGGACTGATCGACCGCGCCTTCGCGTGAGAAAGGCGTGACAACGTTCCCATACTCTGGTTGAGACCATCGTAGGAAGAAGTTTGGGCGGCGGCAGTCTGAGCCGCGAGCGCGGCCGCAACCAGCACGGACAGCATCCAGCAGCGCGTCTTCATAGTCGGTATCTCCTTTGTGGTCGAAGAGCCTTGTCTAATGCGCAGTCTTGTTCTACTTCTCGGAGTCGCGCCTCTGACGAAAGCCCGCCGACTCAATTGAATTTCTGTGCGCCCATTTGCGCCGCGACAGTTCCCGGAAAAGCTTGCCGGTATCGCTCGCGCGTCCGGCGCGCCATCTCCGTATTGCCGAGCTCGGAATAAATCTCTCTCAAGTCTTCGTACGGTTCGCGCTGGAGCGGGTCGAGCTGGAGCGCCTTTTCGAGGTACTCGACGGCTTTCTGGTTGTCATGCGCGGCGCGCAAGGCAGCGGCGGCGTGAATATAGTGCCTGGCCACATCGGGCTCCACTCTGATAGCTTGCTCGTATACCGCGGCTGAGTGCTCGTTATCACCCACGTTGAACAGAACCTCGCCGATGTCGCTGATCACTGCGACGTCATCCTCGAACTTGGACCAGCAGGACAGCAGAAGCTTCATGCCTGCCAGCGTCAGGCTCTTGGATCGCAGCTTCTCTCCAACCTCGACGTCGGCCAGGCCCAGATTGCGCGTCGAGAACTCCGCCGGCGATTCGTGCCAGGGGACGAGTTTCCGTTCTTCGACGGGCGCCTCGGCAACGTTCTCCGGCGGCGGTCTTCGCGCGATGCGGTGGTCGACGAACGTAGTGTGAGCGCCGTCTGTAACTTCGCGTTGCGGCATATGACATCCAATGCAGTCTTGATTAGACTTGGCGTGCGTCTTGAGCAGCGTTGGTCCGTGGCAGGAGAGGCATCGGTCTCGATAGTAGGTCTTGGGGTCGGAGAGTCGCTGATGCGGGTCGTGGCAGGTTCCACACCACAGCTTGCCCGCGCTCTGCCGCGAACACTGGCTCAGCGCCAGCTCCTGAGACTGGCTGATTACTTTGAAGGGAATCGGTCTTGAGGCGTCGAGTGACCCGTCGAAGACGTAGACCGAAAATACATCTTCCAGGTTTTGACCGGGGCGGAAGTCGGAAATCTTCAGGCCCGGGTTGGCAACGCGCGACTCGCCACTGAGATGGCATTGCTCGCACACGCTGTCACGAGCTCGAGCGGGTAGTTTGGCGGGATTCACGATCGAGCCGGGAACGGGATTGCGCAAATGCGCCTCGACCGGGCCGTGGCAGCGTTCGCAGTCTATTCCTTCCGACTCAAAAGGTGGATCCTGGTAGCTGTTCAGAGTGGCCGGCTTGGGCCGAGCCTGACCTGCATGACAGAACAGGCACTCAGGCGTGACAGGCCGCGAAAAGTTCGGGGTGTTGGAGTTTTCGTAGCCGGGCGCCAGGCCCCAACCGCGCCCTGGGTAGTAGCAGAAGGGCGATTGAAAGAGGTGTCCTTTAAGCTCGATCAGGTAACCGACGGCGTGTACTCCGGATCCGATGGCGTAGTTCGCCTGATATTCTTCGGCCGAACCGTTCCGCTCGACCCGCTGCACTATGCCGGAGCCGGTGAGGGTTGCAAGAAACTTGGAGCCCGATCGTGAATTCGTGAACTCCCCTCGAGGCTCAGGCCGGACCGGACCAAGCGAATGGGCCATCGGGCTAGCGGAGTACACGGCAACCTCCTTGGGGTGGCACTGGGCGCAAGGGGAAGCACACAAAGCTGGCAACGTCGCCAAATTGACGATTAGAGCGGTCAGACCTGCTTTATTCCATAGGAAAGCCACTGGCATTAGATGCCGGTCTGGACGGCCCCGTCAGCGCCAACTCCAAGGGATTCACTGGACGCGCTTCGTCGGGATCAAAAGATCCTCACCTGGGCCACCTTTCGGACAAAGGAGGCAACTTAGGAAACTCTGCGTGCGGTTCGGTTTGATACCAGTAAGCCACCGAGGATACGTCGTCGGCCAGGGGTTGGTATTTTCCGTTGGGCCACCAGCCTAGCGCCTGAATCGCCACCCGCAGATCGTGGTTGAAAGTGATGGGATCCATGATATGCCAACGGTACAGACTCCATTTCGTCGGACCATTTTCGTTCGCGTGCCTCAACGTACAGCCGGTGTACGGACCGCTGTAGATCTCAGGGAATCCGTAACTGCCGCAGAAGTAGTCTTCGGTTCCGGTCCCGTTGATGGTGGGAAATTTCGTATCTCCATCAATGAAGAACTTCATCTCACCCTCGCCGAACCAGCCGTCGGAGAGCTGAGCCCAGGCGAGAAATGTCCCCACGTAACGCCCCTTGCCTTTAACCCCCTCCAGGAGGATGTGCAAAGGGGCAGATCTGTCGGTAACTGCCCGCCGCCACTGAGCGTGGAAGTAGCCCGTGTTGGCCGGCGTCTCCGTGACGGAGTATGTGATCTGATAGGTCATCAACGTCAGGTCCTTGTCCGATTCATTGGTGAAGGTAACTCTTGCGTGCTTACCAAACGGCATAGGCCAGTAGCAATTCAGAGCGGACATGGGATTGACCACCACCGCCAAAGAATTGACTCGCGCAAAAATATCATGCCCCACCGCGAAGAAGTCCGTCATTGGCACTTCTATGGATGGGGTCGCCTCTCCGTCCCAATAGAAGCGCAGAACGCAGGCGCGGCCGTTGTCTTTCCAATCGGTCTCCGTGGCCATCCAGATGTGCTCGATGATCCCGGGACCGTCCACATCCATGATGGTCACCGTTTCGCCCGGCTTGGGCTTGACAAAGGGCCGTACTTTCCAGCCTTGCCCAAGGTCAGAAGCGGCTCTTGAGAAAGGGAGATTCGGGTCTGCAGGATTGGGCACCGCCATGCCACCCTTGCCCTTTTCTCCTGTCGGATTCTCGGGACACACCGAGCGCGTCTCAGCACCAGTCAGAAAAGGCAAGCTTCCCAAGCCGGCGCCCATTCCGCTGAACGGAGCCGCCGGCGGTCCAGGGTCAGCGTTGGCGGGCCTGCCTAAAGGCAGTGTCAAGGCGCCTAGCGCCGACCCCAGAAACTGGTTTCTCGTGATTCTCCTCATCGGTTTTCACCCAACGCAAATCTCTGAGATCGTGAAACTAAGGCGCCTTAGGACGAACCGCTGCCGGCGGTTTCCCCAAAGGGAATCGCCCAGTGTTTCATCGACCGGGCAGCGCCTCACATCAGAATGCTCAGCTCAAAAGCTGCGCTCTGTGAAGCGGCCACAAAGTCGCTTCAGAACTGCAGCCGCAGGGTGAATTCCATGCGCCGCATCGTCGTGGAGTTGGCTTTGATAAAAGTGCCCTGCAGGCTGGTGATTCGTCCAGCCGTGGCATCGTCAATGGTCGTGTCGGGCTCGCCCAAGGGAGCATGGTTGAGGGCATTAAAGGCCTCCCAGCGGAATTGGAGATGAGTATCTTCCCGATTGAGAGGCGTGCTGAATCTGAAATCTTTCCATAATGCCCAATCTGTACCGAACAGGCCGGGCCCACGGAAGCTGCCCCGTGCAGCATCGCCCCAGCGGCAACACTGGATCGCTTGTCCCGGAAACACAGGAGCCTGGAAGGCCGCGGGATTATACCATTCGGCTGTGGTCTGGTTGGCGGGGTAAAGGGAAACTCCCGGTATGCGGTCAGGTCTTTGTCCAAAACCGGCATTAAGTGTGGATTGACTTCCGATCCCTGGTGAGAGGGCGAAGCCGTCCTCGACCACGGTTACACCATTGAATTGCCAGCCCGCCAGCAAGAACTTCTTTATCCCTGTAGCATCGGAACCCCACTTCAGTCCCGCGCCATATGGTAACTGCCAGTTATGGGTCAAAGTCCAAACCGCCGCCCGATCTTGATTGGTGCCGACTCCATAGGAAGCTTCCCGATTGAAGGGATCGGTGGCCTGGTCGCCCCAGGCGAAGCCCGCGGCCTCCGTGTCCAGGGACTTTGACCAGGTGAACGCAGAAGTTATGGAGTAGCCGGCGGAGAAGCGCTTGTCCACAATGAATTGCATCGCATTGTAGCTGGAATTCCCACCGTTGTTCCTGCTCCCGATCCCCTGCGTCAGGCCGTACAATTGGCAATAGGTTTCCCGGCTGCAAAAGCTCGCGGAGGGGTTAGATGGATCGACATTTGCGGCGTTTATGTTGGGATCCCAGGCCAGATCGGTCCCCTTGGTTCCAACATAGCCAATAGAGGCCATCAGATTGTTGCTGATCGAATGCTCGACGGTGAGATTCCACTGATCCACGTGTTCGGTGGGGGTATACGGAGGATTGTAGTATACGCTGGCGCCGTTGGGCACCGGCAAATGGCCCGATGCTGGAGCGCTGAAGGGGGCAGCGGCGGGCACAGAGCCTTGATCAAGAGGGAATATGGGCGTGTAGGCATTGGGCTGATTAACGCTTTGGGTTCCCGAAATCGGGAATACAATCGACAACGCCTGGAATGTGCTCGAGTAGTTGGTGGCGAAATAGCTTCGCCCCAAGCCAGACCGGATCACGGTCTTATCGGTTAGCTTGTAGGCTAGCCCTATGCGCGGCGCCCAGCCTTTGTGGTAGCCCCTGACGTTCGTGGTACTCGAAACATTTCCGAGATTGGCCAGATTGACGTCGCCGGTGGACGGATCAAAGTTAGAGAGTCCCGCTGTCAGGGGAGTTTCATCCGGGCCGAAATAGTCCCATCGCAGGCCGTAATTGAAGGTCAACTTGGGAGAAACCCGCCACACATCCTGAACGTAGAATGCATCCCTCCATTGCCTTTCGTGAGGGATGAATCGAAACACTCCGCGCAGAAAGGTATCGGGGAGGCCGAGCACAAAACTCGCCGCTCCGAGCCCGGATCCGCTTACGTTCGAAGTCCCGGTTACCTGTTGATTAAAATCGAAATAGCCCGAGGTGTGGGCGTTGACCGTAAACAGATCTTCCATGTTGCGATGGATGTCCGCGCCCCACCGGAGCTGGTGATTCCCGTGCATCCAGGTCCAGTTATTCACACCTTGCCACACATCAATGATGTCCAGGCGAGGGAGCGCCACATTATTTGGGCCGGGGCCCTCTTCAAAGCCGCCTGTCGGGCCTCCAATCGTAAACCCGGCAAGCCCACCCGTTATTTTGCCCCCCAGGTTGAGACCCGCGAGCCCCACCTGGTTATTCGTAGAGAGGTTTGCATCCGGCGTGTAACCCTGGAGATGCCAACGCAGAACGCCGCCGCGGAACTCGGCCAGCAGGTTACTGCCAAAAGTATGGGTGTAGTTCAACGCAACCTGGTCGTTATGGGTGGGGACGTCTTCCGCCGCCAAGCCACCCGTCGGCGGCCCGCCGGCCACAGTTCCAAAAAGCCCGGGAGTCACGAGGTGCGAATACATGTAGGTATTGCGAACGAATAGTTTATCTTTATCCGTTATGTCGTAATCGTAGCGCACATCAAATTGATCCGTCCGGAACTTCGTAGCCCCACTGCCCACATAGTTGATGTCGTAGGGATCGGAGCTATTCTGGATATTGGGGAGGGGAAGCAAATTGACCAGATTTTGGGACACCTTGCTAAGCCGGTCTGGACAGATCACGTTCAGAACACCGTTGCACTGAAACTGCGTCCGCCCGGACCCATCGGGATTGCCTGTCGCAGGATCGAAAATAGGATGCGTCGCAGCAACAGCACTGAAGTCGCCCGTTCGAAACGCCGCGGTAGGCACCGTGGCCGTGAGCGAATCGTCTTCGGCCCGGCGCAGAAGTTGGTAGTCCCCGAACAGGAACATCTTATTCTTGCGGATTGGACCTCCGAAGCTGACGCCGCCCTGGTTTTGATTGAACGGCGCAGGCCCCAGACCTAGGCCGTGCGGCCCTGTGCCAGGAATTTTCTCGGTGAATGGATTGGCGGCAAAAGTGGCTTTGTTCATGTTGGTCCACCACGCCGATCCGTGGATATCGTTCGTCCCCGACTTCGTGATGTACTGGGCGATCAATCCCGCCGAGTTGCCGAACTCGGGATCGTAGTCACTCGCCGACATCTTTACCTCTGATACCGAATCTTGATTAGGCGCAATCACAATCTGGTTACTGAAACAACAGGCGAGGTCCGTGATCCCGTCAATCATGTAATCGTTGGCGCCGAACCACATGCCGTTCACCGTAACCGACGTAGCGCCGCTCGGGGTTTCGCCTTCCCCGATTTGAAGGTAGTTTTCGATCGCTCCCGGAACCAGGTCGAAAAGCTTGGTCAGGTTGTGTGCGGGAGCCGGGAGGGCTTCAACCTTCTGTTGATCGAAGTCTCTCGAGACGTCCGTTTTTTCGGTCTGTAACTGCGGGGCTGCCGCGGTCACGGTGACCTCCTGGGTAACCGAGCCCAGTTGGAGCACAGGGTCGACTCGCACCGTGGAATCGACCTGAAGAGTTACATGCTCCTGGGTAAAGTGTTTGAATCCCTGGGCCTCGACCGACACGCTGTATTCTCCGGGGAGGAGATGAGTGATATTGTACAATCCTGCGCTATCGCTAACGCCCTTGGTAACGACTCCCGTGCGGACCTCGGTCACACTGACATTGGCCGCCGGGATCATGGCGCCGCTCGCGTCACTAACGAATCCGCTGATCGCGCCCCACGTGGCTTGTGACCATGCGCGGTGAGCGCAAAAGCATGAAAGCAGCAGCGCTCCGAAAACCACATAGACGATTTTTTTCATCGTTCCTCCCGTTTTCCAGCCTGATCCGTAATATCAAGTTGGGGAGTGTCTCACACATCAAAACGCCTGTCAATAGTTTTTGTTATCGTTTCAAAAAGACGAATTTCGGGCTGGTTTTACTTGGAGCCTTAGGTTAAAGCACTCGCCTGGCAGCTACAAGGTCCTCTCCCCAATGGAAATAGCGGAGCCTAAGCACGCTGCCGCGAACTCCACGCCATTCGCGGAGCTGCATTGGGACAGAACTATTAGCGGCAGGTTCTGAAACGAAATGACAACCTTTGCGGCCGAAAGAAGGCGAAGCGGCGGCTGAACACGCCCCTCAAATTTGCAGTTGGGATGTCGCTCGGTGGAATCCACACAAAGAGTCTGACGAAAAGGGCCGGCCCGGAGGTCAACGAGCGGCCGGATCGTGTGAGACGAGCTGGTGGTCCGCGTCTGGTATTTCAGTGCAGCCGTATGGCGGCGCAGTAGAATCGCGGACGTGGAGCGTTGCCCGCAACGAGATGGGCCTAGGGTCTTCTGCCTCGGAGCCCTCTGCCGACTCTATTTTTCGCAGCAAGAGCTCCATTGCCGTTTTGCCTATTTCAGAAGTCGGCTGGGCAATCGTCGTTAACCTGGGCCGGAAGCTGGCAGCCCAATCGAAATCGTCGAATCCTAAAACGCTGACCTGTTCCGGGCAGGAGACGCCGCACTCGGTTAAGGCTCGCATCAGGCCAAGGGTCATCTTATTGTTGCAGCAAAAGATAGCGGTCGGAGGCTCGGCAAGACGGAGCAGCTCTAGCCCTCTCTCGTACCCGCTCTGCAATCGAAAGTCCCCATGCTGGACGTATTCGTGGCGAATCGGAAGGTGGGCCTCCTGCATTGATTTCCGGAAGCCTTCCAGCCGGTCAATGCCATTGGAGAGGTCGAGGCGGCCCGTGATAATGGCGAGCCTCTCGTGACCGAGCTCGATCAAGTGCCGGGTGCCTTCAGACGCCGCTTCGAGGTTGTTCGTGACTACGGCCAAGCCCTTGAATCGAGGTGGGATGCGGTCCACCAACACTATCGGAAAGCGGCGCGCGGTCAGGCGATCCTGAAAACCCTGAAGGTCGGCGGGCGCCAGGATAACGCCATCAACGCGCCGCGAGAACAGAGTATTGAGGCACTGACTTTCGAGTCCCGGATCGTCGCTGGAGTTGCAGAGGATAACGGAGTACCGCCGGGCTCTGGCTGCGGCTTCGGCACCCAGCATCAGTTCTGTATAAAAAGGATTGGAGATGTCCGGAACCACCATCCCAACCGTATGGGTCCGCCGCACTTTCAGGCTTCGCGCCACGTGATCCGGTTGATAATCGAGCGCCTCCATGGCAGAGCGGACGCGCTCCTTTAGCTTCGCACTGGGGGTTGCCTTCTCGTTGATTACAGCGGACACCGAGCCGACGGACACGCCCGCGAGTCTGGCGACGTCCCGCATCGTGTAAGACCTGCTCATCCTCTGATTTCCTCAGCTTCTACCCGGGTTGCGGGTCGTCCCGTTGGCTTTTGGGGTTCCAGCACGAACTCATTTCTTGAGTCGCCACATTGCGAATGAATCACAGGCGTATAAATTATGCAACCACTCACGGGGCCCCTCTCACGCAGCTACGACAGTACACATATAGTAAAGCACAGCCGGCCAAAGCGTCTACTTGTGATCGCAGGTTGCACAACTAGAGTTGGTCCCACCTATGGAACCTCCGCCTCTGAACCAATCGTCTGCTGGGTCACCCCGGGTGGCGTGACCGCCGAGGATGAGCTGTCCTCGTTTCCGGAGGCGGGCAGTGAACGTGCGTGACACTCCTGATACAACGCCGTCTCTCGTTTTGATTTCGCGTCGTCTCCGAGAGACTTGTAGGCCCTGGCAAGGAAGAAATGCGAGACTTCGTTGCTGGAATTTACCTTGACCGCCGCAATCAGGTGGGGCACCGCCTCGCCCGGTTTCTGCAGAGAAATCAGCGCCCGGGCCACCGCGATCTGAGCTTGCTCGAAATTCGGATCGATCTCGACAGCCCGAAGGAAGTGTCCGCCAGCCTGCTCCGAGTTGCCGCCCCGCCGATAAATCTCTCCGATCTCATATTCGGCGCCCGCGTTCCTCGGGTCAGCGGCAATTGCCGCCTGGAACTCCTTCAGAGCCTCGTCGCGCGCCTCCTCGCTATCCGGACTGCTCAGCAGCAACGCCCGTCCCAGCCGATAGTGGACTGCAGGCATCTCGGGATCGGACGCGATCACCTTCCGGTACTGAATAATCGCGAGATCATAACGCTTCTGAGCTTCGAGGGCTTCGCCGAACGCCATCACTTTCCAGGGTGAGTTTGGGGCCACGGCCACAAGGCGAGTCATGGTCTCGAGAGCGCGGTCACCGTAGAGGTGGGAGACACGGTAGAGTACTTCCGGATCGTCGGGGTTTCGCCGCAGCATCTCCTCGCTCACTTCAAGCGCCTTGGTCGGTTCGTCAAGCGACGAGTCAGTTTGCATCAGTTTGAGACCAACCGTGCGGCCGATTTCGAGGCTGGGCGGATTGTGGAAGGCTGCCTCAAGTTCAGGCTGGGCCCGCTTCCAGCGCCCAATTTCGGCATCACAAAGCGCCAGCATCAGCCTTCCATTTGCGATCCCCGGATTCAACTGTACGGCTCTCTGGAATGCTGCTGCGGCCTCGGGGTACCGGCGCTCGGTGTAATAAACCATGCCCAGATTGGCGTGAACTTCGGCGACGCCGGGGGTGAGCCGGGCGAGTTTTTCGAGGGCGTTGGCAGCGGCGTTGAGATCTTTGGCTGCCATCGCCTGGTCCGCCTCCTGCGTATAGTGGCGGATCGACGCTTCGTCACGCTGGCCTTGCACCCTGCTGCCTTTCAGACTGATGAGGGCGATGCAAAGACAACAAACGGTCGCGCCAGACCGGCGGGCGAAGGATGGCGTAAGCGTGACGCTCAACATGAGTTGCCTTGGCTAACCTCTCATCGCTGGGAGAGGATGCCGCGCGAAGTAGGTTCTACAGCGGCCTGCTAGAATGCCAGTGTAGCAGCAACGGCCACGAGTCATAGACTTTGGCCTCAACATCAGGCAAGGTGAAATTCGAAAGATGCGCAGAAGCTGTCGATGGGGCATGCAATCCTTCTTATGTGTTTTTCTAGTGACGGTATCTGCCTTCGCAGCTCAGACCAACGTCCGATTTGAGATTGAACAGCACTATGCGAAGGCTCAGGCGGCGCTCCACTCGAATCAAAATGCCGTTGCCGAAAAGGAGTTCCGTGAGATCCTGCGGCTCGATCCCAGGAGCGCGTCAGCGCATGCGAATCTGGGATCGATTGCCTTTACGGAAAAGGATTATGCGCGGGCCTCCGAAGAATTCCAGAGCGCCCTCAATCTCCAGCCGAACCTCTGGAATGCCAAAGCGTTCCTCGGGATGAGCGAGCTTCGCCTGGGGCATCGAGATTCCGCGCGCCGGCTGCTCGAGGAATCGCTTACGCACCTGCAGGATGACCATGTGAAGTCCGAGGCCGGCATCGATCTCGTGGACCTTGACTACCAGTCGGCTGATCTCGACCGGGCCGTCGACGTACTGCGGCTGTTGTTGCGCATCGAGCCGCCCAGTGCCGCAGTGATCTACACTGCCTACCGTACCTACTCCGAGCTGGCGGCACGCGCCCTGGCGAATCTGGCGTCCACGGCGCCCGACTCGGCAGAAATGCATCAGGTCCTCGCTCAGGCTGCGGCCAGCCAGGATGACTTTGCGGGCGCGATTGCGCAATATCGAAAGGCGCTCGAGTCCAATCCTCAGCTTCCCGAGGTCCACTATGAACTTGGGCAGATGGCTTTGGCGAACTCGCAGGCTGAGCCCGCCCGCCAGGAGGCGGAGAAAGAATTCAATCTGAGTCTGGCCGAAGACCCGAGCAATGCTTACGATCATTATATGTTGGGGGAGATCGCCTGGCTGCGCTCGAAGCCCCAAGACGCTCTCGCCGCCTACGAGCGGGCCTTGGCATTGGACCCTGGCCTTGTCGACGCCCATATTGCCGCCGGAAAAGCTCTCGTGCTGTTGGATCGTCCTGCGGAAGCGCTCAACCAGTTGCAGGAGGCAGTGCGCCTCGACCCGAGCAACGAGGTGGCGCACTACCGGTTGGGTCAGGCCTATCGCAAGCTCGGCCGCGCCGAGGACGCCGACCGCGAACAGGCTGCCTTCCGGCAACTGCGCGACTCTCACGAGCCGGTCCGCGCCCTGTATCAACAGGTGCAGGAGCGGTTGATCCTGCATCAGACGGTTGAACCGGGCGAGTCGCCCTGAGAAGCGGGCATCTCAGTCCGGGCCAAACTCAAGTGTAAACGTGATGATCAATCTTTAGAATCTGGCAGACCGTTATCAATTCCTTCGTCCAGTCGCCATAGCAACCGTGAATGTGGTTGGAATCGTACGTGGAGATGAATTCCTCGGCCGATACCTTGAGGCGCGCAAACGCGTGCGGCCACTCCTTGGTGGTAGCCTCCGCCTTGGCCCAGTTCTTGGCCTCATCAAAAAGCACAAATTCCGCCGGCACGATCGCCATCCAATACTTTCCATTCTTGCGCGTCAGCCTTGCCAGCGTTACCTCGCCCGGCTGAGCGAAATGCATCACCGAGGCGCCGCCGGCGGGGAAATAAAAGATCTCCGGCCAGAAATGAACCTGAGGCAGATTATCTTCGGGCCGCTTGGATCGCCCGGCGAAGAAGGTGGCGTGGGCGCCGGAATTACAAAGATCGAAGAAGTTGTCCTCGGCATCGTAGTGGCGCACATCCGCAAAGAGCACCGGTTCGCCCGTAACGTGTTTGAACAGTTCCATCGTCAAGGCGCCGTCCATATCGGCTTCAGTGGCGCAGACCACAGGATCCTTGGGGCCTTCGAAGTCGTAAGGATCGTTCGAGAAGGCGTCGATGATGTCCTCGGTGGTGAAATTGTCGGTCATCTCGGGCTGCGCTTTGACGCCGAAAAAGTCAATCGCCTTCTCATGATTAATCTCGAGCACGGCGTAGTAGCTCCGAATTTGCCGCTTCAGTAGATCCGGGGTCAGCTTCTTGCCGTCATAGTGAATGTTCTTGCCCGCGAGCCGCTCGACCCAGTTGAAGGCGTGTTCCACGCGGTCGCGGTCCACAAGCTCGGACCGCCGAATGATCTCGTACTGGTCGATGTGCTCGACGTCGATGCCGAAGTCGCGCTTCCATTGGTCGGCGTTGGCGACGGCCGTATACATGCCCATGGGGCGGCCGCCGTACAGCCCAAAACTCTCGCCTTTCAGGCGGCTGGTGGCGACAGCGCCGCGCAGAAATGCCGTTATCTTCGCGAACACCCGATCGTCTGACACGTCCCCTTGAGCGCGCCCGTGCGAACGGCCTACCTGATCCATCGCGCCGGCCGCAGCCAGCATTCCAACCATGCCCGGACGGCTGGGATTGATGTTGGAGAACATCAGGTACGGCCCGGGTGCAAACTCGGTGGCGATCATGGTCAGGTGGGGGAAACACCAGATGGCGTAGTTCAGAATCGTAGCCTCGACCCCGGCTTCGCGCAGGCGCCGGCCTTCGCGCTTGGCAACATCCGGATGCCACACCATCTCTTCGCCGGCGACAACCTCATATTCTCCGGTCGCTTCGAGTCGCGCTCGAAGTCTGTTCTGAAAATCCACATTCATCTCGCGTTGCATCTCATGAGCAAACTTGCGCCCATCGGAAAAGGTCAGCAGACCCACTTTTCTTTTAGTCATCGATCTCCTTGTTCGGCGGAGATTTCATTGAAATCGTTTCAAAATTTTTCCCGACCGCTTCGAGCGTTCTAGATTATGCTCAAAAGCCGTGAGATTGGCAACGTAAATTCGGCGGGTGTCGAAATCGAATATGGTCGATTCAACCGGGAAGAGGTACCCAGGCGGATCCGAGCTGCTTCGAGCCAAGGCCGTGACGAAGCACTATGACGGGGTTTTCGCCTTGCAGGGCGCCGAGTTCTCCGTGAATGAGGGCGAAGTCCACGCATTAATGGGTGAGAACGGCGCCGGCAAGAGCACCCTCGCCAAAATCATCGCAGGAGCGGTGCGCGCCGATAGCGCCAAGATCCTGTTGCGTGGGCGCGAAGTTTCGATTTCGAGTCCGCTGGACGCGCAGCGGCTTGGAATATCGATTATTTTTCAGGAGCTGGATTTGTTTCCGCATCTGACGGTTGACGAGAATATCGCCATCGGCAACTTGATGATCGAGCGCAGCCCCTACGTCAGACGTCAGGAGCTCGACTCCGCCTGCAAGCCTTTCCTGGACCAGGCCGGCGTCACTCACTCTCCGCGGAGATTGCTCGGCGAGCTGCCGATCGCTCAGATGCAACTGGTGGCGATCGCCCGCGCCTTGAGTCTCGACGCAAAACTCATCCTGATGGACGAACCCACCAGCTCGTTGTCGGACGATGCCGTGGAGCGGCTTTTTGAAACGATACGAGGGCTCAAGCTGCGTGGAGTCTCCGTAGTGCTTGTATCTCACAAAATCAAGGAGATATTCCGCGTTTGTGATCGGATCACCGTGCTGCGCGACGGCGTGACAGTTGGCACCCGGGCCGTAAGCCAAACGGACGCGAACGAGCTCATCACCTTGATGGCAGGCCGTACGCTCAAGGAACGCTCCCGCCTCCGGCACAGGGTCTCCGATAGGGTGGCGCTGTCGGTTTCGCATCTCAGCACGGATCACGTCCGCGACATTTCGTTTGAGCTTCGGCGCGGCGAGGTGCTGGGCGTGGCGGGACTGGTGGGAGCAGGCCGGAGCGAGCTCGGGGCAGCCTTGTTCGGGCTGAGCCGTGTCCGCGGCGGCGCAGTCAAGATGAACGGGCGGAGCCTAAACATCACTTCTCCGCGGGCGGCGATGAAGGCCGGCCTTGCCCTGCTGCCCGAGGATCGCAAGCTCCAGGGATTGATGATGCAGATGAGCGTGATCGAGAACAGCACCCTGACTGTGCTCCCGCGTTTTCGCTCCGGCGGTATGCTGAAGCGCCGCGATGAGATTGCGGCCATGGAAGGCGTACACAAGCGGACCGCTCTCAAGACAGCATCGTACGACATCGCCGTGAGCCGCCTCAGCGGAGGAAACCAGCAGAAGGTTCTGCTCGCAAAATGGTTGCTGGCGGACCCGGAAGTGCTGTTCCTTGACGAACCGACCCGCGGAATCGATGTGAGCGCCAAGGCCGACATCTACGAAATGATCGATGACGTGGCGAGCGCCGGGAAGGGGATCATTTTCGTCAGCTCGGAGTTGCCGGAACTGCTCCAGTGCTGCGACCGCATCATGGTTCTGCACGAGGGGCGAAATGCGGGAATTCTGGAAGGTGACGGCGCCACACAGGAAGCCATCATGTCACTTGCCACAGCTACCGCCTCCGGCCCCGAGTTCGGGCACACCGCGATCGCTAAGCGTTCGGAGATTCGACTTGGAGATTAAGACCTCGGATCGGCTTCCGTCATCCCCGGTGGCGGCCCGCGTATCGGGCGGCAGACCTGCCGGCATAGCGGGTGCCCTGAGACGAATACTTGGCCGTTTCCAAGGCCTTCCGGCGCTCCTCGGGATCATCCTCGTCGCCATCGTGCTCTGTCCGCACGCGGCCAACGGCTCCAATATTTTTCTGCAGCCTGGCAACCTCACCGACATCCTGCAGCAAGTGTCGGTGATTGGAATCATTGCCGTTGCGATGACCTTCGTGATCCTCACGGCCGGCATCGACCTCAGTGTGGGAAGTATTTTGGCTTTGTCAACCGCGGTCGTCGCGATGGTGCTCACAAGGTGGTTTCCTCAGACGGGCAACGCCTGGCATATCGCTTTGGCGATCGCGATAGCTCTGGCGGCGGGAGCGCTGGTGGGCGCGGTCAACGGCCTCGTGGTATCCGCCGCGAGCATCCAGCCCTTCATCGTCACTCTGGCGACGATGATCGGCGTTCGCGGTCTTGCGAAGTGGCTCACGGCCAACTCCAACATCGACATTGGATTTGGCGCCGACGTGGCGGCCGTGTACGCGGACCTCGTCAGCCGCAAAGCGGTGATCATCGGAACGCTGCTGCTGATGGCTGCCGTCTTCTGGGTAGTGCTCGATCGCACCGTCTTCGGCCGCTACGTGAGGGCCGTGGGGGACAACGAAAAGGCGGCCCGATACACGGGCCTGCCGGTCGGTCGCATCAAGATCTGGGTGTACACGTTTTCCGGCCTGCTTTCGGCGCTCGCGGGAGTGATCTATGCTGCGGAGAACCATCAAGGCAACCCGAACGCGGGAGTGGCTTATGAGCTGGATGCCATCGCCGCCGTTGTGATCGGCGGCACCAGCCTGATGGGAGGCAAGGGATCGGTGTCCGGCACGCTCGTGGGCACGTTGATTCTGGGGATTCTTACAAACGTTCTTCGCCTCAACAACGTAGACAGCAACGTGGAAATGATGGTAAAGGCCGTGATCATTCTGGTGGCCGTCGCCCTCATGGCCGGGCGTAAATCAGAATGAACGAAGCCCAAGTGTTTTTGGCAAAACTGCCAGAGATGAGGAAAGAGGATTATGTCGAAGCGCGTAATTGCCGTCGTTCTCTGCGCCTGCCTTGTTATGCTCGCCGCCTGCCGCTCCTCGAAGCCGGGCGCCGAGGGCGGCAAGAAGCAATATTTCGTGGCGTTCAGCCAGTGCAACAACGCCGAACCCTATCGCGCCGCGCAGAACGCGCTGATGACTTCGCTGTGGGCAAAAAACCCCGACGTCAAATTCGTGATCGCGGACGCCGGGCAGGACGATAACAAGCAGATCGCTCAAATCGACACTTTCATCCGGCAGGCGCCGGATCTGCTGATCGTGGCGCCCAACGAGCGCGCCCCGCTGACCGCCGTAATGGGTCGAGCGGTCCAGGCCGGGATTCCGGTGATCTGTCTCGAGCGCGACATCCTGCAGCCCAACTACACCACCTTCGTCGGCGCCGACAATCGCGAGATCGGCCGCAAGGCAGGGCAGTTCATCGTCGACTTTCTCACCAAAAAGTACGGCAAGCCGCAAGGCAACATCGTGCAGATCAGAGGGCTCCTCGGCGTGGCGCCGGAGATCATGCGTAACGATGGAGCCCACGAGGTCTTTGCGGAACATCCGCAGATCAAGATCGTGCATGAGGCGGTGGCCGATTGGATCCAGGCGAAAGCCAAGGACCGCATGACGGAGGCGCTCCGCTCCAACGCCAAGATCGACGTGGTCTATGCCCACAATGATCCGATGGCGATCGGAGCATACCTCGCCGCCAAGGAGCTGGGTCGCGAGAAGGAGATGATCTTCGTGGGCGTCGATGGATTGGGCGGGCCGAACGGCGGCATCAAGAAGGTGATGGACGGCATTCTGGCCGCTACGTTCGTGTACCCGCTCTGCGTCGATAAGGCGGTGGAGGTCGGCAATCGGATGCTGCGCGACCACGAGTTCAAGCCGGAGAAAACCTACACTCTGCACTCTGTCATGGTGACTCCCGAGAATGCGGCGGAAGCGTACAAGGAGTTCACCGTCACCCCGTGATACAGGAACGCTGAAGAGAGATTCTTGACTTTGGGGAAGCGATAACCTACTGAAGATTGCAAAATACAGTGACGACCGCTGCTGTAGCGCCGGTCTGCGACCGGCGTCTTTCGCCGCTCATAGAGCGGCGCTACAGAGAATGACTGTCACTGAATTTTGCAATCTTCATTAGGCGGCGTATGAACAGTGAATCCGGAGCCACGCGGAAGCTCAGCTACGCTCATGGGGCAGGCGGGCCGCCGCTTTGGGGATGCACGATCGGCGAGGCGCTTGACCGCGCCGCGGTGCTCCACCCCGATCGGCCTGCGCTCATTTCCCGCCACCAGCGCCTTCGTTACAGCTACCGCGAGTTCCTGGCGGAGGTGGAACGCGCCGCGCGAGGATTTCTTCACCTGGGCGTGCGAAAGGGCGACAGAGTAGGTGTCTGGACCACGAATTACGCCGAGTGGGTGATCACGCAGTTTGCCACTGCCAAAATCGGCGCGATTCTGGTCACCGTCAATCCCTCCTACCGCGCCGTTGAACTCGAGTACGCCCTCAAGCAGTCAGAGTGCTCCACGCTCGTCCTGATGCAGGGGTTTCGCGACTGCGACTATGTGGAGACGCTCGCCCGCGTTTGCCCGGAGTTTACGTCCAGCGCTCCCGGCGGTCTTCTGTCTCAGCGTCTCCCTGACCTCAGGAACGTGATCTTCGTGGGTGGTCCCGTTCCCGCCGCCGGTCCCCGGATGCTTCCCTGGGACGATCTCATCGAGATGGGCCGGCGCGAACCGCCCGAGCGGTTGAGGGAGCGTGAGGCCGCGCTCGACTTCGACGATCCGATCAACATTCAATACACTTCCGGCACCACCGGCTTTCCCAAGGGCGCGATGTTGAGCCACCATAACATCGTTAACAACGGATTGCTGGTGGGATCTTGTATGAAATTCACCTGCCACGATCGCCTGGCGATCCCGGTGCCGTTCTATCACTGCTTTGGCATGGTGCTCGGCAACATGGTGTGCGTGACCGCGGGCGCCGCCATGATCCTTCCGGCGCCGCACTTCAACGCTCTGGCCACGCTCGAGGCCGTGGAAGCGGAGCGCTGCACCGCCTTGCACGGCGTGCCCACGATGTTCATCGCGGAGCTTGAGCATCCGGAGTTTCAACGTTTCGATCTCTCCACGCTGCGCACGGGCATCATGGCCGGCTCGCCGTGCCCAATTGAAGTGATGAAGCGGGTGGTGAACGAAATGCACTGCGCCGGCTTGACCATTGCCTACGGGCTGACGGAGACTTCGCCCGTGGTCACCCAAACCACGACGGAGGATCCCATCGAGTTGCGCGTGGCCACCGTGGGCAAGCCGCTGCCCCATACCGAGATCAAGATTCTGAGCCCGGAGGGGCGCATCGTCCCGCGCGGGGAGCCGGGCGAACTGTGCGCGCGCGGCTACATGGTGATGAAAGGCTACTACAACAACCCGGCGGCGTCGCGCGGCGCCATTGACCAGGCCGGCTGGCTGCACTCCGGCGACATGGCCACGATGGACGAGAGCGGCTATTGCCGGATTACGGGTCGTGTGAAGGATATGATCTGCCGCGGCGGGGAGAACATTTATCCGCGCGAAATCGAGGAGTTTCTTTACTCGCATCCGGCCGTCAGCGACGTGCAGGTGATCGGAGTGCCGGACTGCAAGTACGTGGAGCAGGTGGCGGCCTGGATCAAGCTCAAGGATGGAGCCGTCTGCGACGCGGACGGTATCCGGAGCTTCTGCAAGGGCCGGATCGCAGATTTCAAAGTTCCGCGGTACGTGAAGTTCGTGGATTCCTTCCCCATGACGGTCACCGGCAAGATTCAGAAGTACAAGATGAGGGAAGCATCGATTCAGGAATGGGGCCTGGAGGCTGCCGCCAAGATCGAGACCGCTTAGGCGGCAAGAGGCCTCTGCCGCAATGCTGACGGGGCTGCGATTGCCGTCCAGCGTCCACCGGTGACTCCCGTTATCGAGTCTGGCAGCGGCTCTTGTTCCGTGTACGCGGGCCGGGCTTGGCGCAAATCGAAGGTCTCGATTCGCCTTGCTCGATGACTCCCGAAAACGCACAGCTCTGCTGTGCGCCATCCTGCCGTCCCTAACGATGACTCCCAGCCGGAACAATTTGTGAGAGATCGACTTCGCGTCTAACAAGGTCCCAGGGTGCAAGACGAATCGCTCGGCCCGGAGCATAGGTGAGGATATCCTGCCGCCCCAAAGTCACCAACAGTACGCGCAGACGGTCGGAAATGCCGCGTGGGGAGATCAGAAACGAGAGGGCAGGACGGGCAACGAGGCTGTAGCCTAGCAGCTGTCCCACATCCCCGAGTGTGATAGGTCCAACTTTGCACTCAACAAAAGCCAATTCAATGTGCTCTTGAGCTTCAACAACACCTGTTACGTCAACCTGAATCTCAAAGGCTGAGTAGTCGGGAAAGTGCCGATGCAGTCCCTGTCGCAGCAGAAAGGCCGAAAGATCTGCGCTATGCGTGTCGTGCGCGCTTACCTTCGCTCTCGGACGTTGGCCCGACAGATATCGGGCGAGCCAGTTCGCCACCTCCGGGTAAAGCAGCCTCTCAAGCATCCGCTACAATTCCTGGATCAGTACGAGCTGATTAGATGGTGTTCCCTGGGAACACCCGAGGGCTTTGCATATTTGGAAATAGGCGTTGAAATGCTTCCGCCTCAGAGCCTCTGGAAGGCGTTTACTTTTTTCCTCTGGGTGCTTCGTCTTCGGACGTACCCGGTGCTTAGCCAACGGATTGCACGCAGCGCGCCGGCTGCCGCCCTGCCCCTCGTTATGGCTTGCCATTTCTTGCAAGATTTGCTGCTTAAACGCAAAACGGAAACCGACGGGCATGAAATTCTCGGCATAGATCCGTATTCGGTGCTCCTTGGCCCATTGTTTTCCCCTGTTATGCGGATCTCTCATGTTGGGATGCCCCCAGAGAATGTGCTGCACTGGAACGTCAAGATGCACCTGAAGCATTCTGCAGATCTGGATCGGGAGTATCCAGTTGTTGTGCTGCACTTGCAGGACAATCCTGTGGAGCACAGGCGCTCCAGCGCCGAATTGCGCATAGTCTGCGCGCGAAGGCGTGGCCGCCGCATCCGCAAAGCCACGCATGAACTCAAGCTGAATTTCGCGCGGTGTCTCGAAAAGTACTGGCGGCAGTTCGAACGTGTCGTACGAGTCCCGGCCCGCAAACAGCGTGGTCAGGTTTCGCCATGCCATTGTGTTTTTTGTGAAAACCGCGACCAGCTGATTGTTGAATTTGCTCGGCTCGATCTTTACGTTCACCTCAAGCAGCTCATTTATTCGGTTTCTCACGTCATCCAGAGAGAGCCTCATCGCCATACGAATATCGACCTTGATCTGACTGCCTTCGGGGGGTCTAGCCGTGAAAAGCCGGAGAGGAAAATCCACGACAAGGCGTCGAACGTCGCCTGCACCTAGGATCGGCCATCCGCAGCCTGCGGTTCGCTAAAAAAGAGGGCCGCGAGGCACAACAGACGAGTAATCTATTTGACGGAGTACCGGGTCCCACTTGGCTAGCTTGATTGAGCGGCCATTTCCGTAAGTGAGGATCTCCCGCCGCCCAAAGTTCAGCAGCAATTCGGAAAGCCGAGGTGACACGCCGCGCGGCGAGATCAACATCGAAAGCCTGGGGCGCGCAATGAGACTATAAGCCACAAGCGGTCCCAGGTCCTTCAATGTAATCAAATTCGGCCGAAACTTCACGAGTGCGAGATCAAACTTTCGATCCTGATTTATGACTCCGGTTACGTCAACGCGGAAGGTGTAGGTCGGGTACTCCGGGAAGTGCTGCTGAAGGCGTTCCTTCCGCAAAAATCCCGAAAGCTCGAGCGCGTGGGTGTCACGGCAAAACGCGTCGGTGCCCGGGTGGCCAGCGCTGAGGCACTTTGCTAGCCACCTTGCGACTTCAGGATAGGGAGATTGCGCAACCACGTAAGTAAGCTAATCGTGAAAAAGCCGTTTCGCCAAGGACCTCAACACGTTTGTTGCTTCGACGGCTTTATACACGTCCTCAACTAACACAACCTCAAGCTTGTCGAGCAAGAGGGATTTCTTCACAGTAAGTCTGTCAATTACTTGTTTCTCTTGCTCCGCTGTGGTAACGATAATAGCCCTCTGTATGAACTGCGCGACCGTTTCAAGGCGGTCCAACGAATCTGCGAGGTTCCCGCCTAACTGGACCTCGATCGGAAACCTTACCGTTCCTACGAACGGCACGTAACGAACCCATAAGCAGTCGAGTTGCCGGTCGCCCTCGCGCAACTTGAGTGCGTAGCTCGGCAGCGCGTCGTTTACGCTCGGCCGCGTCTTCGCCTCAAACTCAAAGAACTCTCCGATTAGCTTCATTTTGCCTTCGAGGTCCAGATGCGAGACTTCCATCCGCTGTTCGCCGGCCGGGACTCCCGCAAGTCTGGCTTCACTTGCAAACTTAAGGCCCTTTTCGGTCAACAGAACCTGGTGGGCCACAACCGACGCGAAGCCGAAACCGCGAAGCCAGTTGTACCGTATCGGGGCTTGGTTGTCGGCGAACATACTGGGCCTCATTCGCTCAGCCCATTTTTCGCTCAGTTCTTTGGGAGTAAGCGGCGCGTGTTGTTCAAGCAAATCGAACATCTCCCTGAATCCTAACACCTTTTGAAGGAACGCCCGAAAGAGGGCTTTCGGCTCTTTTGTCTTGAGAAATTGCCGACCAGCAGGTCCGAGTTCATAGCGCCGCCCTTCAAAGGCCAACACCCCAGCAGCCCTAAGTACATTAAGCAGCTTTCGAGCAAACTCAGGCACAACGGTGAAGGAGCGAGTGATCCATTCGACGGCGCCTCGCCCGCTCGGTTTTGATTGTTCAATGAAGTTCAGAATTGCGAAGGTGTTTTGGGGGTACTCGGAGATTCCGCCCACGTTCGGCCAGAACACCTTTATAGGGCGCTCTGCTTCACTCGAAGCAGCCACTGGAGTCCTCCGTTCACTGAGTGCTACGCGCGCCAATAGCTCAGGCGGAGCCCAGAGGCTTTGGCGCCGATTTAGTCTACCATGCGCTCCTCTGAAGGGTCGCCGGCCGAGAATCGTAGTGTTCTGCTTCCTCCGCAGTCCCAAACGGGATTCGGAGACCGCCACATACTTAATCGGCCGTGGGCCAATTCTTCATGATTCTGGGTACAACCCAAAACGGGTCATCTCGCCCGACGACAAATGGGGTCCGGAATTGCGAATCTACCTGCCGCAGACGCAGCACGCCCTGGAGCTTCCTCCAAACGTCGAATTGCGTCACGGCAGTGCACAGGGTACTCTTCGGATCAACGACAACCGGTTTTGGTGGCAGGTGGTTCGTGCTGGCTTTCGTTTGGGCCGCAGTCATGATACCGCCAAAATCCGCCAGACCCTGCCCCCTGCACGCGTTCCGGAGTTTGAGCAGGGCTACGCAGCAGCTAGCGCGTAGCGGTAGCTAGGCGGTCTGACCACTCTTGTACGAGCCCGTCCAAGTCCCCAGGCGACATCGGGCGGCGACGACATTGTTTTGCATGTCGCCTTCGACTCCCGTCAAGTCAAGGTCGCGCGGGCCCGGTTTTCGGCCGTCTTTTGTCGCCCAATCCAGAGTCCTTGTTTTTTGCATTCAAACCGAAATCAGTGCCGGCCGAGGCTTGAAAAAGAGCCCCTCCGAGGCCGGCCAAAATGTGCGACGTGTATCCCTATGAATGCAAATCAAACCCAAGTGTGCAATTGTTGCACACTTTATGAAAGGTCATAGATAGGGTGAGTCGTTTAGAATTGATCTCTGGCACGCGTCGGCACTTTCCGGGACAATTGTCGGGCGGCCGGCAGGTTTTGATATACTTTCCGCGACCCCTTATGCCAGGATCACCAGCCCGCTTGATCGTTCGTGACACGGTAGGCAACGAGCGCGAAGTAGAAGTTTCGCGCACGCCTTTCAGCCTTGGACGCCAGAGTGACAATGACCTGGTGCTGCTTGACAATCGCATCTCGCGGCAGCACGCGCGCATTCTCCGCGACGACGAAGGATACGTGCTGGAAGACGCGCAGAGCCGTCACGGAACTTTCGTCAACGGCGAACGCGTCGCCACGCGTTCCCTCCAAGCAGGAGACCAGATCAGCCTGGGAATCTCAGACGCATACCGGCTGACCTTTGTGATGGAAGAGCCGGAGCTGCCGAACCTGCTGGAGCAGATCGGCAGGCCTACCGATAGCCGCACCGGCGATCTTCAGCACCTCAGTCTTCTGTTACGGGTGGCGCAGGTGCTGCATCGCGCGCCGGCTCTCGAAGAGGTGCTGACCACGGTGGTGGATTCCGCGGTACGCCTCACCGGGGCGGAGTGCGGCCTCCTTTTTCTGACGAATGACGAGGGTGACCTGCGGTTGCGCCTCGCCCGCAATCGGGAAGGAGCGTACCTCCCGCTCGAGCAGGTGAACTACTCCGAGGCGGTGGTGGAGCGTGTGGTTCGGCTGCGGCACGAAGAGATGGTGGTGGAAGACGATCAGACGGGGCGCTCCGCCCAAGAGACCGGAGTGCTCTCCACTCGCGCGCGCGGCATCCTGGCTCTTCCCCTGCAAAAGCTGCCGGTGACCGATTCCACCAGCGAGACCATCCGGCAAACCATGCCCCAGTTGCTGGGAGTGTTGTACCTTGAGGCGCGGCTGCACGCGGCTTCGGTGACGGGGCTCGACCGTGAAGTGCTGCAGACGCTGGCCGTGGAAGGCGCCACCGTGGTGGAGAACGCGCGTCTATTCCGCCGCGCCCGGGAGCAGGAGCGCACGCAGCACGAAATGGGTCTGGCCTCGGGGATCCAGCAGAGCCTGCTCCCACGGCGTCTGCCGCAGACGCCGCATTTCAAGCTGCACGCTCTTACCAGGCCCTGCCAGACCGTGGGCGGCGACTATTATGACGTGGTGGCTCTGCCGGGACGCCGCTACGGGCTCACGGTAGCGGACGTCTCCGGCAAAGGCTTGCCCGCGGCCATGATGTCCGTGATGATGCAGGGCGCATTTGACGCCGTTGCGGCCGGCGATCCCGATCTTGAGGAACTGTTTCGCCGCGTCAATGATTATCTGTGCGAACGCACCCCTTCGGAGATGTACGCCACCCTGTTCTACGGCGTCTTGGACCCTTCGGGGCGCTTCGACTTTGTGAACGCCGCTCATCCCGCGCCCGTCGTGCTCCGCAGCAACGGCGAGGTAACCCTGCTCGGATCGTCGAACTTCCCGATCGGGATGTTTCCCGGCGCCAAGTTCACCCGGGCGAGCATTGAGCTCGGCCCCGGCGACAAGATCGCGATCTTTTCCGACGGCGTCAGCGAAGCGCAAAACACCAGCCGCGAATTCTACGGTGAAACGCGCCTGAAGGAGTTTCTGACAGGCTGCTCCAGATTGCCGGTTGAGGAGATGTGCGACCGGATCGTGGAGGCCGTGGAGAACTTCGCCGGTCTGGCCCCGCAGGCCGACGATATTACCGTGCTCATGGTACACTTCGGGCCATCTTCGTAGCGACCGCCGCCTAACTCCGACCGCTGCACCGCAACCTGACCACACCAATCCGCCCCTTACTTAATCCATCAATTCCTGGCCTTTGCTATGATTAAGGTGAGACTTTGCAATGCCCAGAATTTATCTCGACAACAACGCCACCACGCCGGTGGCCCCGGAAGTGGCCGAGGCCATGCGCCCCTATCTCGACGAGGATTTTGGCAACGCATCCTCGGTCCACTGGTATGGACAGCGGGCGCGCGAGGCCGTGGAACAGGCGCGCGACCAGGTGGCGCGCCTGATTAACGCACGGCCGGCGGACGTGGTCTTCACGAGCGGCGGCACGGAAAGCGACAACGCGTCTGTGTTTGGCGCGGTGGAGGCGGCCCGGCCTCGATTGCTCGCCGGCGCCAAGCACGTGATCAGCACGCCCATCGAGCACCCTGCCGTGCTCTATGCTTTGCGAGCCCTGGAGCGCCGCCGCATCGAGGTCACCTACGTTCCCGTTGGGACGGGCGGCGTGGCGGACCCCGCGGACATCGAGCACGCCATCCGTCCGGAGACGGTGCTCATCACTGTAATGCTGGCCAACAATGAGATCGGCACGCTGCAGCCTCTTGCCGAAATCGGACGCGTGGCTCGGGAGCATCACATCGTGTTTCATACCGACGCGGTGCAGGCTGTGGGCAAGGTTCCGGTGGACGTGGAAGCGATGGACGTCGACCTGCTCTCACTCTCCGCGCACAAGCTCTACGGGCCAAAGGGTGTGGGCGCGCTCTATGTCCGCAAGGGGACCCGCCTCGAGCCGCTGATGCACGGCGGCCATCACGAGCGCGACCGGCGGCCGGGTACGGAGAACGTTCCTGGAATCGTGGGATTGGGCGCTGCGGCGGAGATTGCCTGGCACAGGCTGGCCGAGGACGGAGAAAGAATTGCGTCCATGCGCGATCGTCTGGAGGCCGGAATACTCGGCCGTCTTGAACACGCCCGGGTGAATGGCGACCGCGCGCGACGCCAGCCCAATACGCTGAATCTGAGCTTCGAAGGCGTCAAGGGCGAAGCGCTGGTAATGGCGCTCGATCTCGAAGGCGTAGCCTGCTCCACCGGCTCGGCGTGTTCCTCGGGTTCCACTGAGCCTTCGCACGTATTAAAAGCGCTCGGGCTGTCGTGCGATGAAGCTCGCTCCAGCATCCGGCTGAGCTTGGGCCGCTACAACACGGAATCAGACGTGGACTACGCCCTCGAGGCTGTCACACACGTGCTGCGGCGCTTGCGGGCACTGTCGCCGCGATATGTGAGCGCTGGAGCGTCGGTGGCATCGTAGCGCTGGATTCCTCCTCGCCATAATAGGAATCTCGCGCGGCAAGACAACAATGACAATCGCCGTGGCGATGAGCGGCGGCGTGGACAGCTCGATGGCTGCCGCGCTGCTCGCCGAGCAGGTCGCCGGAAACAACTCGATTGCGCGCGAGGCCGTTGCCGGAAACGGCGCAGGTGAGTCTCGTCCGAAGGCGCCGCCGCTTGTCGGCCTCACCATGCAGCTCTGGAACCAGCGCCGTCTGCCTGCGCTCCAGGATCTTACCGAGTCTTCAGTGACCCCCGGCCACGGATCGGGCCGCTGCTGCTCGCTCGACGACGTTTATGACGCGCGCCGCGTGGCCAACTTTCTGGGCATTCCGTATTACGTGGTGAATCTCGAGGACCGCTTCGAGGCCGACGTGGTGCGGCCTTTCGTCGAGGGCTACCTGGCGGGCGAAACGCCGATTCCGTGCAGCCTCTGCAATACGCACATCAAGTTTGCGGAGTTCTTTCGCACCGCAGAGGCGATCGGCGCGGAGCGCGTGGCCACCGGCCATTACGCGCGAGTGCGCCAGGACGGAGAAAGCGGCCGCTACCACCTGTTCGCGGCCGTCGACCGCAGCCGCGATCAGTCTTATTTCCTGTTCGGGCTCACCCAGGACCAGCTCGCGCGCTCCATCTTTCCGCTCGGGGAGCTTACCAAGAACGAGGTGCGCTCTCTCGCCCGCGCCCGCAACTTGCCGGTGGCCGAGAAGCCCGACAGCCAGGAGATCTGCTTTGTCTCGTCGGGCAGCTATCGCAGCTTTATCGACGCTTACCTGACGGAGCAGGGCGGCAAGCCGGCAGAGAAGCGCGGCGAGGTGGTCTCGACCGATGGCGCCGTGCTCGCCGAGCATCACGGCGTTCACAACTTCACCGTCGGCCAGCGCAAGGGCCTGGGCTTCACGGCCGGTGAGCCGCTCTACGTGATCGATCTGGACCGTGGCCGCAACCGCGTGACGGTGGGCCGGTCTGAGGAGCTGCTGCGCCGGAAGTTCATGCTGCGTGACGTGAACTGGATCCGGCCGGCCGGCAAAGGCGAGGATCTCGATGCCGCCGTGCGCATTCGTAACAAGCACCTGCCCGCGACCGCCCGCGTGGAGTCGCTTCCCAATAACGAAGCGCTGGTGGAATTTGCGGAGCCGCAGCGCGCCATAACGCCGGGCCAGGCGGCGGTGTTCTATGAGGGCGACGAGGTGCTGGGCGGCGGATGGATTACGAAGGTGCTGTAAGAAGCGGAAGGCCAGATCTCTTTTCAGGGTTGACCTGCTGCCCCGCGGCTAGATGAAAAGTTGTTCCTCGTTTCCACGTTGCTGCGGAGCCTGCCGTTGCCGCGCAAAAAAGTAGGCAAAGGCTTGACGAATGCCGGCGATGACGGCGGCGATCTCGCGCACGGGAAGGAGCACGCCACGCTCCGCCGCCTCGGCAACCCGCTCCATTCGTCCGAGAACTCCCGCAAGCAGCTCGTCCAACCGGAACGCCTCCACCCGCACGCGTTCCAACACCTCCGCCGCAACGGCATCGGCGCTGGCAGCACGCTGCCGCAGAAGGCCGGTGATTTCAGTCAAGTTGGTCAAAATAGTGCTTATGGGCTCACGAGTAGCGGTCGTGACGGCGCAAACCGAGTCTAGAACCGGATTCAAGTGTTCCTTGACGCCGGTCTCGATCTCGGTGGTCTTCGCAAGGATCACCTTCATAACGCGAAACATCGCGAACAGAATCGCAGCTTGCATCACCACGGCCAGCGCCGTCACGATCACAAATGCAGTCAGCAGGCCCTCGTGAGCCATAGATCACCATGCCTAGCGCGGTTTGGATTTCTCTTCCTGGTACGCCTGTTTGCCGGCCTCGAGCGCCGCCGATAGTTGTTCCTTCTGCTGGGTCACCAAGTCCTTGGCTTTCTCCACCAGCTCTTCGGCTTGGCGCTGGATCTCGCGGCCCTTGCCGCTTACATAGTCGCGGCCCTCGTTTGCCTTCCGACCCAAGAACTCTCGCGCCTCGTCACCAGATGCCGGCGCAAACAAGAGGGCAATGATAGCTCCTATGCCAAGACCGGCAAGGAAAAAGCCCAACTTCGACCCGCAATTTGATTCATTTTCGGCCATCTCGAACCTCCTCAGGCTAAAGCGCAAGCGCGCAGCATTAACAGTCTGACGGGACTGCACTTATCACAGGGGTCCCATCGGACCAATCCAGCAGACTGATACCTTAGTGTATGTTCAGGCCTAAAGGAATGCAAAATAAAACCTTTGTGCTTAGACCGTCTGGACTGACTATTAGGCCTACAGCGAGTCGAAATACTGCCGGATCGTCTTCGCTTCGGCGGGTCGAACCACTTGGCTCAGTTCCTCCGTGGAAAGCTGCTTAAGTGCGGTCACGCTGCCGAATCGACTGAGGAGTCTTCGGGCGGTTTTCTCGCCTACGCCCGGGATGTTCAGAATTTCGCTCTTGAGTTCGCGACCGGCACGGCGCGAGCGATGGAAAGTGACCGCGAAGCGATGAGCCTCGTCGCGAATCTGCTGTACGAGGTGCAAGGCGGGCGAGTGTGGGTCGAGCGTTACGGGCTCATCTTCGCGGCCGAGCACGAATAAAATCTCTTCCTTCTTGGCGAGCGCGGCCACAGGGTGGTTGATGACGCCAAGGTCTTCCAGCGCGGCCGCGGCGGCGTGCAACTGCCCGACACCACCATCGATCAGAATGAGGTCGGGAAGGGGCTTATTCTCATCCTGGAGCCGGCGATACCGGCGTCCTACGACTTCCCGCATGCTGGCAAAATCATCGTTGCGGGGGCTGGAGCGCACGATGAACTTGCGATAGTCCGACTTCTTCATTTTGTCCGTTTCCCAGACCACCATCGACGCCACCACGTCGGTGCCCTGGGTGTGCGAAATGTCGAAGCACTCGATTCGATCGGGAGCGCGCTCGAGATCGAGCGCCTCGGCGAGCTGCTCCAGCATCTCGCGCGCGGGAGGATTAGCGACCCGGAAACGACGGTTGAACGAGTGAAGAGCGTTGCGCGCTACGAGCTCCACCAAAGCATGCTTTACGCCGCGCTGCGGCACCTGGATGTAGACCCGGCGGCTACGTTTCTCCGACAACACCTCCTGCAGCAGCTCGCGGTCCTCAAAATCGGCAGGAACGTGAATGGTGTCGGGCAGGTAAGGCTGGTCAAGGTAGAGCTGTTTCAGCAACGACGAGAAAAAGGTGGGAGCCTCAAAGTCTTCCAGGTCCTCCCAGAAAAACTCCCGGCGGTCGGCGACGCGTCCGCCGCGCACGTGAAAGAGGTTGACCGCCGCCAGCGGACCTTCCTGATGGAACCCAAAATAGTCGGAATCGTGGTCTTCGGAGGCAGCCATCTTCTGGCGCTCCCTCAACTGCTCGAGCGTGTCAATGCGGTCGCGGTAGCGAGCCGCGTCCTCGAAGCGCTGGTCGCGAGCGGCGCCGGCCATGGTCTCGCGCAGATCGCGAATGAGTTCATTAACGCGCCCTTCCAGCAGCATGCGGACGTGTCCCACGGCTTCGCCATAGGCTTCGGAGGTGGTGTAACCCTCAACGCAAGGCCCCACGCACCGCTTGATGTGATATTGCAGGCAAGGACGCGGGTGAAAACGGGTCAGATCGACCTTGCAGGACGGAACTCCAAACGAGCGGTGTATGAAGTCCACGATCCTGTAAGCCAGGTTCGCCGGAAAATAGGGCCCGAAGTAGATCGATCCGTCCTTGCGCACGCGACGGGTGACGTAAACGCGCGGCCAGCGCTCGCCCAAGGTCAGCTTGATGTAAGGATAAGTCTTGTCGTCGCGCAGCAGTATGTTGTAGCGCGGCTGATAGCGCTTGATAAGGTTGTTCTCAAGCGCCATCGCCTCCTTTTCGTTGTCCACCAGAATGGTTTCGAGATCGGCGGCAGCATCGAGCATGCGGTCGCGCTTTTCATCCGACGGGCGTGAGACCTGAAAATACGAACGCAGGCGCAGGCGCAAGGACCGGGCTTTGCCCACGTAGATGGGCCTGCCGGCATGGTCCTTAAAGAGATAGACGCCCGGCCGCAGGGGTGCGGTCTCCGCTCTTTCTCGCAATGTCACGTGTGGAATTGCCTCACTTCGATTATAAGCAATAGCTGAGAGCGCCTTCCATCCACTTGACCAGTTTTGGTGCGGTCCCTAAGATTAAAGGTTAGAGACCGCTGTCGATCCCGCAATTCCGTGAGGTGCTATGCTGGATGGCCATATCCCCGAAGGCCTGACCTTTGACGACGTTCTGCTGCGGCCCGCGCGATCGAGCGTCCTGCCCAACGAAGCCGACACGAGCACGCGTTTTACCCGCAATATCGCCATGAACATTCCCATCGTGAGCGCCGCCATGGATACGGTCACGGAGTCGCGCCTCGCGATTGCGCTCGCGCAGCAGGGCGGAATTGGGATTGTGCATCGCACCATGTCGATCGAGCGGCAGGCGGCCGAGATTGACAAGGTCAAGCGCTCGGAGAGCGGCATGATTGTGGATCCGGTCACCGTGCGTCCGGAGAGCCTGATCGCCGACGCCCTGGAGATCATGCGGCACTACAAGATCTCCGGTGTGCCGGTCACCTCGAGCGACGGCAGGCTGGTGGGCATTCTCACCAACCGCGATCTGCGCTTTGTCCCCAGTTCGGACCTGCGCGTGTCCGAGGTGATGACGAAGGACAATCTCATCACAGTGCCGGTGGGTACCACGCTCGAGGAAGCGGAGCGCATCCTGCACCAGCACCGAGTGGAAAAACTCCTGATCGTGGACGACGCGTACAATCTCAAGGGCCTGATCACGGTCAAGGACATCCAGAAGAAGATCAATTACCCAAGCGCTGCCAAGGACGAGCGCGGGCGCCTGCGAGTGGGGGCCGCCGTGGGCGTCACCGGTGATTACTTCGAGCGCGCCCAGGAGCTCGTAAAGTCCCAAGCGGACGTGCTGGTGGTCGACACCGCCCACGGTCACTCCCAGCGCGTGATGGATGCCGTGCGCAGGCTTCGAAACGAGCTGCCGGGCGTGGAACTGGTGGCCGGCAACGTCGCTACGTTTGAAGGCGCGTGCGATCTGGTGAAGCTTGATCTTGACGCCATCAAGGTAGGTATCGGACCGGGCTCCATCTGCACCACGCGCGTAGTGACCGGCGCAGGAGTCCCGCAGATCACCGCTATTGCCGATTGCGCGCGCGCGGCCCGCAGCGCCGGAATTCCTGTGATCTCCGACGGCGG